>JAEEYQ010000054.1 GCA_016288215.1 Lentisphaeria bacterium | reverse complement strand
TCGAATCTGTGACCTCTACCGTGTCAAGGTAGCGCTCTAACCAAACTGAGCTAGCCGCCCATGAAAGGCCTATGTCATGGAAGCGTGGCCACGCCTCCGAAGAAGATGGTGGGCGACACAGAACTCGAATCTGTGACCTCTACCGTGTCAAGGTAGCGCTCTAACCAAACTGAGCTAGCCGCCCTCAAAAGCAATCTTAACGTATCTCTGTTTTTCAATTAGTCAAGCAGGGACCTCGCATTTTCCGAAGAAACCGCTTCCGTCCCCTCAAAAACTATTCTTTCGCCGCCTTCGCCTTCGGCTTGCCGCTGACCAGAAGCGGCTCCTCCAGACTTTCGTCGCTGAACGTCTGATAGAAGATCTCCTGTAGGATGTTCAGCATGGCGATGCGGGCCTCAAGGGTCATGATGACATCAGGGAACAATTCCTTCAACCCTTCCCAATAGTCATCGGCGGAGCCATTCATCATCTCTTGGGACTCGCTCTTCACGATGCCGTCGATCAGCGCGTTTTCGCTCTTCTGCAAGGTGCTCCAGAAGTCCGGCAGGGTGCCTTCGATCTTCAAAGAGCGGTCCTCCTCATAGTTGAGCCGCTTGATCATGCTGTTGAAATTGCGGCGAACAGTGGGGGTCATTTTCATGGCCGTGCCCACGCGGGCCCAGTCAATGCGGGACAGCAGCAAGTCCGCGAATTTCTCCAGTTCGCCATTGCGCTTCTCGACTCCTTCCTTCTCCTTGCGGATCTGCTCCACCTTGCGGCCCGCCTCGGCGGTCTGTTCGCCCAGAGAGCGATTGGCCTGACGCTGCTCTTCATAGCGGGACTGCCAGCTGGCAAGCTCCTTGCCCAGACGGTCAATGTCGCTCTGCATCCGATTCCGCGTCCGCTGCATCTCCTCCTTAAGGGCGACCTGCTCGTCCTGCTTCTGGGAGTCGAATTTGGTCAGTTGGGCATTGGCCCGACGCAACTCCGCCAAAAGGCTGTCCTGTTTTTCCTGACGGGAGTCATTATCCGCACGCAACTGGCGATTGAGCTTCTTCAGCTCCTGAATCTCGTTTGTCATCTCGTTCTGGCGATTGCGCAGCCGCTCCAATTCACCGTTCAGCTGGGCGTTCTTTTTGGACAGCTCGTCCCGCTCCGTCTCGGCGCCCTTCAGGCGCTCCACCAAATCCACGTTTCCGCTATTGTCGTCCAAGATTTTGGCCGCCTGCTCCGCCGTGAACTTCAAAGGACTGAAGCAGAGGAGGATACGCCATTTAGGCAAATCCTCCACCTTGAAGAAGGCCTCGAACTTCTCATCGGGAAGCACATATTCGTCCTCCCCCAGGCCCTTGGACTCCCGATATTCCTTGTACTCCGTGGAGTGGAAATAGTCCTCTAAATTCGTATGTAATTCAGTATGAACAGGATACCAACACGCAAACACGCCGTTGTTCATCTGCTCAGCCATGTTCGGCTTCTGGGCTTCCCGCTGAATCAGCTTCTCGATCCGATCCCGCTTCTGGGGTTCAAGGCGATGGCCACCCATCGTGCACAGCTTCATAAGCGGCGCACTTGCAAATACATAGTTCTTCAGACTTGTCCACGGGATTTCACCCAGCATCCGCCCAAAGACGTCCGCCAGATTCACACCCTGGATTTTTTCATTGTTGCCCAACATCCAGGAGGTACTCCTTCTTCAACATGGCTTGCGAAGCCGACACGAATGATGCGGCCATTTGACGACGCAACGACCGCTCCAATTTCTGAAGCACCATCTCAAACATGGTGCAGTCCTTCCCCTCCGCCTCGGCCTTGGCACGAGCGGCACGACAGAGCTGAACAGCCTTGCGCCAGCTATTCTCCTGACAAAGCAACGCCACCTGGCTCATCGTGTCACTTCCGGCATCACCTTGCTGACGCTGCTGTTGCTCTTTGGTTCTGCTCGCCTTCGCCAATTTGCGCTTGGACTTCTTGTCCAGCACTTCATTGGAATCATCGTCAATGTCGTTGATGAACTTCTTTGCCATGTACGGCGGAATCCTCACAACGGGAAAGGCATCGCTTCTCATCGCTCCACACGATGCTTTCCCTAATAAAAAAAATGGAGGCACGGACCGGATTCGGACCGGTGAATAAAGGTTTTGCAGACCTCTGCCTTACCACTTGGCTACCGCGCCTCATTGAGCATGAAAATACATTACACCTTCTTTTGCCTTCGTCAAACTAACAACATGCAAATTTTGTCATTTTTTCGACTTTTATAGCAAAAAAACGTCATGTTTTGGAAAATCGGTCCAATTGAAGCGGCCATTGTCGTCGTTGGCCGCGGCGTCAGCGATTTCGACGAGTCATGCTGAGGGTCCATCCCACGAGCAGCTCCAACTCCGCCGCATGGGGGAAGAGCTGCGGCAGAAGCTCCAGGGCACGGGAGACATAGCGGTCGGCCTCCGCCTGCACATGGTCGAGGGCTCCGGTCTTCCGCATGATGGCGCGGACGCGCTCCACTTCGCGCTCTCCGGCCATTGGGTTGCCCAAGAGCGCCAGCAGCTCCTGCCGCTCCTCACGGGAGGCGTTTTCCAAAGCCATAATGGCCAGCAGGGTGCGCTTGCCCTCCCGAACGTCCGATCCAATGGGTTTGCCCAGTTTCCGCTCATCGCCGTAGATTCCGAGGATATCATCCTGCAGCTGAAAGGCGATGCCGCAGGCCATGGCGAATTCACGAAGTTGTAATCTCCTTTCCCCCAATGGCATACGTCCTTCCGCCAAGGCCACGCCGGCGGTCAGGCTCAGGTCCAGCAGGGCGCCGGTTTTCCCCTCCATCATTCGAATCACATCTGTCCGCTCCAGCTTCTCGAAAGGGAGATGACTCAACTCGATGTCCCGCTGTTCACCCGCCAGCAATGCGGGTGTGAGGGAACCTGTCATCTCTTTGACCAACTCCAGAACCAGCTCTGGCGCAGGACCTTCAAGGCTCGTCATCTTGCGGACGGCTCGCGCCTGCAAAAGGTCTCCACCCAAAATCGCCAAACTCAGGCCGTAGTCCGTCGCCGCCGCATCGGAGAGCGCAAAGTCCTGCTGGCCAAGATGATAGCCAACACGATGGGCGGTGGGCTGGTTTCGGCGGAGCGAGTCATGGTCGATGACGTCATCGTGAATCAGGGTCCAGGTGTGGAACATCTCCATCGCGCACGCCGCCGGCACCATGGCCTCCCAATTTCCGCCGGCGACTCGGCATCCTAGCAGCAACAGCCCTGGCCGCAGACACTTACCCAAATGCCGAAGATAGCACATGGCGGTCTCCTGCAGATGAGGCGGCATCCATACCCCATCCCTTGCGAACTCCTCTTCAAGACATTCCTCCACCATCCGGCGGATTTTCACCATCTCCCGCTCATAGGCGGCAATGGCCTCTTCCTGTTTTTTCATGCTTTCTTTCCTCTGTTTCCACTTTCGCTGTGGCGAATCTGGCAGAATCAGATTATGTTATATATATATGTAATATGTCAAGAATCCCAAATCCGTGGCGAGACGCAAAAGGAGCCTTCCCTTGCCGACGACTCGCGGCGAATCCCGTCCAGTCATTATTTCCATATTCAATATAACTCATCAATCGCCAAACGCCCATTGACGGGCCAGGACTTATTCCATAGGAAGCCAATATGTCAGACGAAATCAAACGCCATCTTCTCTCCCTTCTCGAACCCTGCGGCCAAACCCATCTGCTGCATTTTTGGGACAGCCTGATCGCCGCGGAAAAGGAGCGGCTCGCCACCCAAATCCAGGCCGTGGACTGGCCAAAGGTCACGGCGTGGGCGAAGAAGCTGCTGGACCCCGCCGCATCGGAAGCCGCCGGCATCCCCTTCGACCGGCTGGTCCCCGCCCCCTATCAGCCTCTGCATCCCGAGACCCCAAAACAGGAAGAATTTCATAAAGCCAGCATTGCCAGAGGTTTAGAGATGCTTCGTACGGGCAAAGTCGCCGCTTTCACCGTCGCCGGCGGACAGGGGACCCGCCTGGGCTTCTCGGCCCCCAAGGGCACGTTCCCGCTGACGCCGCTCCGTCACAAGAGCCTGTTCCAGATCTTCGCGGAAGGGTTGCTCCGTCTTCAGGAAAAGTACGGCACCACCATCCCTTGGTACATCATGACCAGCCATGTCACCGACGCCGCCACCCGCGAGTTCTTCCAAACCCATGGCTATTTCGGGCTGAATCCCGCCAACGTCCGCTTCTTCGCGCAGGCCAATTTCCCCGCCTTCGGACTGGACGGCAAGGCCCTTCTGGAAAGCCCCTCCTCCCTCGTCCTTTCCCCTAATGGCCACGGCGGCAGCTTCGCCGCCCTCAAGGATTCCGGCGCGTTGGACGACATGGAAGCCCGCGGCATCACCACCCTGACCTACTGGCAGGTGGACAACCCGCTGACCATCGAATGCGACCCCCTCTTCATCGGAATGCACGACCTCTCCGGCTCCGACATGAGCTCCCGAGCCCTCATCAAGCGGGACCCCAAGGAGAAACTGGGGCATTTCTGCATGCTGGACGGCCATCTGACCATCGTGGAATACAGCGACATGCCCGACTCCCTCCTCTATCAGCAGGAGGCCGATGGCCGTCTCCGCTATCGGGCCGGCAGCCCCGCCATCCACGTGTTGAGCACAGCCTTCATCCGCCGCATGACAGGAGCCGACTCCGCCTCCCTGCAACCCCACCGCGCCAACAAAAAGGTCCCCCACATCACCTTGGACGGCGCACAGGTCACTCCAGAGGCCCCCAACGCCATCAAACTGGAGCTGTTCATCTTTGACGCTCTGCCCTTCGCCCGCAATCCATTGGTTCTGGAGGGTGACCGCGCCGAGCAGTTCGCCCCCGTCAAGAACAAAGAAGGCAACGACTCGCCCGAAAGCTCCCGCGACGCCCTGCTCCACCGAACCCAAAGGTGGTGCCAGCTGGCAGGCATCCCCTTCCCCCAAAAAGCCGACGGCAGCCCCGATGCCATCGTGGAGCTCTCTCCACGCTCCTTCGTGGACGTGGAGGATCTGGCCGCCGCCAAGGACCGGCTGCCGCCCATCACCGCCGGCGCTCAGCTCTATCTTGAATAGCTCTGCCCATGTCTCCAAGCCCCTCCATGGACAGCACCTCCCAAAAGCGCGACAGCCTGCGGAAGCGGATTCAGCAGTTCAGCATTGATGTCACCATCGGCATCGCCGTCCGCCTGTTTGGAAGCCTTCCGCTGACGGCATACCGTCCGCTGGCGGTGTTTTTTTCGCGGCTGATCCGCCTGTTTCATCCTGCCTCTATGCGATTGATTTGCAGCAACTTGCAAATTGCGTTCCCCAACATGTCCAAAGCGGAGCGCGTGGAGCTGGCCAAATCCAACATCGTCCACACGCTATTGATCGGCTTTGAGCTGGCCTATTTCATTCGCCATCCGGAGCGGATCCGAACCTGCTTCGAGCTGGTGGAAGACACGCGGTCCCCTGAAGACAAGAAGACGCCCCACATCATCTGCCTCCCCCATCTGGGCAATTGGGAGGTATTTGGACAGACGGCCAGCCTGATTGGCTACCGCGGCGCGGCGGTGGCCCGCCCCCTCTTCAGCAAGAAGCTCAACGATCTGATCAACCAGGCCCGCAGCATCAACGGGCTGAAGATCATCGAGAGAAAGGGGGCGGTCCGCGCCGTCATCGGGGCCCTGAAGGACAACTACACCATCGGCATGCTGGTGGACCAGAACCTGAGCCTCAGCCACGGCGGCATGTTCACCCTCTTCTTCGGCCTGCCCGCCACCTGCACCAAAATGCCCGCGTTTCTGGCCAGACGCCGCAACTACAACATCGTGCTCTGCGACTGCGTGAGAATCGCCCCCGGCCATTTCCGCATTGAGACCCAGGCTCTTCCCAAGCCCGTCAGCGACTATCCGGACGACGAGTCCCTCACCAACGACATCATCCGCCAAATCGAAGAGATGATCCGCCGCCATCCAGAGCAGTACATCTGGCACTACCGTCGGTGGCGGTATATCCCGAACAACGCCTCCGACAGCCTGAAAGCCCGCTATCCTTATTATGCGGACTCCCTAAAATACGCCTGTCCGGAACCTCTTCTGGAACAGGCTGAGGCCCTTCAACGGAGCACATGACATGGATGTCCTCACCCTCCGCAATCTTCATCTCTTCTGCGTCATCGGCTGCAACCCCGAAGAGCGCCACGCCAAACAGGAACTGCTGCTGACCGTGGCCCTGCACACGGACATCCATCATGCCGCCCAAACCGACGATTTATCTCAAACCATTGACTACGGGGAACTTGCAAGACAGCTACAGGACACCGCCGTCGCCACGTGCTTCCAACTCATCGAATCCCTGGCTGAAACTCTGGCCGCCGTCTGCCTGAAGCATCCCCTCGTCCACGCCGTCGACCTGCATCTGGAGAAACCCCACGTCCCCAATGGCGCCGAAGCCGCCTGCCTTGACATTCATCGTTGTGCAAGTCATTGATAGCAAGGATATTATAACATTTATAGCAACCACGGCTATGGATTGTTGAATTGCAACCACGCCTTGAAAAAGGGATTGGAGAAACAATACTCTCCTTTACGAAGGAAGATGACGTGGTCTGCAAACAGCCGATTCACCACACGTTTGACGGTGCTTGGGGCCAGCCCCAGACGGTCCGTAAAAGACGTGGAGGTCAATAGAACTTGTCCATTCTCCGACAGTGCCCTCAACACTTTGGTCTGTGCAGGTGTAAGATGCTCCATTGTCGCTTCATAGCCACGAATCTCACGAGAGAAGATTAACTCCAATGCAGCACGAAAACAGGTCGGCGTGATCTCTTCGGCAACCTCGGTCGTTGTCCATAATGCTTCGCAAAACTCTTGAACATCGCCGGGTACCCCATCTGCGAAAGCAAGAATCTGCTCAATGGTCTTGGTGGAGATTGTCCGCTCACCCACCTCGAACCGCTTTTTGATGAATTTTGTAAATTCCTTAGGATCAATCTCATCCACAAGAAATGGTAAGGCTGACTTGTAGAACGGGCTATTCAAATCCTCGAAAATGTGGGTCATCTCATTGCGAACGCTTCCCGTAAAGAAATAGGCCACCTGCTCCTGAAACTGGATGGTGCTGCGCATCTCGGCCAACACACGAGAGGCATTCTCCAGCTTCAGAATGTCCTGAAACTCATCAAAAACCACGCAGGTCCGCCCTTCCGACACCAATTTGGCCAACGCCTCCATCACGGATGACACCGAATCCGGCTCCAATGCGGCCCTTGAATCCACAGAGATAGTTGTGGTTCCGCTGGGATCAATGGACAGGGTAGGACGCAACCGTGAGGCAAACTGGAGTGCTTTCCTCAAAAACGATAGTTCTTCATAGGCTTGAGCGACACCCTTCATCACCCGACTGCAAAAGTCCACCGTCGTTTTGATGAAATACAAATCAATATAGACCATGCGCATCCCCCGCATTCTGCCAAGGGCATGTCGAACCAAAGAGGTCTTTCCCATTCGGCGGGGTCCCTGAATCACCAAGTTCTGGCCTGACAATGCATACTCCTGCAACGACTTCTCAAGCTCCGCACGTGGACAAAAATGTTCCCCGCTCACCACACATCCATACTGAAAAGGTCTCATTTCCAATCCTCCTATGTACTGAATAACATGACGCAACCTTGCGCAACGCAACTCTGCGCAACGCATTCCTGCGCAACGCATTCCTGCGCAACGCATTCCTGCGCAACGCATTCCTGCGCAACGCATTCTTGCGCAATGCAATACTGCGTAATATCCATGACGCAACTTTGCGCAACGCAACTTTGCGCAATGCAACTCTACGCAACGCATTCCTGTGCAACGCATTCCTGCGCAACGCAATTTTGTGCAACGCATTCCTGCGCAACGCAACTTTGCGCAACGCATTCCTGCGCAACGCATTCCTGCGCAACGCATTCTTGCGCAACACATTCCTGCGCAACGCATTCCTGCGCTATTTTCATGACGCAACTCTGCGCAACGCAATACTGCGTAATATCCATGACGCAACTCTGCGTAGCGTAATACTGCGCTATTTCCATGACGCAACTTTGCGTAACGCAACCCTACGTAATATCCATGACGCATTCTTGTGCAACGCATTCATGTGCAACGCATTCTTGCGCAACGCATTCTTGCGCAACGCATTCTTGTGCAATGCAACTCTGTGTAATATCCATGACGCAACTCTGCGTAACGTAATACTGCGCTATTTCTATGACGCAACTCTGCGCAACGCAATACTGCGCTATTTCCATGACGCATCTCTGCGTAATATCTATGACGCAACTCTGCGTAATATCCATGACGCAACTCTGCGCAACGCAATACTGCGCTATTTTTATGACGCAACTTTGTGCAACGCATTCTTGTGCAACGCATTCTTGTGCAACGCATTCTTGTGCAACGCATTCTTGTGTAACGCATTCTTGTGTAACGCATCTCTGCGCAATTTCCATGACGCATCTTTGCGCAACGCAACACGTTATAAATCTTTTATTGTTTCAAGAGTCCGCTAGCCCCACTGGCAAAAGAAAGCCGGAGACGCACGCAATGCCTCCGGCTTTCCCTTTTGCAGCGATTGAATGATGACGGGCGACTCAGTTTTTGTCCGCCTCTACGGAAATGCCTGCGTTCTTCTGCACAAGCTTCTCGATTTCAGCCTGAAAGGCCTCCATCTCCCCATACAGGGGTTTCAAGGCGGGATTGGCCGCAAAGAACAACTCCCTCCGCTGGGCCTCCAGCTGATCGGCCTTCGCCTTCACGGCGGGGTCGGCAGCCTTCGCCTGCTTCTCCAGACGGCTAATCTGACTCTTCTTGTAGAGGACCTTGCCACGGAGCTTGCGGATCTGAGTCTTCAAATCCGTCTTCACCTCCTGGGCGGTTTTGGTCTCTCCACCATTGTCCTGAGCCTGTTCAGCCCACACCGGCATGCCCATCGCAAGGACAGCGCATGCCACCAACAGCCATTTTCTCATGATGACCTCCTGAAAACCTGCCCCAATGCAACGTCCCCTTCATTTATTCACAACACCAAAAGGGCGGAACTTGCATCAAGAGCAATAAATTGAATATCCCTTTTGCACTTATAGAATAGCATTGAATTTCAATATTGCAAACATATTTTCGCATTAATATTGCAAAATTGCAATTTTTGTTTCCTTTTTCAAGCTCTCCTCCCAGTTTTCCCTTCTCCTCCACACCCAATCTATCCTTTCTGCCATGGGGATTGGGAAGGTGACACGCCAGCCATTTGAAAATTGCCCTGCGAACAATAGATTATAAGAGCACGTTTCTTCTGATGCAGACCCAAGGTGCCTCGAATTTCTTGCGAATTCTCAAAGATGGATTGCAATAGCTTGCATACCAATGGGTTATAAAAGGAGTCCACGCCATCACCAACTGGATTTTGCGGTAAATGAACAGCCGATTTCTTCTCATTGTCACAATCTGCGCATCCATCGCACTTAACGCCACGGACATCAGCGGCCTCGCTTTCGTGCCATGGCAGACGGACGACCTGCCTCAAGCCAACCTTGCGCTCAACGAAAGGGGCTTCTCCCTTTCTTTCCACAAAAAGGAAGGTTCGCGAAACTATGCGCTGGCCATCGGCAATGTTCCTGCAAATACCGTAGTGCCAGCACAATACAAAATCAGCTTCCAAATGAAAGGCGGCGCCCTCAACAAAAACACCCTGATGGATCTGTCCCTTGCCGTTGCCGCCCCCAACTCCGGCGAATGGATCACAAAGTACTCCGATTCAGTCTCTTGCGACTGCAAGACATGGAAGACCATCATCATGGGGCTGGACAGCCATTTCAATCTGTCGGACGCCCTTTGGGACGTGAAGCAGATCAAGTTCCATCTGCGAGGCGGGCAGAATCCCAACGGCTTCACATCGGCGGAAGTCCGCAACGTCCGCATCGTGCCGGCCTCGGAGCTGGGGCCGGAAGGCCTTGAGTATCAAGTGCGTATGCCTCCTTCTCTCAAAGAGAGGCTGCATTCCGACGCCCCGCCCCTCGTCCGCGTCCATTTCGATTTGGACAACGAAGACCGCGGAGCGTTCATCCCCCAGGACCCAAATGGCAACGGTCTGCGGGAGAAGAACTTCCACGATGGCTTCAGGGGCTTCCTCCTGCGTGGCGTGGACGGCTGCCATCAGGGGCAGGGCTGCGAATTCCTCTCCCCCGACGACACCCGCTTCTTCCAGCTTGTAGACGACCCGGCCCTTGCGGATGTCATTGTCTATTCGCGGGCCATGGCGGCTCCTGACATACCCCACGTCCACCCCAACAAGCCCATGCTGGTTTTCGGCAATGTGGCGGACGCGGATGTCCGCGAGGCCTTGCCTGTTACTGTAACATATTTGTCTCCAAATGATTATGCCAAACGCCAGCGCGTCCGCCCCGTCATCTCCCATCCCCTGTTGGACGGTGACGTCATCAGCGATGCCGCCTTTGGCAAATACGCCGAAATCACCGTGAAAGATGGAGCAAGACGGCTTCTGGACTTTGCGGACGGGTCCCCTTGCGTCGTGGAAGGCGACCATGTCCTCTACGCCGCCACAGGCATCGGCGCCCAACTGCTGCCTGATTCCTTCTTTTATGACCGCTTTCTGCTGAAGGCGATTCTGTATCTTGCGGGAAAGCCGGAGGCATTCCCCGCTTTGGACGCCCTGAAACACCAACTTCAGGCGCGGGAGGCGGAGGCGGAACAGCAATGCATTGCGGAAATTCTGCAGGAAGCCGGGCTGAAAGACAGCCGTGATAATTGGCAGATGGGCATGTCCAAGAACAACTTCGGCCGTTTTGGCTATCAGCCAACGGGACAACTCCTCTGCGCCGCCCTCCGAAAAGACATGGCCATTGAAAACGGAGCCGTGGCTTTCCGCATGGATTTCACGGAGCAGCCGGTTCCAGACGAGCCGCCCTCCATCATCATGGAAGATGTTTCATGGACGGGGCGGCGTTTCCGCATCTGCAACCAAGGCAATCGATTACAGATGCAGATTTCCCTTCTGCTGCCCTTTGTGCGCTATGCCCAAACGCCTCGACAGCTGTTCCTCGCCCTGGAGGGCACCGTCCATGTGGCGGTCATTGAGGACGGCAAAGGACGGCGGAACGTGCGGCTGGCCTCCAGTCCGCTGCTCTACAACAAAGCACGGGACGGCGCTCTAAAACGCCCCTGGCTCCTGCTTTACGGCGAAGAGGACGAGGCGGTGCCCCTGCAGGTCGTCTTCAGCCGAAATCCCCTCCAATTGCAGGCCCGATTCAGCGACGATGGCCTCGAGGGCATCGACATCACGTTTGCCCAGGACGATGCGGAAATCCTCTGCGGCTGGCCATGGGGCACGGCCCCGCAAGCCACCCGAACTTGGCCTCAAAAACTTCCCCAAGTCGTTGTCCGCAAGTTGGATACGCAGGCAAAGCTGGCCCTGAACTACCCCGACGGCTGCGATGAAATCTTCCGCATCGCTCCGGACGGACGCCACATCCAGATTTTGCAGCGCACACGGAATCGCCACATTGCCAACGACTGGGACGTTCCCCCTTTCCCGCATGCCCTGATGCCACCCCTGATGGCATTTGCATTAAAGGAAAGAATAGTTGCATCAAATGATAGAAAATATGCATTAGTTGCAATAAAAGACTCCTTGACAGACATGGAGACGCCCACCCGCTTCGGGCCCTCGCTAATGGCTCTCGGCCGCTCCACCCTCTCCTATTTCCTTCCGCTGCCCAACACGCAGGCGGACATCGTGACCGGCGGCTTCGCCTCAACGGACGACCCATGGATTCAGGAGGCCAACGCCGCCATCAAAAACGGTGTCCGCTGGTCATGGGGCGGCGGCGCCCCGTTCGAGCTCCTCAGCTTCGACTCCCCCATGGGCAACCGCGGCGGCGAAAACATCAGCCCCTTCACATGGCAATACGGACTGAGCACCGCCCTCCAAGGCTATTTCCTTTTGGACGACGAGGCGAAGGCCGCTCTGCGGCGGCGGGTCAGCGCCCGCTTCACGGAGCCTCTAGACCAATACCAATATAAATATATGGCGCGGCATCGCATGGAGCCCTTCACAGGCCTTGCCTATCCAGTGCTGTTCCGTAGCATCTTCAGACTGGGCGTAAACGCCCCGCCCGACGAAGGCACTCAATGCAACTACGCCGACTGCAACGAGGCCAGCGTCCTCATGACCTGGATCGCCGAACTGCTGGCCGACCGCTTCGGCATGACCTCCCTCGTCAAAGCCAACTGGCCCTTCCTCAAATACGCCGCCTCCCATCAAAAGGTCATGGACGACTGGGCCTACCATGCCGCCTCCTGCCGCGAGGACGGCGCCGGCGCGTGGATCGACATGCTCAACGGCGAATACAGCGGCATGGTCTGCCATGCCCGCCTCACCGCCATCGTCGGCGACACCAAAGAGGAGCGGGACGCCCTCTACCGCGCCGCCAAACGCATGGTGCCCACGCTGGCCCGCCTGCGCTTCCACCACTGGCTCGGCGAGCCGGATGATCCAAAATCGCCGCAACGTCTTCATTCCGTGATACTTGGATTCGGCGATGATGGCTGCAAAACCTACCCCATTCCCATCCCCATCAACGGCAATTCGACTCAGGCCATGGACCTGTTCGACTTTTCCGAAGGCGCCCCTGGCTCCCTGTTCCGCCTCTATGACGCCTGGGCCCTTCCCGAAATCCACCACTATCTGCGTAATTTCGCCCTTCCCGCCATGGCAAAGCCGGAGGGTTTTCTCGGCGCGGAGCGCGTTCTTCAGGTTCTTGGCTACTTCACCGCCCCTTACATGGAATGGGAGGCATGGTCGAACCAGTCCATCGAAAGCAACCGCCGCCGCTGGCACAAGGACTGGGTCGGCATCGCCGCCGGCTACCCCCTCGCCCTGCTCCTGCACCGCAAGTTCAACGCCCCGCTACTCTCTGTCTGTCAGCAAGTTAAGATAGAGGACTTGCGCTTCGACGTGGCCTCCCGCGAATTGAACCTGACCGTGACCGCCACAGAGAAAAGCATTATGGAAATTCCTACGCCGCAACAACTTATCGTCAATGGCATGCCTGTCGCCATCAACGCCTCCCCCTCCATCCGCCTGCCCCTTCAGCCCGGCTTCAACCGCATCACCGCCGCCTATCCCTAGGCAACCTCCACGCCATCCGTTCCCATGAAAAAGGCGACTCTTCTCAACCTTCTGATCCCCATAGCGCTTTCCGCCCTCTTTGTGTCGCTGGCACTGCCCCGTTGCGGCAAACTGCTGGGTCAAGATGAGCTAAGTCACTACTACAAGCTGATTTGCCTATTGTTTGAGCAGGGCTTTGCGCAGCCAAAAGAGCTCATCACCTTCTCGCCCCACCTCTATCCGCTGACCGCGTGGGGCTTCTGCCGCCTGCTTTCCTCCTGCGCCGTTCCTGCCATCCAAGTCACGGGCATCCTCTGCTGGCTGGGCTGCATTTGGATTCTCTGGCGACTGCGTGGCTGGCCAGCGGCTCTGTTGGCGGCCACCATGCCGCTGACCCTGCAGGCGGCCGTGACCATCGAAATCGACCAGACCATCCTGCCCCTCACCATCCTCCTGCTCTGCCTCGCCTTCAAGCGATGCCTCCGCCCCATCAACTCCCCCCTGTCCTACATTCTTTTGGCCCTTGCCATGACCGCCGCCCTCTGGAGCCGCATCACCACACCCATCGTCCTGCTTCCTCTTCTCATCGGCTTCAGCATATTTTCTATATCTAATTGGAAATCAATAATTTACATCATTACTTCTCTTTTGGCGGGCATTCTGCTCTTCGCCATCAGCTGGTGGCTTTATGGAAAAGTCACAGGTATCTGGTGGCAAGGAATTTACAGCTATTTCATCGGCTCCTTCGGCGAGACGACCACCGGTGCGCGCGGCATCAATGTCTCCCATATCGCCCAATCTGGCGTCTACCTGCTCTTCTGGGGCATGAACCCCTTCCTGCTGACCCTGCTTGGCATCAGTGGCTGGCGCAGCCTGAAGTCGGTTTTCACGCAACGGCGACTCCAGCCGGAGCAATTCTATCTCGCCGCCGGAACCTGGCTGCTTATCGGATTCCTTTTCGTGGGCGGCGCCCTCTTCGGTTTCCCAAAATACCAATGCCCCGCCCTTCCCCTTCTTTTGTTAGCCATTCCGGCAGAAGATGTTGCGAATAGCAAATCGCCAAAACTGCATTGGCCCCTATGGCTAATGGCCCCCCTCCTCCTTGTCGCGCTGCTCCTCTGCTCCAAATTCATGCCCGATCCGCTCTATCTCATCCGCGTCGTCCTGCGCGACATGACCCAGAGGGGCAACGGACTCTCAGCAGTGGCCAGAAGCATGTTCAAGTACTTTTCCCTCATGGGGTGCTTTGTCTTGGCATACATGTTTTTCTGGCTAAGGGGTGCGAGCCACTGCAACCGTCTGCCTTATACCTCCCTTCTGGTGGTCGCCGCCGTCTTCACAAACCTCGCCTTGGCATTGCGCCAAAACAACGCCCCCTACGCCACTGGCTACATCTACGGCGATGCAGGCGAGACGCAGAAAGTGGCGGAGCTTATACTGTCAAATCATTGGACAAGAGAGACTTGCATCATTCCCATTGAAGTGCTGCAGTTCCTGCCGCACACGCCGATGGCCTTTGTGCCGCCGGAGCCATGGAATGACCTGGACGTCATGTGTGACCGCATTGAACGCGAAAAGCCCGCCTGCATCGCCGTCTCCCCTCTGATCAATGGAACCGCCGAACTGCAGGCCCTGCACGAGAACGAACGATTCCAAACGCTGATGAATGCGAATTATCAGTTTTACCCCAAAATCCCCCACTATCTCATCTGGCTACGCGAGCCTTTGTCGATTCCATCTCCATGAATTTCATCGCCTTCGCCTTTGGTATTCTGCTGCTGACCCCGCTGGAGCTGCCCCGCACGCCCTTTTCGCTGGCGGACATCCTGCTGGTCGTTTTGGCCGCCAGGCTGCTCCCGGCCCCTTCACGGAAGATGCCATCTCACGTTCCCGCAAGTCTTTACACCCTTTGGTCAGCCTTAATCCTCGCCACGCTGTCCACCTCCCTTCTGCCACCTGCGGCGATGCTTCTGCAAAGCCTTAGGCTGGTTGAAATTCTGTGGGTGACCCCCTGCGTCATCGCTTTTCTGCCCATGGAATCGCAGCGTCACATGACCCGCGGCGTGGCCATCGGCTTCGCCGCCAATGTCCTTCTTGCTGTCATTCAAGGATTTGCAACCCATGGTGATGCCGTGGGCGGTCTATGGGGGCAGGCGGTAAACCACGGTGCCGTGATGGCGGTGACCGCCTCGCTGCTTTTGGCCAAGGATGCGCTGCCGCTGAGTTGGGTCACCGGAGCGGCCGTCAACGTCGCCGCCATGCTCTATGGCATCAGCGTCTCCTGCGTCTCCGGAATCCTTTTGGGCATGATTGCACTGTTGAGCGGCCACCGCTCCCCCTTCGTCTCCCCCGCCCGCTATCTGCATCCAGCGGCGTTTCCCTTTGCGGCGGCGGCCCTTCTGCTGTTGTGTCCGGCACGACGGAATACCTTGCAGGACAGTCTTTTATGGAAAGATGGGAACGGCTCCTTATGCCGCTTTGCCCAAGAGACCGCCTGCGCCTTGCGGCGGATTGCGGAGCATCCCTGGCTAGGCATCGGCTCCAACCATGCGCAAAAGGCCATCGACCCCGCCGCCCCCCCGCAAACCACGCAGCGTCCGCTGGAAACCTCCTTGGAGGAGTCATGTCCCAACGGCTGGCTGTTCTTCGCCATGGCCCACGGCCTGCCCGCCACCTTGGCCCTGTTCATGGCCCTGCTTCTCGCATGTTTTCATAACACATTGAATATCAATATGTTACAGAATCATTCATGCCCCGCCGCCCATGGGTCCCCCAAATCGAAAGGACTGAATGCGCCATTCCTCCTGCTGCTGTTGGCGATGGGATTCACACCGTTTCATGGAAAGGGCGCTGGCCTGCTTCTCGGTCTTGCATTCGGCCAGCTGTGGGGCAACTCCAAAGGCGATGACCGTGATGACGGCCGTTTCCGTCCACTGTTTCCATGGCTTTTCGCATGGCTGTGCATCTGGATGGCCGCCCTCGCCGTCTCCTGTCTCTCATCACAATGCACCCTGACGAATTGACAAAGGCAAAGAACAATGTAATTTATTAGGTTGTCCAATTTCTATATATAATAAGGTATATAATATAAGGTATAGATGAAAGAGGTTTCATTCCATGTCACAACGCCTTTTCCTTTTGCTGATGCTCTGCTCTCTTCCCCTCGTGGCCGCCGTCTCCCCCGTCAATCTCGTCGATTTCACAAACGGCGACGCCAACGGCTTCAAAGGCATGAGGGCCATTGACACCATGACTCCTTCCGCGGAGGGGCTGACCATCGTCACATTGGACGAAATCGACCCCATCGTGGAAGGCCCCGCCAGCGACGCATGGCCGCAGGGCGAGTTCAAATGGCTGGAGCTTGAGGTCAAATACAAAAACAACGTCGCCGGCATGCTGCAGGTTTTCTATGGAACGGAATTCAAGGCGGAGGACGTCGCCTTTTTCTCTTCCAACGGCAGCGGGAACTGGCAGGTGGGCAAGGCGCGAATTCCCAAACAACCGACTGGCAGCCGTTTGCGCATTGACCCCATCAGCCAGGGCATCTGCGAATGCACGGTGGCCTACGTGAAAGTCACCCCAATTCCGTCCCTCTACGAGCCCTATTTCAACCGCGCCAAAGCCTTCTCCGTCCGCGAGGACGAGTCCGTGCAGACCGCCTCCGGCAAGCTGTCCGTCCGTCACCGCACGGACGCATGGGACGAATTTGTGCTTTCCTATGACGGGCAGCCTCTGGCCAGCGGCCACTCCGACCCCGAAATCGCCTATCTTCGCAACTCCGTGGGAACCAGCTTCTCCTTGAAGGAGTTCTCCGCCACCGCCACGGAAGAGGATTCCGTCATCACGGTGAACTATTCCTATTTGGATCCCATCGGCTGCACATGGAAGCTGACGCGCACCTTCACGCCAAAGGAAGACGAGTCCATGGAAATCACCACCACCGTCTCCATCAACAAGGACCGTGATGTTGTCCATATGCCGTGGCTGACGCTGTTTCCGGGTTTGGGAACCTATGGCAGCCACAAAACGCAGGCCCTCCTGCCCGGCGTGGAATACCTTCAGGACGAACCCTCCTCCAGCGAATTGGACATCCGCGGCAGAAACGCGAAGCGGGTGATTCCCGACTACAGCAAAATCTGCTTCCCCCTCATGGCCATGGTCACCCCAGACAAAAACTGGTTCTCCGTCACATGGCCAAACGCCGAACGCCCCAAAGTCATCTTTGACACGCCAGACCGCCAGTTTGACTCGGACGCCAGCCTCTTCGCCCTCTGGGGCCCCGGCTACAACGACGGCTGCATCGAAAACGACTTCTGCAGCTACGCCCCCATGAAATGGAAGGCCGGAGACTCCCACTCCATGACCGTCCTCATCTGCGCGGGAAAGGGCGACAGCGTCATCCCCGCCGTCAAACGCTATTTCCATGACACCCCCCTGCCGCCGCCCCCCGAATTCACCGACGGTTATCAAAACGCCATCAGCCAGCTCGCCTACGGATGGTTCAACTCCGACATCTACAAGGACCGCAAATGGACCCATGCCGCTCCCAACTTCAAATATCAAGAGGCGACGGATGCCTTCCTCTTCCTCAAATGGATGGAACAGCTGGCCTACGATGACGCCGTCAAGCGCCGCCTCGCCACCATCATCGCCATCCAAACGCCTGTCTATCAACAGGGTGCGCATCTGGACATGAGCATCTCCCATGACTACAACACCCTCTATTCCTACCTCTATTTCGGCGAGGCGAAGAAATGGCTGGAGAACAGTCTTCCCGCCGCGCAGAAGGCCCTGGCCACCGTCCGCAAAGACGGCAGCGTCAAATATCAGCCGGGCAACATGGATTTCGGCAGCACCCATTGGACGGATCACGCCAATGGGCTGACGGCCTCCGCCCTCCAGTTGGCCTGCAACGTGGCGCTGGCCAACGGCAACCCCCAGTTCCGCAAGGACTTCCTCAAGACGGTGGACAAGGTGATCAAACTCTACAAGGGCGATGCCCCCCGCGGCGCCCAAACCTGGGAGATCCCCCTCCACACGCCAGACCTCCTTGGCGCCTCCCGCATGCTCAACCTGTGCACCACCGCCTACGCGCTCACGGGCAACAAGAAGTATTGGGACGAGGCCGAATATTGGGCCTATGCGGGCATGACCTTCATCTATGCCGTCGATCCCCTGCCCGCCGAAGGCGCCATCGGCCGCTTCAGCAGCATCGCCGTCTTGGGCGCAACCCATTGGGTGGCACCCACATGGATCGGCATGCCTGTCCAATGGTGCGGCCTGGTCTTCCGCAACAGCCTGCTGTTCTACGCCAGCCAGATGAAGGACATCTACTGGAAGGAGTTCTGGACCAAAGTCGCCTCGGGAATCACCTTCACCGCCCTCCAGATGAACTATCCCCAAAGTGACAACAATTACAGAGGCCTGCTTCCGGACAGCTACGCCTTCAATCCCCCACAGCGCAACGCCCCTAACATCAATCCGGGCAGTCTGATGATTGGCTTCCAGGAGGCCTTCGACCGAAACAGCATCTTCGGCAAATACGTGCTCCAAAACGGCAGCGTCATCTACTCCCTCGGCGGCGTCTCCCGCAGCACCGTCGCCGGCAAGGCCTTCTCGGCGGACATCAAACTCTGGCCGGAGGAGGAGTCTCAGGTTCTGGTCTCCGGCGTCTCCAGCCGTCCCCTCCGCGTCAGCTGGCAAGGCCGCCCCATCCCCTTCGAATGGCTGACCTCCCATAATGTGCTGCTAGTCAGCATCAAAGGCGGCGGCCGCCTGGAAGTGGAATAACCCTAAATAATTGGTCATTGGGAATCAGCAATATTACCAATTGCAGATCTCTAATTTCCAACCACAACCTTGAAGCAATCACAACTCAGTCCAACACAAGGCGATACAGGGCTCCGCCGTCATCTTTCCCCTATCAACGTCTGGGCGCTTTCCTTTGGCTGCGCCGTGGGCTGGGGAGCCTTTGTCATGCCCGGCACGACCTTTCTTCCCATCGCCGGCCCATTGGGAACGGCCCTTGGCATGGTCATCGGCTCCCTCATCATGCTTCTCATCGGCGTGAACTATCACTACATGATGGTTCACGTCCCCGATGCCGGCGGAACCTATTCCTTTGTCAAACAGGAACTTGGATTTGACCATGGTCTATTGGCCGCCTGGTTTCTGACATTGGTCTATCTGGCCATCATCTGGGCAAACGCCACCGCCCTTCCCCTCATCTTCCGCTCCTTCCTTGGCGATTTCTTCAAATTTGGATTTCACTACCGTCTGGCCAGCTTTGACATCTATGCAGGGGAAATCGCCCTTTCCCTTGCCACGCTGCTGCTGTTCGGACTGGTGTGCATCGGCGGCGGCAAACTGGCGTCCCGCATCCAGACCCTCATGGCCTTTTTGCTGTTTGGCGGCATTCTTTTCGGCCTCTGCACCGCCCTCTCCCACAACGGGCTTGCCCTGTTTCGGACATCGCCCCTCTTCCCGGCAAACACCTCCCGCCTCCCGGCCGTCTTCAAAATCGTTGCGCTGACGCCATGGGCCTTTGTGGGATTCGAGTCCATCTCCCACTCCTCAAACGAGTTCACCTTCCCGCTGCGACGGATTCCGGCCATCATCTTCATCTCCGTGGGGGCCTCACTGTTCGCCTATGTGGCATTGACGTTCATCGCCATCTCCGCCATTCCCGCCCCCTTCCATGACTGGCCTGAATACCTCGCCAACATCACCACGTTCAAGGGGCCTGACAGCCTTCCCACCTTCCATGCCATCCGTGCCTTCTTGGGCAAGCCTGGCCTATGGCTTCTTGGCATCACCGTCATCGCGGGCGTCGTGACCGGATTGATAGGCAACACCACGGCAGCCAGCCGCATGGTGTTTTCCTTGTCGCAGGATCGGCTCCTGCCCTCATGGTTCGGCTGCCTCAATCGGCATGGAGTCCCCCATAACGCTCTCATCTTCATCATGTTGCTGTCCCTGCCCATTCCCTTCTTGGGGCAGACCGCCATCGGCTGGATCGTGGACGTCAACACCATTGGCGCCGTCATTGCCTATTTCTACACCTCCTTTGTGGCCTTCCGCACCGCACGGAAGGAAGGCTGCCTGTCCGTCCAGGCCACCGGAGCCATCGGCATTCTCGTCTCCATCCTCTTCTTTCTCAATTTCATGCTCCCCAACCTGCTCACGGGCAAGACCCTCTCCACGGAGTCCTATCTGATTCTGCTGTTCTGGAGCCTGTTGGGACTTGGCTTCTTTCGCACCGTCTTCTTGCGAGACAAAAGCCGACGCTTTGGGAAATCCACCGTCGTGTGGCTCGCCTTCCTTTTCCTCTTCTTCTTCACGTCCATGCTTTGGCTGCGTGAAACCACCCATGACAACACCGAGCAAGTCTTGGCCAACCTCAACGACTACAATGTGAAGGAGCTAGCCGAACACGGAATCACCCTGACGGAAGATGAGGCCGCCGACGCGCAGCACGCCATCCAGGGACAGATGGATTTCATGGCCCAATGCCTCACCAAAAGCAACAAAGTGCAGATGGTCCTCATCGTTCTGGCGCTCCTCATCCTGTTCAATATTCATAACTCCTTGATGAAAAGAGAGAAAGATATGGAAATCAAAAAGATTCAGGCGGAAGGCAGCAGCCGCGCGAAATCTGTCTTCCTCTCCAACATGAGCCACGACATCCGAACACCGATGAATGCCATTATCGGCTACATCGACCTTGCCCAAAAGGCGGGCGGCAGTTCTCCGGTCGTCACCGACTATCTGGAGAAGATTCAGCAATCCAGCCAGCACCTGCTGGTCCTCATCAATGACATTTTGGACATGAGCCGAATTGAAAGCGGCAAGATGACCTTGGAATTCGCCCCCGCCGACCTGTCAAAGGCCATGGACGAACTGCGGAATCTCTTCGCCATGCAAATGGAGGCTAAACACCTCGCCTTCACCGTCAAAACGGAGAATCTGACGGACCGTTGGGTGCTATGCGACATGAATCGCCTCAACCGTGTCCTCCACAACCTGGTCAGCAATTCCCTCAAATTCACGCCAGAGGGCGGCAGCGTGTCCGTGACCCTCCTTCAACACGGCGTCGCCTCAGACTGCGGCAACTATGAAATGCGCGTGGTGGACACGGGCATGGGCATGAGCCCCGAATTCGCCGCCAACATCTTCACCGCCTATGAACGGGAACGGTCCGTCAGCCATATTCAGGGCACGGGGCTGGGCATGGCCATCACCAAGAGCATCGTCGATCTCATGGGCGGCTCCATTGAGGTGCATTCCGAACAGGGCCACGGCACCGAAATCATCCTTAATTTCCCCTTCAAAATCACACAACCCATTGAACAAGAGGACATTACAACTACAGATGCAGCAACGGCCCCCGCCATGGATTTCAGCAAAATCCGGCTGCTGGTGGTGGAGGACAACGAAATCAACAGGGAAATCGCCGAGCTGGTTCTGCAGGAAGCCGGCTTCATGGTGGAAACCGCCGAAAACGGCCAAATTGCCGTGGAGAAGGTCGCTTCCGCCGCAGCCGGCCATTTTGACGCCGTCCTCATGGATGTGCAGATGCCTGTCATGAACGGCTATGAGGCCACGCGGGCCATCCGTGCCCTTGACGACCCTCAAAAGGCCGCCATTCCCATCATCGCCATGACCGCCAACGCCTTCGCCGAAGACATGCAGGCCGCAACTAACGCCGGCATGGACAATTACATCACCAAGCCCCTGAACATCTCCAGCATGATGGACACCTTGGCCAAGACCCTTCATCGAAATTAGCAATTCGTCATTGGCAATTGGGCCAAAAGCTCCTGATGCTCCGCTGAATTTCTGATTTCCAATTCCCAATTATGGAGGAAATGCGGACTGTTCATTTGTCTAATTCCTCCTATTGTATTATAGTAAAATTCCGGCTTTCGCAAGCGGTCATGGCCCTTGCGGAATTGGATTTGCCATGAAAAAGGTGTACGTAAGGAGCAAAGAATGCCGAAACGCGAAGATATCCGGAAAGTGATGATCATCGGTTCAGGCCCGATCATCATCGGGCAGGCCTGCGAATTTGACTATTCAGGCACTCAAGCCTGCAAGGCCCTGCGCCGCTTGGGATACGAAATCGTCCTTGTGAACTCAAATCCCGCCACCATCATGACGGATCCAGGCATTGCGGATGCCACGTACATTGAGCCACTTAACGCATCCCGCATGGAGGAGATCATCAAAGCGGAGCGCCCCGACGCCCTCCTGCCGAATCTGGGCGGCCAGTCCGCCTTGAACTTGGCCTCCGAACTCTCCACCAAAGGCATTCTGGACAAATACAACGTGAAGGTCATCGGCGTCCAAATCGACGCCATTGAACGCGGCGAGGACCGCACCGCCTTCAAAGAGACCATGAACAGGCTGGGGATTGACATGGCCCGCAGCCGCGCCGTCAACACGTTGGAGGATGCCGAGGCGGTGGCCCGTGAAATTGGCTTCCCCGTGGTCGTCCGCCCCGCCTACACCATGGGCGGCACCGGCGGCGGTTTCTGCTACAACGCGGAGGAGCTGCGCACCATCGCGGCCCGCGGTCTTCAGGCGAGCCTGGTCCACCAAGTCCTCATCGAGGAGTCGCTTCTCGGATGGGAAGAGCTTGAGCTGGAAGTGGTTAGGGATTCCAAGGGGCAGATGATCACCGTCTGCTTCATCGAAAACGTGGATCCCGTCGGCGTCCACACAGGCGATTCCTTCTGCACGGCCCCCATGCTGACCATCAGCCAAGAGCTGCAGGACAAAATGCAGGACTGGTCCTACCGCATTGTGGAGGGCATCGGCGTCATCGGCGGAACCAACGTCCAGTTTGCCCACAATCCCGTCACCGACCGGACGGTGGTCATTGAAATCAACCCGCGCACGTCCCGCTCCTCCGCGCTGGCCTCCAAGGCCACCGGCTTCCCCATCGCCTATGTCTCCGCCCTTCTGGCCGCCGGCATGACGTTGGACGAACTGCCATACTGGCGAGACGGCAGCCTCGAAAAATACACGCCCTCCGGCGACTATGTGGTCGTCAAATTCGCCCGCTGGGCCTTTGAGAAGTTCAAGGGCGTGCAGGACAGGCTGGGGACCCAGATGCGGGCCGTCGGCGAAGTCATGAGCATCGGCAAGACCTACAAGGAGGCGCTGCACAAGGCCATCCGCTCCTTGGAGAAGGGGCAGATGGGACTTGGCTTCTGCAAGCACTTCAACGAGCTGACGCTTCCGGAGCTCATGGAGAAGCTCAACGAACCCACCAGCGTCCGCCAGTTCCTCATGTACGAGGCGCTGCGCAAAGGCGCCACCGTGGAGGAGCTCCATGCGAAGACCTACATCAAGACCTGGTTCATCCAGCAGATGAAGGAGTTGGTGGAGCTGGAGGAGAAGATCCGCGCCTCCCGCGGCATGCTCCCGCCCGACGACCTGCTGGTGCAGGCGAAGAAGGACGGCTTCTCCGACCAGTACCTCGGCAAGCTGCTTGGCATCGCCGAAAGCGATGTCCGCAACCGCCGCCTTGCCCTCGGCGTCACGGAAGCGTGGGACATTGTTCCCGTCAGTGGCGTCAAAGACGCCTGCTATTATTATTCCACTTATAATGGGGAGGACAAGGTCCACGCCAGCTCCAACCCCAAGAAGGTCATGGTCCTCGGCGGCGGCCCCAACCGCATCGGCCAAGGCATCGAGTTCGACTATTGCTGCGTCCATGCGGCGCTGGCCATGCGGGACTTGGGCTACGAGACCATCATGGTCAACTGCAACCCGGAAACCGTCTCCACGGACTATGACACCTCCGACAAGCTCTATTTCGAGCCGCTGACTCTGGAGGACGTGCTCAGCATCTACCGCAAAGAGAACCCCTGCGGCGTCATCGTGCAGTTCGGCGGGCAGACGCCGCTGAACCTGGCCGACGCGCTGGAGAAGAACGGCGTCCGCATCTTGGGCACCTCCCCCGCGACCATCGACATGGCCGAAGACAGGGATCTGTTCCGCAAGATGATGGAGAAGCTGCGCATTCCCATGCCCGCCTCCGGCATGGCCAGCACCATGGAACAGGCGCTGGAGATCGCGGGGCGGCTGGGCTACCCCCTCATGGTTCGTCCGTCCTTCGTGCTCGGCGGACGCGGCATGGAAGTCGTCCGCAACGAAGACATGCTGCGCAACTATGTGGAGGCCGCCGTCGACGTCACGCCAGAACGCCCCATCCTCATCGACAAGTTCCTTGAAAACGCCACGGAATGCGAGGCGGACGCGGTCGCGGACGGTGAAAACGCCTTCGTCCCCTCCGTCATGGAGCACATCGAGCTGTGCGGCATCCATTCGGGGGACTCCGCCTGCGTCATCCCGCCGATTTCCATCCCCGCAAAGCACATCGAGACCATCCGCGAATACACCACCCGCATCGCCTGCGAGATGGGCGTCGTCGGCCTGATGAATATGCAATATGCGATCTGTCAGGATGTTGTGTATGTGATTGAGGCCAATCCGCGGGCCTCCCGCACGGTTCCGCTGGTCTCCAAAGTCTGCGGCGTCTCCATGGCACGCGTGGCGACCCGCCTCATGATGGGAGCGAAACTCTCCGAACTGAATCTGCACCACGGCAAATTCGCCCACTACGGCGTCAAAGAGGCGGTGTTCCCCTTCCCCATGCTTCCCGAAGTCGATCCGGTTCTTGGTCCGGAGATGCGCTCCACCGGCGAAGTGCTCGGCTTGGCCAATTCCTTCGGACTTGCCTTCTACAAGGCGGAGGAGGCCGCCAAGCCGCCGCTGCCCACGGAAGGGACCGTGCTCATCACCGTCCATCCGACGGACCACGAGGCGGTTCTGGAGACCGCGAAGGAATTCGCCCGCCTGGGCTTCTCCATCCTCGCCACGGAAGGAACGTGTAACTACTTGAACGCCAATGGGTTAGCTGCAAAGCGCATCTTCAAGATCAACGAAGGCCGCCCCAACATCATCGACGCCATCAAGAACGGAGACATCCAGCTGGTCATCAACACGCCCATCGGACTGGCCAGCACGGTGGACGACTCCTACATCCGCAAGAACGCCATCCGCCACAACATCCCCTACATCACCACCATCGCCGCGGCCCATGCGGCCGCCCAGGGCATCGCCGCCTACCGCGACGGCGATGGCGGCGTCAAGTCCCTTCAGGCTTACCATGCAGGAATCCATGCATGATTTTCACGGCGGCCTGGCTCCAGGCCGTCGCGGAGGTCACAATAGACAACCCAACAAAAGGAAACGAACTCGATGAACACACGCGAAGTAGATCAGATGTGCTGCGTCAAGAAAGGGTGCAACCATGGCCCCGCGCCCATTCCGCAGGAAGGCAAATGGACTCAGGTCAAGGAAATCAACGAGATTTCCGGCCTGACCCACGGCGTGGGCTGGTGCGCGCCGCAGCAGGGCGCCTGCAAACTGACCCTGAACGTCAAGAACGGCATTATCGAAGAGGCTCTGGTGGAGACACTTGGCTGCTCCGGCATGACCCACTCCGCCGCCATGGCCTCCGAAATCCTGCCTGGCAAGACCATCCTTGAGGCGCTGAACACGGATCTGGTCTGCGACGCCATCAACACCGCCATGCGGGAGCTCTTCCTGCAGATCGTCTATGGCCGCAGCCAAAGCGCCTTCTCCGAAAACGGCCTGCCCATCGGCGCGGGACTTGAGGACTTGGGCAAGGGCCTGCGCAGCCAGGTCGGCACCATGTACGGCACCAAACAAAAGGGTTCCCGCTACCTTGAAATGGCCGAAGGCTATGTCACGAAAATCGCCTTGGACGAAGGCGGCGAAATCATCGGCTACGAGTTCGTCAAGCTGGGCGTCATGATGGAGAACATCAAGAAGGGCATGCCCGCCGACGAGGCGCTCAAGAAAGCCACCGGCAACTACGGCCGTTTCGACGAGGCGGCGAAAGTCATTGATCCGCGGCACGAATAGTATAGAAAAGAGGTGAACACAATGGCATTGTTTGAATCCTATGAACGCCGCATCAACCAGATCAATGCGGTCCTGAACAAATACGGCATCAACTCCGTCGAGGAATGCCGTGAAATCTGCAAGGCCAAAGGTTTCGATCCCTACGAAATCACCGAAGGCATCCAACCCATCTGCTTCGAAAACGCCAAGTGGGCCTACACCGTCGGCGCCGCCATCGCCATCAAGAAAGGCTGCACCAAAGCCGCCGACGCCGCCGAGGCCATCGGCGAAGGCCTCCAGTCCTTCTGCATCCCCGGCTCCGTCGCCGATGACCGCAAGGTCGGCCTCGGCCACGGCAACTTGGGCGCCATGCTGCTGCGCGAAGAGACCAAATGCTTCTGCTTCCTCGCAGGCCATGAATCCTTCGCCGCCGCCGAAGGCGCCATCGGCATCGCCAAAAAGGCCAATGTCGTGCGCAAAACCCCGCTGAAAGTCTGCCTCAACGGACTCGGCAAGGACGCCGCCTATATCATCAGCCGCATCAATGGCTTCACCTACGTCCAGACCAAGTTCGACTACTTCACGAGCAAGCTGGAAATCGTCCGCGAAATCGCTTTCTCAAAGGGGCCGAAGGCCGCCGTGAGATGCTATGGCGCCGATGACGTGCGCGAAGGCGTCGCCATCATGTGGCATGAGGGCGTGGATGTCTCCATCACGGGCAACTCCACCAACCCGACCCGCTTCCAGCACCCCACCGCAGGCACCTATAAGAAGGAATGCGTGGAGCGCGGCAAGAAGTACTTCTCCGTCGCCTCCGGCGGCGGCACCGGCCGTACTCTGCATCCGGACAACATGGCCGCCGGCCCCGCCTCCTATGGCATGACCGACACCATGGGCCGCATGCACTCCGACGCGCAGTTCGCCGGCTCCTCCTCCGTCCCCGCCCACGTGGAGATGATGGGACTCATCGGCATGGGCAACAACCCGATGGTTGGCGCCACCGTCGCCGTCGCCGTTGCCGTCGAAGAGGCCATGAAGGCATAACCCATTGCCCTGTAGTGCTTTGCAAAAGCGCATCCAAGGCACCTTGCGGAGTTCCTCTGCCCCGCAAGGTGCCTTTTCTCAACGCCAACGGATCAAATGTCCCGAAATACCAAACCGCTTACATATATACATATATATACATATAACATCTTCAGCCGTGTAGTCCGTTAACGATTGACGAGCGAATCGATGAAAACCACGAACGTCATTCTTTGTTTTGCGGTTTCCTTCCTTGTCCTAACTTCCTGCACCAACCTGACTTCAATTGGAGACAAAACCATGGTCAACACAATCACAATATCCCATGAGGACGGCAACACCACGCCGCGATTGGCGGCAGTCTGCGCCAATCTGAAGGCAGGACAGGAGAACTGGATTGTCTTCGAAAAGGGCATCTATCATTTCAGGAAGGACGGCAGCCTCGAACGGGAGGTCAACGCCGTCAACGTGCTGCCAGGCATGAAGCATGTCATTGTCAATCTGGAGGATGCCCAAAACGTGGTCATCGATGGAAATGGCTCCGAATTCATCTTCGACGACATTGTCTTCCCCTTCTCCCTCATCCGCTGTCGCCATGTCACTCTCCGCAATTTCACCATTGACTTCTCCTTCTCCCGCTATTGCCAAGGGGAAGTGGTGCAGTCCGACGAAAGCGGCTTCGAGCTGTCCATCGATCCCGCCGTCTTCCGCGTTGACGTGGACGAGAAGGGGCATGTCATTTTCCACAGCAGCGACTTAAGCGTCTCCACGGAGGAGCGTCCCATCCTCATTGGCAATGTCATCTTCGGAAGAGCGCCATGGGACTACGTGTACGCAGGAGATTCGCGGCGCGCCCCCGAAGGCCTGCCCACGTCCCACGTGCTGACCCACGCCGTCAAAACGGAAAAGGGCATTCGCTTCACCTATCTGAAAGACTCTCGCCGACTGGTCTTTCCGCTGGGCGACCAGCTTCTCTTCTGCTATGAGCCCCGCCAAAACGTCAATATTCTCGCCTCGCACTGCGAAGACATCCACATCGAGAACGTGACCATGTACCGTGGCGGCGGCATGGGCATTGTCCTTGCGCGAAGCAGCAATGTCTATCTCGACAACGTGTCCATCCAGGTCCGGCCGGGCCGCAACGAGTCCCGCTCCACCACCGCCGACGGCGTGTACATGGTTCAGTGCAGCGGTACGGTTTCTATTCGCAACTCATTGATTTCAAGTACGTTAGATGATGCACTCAATATCCACGGCATCTATTTCAAGGTCAGTGGCGTCTCCTCCCGCGCTCTGACATTGGAAGGTGGCCTTCCCGAACATGGTGGTTTCCAGTTTGCCGAGGCGGGAGACCGCATCGAAATCAGCGACGGCCAAACTCACCGCAGAAAGGGCATGTTCACCGTCACGGCCATCAAGGTGCTGCCGGATGGACGTCTAACTTGTTCCGTGGACGGCGATTGCAGCATCGTCGCCGCAGGGGACATTGTGGAGAACCAAAGCCGTGTCCCCACCTTCATCTTTGAAAACAACAGAGTCGCCCACTGCCCGCATCTGCGCATCTCCGACAATGGTCGGCACCTCATTCGCAACAATGTTTTCGATGGCATCCAATGCATTCTGGTGCAGGATCTTCTGGCTTACTGGTACGAATCGGGCGCGGTGGCCGACATGCTCATTGAGCAGAACACATTCATGGATTCACCCCGCTCACGCTACGGCTATCCCATCGAAATCGGAAGCACGCGGCAGGGAAGCAGCGATGTCCGCCACCATAACATCCGAATCCTCAACAACCAGTTCAGTTGCCCCAACGGCCAGGCCATCAACGCATCGGCCATCGAGGGTCTTGAGATTCGCGGCAACCGCTTCGACGGCGGTCCACAGGACTCCATGCTGCACATTGACGCCTGCACCAACGTCACCCTTCAAGACAACACCTTCTCCGCCACAACGAATTCATCGAAGTGACCTCTGGCGCAAGAGACCAGTTCATCGGCATGATTCATTGCCTGTCCAACATGCGATATCCCGCCGCTTCATGAATGTGGGAGGGCTGGATATTGTCCATGTCATCAATGTCAGCCAAAGTTCGGGCCACCCGCAAGATTCGGTCATAGGCGCGAGCGCTCAAGTGGAGTTCGTCGATGACGTTCCGCAGGATTTCCGTGCAGGTTTCATCCAATTGGCAGAAGCGGTCCAGCCAACGGCCCGAAATCTCCGAATTGTTTCGGATTCCGGTTCCCGCAAAGCGCTCCGTTTGCCGCTGCCGCGCTCGAAGGACTTTGGCCCGCATGGAAGCGGAATCCTCTCCAGTACGGCGGGACAGCATCTGGGCTTTGGTGATGGGGGCGATTTCCAGATGAATGTCCAGCCGATCCAGCAAGGGGCCAGAGATTCGCCCCCGATAGGCGTTGATTTGGGCCATGGTGCAGGTGCATTTCTTGATTGTGGAGCCATAATAGCCGCAGGGGCAGGGATTCATCGCCGCCACGAGCATGACTCGCGCAGGAAATGTGTAGCTTCCCGTGGCGCGGGACAGGGTGACCTCTCCGCTTTCCAAAGGCTGCCTCAAAACTTCCAATGTAGATCGTCTGAACTCCGGCAGTTCATCTAGAAAAAGAATCCCACGATGAGCCAGACTCAACTCTCCCGGGCGCGGAATGGATTGTCCTCCCACCAACCCTGCGTCGCTGACCGTATGGTGAGGAGAGCGGAACGGCCGGTCCACAATCAGTCCAAGCCGTGGGTCCAGAGCTCCTGCGATGCTATGGATTCGGGTGACCTCCATGGCTTCATCCATGGTCAATTTGGGCAAAATGCCCGGCAGCCGTGTGGCCAGCAGGCTCTTTCCCGTGCCAGGAGGACCGAAAAGCAAAATGTTGTGATTGCCGGCGGCGGCCACGGTCATGGCCCGTTTGGCGCTCTCCTGCCCCTTTACATCCACATAGTCAGGCAGGTTCTCGGAGGGGCGGCGGAAAAGCTCGCTGGCATCCACCTTCAGGGGCCGGATGTCGGACTTGTTGCGCAGAATGTCCACGGCATCCACAAAAGGTTGGATTCAATAGACATCCAGATTTTCCACAATGGCCGCCTCCCTGGTGTTATCCTGAGGGACAAAAAAGCGGCGCAGCCCCAACGATCGGGCATGCAGGGCCATGGACAGCGCGCCATGAATGGGCCGAACCTGCCCGTTCAACGCCAGCTCCCCAATGACC
>JAEEYQ010000053.1 GCA_016288215.1 Lentisphaeria bacterium | reverse complement strand
CTTTGGGGAATGGCGTCTTTGATGCGGACCTGGACGCGCTGGCCAACTTTCAGCTCCTGATGGGAGGCGCCGTAGACAACGCCCCGCTCCGCATAGGTGTCCAGTTCCGCAAGAACCAGACTGCCCTCCAGACGGACGATGGTCGCCTCCATGGTTTGGCCAATGTCGTTTCGTCGGATGTATTCCAGCAGCCAGTATTTGTTGGCCTCCCGCTCCAGACTGCGGTTTTGGCTGCTGGTGCGGTCGATGTTGTCCAAAACGGCGAACAGCTCCGTCTGCGTGTACGGCAGCGGCTGATTGTTGAAGTGGGCGGAGATTTGCCGCTGGATCACCAAGTCTCCATAGCGGCGCAGCGGCGAGCTGATCTGCGTGTACAGGTCCAGACCCAGACCGAAATGGCGTTGGCCATAGGTGGACAGACGGGTCCGCCGCATCTTGCGCACCTCCTGATCGAAGAGGCATGGCTCATATTTGGCCAGCGTGTGGACGGGCTCCGACGGCGGATCCTGCACTCTATATATTATAGGTATATCATAGCGCAGCGCGTAGACGGCCGCCAGATGGTTCGCCAAAATCATCATCTCGCTGACCAGCTGATGGGCGGGCGTGTCCTGCCGGTCCGGAGAGATGAAAATCTCGCCGTCGCGGACGCGGACCTTCATGTCCGGCCGGTTCATCTGCACGGCGCCCGCCGCATTCCGTTTGGCCAGAAGCTGTTCCGAAAGGGTTTTCAGCCCCTGAAGGGCCTGATGAAGCGGCGTGGACGGCGCTTCGGCCAGCATGGTCTCCACGGCGTCATAGGTCAGCCGATGGGAAAGCCGAACCTGAACGGGACGGAATTCCCAATCCACCATCTCCCCTTGGTCGTCAAATATGACAGTGAAGCTGAAGGATGCCCGCAGCACCTCCGCCACCAAACTGGCCAGATCGCAGCCCAGACGGTCAGGGAACATCATGATCGTGGTGGTGGGCAGATAGAGGGAGAGCGGCCGCTCCACGGCGGCGGCGTCCAAAAGATCGTCTTTTTTCACAAACAAGCCTGGGTCAGCAAGATAGATGGAGACAATCTGACGGTCCCCTTCCCGTTTCCACGAGAGGGCGTCGTCGATTTCGCGGGTCTCCTCATCATCGATGCTGAAGACCAGGTCATTGGCGTCGGTCTGCCGACCATCGCCGTCAAACGGCGTCAGGGCATTGGCATAGTCCAAAACATCTTGCGAGAAGCCCGCGTGGATGCCGTTGACCAGCAACAGCTCGTCGCTGCCCTCCGGCATGCGGTTGCAGCGCTTCAGCAGCCGCACCGCCGCCTCTCTGGCGTTCAGTTTTGAGCTGGCGGCGGAGAGCAGATTGACCGCCTCGCTGTTGAATCCGCAGAGCAGATAGTCTTGGCACAGCTTGACGAACTTCTCCTGGGCCTCCGGCACATCAAAAGTCGTATCTTCCTTGCTTGCAATGACTTGTGAAAGCCACTTCGTGGTCTGCTCCCGAAGGGCCTGCTTCTCCGCCCGCATTTTTCTAAGTCTGTCCAATTCAGCAATTTCCGCTTCCGTGCGCGGCGTGAATTGGAACGCCTGACGGCTGAAGAGCCGATTGTCCTCCATCAGTCGGCGGGCCATGGCGGACTGACGCACCGCCTCCGTCCCGCCAAAATAGTCCTGACACAGCTCCTCCACGGTCCAGGGGCGGGGTTCGACGGCCAATTCCTCCCAAAGCAGGTCCACGTCAATCTCCGCAGCGCAGTCACGAATGGCATTTTGGAGCTCCGCCAGCACATTCAGCAGGGAGCCGCCGTGGACGCCATGACTGACCAGAACATGACGGGCCGAGACCTTCGTTGCGTTTCCGCTGACCCCCTCCACCTGAACCCGGTCCGCGCCGCCTTTGACCACCCTGCCAAGGCACAAGTCGTTGCCATTGATGTAGTCGATGACTGTCTGTTCGGCAAAGTCCATATGACGTCCTCCCCCGTCCTTCCGCGTTTCCCCTGTCCGTCCTCCGCAACCCGTTGCAACCCGTTGCCGCTAAAGCAGTTCTGGGCATGCCTTCTCCAAAAACTGACGGCAAAGGACCAGCACTTCATTGGCGCTACCGCAGTCGATGGCACGGCGGACCAGCTCCTCCGCCTCATGCATCCGTATGCTCCGCACCAGTTTCTGCATGGAGGGCAACGCCACGGGACTCATGCTCAGCTCATGGATGCCCATGCCCAAGGCCAGCGGCATGAACAGCGGATCCGCCGCCATTTCACCGCAGACGCTAAGCCACTTTCCATGTTCATAGCACACGTCCGCCACCTGCTTCATCATGCGGATGACGGAGGGATGGCAGGGCTGATAGAGATACTCCACGTCAGGATTGGCGCGGTCCACCGCCAGAGAATATTGGGTTAAGTCGTTGGTGCCCAGACTGAAAAAGTCCACCAGCGGCATTAGCTTGTTGGCGATGAGAGCGGCGGAGGGGACTTCGATCATGCAGCCCACGTCCAAATCGTCGTTGTAGGGGATGCCCTTGGCCTTGAGCTCCGCCTTCACGTCCTTCAGCACCTCCAGCGCCCGCTGCAGTTCGTCCAACGTGCTGATCATGGGGAACATGACGCGGACTTTGCCCTCCGCGCTGGCGCGGAGAATCGCCCGCAGCTGGATTCGAAGTGAGTCGATGTGGTTGAGGGAGAAGCGAATCGCGCGCATGCCCATGAACGGGTTGGGCTCCTGCCCCGCATCCACTTGAGAAAGCAGCTTGTCGCCGCCCACGTCCAAGGTCCTGAAAATGACGGAATAGGGAAAGACGGCCCGCGCGGTGTCCCGATAGGTGGTGAACTGCTGCTCCTCGTCCAGAAGGTCGCCGCCGTTCACGAAGAGGAATTCCGTGCGGAAGAGGCCAATGCCCGTCCGAAACTTCTCCTTCAGGTTGAGGGTCTCGGAGGGCAGCTCCACATTGGCCACCAAGGCCACCTGATAGCCGTCCAAGGTCTCCGCCGGCTTGTCCCGTTCGGCCATCCATTGGCGCATCTGCTCCCGCAGATAGGCGGCCATTTGGCGGAATTCGGCCTTAATCTCTTCGGAAGGATGGACATAGATGGTGCCGCGTTTGCCGTTGAGCACCAGATCGTCGCCTTCATGGATCTCGTCAAAGACCCCTTTGACGGCCACCACGGCGGGAATGTCCAGCGCCCGCGCCAAAATGGCGGAATGGGACATGCGGCTGCCGCCCTGCGTCACGATGGCGCGGATGTTCGTCAAGTCCAGACGGGCGGTCTCGGAAGGCGAAAGATCCTCTGCCACAAGGATTTGCGGTTCTCCGCCAGCTTTGGGGAGAACCTCCGCCTCCAGCCCCAGAAGATTGCGGAGGATGCGGTCGCCGATGTCCCATATGTCCATGGCCCGTTCCTGCATGTATTCGTTGTCCAACGAAAGGAACTGGCTGTGGATTTGGTTGATGACCTTGGAGCAGGCCTGCTCGATGCCGCACAGATCGCTGCGCAGACGGGCCTCGATCTGCGACCGAAGGGACGGGTCTGTCAGCAGCCCCAGATGGGCGGAGAAGATTTTGGCGTTGTCCAGTCCAAGGGAGTCATGGACGCTGTCGCGGAGTTTCTCCAGCTGGCTTTTGGAGGCGGCGATGGCGTCGTCCAGTCGGGCGAGCTCGGCCTCGATGTCCGTCAGCTCCAAATGGCGGGACGGGAGGGCATAGGCACGTTTTCGCAGGATGGTCGCTTTGCCAAGCGCAATGCCGACAGACGCTCCTGTCCCTCTCAGGACCGTTGTCTTGACAGATTCTCCTTGCACTATACGGTTTCCTTGTCGAGTCGATCGAAGACATCCAGCATGGCCGTCATCGCCTCCGCCGCGTCGCTTCCCGTGATTTTCACGCCGAGGCGGGTTCCTCTGACGGCGGCCAGCGTCATCATGTCCAGCATGCTTTGCGCATTGACAGTCCGCATTCCCTTGACAAGATTGACGCGGCTGCTGAACCGTCCAGCCGTCTTTGCAATTTCACTGGCATAGCGCATATGCAGACCGTGTTCGTTTCGAATCACGATCTCAGCAGTCATTTCCGTCTGCCTGTTGTTCTCTTGCATGGTTTACGGCTTGTTGATGTTGAGATGGTTCCCCGCCTTCTTCAACCTCTTCCCTGAATCACGTCCTTTAATATAGCCTTTCTGCCCGCTAAATCAATTTGCCACGGCCCATTCTGCTCAACGGAAGGGAAATTAGACGGCAGCATAACTGGCCAAACCGATGGCACCGACTCCCATATCTTCTAGAGCCGCTGGTACTTGCAAAGCCGCTAGCCACTCTGGAAAAACTGCTGCCTCCTAATTGCTCAGCGGTTTCATCACAATGCGGCACTTTTTGGCGAAGCAGGCGACGCCGTAAGTGTGGATCCGCCTGTAGCCGTAGACTTTGAGCGGGCGTTCATAGCCGCGGTCAATCGCCTGCCGCAGAGCGACTTCGGCGGTCTTCCGCAGCTCGTCGTCGGAGTCGCCGGAGGCGACCTTGACCTCGATGACCACGGCGGCGGAGAGGTCCTTCGCCCTCATCTGGATGTCGGCGCGGCCATCGCCGCTCTCCCGGTTGGAGAGGCACTCATGCCCTTCGGCTCCGGCCATCAGGCCAGCGATGAAGCCGTGGTAGAAGTTCTCCTGCCGGTCGTGATAGGAGACGGTCATCAGCAGCAGGTCGTTGAGCAGGATCTCCGCGTCCTCCGCCCGCCCGTCGTCCAGCGCGGCGATGAGGGGGCTCTGCCGTCCGCTGCGGTACAGCTGGAAGTACCATGTGTCGACCTTCTCCCTGAGAATGGTCAGCACCTCCAGGTTCGCCAGCTTCAGGGGGACGCGGTTGCCATTGGCGGTGTAGCTTGGCTCCTCCATGGGCTTGAGGTAGCCCGTGAAGAGGAGCATGTTCCAGATGGCGTCCGGCTCCTGGCCGAGCGAGTCGTAGTTGATGTTCTCGTTGACGGCGCGCGTGACGGAGCCGCCCTCCAGCAGCCGCTCGATGTCGTTGCGGTCGTCTCCGGCGGAGACGGAGGTTCGGATGAGGTCCACCAGCAGGTCGTTGCCGGAGGTGTTCATCCAATAGGGCCGGGCCTGGGGCCTTGGCCTGTTCAGGATGTCGTAGGCGAAGTGCAGGACGCTCCACGGGTTGTAGATCTCGGACTGCCCGAAGCGGTAGCCGTCGTACCACTTCCGCATCTCCGGCATCCAGTCGCTGATTCCGTAGTAGTCCAGCAGGGCCTGCACCTCCCCCTCCGTGAAGCCGAAGAGGTCTGCGCCGTCATCGGAGAGGATGGTGTTGACGGTGGGGTTGTTGAAGCCCGTGTAGAGGCTCTCGCGGGCGATGCGGAGGCAGCCCGTGTGGACGGAGAGCCGCAGGTACGGGTTGTCCTTGCAGGAGGAGCTCATCAGGGCCCGGACAAGGGG
>JAEEYQ010000052.1 GCA_016288215.1 Lentisphaeria bacterium | reverse complement strand
TCCGTGTCCACCGCCGCTCGCCACAGTTCCTCTGCCGGCGTCTCCGATGGGAAGGGCGTCTTCGCCGTCTCGAGGCCGGAGAACTTCCATGTGCCGGCCAAAGAGCTTCGCCGCAGCATGGCTCCCGCCTGCACAATGCCAAGCTCCGGCAGCGTGATGGCCACCTCCTCGCGGCGAAGCAGGGGGCATTCGCGTGTTGGAAGTTTCGTGTCTTCAGGAAGATACAGCGGTGGCTTCACAGGCTCTGCCTCCATGGCGGCGGCAAACAGCGAACAAAGCGCCAATGACAGCAACAGAACTATTCTCATGAGAGGCAACAGCGGGGCTTATACACTTATTTTATAACTTAACTTATTAAATATCAATGATTTACAAAATACTTGCCCAAAGTCTTCAGCAGGGTTTCCTCTTTGATGGGTTTTGGGATATGTTCGTTCATGCCGGCGGCGAGGGCCATTCTGCGATCTTCGTCAAAGGCGTTGGCGGTCATGGCGATGATGGGCAGGGAAGCGACCTTCGGATTGGGCAGGGCGCGAATTTGGCGGGTGGCCTCATAGCCGTCCATGACAGGCATTTGCACATCCATGAGAATCAGGTCATAGCCGGTGCCCTGGCTGCCTCTGAGCTTTTCGAGGGCGGTGCTGCCGTCGTCCGCCGCGTCGACTTCGATGCCATGCTCCATCAAGAGTGCAATGGCGATCTCGCGGTTGAGCTCGTTGTCCTCCACCAGCAGGACACGTTTTCCAGCCAAGGAGTGGGATACCGTCTCGGAGTCTTTTGGAGCTTCCTCACGACTGCTGGACTGCTGCAGCAAAACATTGCGCAAGTCTGAGGGGAACAAGGGTTTAGATACAAATCCCGTGACTCCCGCGTCCCGCGCCTCCTCTTCAATGTCCGACCAATCATAGGCGGTAAGGATGATGATGGGGGCCTTTTCGCCCACGATGCGGCGGATTCGGCGGGTGGTCTCAATGCCGTTCATGTCCGGCATGAGCCAGTCGATGATGTACAGTCGATAGAGGTCGCCGATCTGCATGGCCTCCGTGGTTCGGACGATGGCCTCCTTTCCGGAGACACACCATTCGGGGCGCATGCCCACATCCCGCAGCATTTGGGAGATGCTGAGGCACGTGTTGCAATCATCGTCCACCACCAGTCCCCGCAAGCCGCCCAACGCAGGAATCTTGATGCTTTCGGCGGTCTGTTTGCTGGCGAGGCGGAAATCCAACGTGAGAACGAATTCGGTGCCTTCGTTTGGGGTGGAGGAGACATCCAGCTTCCCACCCATCATGTCCACGATGCTTTTGGTGATGGCCATGCCCAAGCCCGTGCCCTGGATTCCAGAGACCATGGCGGAGGGTTCGCGGGTGAAGGGCTCGAAAAGGGTGGCGATGGTTTCGGGGCTCATGCCAATTCCCGTGTCGCGGATGCGGAACTCAAAGGTGCTGTAGCCTTGAGTGGAAGCCGGCTTCTGGAGGATGCGCATGGAGATGGTGCCCCGCGGGCGGGTGAATTTGACCGCATTGGAGATGATGTTCAGCAGCACCTGGTTGAGGCGCAGCTTGTCGCAGACGATGGTCTCGTCGGTCACATCCACCGTGTCGATGTACAAATCCAGCTGCTTGGCGTTCACGTCCGCCTGAATGATGTCCCTAAGCGTATGCAGAATCTCCGCCAGGCTCTCCTTCCGCTCGTTCAGATTCATCTTGCCGGACTCGATGCGGCTCATGTCCAACACGTCGTTAATCAGCGAAAGAAGATGGTTGGAGGATTGTCCAATCTTCTCCAAATACTTGCGTACCTGTGCTTTATTGTCAATGTGCGTGGAAGCCAGCCCCGTGAAGCCGATGATGGCGTTCATGGGCGTGCGGATGTCGTGGGACATGTTGTTGAGGAAGGCCGTCTTGGCGCGATTGGCGGCCTGAGCCATCTGGAGGGCCTCCTCCAGCTGCAGCTGACGGCTGCGGCGAAGACGAACCTCCTCCTCAATGTCCTCCACGGCCACAATGAGGCGCCTGTCGTCATCCCGCGGACGGACAGCCCGCAGCCGATAGTGCACGTCCTTGCCGTCAATCCGCAGGCGGCATTCTCTGGAGACCGTCTCACCACTCTGCAGGGCGCGATTCAGACTCTCTTTGTCCATGAAATCAGCCAGCGACGCCAAGTCATCCGAATGGACGGCCTGCGACAGCGACGCTTTGAAGGTCGCGAAGAAGTCCGTCTTCCGGCGGTCCGGATTCAAGGCGTCCCCATGGCCATGTCGATTGAACTCCAGATAGCTGTCATCCACCGTATCCACATCATAGATGCGTTCGATGTTTTCACACAAGGCCATGGTGATTTCGGGGTACGTGCGGCGCTCCTCATCCTTCCGGTTGTCTCTGTCGTCATGGGTGAGCGAACGGTTCTCTGGTTGGAGACGGGAGGAGGAAGAGGTTGGCATAGCGGTGACGTCTGCAGGATTCATAAACGCAAATGGATTTTATATATTATTGATTATAAACAAGTTATGATATATGTTGCACAATTTCCGCCCGTTGAGAGGGCAAATGGCCTCAAAGGGGAATCCGATTGTTGTGAAGCAAAGGCAGCCGGCTCTCATGGATGTGGGAAAGGTCGTTCCACGCGAGGCAGCGGGGCCAGGTCAGGCCAGAGTCATCGTTCTTGAAATGGATGACGTTGAGGCCCGTGTGGGTGATGTCAAAGGCGCTCCAGAAGAGGTGCGGCGGGATGCCCAGCAGGTAGGGGAACCAGCACATGATGAAACCGGCATGACAGAAAAGGGCGATGCGCTCCTCATTGGGCTGAAGGATGGTGTAGGCGTTGTTCTCATGGCGATAGCCCAGCTTCTCCAAAAAGGCGTCAGAGGCCGCCATCAGCCGGTCGTAGCAGGTGTCTGGCCGATAATCTCCGTCCAAGTTCTGTAGGCAACGGCATTGCCGCCAGTCCTTGCTGCGGTCGTGGTCCTCCTTTTCATGAAAACGCCAGCCGGGCACATCGAAAATCCATCGTTTTCTGTCGTTGTGGTCATGGTCGATGAAGGTGAACTCCGACCACGTGTGGGATTCGGAGGTCCAGTCCTCGATTTCCACGGGCAGGTTGAACAGCTCCGCCGTGGGGGCGGCGGTCTCTCTGGCCCGCCCCAAGGGAGAGGAGAAGATACGGTCCACTCCATGGGTGGCCAGACGGCGCGCAATGGCCTCCGCCTGCCGTCTGCCCCGTGGGGTCAAGACATCGGAGGCATAGTTGGGATCCCCATGGCGTATCACAAAGAGAATCATTATAACACCTTGTATATCAATGAGTTATAACTTCAGTGGCGGAATGTCCCCCACCTGGATGACGAAACGTTCCGCCTTGGGGGGCACGAAAGAATGCTGCGACCCCTGCACATAGGTGATGCGCTTGGGACCAGGGGCGTTGTTATAGAGGGCGGTGACGCCGCAGGGCGGGCAGATGTAGTCCCCCAAACCAGCCCGCGGAATCTCCAGAGGGCATTTGGCGCGAGCGATGTGGTTGACGATGTCAAAGTACTCCAGCCCAGGCACATACTCCACAAACCAGTCGCCGTGGTTGCGACCCATGGCGGGGGCTGCCATGTCCGCGTTCCATGGGATGTCCGCGCGGCAGTAGCTGACTTCAGGCAGCAGCCCCGCGGCCCAGCAGGCCTGCATGCCCCCTTGGCTGTAGCCGCAGGCCACCAAGTCCTTGCCGTTCCATTCGGGCAGCGTCTGCAGATACTGCATGGACCGCATGACGCGCATGGCCATGCCGTTGAAATAGCTCTTGTCGGGATCCTTATTCTCCTCTGGATCAAAGGCATAGTCATATTTGCCGCTGCGGATGCTGTCGGCGAATTGGCGGTAGTAGTCTTCCGTGGCGTCCAGCTCGCAGCCGTGGGCGTTGACGTGGAAGCTGATGTAGCCGGGTTTGAACCAGCCCTTGCCGGGGGAATAGGGGCGGTAGTTGTATCCATAGTAGAAGGCATGGGCTGGAAGCTTCTCATCTCCTTGGGGGATAATGAGATAGCCTGTCACAGGGCGAGGGCCGGCGCAGGCGATCTTGACGCGGAAGAGCCGATAGCCCTCCACCAATGTCTTCAGTTCCTCCTTCTCCAGAACCTCCAATGGCACTTGGGCCAGCTTCTCCTTCTGGCGGTTCCAATAGGCGTCAAAATCCGTCGGCTCCGGCGTGCTTTTGCGGATTTTCGCCATGTCGAAGCCTGCGCCACCGTCAAACTCCACCTTTCCGTTGCGCAACGGAACGCCCCCTTTGCCAAGCCCCCAGACCTGCAGGCGGACAAAGCCCGGCTGATTCAGCGTTGCCTTGACGGTCAGCGGCTTCTCCGCATCCGCCTTTTCCATGCCCTCCTGCCGCTGTCCGTCATCGGCGGTTAGGCGCCATTTCAGGTAAAAGCGGCCGACGGGATTCTCCTTATGCAACAGCCGGACGGCGAAAGTGACGGTGTCTCCGGCCTTCAGTTCCACGGGACTCACGTCCGTGGTGCCGCTGAGCCGAATCGCCGATGACTCCAGATTGAGGGGGGCCGTGGGCGTCTCGCCATATTTCACCACCACAAGCAGGACGGCCTCCTTGAGGGTCTTGGCAGATTTGGAGAAGGTCCAGTCCGGATTGCCTTCGGCGGCATTGCCGATGCCCAAATCGCAGTTGTTGCCGCCCAACAGGTTGCTGAACGCCAAAATGGTGGCCTGGCCGGCCGAGTCGTGAATCTGCATGGAGCCGAAGGTGCCATGGTCATCGGGCTTGTCGGCGAAATCGAAAAGGGTGTCGCTGCCCTCGACGGCGCCCTCCGGCCGAACCGCCAGATAGTTCATGGGCCAAAATTCAATGGCGCCGCCTTCAATCCGGCCCGTCTTCACGCCATCCACGTTGCTTTGGACCTCCAGCTCACGCACGGGACATTGGAAGATTTTGCCCCCTGCCCTTGGCACGCCCAAATCCGCCACGTCGTCGGAGAAGGGGCGGAAGGACGCGAAAACCCATCGCTGCTGATCTTGCATGTCCTTCAGCATCAGCAGATAACCAACACGTTCAGGAGAGCCCATGGCTTCATAGGCGTCGGCGTTGTCGATGTCATACCGCTGGCTATTCCACGCGGTGGGACGGACTTTGTACAGCAGCGAATAGCCGGCGGCCTCCGCGCCAATCCGCTCCTCCAGTTCAGGGACGGCGGCGGCAAGGGTGGATGCGGCGAGCAAAGGCAAAAACAGCAGATAGAGCGGCTTCATGATGGGACCTCTACGTGATGAAGATTGACAAACAGAACAATGAACATTCATTACTGTAAGCGGATTGTGCCCAAATGCAAGTGAATGGAGCAAGGCCGCCATGGTGGCATGTGGGACCGAAGGGCCTTCCATCCCTCCCATCCGTCCATAGAATAACGTTCGCAAGAGCCCTTTCAATGGACGGAAGCAACCTGCATTTGGCAATTGCCGCGTTATATTGATGACATGACCAATGGGGCGTCTGGCCCTTTCTTACCATATATAGTAGATAAGGTATAGGAACATGGTGGATTGGATTATTCATTCTTATGTGGACTCCAGAGTGCTGACGGTTGTTTCAGAGGAGAAGCTTGACCGGCCGGAAGTCCGTCGGCTCGATGGCGCGTTGGCGGACTGCCCCCTGATGGCCACCGACATGACGGAGGACGGCCGTCACCGTTGTCTGTTCAATGCCGCCCGTCTGGAGCGTTGGAGCCCCGCCACGCCGTCCCTCTACGAGTTGGTGACCAACGGCGAGCGAGTCCGCTTTGGCTTCTGCGAGTTGCGCACCGCAGGGAACCACACGGTTCTTCTTAATGGAACTCCTTGCTATCTAAGAGGTTATATTCGCGGCATCGTTGCCCACGACCATCCGAACATGACGGGAGGAAGCCTGAAGGACGCAGCGGTGAAGAACATCCGTCAGGCGAAGAAGTACGGCTTCAATTTGGTCCGCTTCCACAGCACCATCCCCTGGCCGGAGTTTGTGGAGGCCGCTGATGAAGAGGGCATTCTGGTCCATGTGGAAGTGGGCTTCACCTATGAGGTGGATGACCGCGCCGAAAAGAAAAATCTGTCCATGGACGGCAAGGTGTGGGCGGAGACCCTGAAGGCCTACCGCAATCATCCCTCCATCGCTATCTTCTGCATTGGCAACGAGATGCATCGCTCCGGCCACTACAGGGAAGTGCAGGAGCTCATTGAGGAGGGGCGGCGGCTGGCCCCCGGCAAGCTGATGCTGGACAATTCGGGATGGGGGGAATACGACCGCCAGACGGCGGATGTGTATCTGCAGCACATCGCCTATTTCTTCCCCTTCAAGCACCATGGAAACATGTTCGAGTCGGACGCCTGCTGGCGCATCAATGGCTCCGTCCATGACGTGCCGCTGGATGACGTGACATGTGAGGGAAACGGCGTCTCAGCCTGTGTCTGCCGCACCATCACGCCCGCCAAACCCACGCTGGCCCACGAATTCCTACATTATATCGAAGTTCCTGATTATAAAGCACTTAGCAAAAAATTCGATGCCTTCTGCCAACGAGTTGGCGAAGAATATCTGGAGGCCAATGGCATCCGTCGACCCCGCTTCATGACGGAATTGCCGAAACTCATTGCACGCAAAGGACTTGAGGGAAAAATGGCGGACTACATCCAGGCCTCCCAGCTTTTCAAGATGACCGCCTACAAGGTGGCGTTGGAGAAATGCCGCCTCTCCTCCCTCTGCGGCTTCGAGATGCTCCAGTTCTCCGACTGCCTGAAATACGAAAACAAAAACGGCATCGTGGACTGCTTTGACGACGACAAATACATCCCCGCGGACTGGCTGCGCCAGATGACGGGAGACGCCGTGCTGCTGGCGACCTTCCCCAACGAGGTCTTTGGCTATGGAGAGGAGATTCGTGGGACGGTGAAGGTGTCCGATTTCCTGCCGTCGCCGGTGGTCACGGGCGGCACGCTGCGGCTGACTTTGGCCGCGCCAGACGGAACGCGGCAGCTCCTTTACGAGGGGCGGGACATGACCCTCTCCGGCGGTCTGCAGAAGCTGGCGGACTTCGCCTTCACCGTGGAGCCGCGGCCGCAGGCGGGCCAATTCGAGTTCATCGCGGAATTTGAGGCGGCGGGGCTTTCGCTGCGGAATTCATGGCTGCTGTGGCTGTATCCGCGCCATTCCTTCGTCCGCATCCCCAAACTGCGGCTGAACAACCGGGCCCTGGAGACCTTCCTGCGGGCAGACGCCCCTACTGAAATGCAGGACACCGTGCTGACCGACTGTCTGGATGACGCGCTCTTCGCGGATCTGGAGGCTGGCCGCCACGTCATCCTCCTCTACCATCGGGACGCCCCCTGGAGACAGTATCTCCTGCCGGGGGCGCTGGACCGCTACAAACCCTGCATCTGGGACCGTGGCAGCCACTTGGGCGGCATCGTCGCCGACGGGCGGTTCCAGAAGGCCATGGGCTCCGGCCGCTATTTCAACCTCAACTGGCAAGGGCTGGTGGAGGGCGGCTACAAGGTCTGCCTAGACCACTTCCCCTGCGCCGTGGAGGAGTGCATCAGCGGCGTGGACAAACCCGTGCGGGACAGGATGAAAGGCATTGTCAACGGCATCAAGGACTTCATCGATGACGACACCCTGCGCAATTTCAGCTACCTCTTCCAGGTCAAATGCGGAAACGGTGCCCTGACGGTCTGCACCTTCGCCATGACCCGACTGGCCAATCCCGCCGTGGCCGCCTTTGTGCGGGAACTGGTGGAGAGTCCCCAATGGCCCGCCACCACAAAAACGATGCAACTCATTGATTTCAAGGAGTTTGTGAAGAAAGAGACTGCCCAGGGACCACGCCCGGAAGACGTGATGAACCACTTCTGGGAACTGGACAACAAACTGGTGGAGGACACTCTCTTCTGGGAGGAAACCGGCCTGGACCTGAGCAAAATCCGCTGACCATGAATGGGATGGTACGCAAAAGGGACCGTTGCTTTTGCAACGGCCCCTTTTTTCAAACCAAATTTGCGGTCCATGGATTAATGGGACCGGCGGCTCTGACGCCTCTTGACTTCGCTGGGCTTCTCATAGTGGCGGCGATTACGCAGCTCCTTCATGGTACCCTCTTTGTCCATCTTCTTCTTCAGACGGCGCAAAGCGCGTTCCACAGGTTCACCCTTGCGGCATTTAATATCAGACGGCATTCTCTTTTCACCTCCTTTGGCGTCAGTTAAGTTTTTCATGTGACGTCCGGGACAACGCGCCCCGAACACAAAACAATTCAATATAGCGTCGAATTGGCGGGAAACAAGTTCCCGTCCTCTATTTCACGGTCTCCCGAACCCATTTTCTGGCGAATTCGAGAATCTCCTGATTCAGGGGAATGAGCTTCGGCTTTTTGCTGAAATTGGCGGCCAACGCTTTGGCGAAGGCCTCCGCCGGCAAGTGGGTGATGCCCAGCTCCAGCATGACGCCGAACATGATGGTGTTGGCCGCCTTGGCGGAGCCCGCCTTCACCGCCAGCTCCTGCGCGGGAACGGCGATGCCACGGACGCCCGCCGGCATCTCCACCTCGCCCATGATGGCGTCGTACATGATGGTGCCGCCCGGCTTCACGTCGTTCTTGAACTTCTCCAGAGACGGACGATTCATGGCGACCAGCAGATCCGGATGATACACCACCGGCGACCCGATGGCCTCCGACGAGATGGTCACGGAGCAGTTGGAGGTGCCGCCGCGCTGCTCTGGCCCGTAGGAGGGATACCACGACACCTTCTTGCCGGCCGCCTGAGCCGCCTGCGTCAGCATGACGCCGAGGCTGAGCACGCCTTGGCCGCCGAAGCCGGAGATCTTCACCTGCGAGCCCTTGAAGTTGGCCTCGTCGCAGGGCACATGGGCGGGAATGCTGTCCAGATCGAACAGCGTGTCCAGGCTGGCCTTGGAGAAGTCGCTCTTCGCCCGCGGCACAGGCGTGGCCTCGGCGGAGCGGTCACGGAAGTTCTGGATGGGGAACTCCTGCGCCATCTCGTTGTTGATGAAGTCGTTACTGGAAATGGCGGCCTTGCCCAGGTTGGTGGGGCAGGGGGACAGCACTTCCACGAAGGCATAGCCCAAGCCGGCCTTCTGAATCTCCAACGCCTTGCGGACGGCCTTGCGGGCGCCGCGGATGTGGGCGGGATCCGACAAAGCGACCCGCTCGATGAAGACAGGGGCCTTCAGACTATTGATAAGTTCGCACATATGAAGGGGATAGCCCTGCGTGAGGGGATCCCGTCCGTCCGGAGAGGTCATAGTCTTTTCGCCAATCAGGGTCGTCGGCGCCATCTGGCCGCCAGTCATGCCGTACACGGTGTTGTTGATGAAGAACACGGCCATCTTCTCGCCGCGGTTGGCGGCCTGCAGCGTCTCGTTCAGGCCGATGGAGGCCAGGTCGCCGTCCCCCTGATAGGAGATGACGATCTTGTCCGTGGCGCGGGAGACGCCCGTGGCGACCGCCGGCGCACGGCCGTGGGCCACCTGGATGTTGCCGCAGTCAAAGTAGTAGTAGGCGAACACGGCGCAGCCCACGGGGCTGATCATGACGGTGTCGTCCTGAATCTCCAGCTCCGCCATGGCCTCGCCGATGAGCTTGTGCAGAATTCCATGGCCGCAGCCGGGGCAATAGTGGGTCGCCGATGGCGCGGCGTTGGGCCCCTTCCGGGGGAATTCCTTATAGATGCCTTTGGTGCAAAGAACTTTTTCCGTCATGGTAATCACCCCCTGTTTCCCGCGATACTGTGGATCTTGTCCATCACCTGGTCCAGAGTGATGAGATTGCCGCCCAAACGGCTGACCAATTCAACCGGACGGCGGCAGGAGATGGCCAGACGGATGTCATCGGCCATCTGGCCATTGCTCATCTCCACGCTGATGAAGGAGACGGGTCGGTCGGCCAGCTTGTTCAGAGCCGCCTTCGGGAAGGGGAACAGGGTGTGGGGACGGAACAGTCCGACCTTGAGCCCCTCCTTGCGGGCCGTGTCCATGGCGGTCTTCGCGATGCGGGAGCTGATGCCATAGGCCACCAGCACGATGTCCGCATCCGCCGTGGCCTCCTCGTTCCAGCGGCATTCCTCCGCCTCAATCCGCGCATATTTCTCCTGAAGGCGGTTGTTGAAGGCCTCCAGCTGTTCAAAATTCAGGAAGATGCTGGTTACCAGGTTCTTACGAGTTTCCTTCGTGCCCTTGACGGCCCAGTCGTCATTGACCTTCGGCTCAATGGCCTCCTCCGGAAACTCCAGCTGCTCAATCATTTGGCCCAAAACGCCGTCCGCCAGCACATAGACAGGGGAGCGCCATTTGAAGGCGAGGTCGAAGGCCAGCCGCGTGAAGTCGCACATCTCCTGCACGCAGTTTGGCGCGAGGACCAGCGCATGGTAGTTGCCGTGGCCGCCGCCATGGACCACTTGAGAGTAGTCCCCCTGTTCAGGGCCGATATTGCCGAGACCCGGCCCCGCCCGCATGATGTCCACAATGACCCCCGGCAGCTCCGCGCCGGCCATGTAGGATACACCCTCCTGCATCAGACTGACGCCCGGCCCCGAAGAGGCGGTGAAGACCCGATGGCCCGTGGAGGCCGCTCCGTACACCATGTTGATGGACGCCTCCTCCGACTCCGCCTGAATGAACTTCCGCCCCAGCTTGGGATAGAGATGGGACGCTTCATGAAGCACTTCGCTGGCCGGCGTGATGGGGTATCCGAAATAGCAGTCGGAGCCTGCGTACAGCGCTCCGATGACCACGGCTGTGTTCCCTTTGACTAATTTGGTTGCCATATGGAAGGTATCCTCTGTTTTGCGGTTGCGGTGTGGAATCAGCCCTTCGCGGGAATGTGGATTTCCAGCGCGTAAGGCTCCGGACAGGTGTAGAAGCAGGTTCCGCAGCCCACACAGCCCGTTCCGGCGTACACCACGTAGCGATAGCCGCGCTCATTCAGCTCCGACCCAATCTGGAGAACCTGCTTCGGGCAAGCGGCCACGCAACGGCCGCAGGATTTGCATTCCAGACTGTTGATCAATGGATAAGGCTTGGTCTTGTCAATGTCCATGGAGTCTCTTTCCTCCTTCTCTCAAGACAAAAAGCGCGGACTGCTTTCCATCCGCGCCGAATCATCATAAAAGCATATACCATATAAATATAACACATGTCCGTGATTTTGAAAATCGGAAGGGCCGCTTTCCACCGTCTTCGGCATCAAGACGGACTCGTGTTCCATCTGGCCGTTTGCAATCTCCATTAGTGGAATATAGTATTCTTCATCGGCATTGCCCTTTTGTGGGCGGGCGGCCGCGAACAAACACAAACGAAGAGGAGCGTCGTATGATCATCGTCAACACAGAGACCATTCCGGGCAAGAAAATCATTGAGGTCAAGGGACTTGTGCAGGGCAACACCGTTCGGGCGAAGCATGTGGGCAAAGACATTGCGGCGTCCTTCAAGAACCTGGTCGGCGGCGAGCTGAAGGGCTACACGGAACTGCTGGTGGAGTCCCGTCGGGAGGCCGTGAGCCGGATGTTGGCTCAGGCGGAGGAGCTTCAGGCCAACGCCGTGGTGAATGTCCGTTTCGCCACGAGCAGCATAACTTCCGGCGCGGCAGAGCTTTACGCCTATGGCACCGCCGTCGTGGCCGTGGATGACCCAACCCAGGAGGGCTAACCCATGGACGTGCCCCACACCTCAGAGCCCGGTGTCGGCAGCCTGCTGGTGCTGCTTTTGTACATCGCCTTTCCGGCGATTCTGCTCTTCGGCGCCTGGCTGATCCACTGGCTGGGCGGCCGCTCCCGCCGACGCCATCTGGAACAGCAGGAGGCCCATTTTGCGCCGCTTATCCGCCTGAACAACCTAAAATCCTATCCATCAACGACTTGCAGAAATCCGCAGTTGGTGACCGGCAGCGCGGCCATCGCCAACAACTATTTCGTCTCCTTTTTGGCCGGCTTCCGGCACATTTTCGGCGGGGAGATGAAAGGCTACACGCAAATGTGCGACGAGGCCCGTCGGCTGGCGTTGGTGCGGCTGCTGCAGGAGGCCGAAGCCGCCGGGGCCAACGCCGTCTACAATGTGCGCCTTGAGACAGCCACCATTCTCTCCGCCCAAAACAAGAAGCAGACAGGCGGCGTGGAGCTGGTCGCCTACGGCACAGCCGTGCAAGAAGTTCCTGCGGTGGAGTGAGTTATGGCAAAACCCCGTGACCAGCTCTTCTCCGTCACGGAGGAGATTGCCGTCCATCCGGAGCTTCCCCATGAGGCGGCGTCCCCTGAGGAGCCACCGCCGTCGGCGTCTCCAACTGACGCCATGGCAAGGGGTTACTATGGTTCGGTGGCCTTTGAGCCGGGGCAGGAGGCCCTTCCGCGTCCCCCTGCCCTGCCCATCCGCCGCCGCCCCCTGCTCCAGCTTCTGCTGGAGACCGCCCTGGCCGGCGTGGCCGGAGCCGTCTTCGCGGTGCCCACGCTGCTGCTGAAGGGGCGGGAGTCCGGCCTGTGGGTATGGATGCTCTGCGTCTTTGGCCCCTTCGCGGAGGAGACCCTCAAGCCCAGCGGCATGGTCTTTCTTCTGGAGAAGCGCCCCCACAGCGTCCAGAGAAGCTGGCAGTTCCCTCTGGCCGCGCTTCTGGGAGGAGCCACCTTCGCCGTGCTGGAGAACCTGCTGTACCGATATGTCTATCTGGCCAAACTGCCTCCCGAGCAGCTGGCGGCGGTCATGGACTACCGCTGGGCCGCCTGCACCGCACTGCACATCTGCTGCACGCTGCTCTCCTCTCTGGGCCTGCGGCGCATCTGGCGGCAGTCCCTTAAGGAGAACGCCCCCTGCCAGCTCAACGGCGCCTTCCCGTGGTTCGTCGCCGCCACCGTCGTCCACGGCACCTACAACCTGGCCATGATGACGCTGCAGAACTCCCTGTTCCCCAAGAACTAACCCCATATGGACGTTGCCGCCGCCATGGCCAATATTCAGCCATGAAAACGGCTTTGCAGATAGATTCTGAATAGCTCTCATGAAACTCATATATGATAAAAATGGAATCTATGTCTTCCGAAGTTTTTGCTGGATATATACCTTCGTTAGTTTTTTATTTATTTGTATGGCTTTGAAAGAGTTCTTTATAGTTCATGACATAAAAGGTGCAAGAATATTCTTATTTGCATCAATTACATTCCTATTTGGAACGATTTATTGCAAGATAACTTTTGATCTTAACAAAGGAACTATTCTTTGCTTATACTTCAATCTTCTCACATTCAAAAAATATAAATTGTCCATTAATACTATTGAAAGTATTACAGCGAATATTATTCGAATTCATCCTCATGGGTATAACTATGCAACTTCATTGGAAATTCGGACTAACTCTCAAGAAAAGAAAACTTTGTCATTGCAATTGGGTACACACAAGGACAAACTCCGTAAATCTGTTGAACTTATGAATTCTTTAGTAATCCAATACTTAATCGATCATGACACAGGAAAATAAGGTAACCATTCAGAACCCTGATTGTCTGAGAACGCCTTTGCCATGGTTCAATTCGGCCCCGACAGGGCTGAATTTCAACCACAAATCTAGCCTTTGCAGACTGGTTCTAAACAGTTACAAAATTTTAACCAATAGAAACAAAAATCACAAATGAAAATATCAACATCAGGCAAGAAATTCATGGTCAAAGATTTTTCATTTTGTATTAGTTTATTTGGCATATATATTTTATACATAACGTTATTCCATGTGCATAATGTATATCTTTTCTTTTATATTGTTGCTTTAATATTTGGTCTTTTTCTTACTATTATAGGATTCAGTTACTGTAAATGTACAATTGATAAAGACAAAGAAACTATTTCTATTCTTTGCATCTGGTTATTTGGATTTTATATGTACAGAAAAACATTTCAAATAGAACCAAATATGAAATTTGTTTGTAAATCATTTGTAAGATATAATGGAAGATATAATATCCTATCACATATAATTTTATATAATAATAGCGGTAAAATTATTCATGGTATTAATATAATACCTGATTTTAATAGCATTATTAATAATCAAAGATTAATAAAAATAGCTGACAAATTGAACTCATTGATAAATTGAAAGATAACAAATTGGTACAAATAAGGCCATGCTTAGAAAATCTGCTGAACTCATGAATTCCAACTTCAAACTTCTAACTTCTAACTGCTAACTCCTAACTTCTAACTCTTTACATGTCAAACTACTACATGATGTCTTTCTCCTCCCATCAGGACCGGGCGGCCGCCTTGGGGGAGACCCTTCAGTTCTTCGGCGCCCTTCTGGAGGATTCCCGCCGCATCCAAAACGCGGAAATCTTCTGGTGCCTGAAACGCAACGGGATAGAGACGGTTTGCGAGGGCAGTTGCTCCTCCAGGGCCTACGCCCTCTGCGGCCCTCTGCTCACCGTGACCCAGCCCGGCCACTATTGCTGCACCTTCACCGCCAAGCTGGACGGCGTGACCGTGGCCAGAACCGCCATCGGCGCGTTGGCCGCCCCAGAGACCATCCGCCCCGGCCTGCCCGTCCCCTCGGACTTCGACGCCTTCTGGCAGCGGCAGCGGGACGCCGTCAACGCCGTGCCCCTGCAGGTCCGCCTCACGGCACTGGACAAGAGTCCCTTCACGGAAGTCTTTGATTTGCAGGCATCTTGCACCAATGGAACGCCCGTCAGCGGCATCTTCGCCCGCCCCGCCAATCCGCGGAAAGGCGGCCATCCGGCGGTGCTGGTCCCCCACGGCGCGGGCGTGCGCTCCGCCGGCGAGGGGCGCTTCCTGTCCTTCGCCGCCAAGGGCTTCCTCTCCTTGGACATCAACGCCCACGGCCTTCCCAACGACATGCCCATCGGCTACTACATGCAAGTGGCTCAAGAGCAATTGGATGGCTATCCCGTCCGTGGCTTCGAGAGCGGCGACCCCGAAAAGGTGTACATGCTCGGAGTCTTCCATCGGGTCTACCGCGCCCTGCAGGCCCTCATGGACATGCCCGAATGGGACGGCCGGAACCTGTGGATCTTCGGCGGCAGCCAGGCCTCCTGGCAGGCCTTCGCCGGCGCCTGCCTCATGCCTGCTGTGAGCGGTTTAACTCTTTGGATACCAGCAGGTTGTGATATGGTTAACGGAGGCTGGCCCTTCGCCTACCTCATGGGCAAAACCGTTCCGACGCCCCTTCAACGCGCCATGGCCTACTTCGACTGCACCAGCCTGGCCACCCGCATCCGCCACATTCCCGTCCTCTGCCATGTGGGACTGGCGGATCCCGTCTGCAAGGCCGACGGCGTCATGGCCGCCTACAACAGCCTGGCCACTCCCGACAAGACCCTGAACCTCCACTACGAGATGGGCCATGAGACGCTGGAGGGCGAAGTCGCCGACATGGAGCGATTCATCATGGCCCATCTGAAGGCATGAGTCTAAAAAATACATCTATCTAATTAATAATGAATAAGTTATGAATAACGATCCCAAAGCCCTTGCCGACCACTTCATCCGCGAAGAGACCCAATTCCATCTGGGCTTCCTTCCCACGGAACAGTCTAATCCCAAAAGCCGCACTCTGGAGGCGGATTTCAAAAGCTCCGCAGAAAAGGGCACCGCCTGCCTTCAGCGCATCGATTGGGATGTTTGGGAGATGGCCACCCGAGTACTGGCCTCGGAGCCCTTCCATCGGCTGGTGGAGCAAGGTCACCACACCCTCCTCAACGGCGGCCGCATCGTCTTCTCCGGCTGCGGCGCCACGGGCAGGCTCAGCATCCTTATGGAGGCCATGTGGCGACGCTTCTGGGGCGGCTCCCCCGACGGCGACCGCATCGCCAATCAGGTGGAAAGCATCATGACCGGCGGTGACTATGCCCTTGTCCGCTCCGTGGAGTTCTTCGAAGACTACGCCGCCTTTGGCCGTCGTCAGGTGCGGGAGGCCGCCATGACCGCCCGCGACATGCTGGTGGCCATCACCGAAGGAGGCGAGACGTCATCGGTGCTCGGCACCGTGGACGAGGCGCTGGCGCGGGGCTGCGCCGTCTTCCTTCTGTTCAACAACCCCGCCGATGTGCTCGCCGCGCGGCTGGAGCGCTCCCGCAAGGCCATTGAGGACCCGCGAGTCTGCGTTCTGGACCTGTACTGCGGCCCCATGGCGTTGGCGGGCTCCACCCGCATGCAGGCCACCACGTCCGAACAACTTGTGGCCGGCGCCGCTTTGGAGATTCTTGCCCATCGTCTGTCCGGCCGGCCTCCCGTCGACTATGCGACGGCCTTCCGTCAGCTGCTGGAAGGCCTCTCTGCCCCCGCCAATGTCAAAACCCTGGCCGACTACATGAAATTCGAGGCGGACATCTATTCCCGCGGCGGAAAAGTCACCTATTTCGCCGATGATTTCCTTTTGGACATCTTCACGGACACCACGGAACGCTCCCCCACCTTCATGCTGCCCCCTTTCCGCAAATTCGACGACACCCGCTCTCCCGCCCCCTGGACTTTCGTGAAAAATCCTCTCCATTCCACATCGGAGACGTGGCGGCTGAGCCTGAAACGCCCCCTGCGCTGCCTCAATTGGACGCCTCAGGACTACGCCGCCATGGGAGCGGAGGACAAAATCGCCGCCAATCCGCCCGCTCTCGCCGCCCAAGACCTGCTGAAATTCCAAATCGGACGGGAGAACGTGGAAGAGCGCTGTGACAGCGGAAAAGACGCCTGTGTGCAAATCACCGTGGGCGATCCGCCGACGCAACTGACGGACGCATGCCGTCAGCTGGGCGCCGGCTTTGCCGTCCGCACCAGTTTGGGCATTGGAACCCGGCTGGCCAACCATGCCCTTGACGTCCCCTGCACAGACGGTGCCTTGGAGCTCATGTCCCATTTGGCCATCAAACTGGCCCTCAACACCATCTCCACGGGCACCATGGCGTTGATGGGGCGCATCAGCGGCAACTGGATGAGCTGGGTGGACTGCACCAACAAGAAGCTGTTGGACCGAGGCACCCGCCTGTTGGTGGAATTGGCGGGCGTGGACTACCGCACCGCCTGCGAGGCCCTCTTCCAGGCCATCGAAGACCAACAGCAATTGGACGGCGAAAAGCCCTCTCCTGTCCAAATCGCCTTAAGCAGGCTCGCAAAGAAATAGCAATTATTCCTACAGATTTAAACTTCGCCAAAATCTTCTTTGACGATTCTCTTCCTCTGCATCCACATTGCATTTTTGCAGATTATTGCAAAATAATGAAATAAACTGCAACAAAGACCAAACTCAAAAAAGCGGCCATTTTTGGCCCTATATATCATGAGAGGTATTAATATACAGGGTCGGACCTAAAACGCGAGGAAGGCCATCATAGGGCCCCGCAAAGGGCATTGTCCTCAAAAACAGGGGTCATTTTGGGCTCATTCGGACGCGATTTTCGCCATTTTCGCCGCTTTTCACGGTCCCTTTTTGGGTTTCATATTTTGCAATTCAATTCTATGCATTTCATTGCATTTATATATGGCGGCGCCAACTCCGTCACCGACCTTGGCGCCGCCAAAGTCAACCCGCTGATTACGGCGCAACAAGCGTCGCCATGACTATGCTTTTGTTGCTGGCGGCTCCGGAATCCGTGATCAGGGCCGTGCTGGGCGTCAGCTGGGTGCAATGGAAATTGCCGTAGAGGGCCTCCTTGCCGTCGATGAGCTGGCGGGGAATTGCCACCTGTTCCGTCTCGCGCAGCAAGACGCCTTTGGAGGGAATGGCCTCCGCGATGTAAAGCGGAGCGCGGAAGCGGAAGATTTTCGTGTTGTTGCCGTCGTCGCGCGTGTAGACAAGATAGACCTTGTCGCCGGCGCGCAACCAATGCTGCTGCGTGGTGGACATGGTCAGCGGCATGCCGTCCTCCCACTGCCAGAAGATTTTGTCCGACCAGGTCATGCCGTCTTTGGAGCAGCAGACGTAGCCGTGGTTGTCCTCCGCACGGATGGTGAGGGCGAAGCCGCCCTCCGGCAGCTGGATGATAGAGGGCTCAATGGCGCCGCGGCCGACATCATGATCGATGTACTGGCTCATGGAGATGTACTCAAGTTCCTCTCCCACTTGACGATAGCGACCGATGACGATGCCGTATTTGTCGCTGTCGTGGCCACCCCACTTGGTCTTGCCGCGCTCAAGGTAGATGGGCACGAGAACCTCGTTATTCTCCACGAAAGCAATTTGGGTGCAGGCAGTGCGATAGTTGCCATCGTACTCCGGCAGCGGGAGGACTTTGCGCTTCGACCATCCGGTCTCCGGCCGCCACGTCACATAGAAGCCCTCTTCTCTCGGGAAGCCCTGCTGCTCCTGCGCCCAACCCACATTGCCCTTCGGAGAGTAGAAGACAGTGCAGCTGAAGACGAAGGCGGTGCCGTCGTTCGGCGACACAAAGGGGCGGACATCCGCCACGCCGATTTGGAATTGGGTGTCCTTGAAGGGCGTCGCCTTGTAGGATTCAATTTCCTCTGGCGGCGTCCAGGTTTTGCCTTTGTCTTTGCTGAAGGCGAAATGCGGGTTGCGGAAGAAGTCGCTTCCGGCGACCTCCTGCATGGTGGCCAGCCATGTGCCGTCTGGCAGCGCGGCCACGCCGGGATGGAACCATACCTTTTCCGGCGTACCGAAGTCGTTGAACTCCAATGGGATAAGCAATGGCTTCCGAATGGTCTGCGCAGCGGCGCCCAACGAAAGGCAGCTCATGCCGACGCAAAGCAGTTTGAGACAGGTTGTTGTTTTCATCGTTTCTCCTCAGACAATTGGATGAATGGGACAAATGTAGCTTATCGATATCCATCTATAAATATACGGTCTTCTGGCACGTTCAAATCTCCTCCGCGAAAAGGAGAGACTCGCGCAAGGTCCTCGAAGCCAGCCAGCCCCATGGTGCGCTCGCGAAGTCGCTGATTCCATAGGGAATCGTCTTGATTTTCGTGCCTATCTGCATCGCCTAACTGCCGTCTTTCTCAACGTTTTCATAACATATTCATTACAAATATGCTATGGATATTTTCCTACACGCGGATGAAATCACCGCTGTTCAGAGACGTGACTTTCTTCTCCTCCGACTCTCTGGATTTCATCTCCTCCATCGCGGGACGGTAGTCGGCCAGCAGCTTGACCCAATCCTCCAGTTGGTTCACGAAATGCTCCACGTTGGAGCAGAAGGTGTCCAAGTCCAGTCCCCTAAGAGAGATGGCCCGATTCAGGACATAGGCGTTGGTTTCGGGATTCTGGGCAACCATCGGTTTATCCGTGCCCAGCTGGAGATAATTTGTCTTCAGAAGCATTTGAGCGAACAGCAATTCCCCTTCCAGCGGCGGCGCCCCAAACGTCCCTCTCAAAAAGATGTTCTGCCCAATCGAGTCATGGACAAGCTCCAGTACCATGTCATCGATCTTCAGCGCCACGGACTCGTCTCCGTCAGCCACCATGTCTTCGATGCCGTACCGGTCACCGAAGCCTTGCAACAGTTCCTTGAATTCCATTATCCACTCCGTTTGGCATATCAGTCCAACGCAGGTTAGGGCACTTGCGTCGGCGATGACGGTTTTTCAAACTTCTATACTATATTATTCATAGGGGGCCTTTCAACCTTCTATCCCCCAACCCCAGTTGAAATTTCCAGAACCCTGATGTCCTAAAAAACAGTGCCATGGTCCTGATTCGGCCACAGAATATGACCTTTGTGTTCGGTTCTGAAGATCTGCATTGCCAATTCCTAATTGCTCATCATCAATCAGTTGACCCATTCTTCGTTGACCAGGCGGGTTCCGCCGATGACGCAGCCTGGAATCAGCAGGATGGAGAGGAAGGGAATCAGCAGGATGACAAAGACGGCGACGCCAAAGCCGTAGAGCACGGGCCGTCGTCCCCGCAGCCGCACCTGAAAGGTGTGGATGGTCATGCCTCGATTGAAGCCAGCCTCCGCGCAGTAGCTCACGCCGTAGCGATAGCCGATGAACCACGCCGTCATGAGCTGTCCGGCCAGGGGGAAAATGATGCCGATGGCCATGAGGGGGACATAGAGAAGCACCGTGCCCAGCGAGTACACGATGCTGTCGAACCCGTTGAGCAGCTCGCGGCCGACCCCGAGGGGAGGCGGCTGGGGGCGCTGGTAGACCCAATACTCATAGAAGCGAACCATGCGGGAGAAGAAAAAGCAGCCAAACAGCTCAAAGAGAAAACTGGCCACAGCGGACATGACCATGAGCAGCCCGATCAGACAGAGCCAATGGACGCCCTTTGCCGCCAGTCCCCCGACCGTGTTCCAGCCGATGACCTCAAACTGACCCTGCATCCAGCTCTCCAACGGCAGAATCCAGTGCTTCATGACCATCCAGGTGACCAGGGAGAACACCACTTTCACGCAAAGCAGGGGGACGAGCGCATACAGCCATAGCCGTGGGCGACTCCAAAATTCGCGGATGCCGCTGAGCAGATAGCCGACGCCACGAAAGAAATCATTGCCGTTGAAGTACATGGGAGTCCAAAGAGTTTTTGAGAACCAAGCCGGAGAAGATGGTGACCGCCACATCGTCCAGCATGCCGAGGAAGGGGATGGCGTCCGGAATCACATCCACAGGCAGAAGCACCCAGACGGCGGCCGTCAGCAGAGCCAGAACCGCCCGCGGGAAGACGGCCACGCTGGTCAGCAGGCTGTCATGATGGGAAAGCATGGGGTCGGCCTTCAGGAAGAGGCCGTCCACATCCCCCCGAAGAACCGCCAATCCATATTCATAGACCAGCTTCTGGAGAACCTCGCCGCATTTGGCCTTCAGCTCCGTCGACGGGAGGGCGGCCGCCGTGCCATATTCGGAGCGGACGATTCCCAACAGGTTGCCTTCGGACAGGCGCCCCTCATTCTCCAGCTGCACCATGACCCGCAGCGCCACGTCGCCGAATTTCGCGTCCGGAAGAGGCGCCCGCTGCAGCCGATGGAACACGTTCTCATAGTACAGGATACGGTCATAGCGGCAGAACTGCAGAGTCATGCCCACGCCCAACAGCGCGATGCCCACCAGAAGATGGCCCACGCCGCCATCCTGAATCACCGTGGCCAACGGCACCAAAAAGAGGCAGATCACGGCGCCAAGTTTCATGGGCAAGTGGCGCAGGCACAGGAAGAACAAGAGCAGCGCCAGAAAAAGGCAGATTTTCCAGTTGGTGAACACATCGACGAGCCATGGCGGAATCGTGATCACCACATCTCCCATGATGCCGTTGACCAGCTCCTTGGCGATCTTCAGCCCTTTTCCCATCAGGGAGGTGGGCGGCGGAACCACCGTCGGCCGCGCCGTCAGTCTCGCCACCAGTAACGTCAGAGGAAACACTTGAATCACATGCAGAAACAAATTGGCCCCCACCGGCTTTCCGAAGATGCACATCTCCCAATTCAACGCGGCGGCCAAAAGGCCGCCCAAAATCAACGTGACAATGCCTTGCTGATAGACGAACACGCCATTCTGATGGAAAAATGGATCTTTTGCAAATACTAGAAATGCAACAAGATACAGAAAAAGCACCCCATAGAATCTCCCTTCGGCAAAGCTTCGGATTCCACGGGTTCCACTTCCGGGAGCGGACAGCCAGCTCCAGGCCGCGCGTCCCAACCGCCGTTCAGACCGCTCCGTCATCGTTTCCCTCCTGTCCCTGGCTTCTTCAGCACGGCGTCCATGGCCGCGATCTCGTCCATCAGCGGCAGGATGCTCCATCGCTTCTCGCCATTCCAATAATAGCTGTGGTTCACCAACGAGAGATGATCCTTGATGACCTGGGCGATGAAACGGCGGAGATAGAAGAAGTCCAGAAGCTCCGCGTCCATGCTGCCCAGTTCGCTGTAGCGCTGTTCGCTCTCGTGGCAGATTTGCAGAGCCTGCTCTCGGCTGTCGACCCCCGCATCCCCAAAGTCATCGGGGAACTTGCCCTGGCCCTCCAGCATCCATCTGCAACATAACATCTTGGCATGCAACAACTTAAGCCATACGATATCCTTCAGCATGTCGTCATGCCCACGGCCCGTCGTCCCCGGCAGCTGGCGTGACAGGCTGTTCAGCAGCTCCGTGACGGTCTTTATCCACTTGTCGGCCTGGACGCGTCGCTCTTTGGCGAACCCCTTGTCGCCCTTGTGTTTCTGCACGTTTCGATAGAGCTCCTCGAAGGCGATGAACTCCTTGGCGCACAGCTCGATCTGGAGGATGCCCCAGCGGGCTTCGTCCGGATTGGCGGCGACCACCTTGCCGATGTTCACCCGGGCCATTTGGTCGATGTCATAGGCCACCCGCCCCTTGCGGACGGACTCGTAGAATTGGTAGAGAAGCCGGTTGTGGGAGCTGTCGTGTTCCTCCTGATTCTCCAGAATATCCAATAACACAGGGGCGATGGTCTCCGCGCAGGCGGAATACTTTTTGGCCTCAAAGAGCTCCTCCGCCTTCAGCGCGATGTTGTAGTAGGGGCTGCTCTTGGCGACGGCCTCCGTGGCGATTTCGATGTCGCCCACCTGCATGATGGCGCGGCGGGCGGGGAATTGCCACCAGAAGAGCGCCACGGCCGCCAGCAGCGCCGCGCAGACCAGCAGCCAATGCAGCGGGCTGGGATGCCGTTCCTCCGCCAGCAGCTCGGAGACCACCTCGTTCCGCAGCTCCGACGGCAACACCCGCATGGCCGTCTCCTTCAGCGCGGCCATGTCCGCCTCGCCGCGACGATCCGCCGGAAGCGACGCCGATGCGCCGTCCCCCCGCAGAAGGGACGTCCCTCCAAGGACGACCCCCGCGCTGTTCTCGTCATGTTCCATCTTGTCCGTCATCAAACTCCCCGACTAGCTAGCTCTAGAAGCCCTAGATGCCCTGGACGCCCTAGTAAAACTCCTTGCTGCTAACTATATTCCTAATTTCCAATACCAAATAATAAACTATACCACAACTTTATCAAAGTGACACTTGAGTGAAACCGCTCCCGCATTATATTTTTGTATGGTCTTTTCCATTATCCTATTGAATCAACATAAAAGGGGGCGTCATGGCCGCAAAGAAGAAAACGATTTGGTCCACCAAAGGATTTGAGGAGTTCCGCAAAGGAACGTATGGAAATGGAGGGCACAACCTCTATGTGTCCCGCAAAGGGGTTCTGCAGCGCATCTACCAATACGATTTGAACCACAACGGCTATTTCGACCTGGTCTACGCCAACTGCCAGCCGCACCATGAGTCCGCCCCCAGCTACGTCTACCACCGCGACGGAACGCGGATTGAGCTTGCCTCCATGGGCACCATCTCCGGCGCCGCCGTGGATCTGACGGGAGACGGCTACACCGACGTCATTCTGGCCGGCCGCGGAGACGCCGCCGCCCCCTACTCCACCACGGACATCTATTTCGGCAGCGACGAAGAATACTCCGAAAAGTACCACAGCCGCATTCCCACCCCCAACTCCACCAGCGTGGCCGCCGGCTGCTTCGGCGGCGAGGCGCGGCCGTCCCTTGCCTTCACCATGCCCTGCTACAAGACCGTCCGCATCTTCCAGCAGCACGGCTTGGGATTGGAGTGGCACCGCTTCATCGACCTGCCCATCGAATGCTTCCAAGTGGCCGCCAGCGATTTGGACGGCGACGGCTTTGACGAGCTCATCGTCCGCAAGGAAAAGAGCACCGCCACCACCATCTATTGGGGCGGCCCGGACGGCATTGTCTTGGAGCGTTGCACGGAAATTCCCGAACTTCCTGAAGACGAGACAGTTCCACCAATTGGTGTCGAAGGCAGGACCAGCGAGATGGAGGCGAAGACGGAGATCGCCCGCCTTCTGCAGTGCGTCGTCTACAAAGGCCGCCACTGCTTCACCTTGTCCACAGGCAAGAAGATGCTGCTCTTCTCCGCCACGCGGCAGCGGGCCATCGAGCAAGTCGCCGAATTTCAGGCGGGCATGGCCGTCTCCATCGCCATCGGCGACCTGGACGGCGACGGCTTTGAGGACGCGGTCATCGCCACCCACACCGCCTCCGCCGACCACAAGAGCGAGCGCAGCTATGTCTATTGGGGCGGCGAGGACGGCTTCTCGGAGAAGCGCAAGGACGCCATCGTCACCTACCGCGCCACGGATGTGGCCATCCTCCCCAACCGCGAATTCATCATCGCCCAAGGGGAATACAAGCGGAACTACGACCACGAATGCCCCATCTTCAAGATCGGCCCCAAACGCCAAATCACCCAGTCCGGCGCCCTGCTCGGCGGCTGCACCCGCCGCGTCTTCGTGCTGACCCGCAAAGGCAAGGAGGCGGAAATCCTGCTCATCAATCAGCACACCCGCAGCTCCGTCGGCTCCGACCATGCCTTCATCTATTGGGGCGGAAAGGACGGCTATTCCAAAGACCGCGTCACCGCCGTCCCCGCCTGGTGCGCCGTCGACTCCATCTATGCGGACATCGACGACGACGGCTGGGCCGAGCTCATCGTCTGCAACAATGCGGAGGAGTCCCTCCACCTGGACCCTGGCCATCATGTCCATCATTTTGGCCCCAAGGGCTTTGAGCCGGAGAAGAGCTACACCGTTCCCGTCCGCGGCGGCTGGGGCGGCTTCGTGGCCGACCTGGACAAGGACGGCTACCTGGACCTGGTCACCGTGACCAACCACTACAGCGACATCGTCATCTTCCGCGGCGGCCCAGACGGCTACAAGACCGGCGAGGTGCTCAGCCTCCAGGGCATGGGCAGCCCCCGCTGGATCTTGGGCGTCGACGTGAACAAAGACGGCTATCTGGACTTGATCGTCCCCCTCATCACCACCGACCGCACACTCATCTTCTGGGGCGGACCCGACGGCTATTCCATGGCCAACCACAGCGAGCTGGGCATCTTCAAGGGCGCCTGCGCCCGCGCAGCCGACCTCACCAAGAACGGCTACCCGGACCTGATCATTGGAACGCATACGGAAACACCTCATAACGGGGAACTTACACCACATGAGCCCCATCATTCCTACGTCCACGTCTACTGGAACGGACCTCAGGGCCTCAGCGAAAGCCGCAAAACCGTCTTGCGCGCCGACGCGGCGGACTCCATCGCCATCGCCGACTTCAACAACGACGGCTGGCTGGACATGTTCGTGGGCAGCTATCACGGCGGCAAGGACCGCGACATCGTCAGCTTCCTCTATTGGAATCGTGAGGGCCGCTTTGGCTTCTACGACCGCGACCATCTCTTCACCCACTCCGCCTCCGGCTGCGTCGCCGCTGACTTCAATGACGACGGTTGGATCGACCTGGCCGTCGCCAATCACAAGACCTGGGGCGACCACACGTCGGACAGCGAAGTGTGGTGGAACGGCCCCGAGGGATTCAACCCCCGCAAGACCACCAAACTGCCCACTGAAGGCCCTCACGGAATGACCGCCCTCGAGCCGGGCAACATTCTCGACCGCGGACCGGACGAATTCTACTACTCCGCCCCCTACACGGCGAAGGCGGCGGGCAAGGTGGAGTCCGTCCGCATCGAGGCGGACTGCCCTCCGCGAACCTCCACCGCCCTCATGGTCCGCATCGTCAATGACGACACGCCCATGGATCAGGCTCAGTGGTTCAAGCCGGAAGGCTTCGCCTTCAACAAAGGCGATGTGCTGCAGTACCGTCTGACTCTGCGGGCGGAAAACAGCCTGCGGTCCCCCCGCGTCACCGCCGTGGAGCTGACGCTGAACTAATCATGCAATCAGAAATTGGCAATTAGCAATTCATCGGCCATTTCATTTGTCACACGAAAAATTGCTAATTGCTAATTTTCAACTATTTAGGTCATTATGGTTTTCGGCATTTCAGCAATGATTTTGACCGGCATGTCGTGGTGCATTGCCGGCGCCATCATGGGCGGTGCGCCCAAACACCACATCTCCACCAGCATCGTCCAGCTGGTTCAGGCTCTTGTCTGCATCACGGTCAGCGGTTGTATCCTGTTGAGCACGAATATGTTAGGAAAATCAACGGGGCATGCGCAACTGATTGTCGCCGCCTGCTGCATGGCCAGCGGCATGGTGAACTTCTGGATGCTGGAACTGATGTCGGCCGCCATGCAACGGGGGCCGAACGGCATTGTGTGGGCCATCATCCAAAGCGCCACCATCATCCCCTTCATCATGGGATTTCTGTTCTTCGGCGTCTCGTTCAACGTTGTGAAAGGATGCGGCATCGTGTTGGTAATCATTGCGTTGACGCTATTCGGGCTGTCCAAGGACAATTCGGGGGCCACCTCGAACACATGGCTTCTGCTGGCCTTCTCCGCCTTCTTCGTCTGCGGCATCCAGCAGACCGTCAGCAACATTCCCTCCTATTCGGAGGACACGCGGCAGGTCATTTCCGTATTCAAATCCATGATGGGCTCCATCGGCACGCTCATCAGCGCCCTCATCTGCAATGCCATCCGCCGAATTCCCATCCCACGGCTCTTCATGGAGAACTGCCGCCGCGGCATCTTCTGGAAATACATCATCCTCAGCGAGGGCATCGGCCTGTTCGTCAGCTATTTCCTCTACTACAATGGGATGGATGCCCTTGGCCGCGCGGGGCTGGGCAACGTGGCCAACCCGCTGATGGTCGTCTCCTGCATCGTGGGCTTCGTCATCTACAGCGTGCTCTTCCTGCGGGAACGACTCCGCCCCCTGCAGTGCATCGCCATCGCCGCCTGTGTCGCCGGCGCCGTCGCCATCTGCATCCAGACTTCATAGACGCCACGACCGCCACTCAAACAGCAAAATTCGGCGGAATCGCCATTCTTTTTGCACTTTCCGCCAAGTTTAAGCACCCTCTCATGGTCAAGACGTCTTTAAACTCAGCGGAATCGCCGTTTTTTTCTTGCATTCCGCTGAGTTTGAAGTATAGTGATTGACACAATTTCAATGAACAGGAAACATCGATTATGTTGATAGGCCGGGAAAACGAGATCAAAAAACTCCATGAGGCGTTTGCAAGCGATTCATCGGAGTTCATTGTCGTCTACGGTCGCCGTCGTGTCGGCAAGACCTATATGATACGCGAAGTGTTCAATGGAAATTTTGCCTTCTATCACACGGGAATCGCCAATGTGGGGCGCAAAGAACAAATCACGCGCTTCGTAAAATCCCTTCAACGCCATGGTTTCAGCGTGAAGAAAGCCCCCAAAACGTGGTATGACGCATTTGATTTGCTCGCATCGGGACTTGAACGCATGCCGATGGGCAAAAAACTCATCTTCATTGACGAGCTTCCGTGGATGGACTCACAGCGCGCGGGTCTGGTCAGCGCCATCGAGACGTTCTGGAACGGATGGGCGTCTGCTCGAAAGGATATCGTGTTCATTGTATGCGGTTCGGCAACGTCTTGGATGACAGATGAAATCATCAACGACAAAGGCGGTCTCCACAATCGCCTGACCCATCGCATCAAGCTGGAGCCGTTCACCTTAGCAGAATGCGAACGCTTCGCGATGGCCAAAGGCCTTGTCGTCACACGGCGTCAAATCCTCGAATACTACATGGTGATGGGTGGAATACCATATTATTGGAACTACCTCCAGAAGGACAAAAGTCCCGCACAGAACATTGACGCCATTTTCTTCGCCGCAGACGGCGAATTGCACGACGAATACAAGCACCTCTATGCATCCCTCTTCAAGAAGCCGCAACGCCACATTGACATTGTGTCGGCCCTTGGCAGAAAAAAGGCGGGCATGACTCGGGAGGAATTGCTCCACGCGACACAGGCTCCCGACAACGGCGCGTTCAGCAAGGCTCTCTCCGAGCTGGTTGAATGCGGATTTGTCAGACGCTACCGCATGCCCAACAAAACAACTCACGAGGCGGTTTTCCAGCTGATTGACAATTTCACCTTGTTTCACTACAAGTTTCTGGCAGACCTTGATGAGAACGGAGGCGGCTCATGGGAGGCGATGCAGAATCTTCCAGCCATCAACACATGGCGTGGCCTTTCCTTTGAGCGCATTTGCATGACGCATATCGAACAAATCAAGCGGAAGCTCGGCATTTCCGGCATCCTCACCCACCAGTACGCATGGCGTTCGCGTCTGGCCAAGGGAGAGGATGGCGCTCAAATCGACCTCCTCATCGAACGTTCGGATGACGCCGTGAACATCTGCGAAATCAAATATTCACAGGGCCAATACGAAATCACGAAAGAAGAGCATCGAAAAATCCTCAACCGCCGCGATCAATTCGTCATGGAACAAAAGCCGCGAGGTGCCGCCTATCTGACCTTTGTCACCAACGGCGGCCTCGTCCACAACGCCTATTGGAATGACATCCAGTCCGAAGTGACATTGGATGACCTTTTCCAATAGGATCCGCGAACCGCCAACGCCTAACTAAAAACCTAATTCTCCATAAACGCCGCCACAAAGCGATGGAGGGTCTCCCGCCGTTCCTCCAGAGAGTCGCCAACGGGCGTGTCCACGATGAAGGCGGACCAATTGTCCTTTTGGGAAAAGATGGTGCGGAAGAGCAGGAAGCTGCCCGTGGAGCGGCTCGGCGTGCTGTACCACTGCCAGAAGAGCCGCCTGCGCCCCTGCCGCTCGGCCAGAATCTCCAACACATCCATTGCCGGAAGTCCTTCTTTCGCAGGAAGATGCAATGTCTTTTCCTGCAGGAGGCGATAGGCTCCGACCCGAAGGCAGAACGCCGTGGGATGGATTTTATGGACATCGGCGATATCCCACACATGCAGCGCTCCGATGGACGTGCCTGTGGCATCCACGAACTGGAAGCGTTCGGATTTGCTGTCGCCGAAGAAGGTGCGGTCGCTGTCGTTGTCCATCTCCTGCACCCCTCGGAAGTCGTTGGTAATCAGACGGGAAAAGACTGGCAGCACCGCCGGCTGCAAGGAGATGGAGCGTCCGCCGGAGAGATAGAGGGCAGGCACCAGCAACGCCAAGATGCTGAATGCCAATGCTTTAGGTGTAACCTTCTCCAAATGAACAAGATAGAGAATCGGAACCATCACGGTCAACAATGCCGCGAGAATGGTCTTGAGAGTCACTTCGCCGTAGGAGAAGGCAAGGGAAAGCAGATAGCCCACGGAGGGGCATGCAAGAGCCAGCATCCCCAGAGGAGGCAGACAGAGCAGCAGATGCCGCCAGCCCCAAAGGGCGTAGATGAGACAGCCGGGCAGCAGCAGTCCCCCTGCCAGAATCACCATGTGGATGTGTCGTATATATCCAAATACCAGCAACGCAAGGGGTAACAGCAACGGAAGCCATTTTTGCAGCGCCCCGACGGGGGGCTTGCTCTTCGTGGAAAGCCATTTCGGGGCCATCAAAGCGGCCAGCGCCAGCGCGCCGCAGAGAAAGCACCAGTTCCACCGCTCCGTGGGCGTCGTGGACATGGTGCGGAAGCTGTAGGGCTGCTCCAAGAGGAACGGGATGGCCGACAGAGCGACCCACACGGCGCGGGAACGGAGTTTCATGGCGTCTCCTTCGCCGTGTCCAGCTGGAAAATCATGGAGCTGCACCATGTCAACAGGGATGCGGCCACGATGAAGAAGCAGCCCAGAAGGAAGTGGAGCTCCCGCTCGAAGACCTTATGTCCGCAGATTTGATACAGCAGAAGGGTCAGCAGCAGCCGCAGGGCGTTGGCCAAAATGATCCAGAGGATGACCAGCAGGCTCCAGCACCATTTCTTCCATGCCTCGCTGCGAATAGGCCGCACAATCCAATACGCGAGCAAGAAGAGCATGCCCAAAAGGCCGATGCCTGAACAGGCGTCCGTGATGGAGAGGACTTGTCCATCGAAGATGAGGCTGGGACCGTCGCAGCGGACATTCATGCCGAGACAGCGCATCAGCCAGACGGAGACTTGAGTCGAAACCAGCCGCAGCGGATAGCTGAACTCCAGCAGGATGAATTCATACAGCGGCAGGATGACGATGGCATGGACATGAAGGGGAAAAAAGCGGAGAGCGACAGGGAAGCCGTCCTGCCGCAGGGTGACCGCCACGGCCACGCCCAACAGCGCCGCGTTCTTGCACACGATGGGCAGAAGCCGCTGGCTTTCACCGTCTTGGCGTCCGCCCCCCGCCCAAATCCAGCCACCGACGGCCAACGACAGGAGCAACAACATCCACCCCGCCGCCTCGGATGCAGCTATCCGTTTGGGCTGCAATGGTTTACGCAGCTGATCATAAGCGGCCAAAAGCAGCAGGGCCACCAGCGGGATGCCATCCTCCAGATGGCTTCGCCCCCACAGCACATATTCCACGCAGCCAAAAAGCATGGCCGCCAACAGCAGAGACACGCTGATGGGAGCTGCCCGAAAATTGTCTCGGGCAGTCTGCCACGCCAATAGGAATCTGCCTCTGTCACTGGCCATTGTTCTTCTCGTCGCCCTCCTCCAGCCGTTTGTGGTAATCAGCCGCGCAGGCGTTCTCCGGCTGGAGCTCCTGAAGACTGCGAATATAGGAGCGGCAGGAGGCCAGGCGCTGGTCCTTGTAGCTCGTTTCAATGCACTTCTCCAGACTGGTCACCAGAACCTTCTGGTATTCAGGATCTTGTACATTCATCGGGATGAGCGTGACCGCTTTCTCGAAGTCATCGTTCTCCGCGCAGCGCATGCCGTAGACCGATTTGACCAGCGGGTTGTTGGGGGCCTTGGCATAGGCGTCGGCGGCGTTCGCCAAGGCTTTCTCCTTGTCATCCAAGCTCTTGTAGATTTCGGAGAGGTTCAGGTCGATGATGGGGCTGGACATCATGTAGGGCTTTAGCGACTCATAGACGGCGATGGCCCGCTCCCGCTGGCGGGAGATGCCCAGATACAGTCCCAACGGCAGGAGAATCTCCCGCTCCTCCAGCACCTCGGCGGAAAGTCCCTGCTCCAGAGGCTGTTCCGTCAGCATCTTCAGCGCCGCCTCGGGATCGCCATAGCGGCGTTCGTTCTCGAAGCGGGCGATGGGGGCCAGCTGCGGATAGGAGGCCACGGCCTCCAAAGCCGGCTTGTGGCCCGTGCGCATGGCAAAGGCCAGACAGTGCTTCGCCTCCCGCTCCGAAGGATGCTCCTGCAGGTTTTTCGAAATCTCCGCAAAGGCCTCTTCCACAAGGCCTTTCTGCTCCAGGAAGATGGCCTTCCGATAACGGTCCAGCTCCGGATCCGCGCTTTTGGCGATGACCTGCTCATAGGCGGCGTTCACCTCATCCACATTCCCCTTCGACAAGGCGCTGCGCAATGACAACGCACGGAACGCCTGGTCTTCCGGGAAATACGTAATTGCCTCTTGCAGAAGATCTTCCGGAACCACACCAAAGGCGGCCCGCTCAAAAAGCAACGCCTTGTACACCAAAATCTCCGGCGGCTTCTGATCCCTGAACAGCATGGCCAGACGGGACGCCTCCTGCCATTTCCGCTTCTCCATGGCCTGCATCAGAACGTGGCGGACGCTGGTCAAAATCTCCTCTTTCTTCTGCTCGAAGATGGCCGTGCCCTTCCATCGCAACAGGACGGGGACCATCTGGGGGATGTCCACCGTCTCCACGGACACCAAAAAGGTGATGAGCAGCCCCATGGGCGTCTCGCGGCGCAGACCGGCCACCTGATAATTCTTCACCATGTCTTCCGTCTTTCGGTCCATGGCCGCCAGCAGGCATTGGATATAGGCGCGGACAGGCAATGAGTTCCCAACTCCACGGCTCACATCCTTCTCCAGTTTCTTCAGCCCCTCTTCATTCTTTTGGAAGAAAAGGACTTCGCCATAATTCAGGACCGCATCGCCCGAAAGCATGGCCGGATAGGCTTGCTGAAAGGCCTCGGCGGCCTCTGGATAGCGCATCTGGCGGAAGAGGAAATTGCCCAGCTCCCGCTGGCAAAGGGGCGGATTGATTTCCACCGCCTTACGGAAGCACTGCTCGGCGCGGGCCATGTCCTTCTCCTTCAGCTCCGCGATATAGCCGTCCAGAATGCAGGCCTCCACCTGAATGACGGGATCGTCCTGCTTTTTGAGGAACTCCAGCTCGTCGGCGGGGCCCTCGTTCTTCAGCGCCTCAATCAGCCGCCGGATCCGGCTGTCCGCCGGAAGGGCGTCCACCAGTTCCTGCACGGCGGGGTCGGCGGAGTCCACCTTGAAGCGGGTCAGGGCGTAAATCTCCTGAAACTCCTTTTGGGCGTCAGTGGCCTTATTGAAGATGTGGTTGAGGCCCTGATAGTTATGAATCCGATAGTTGGCCTGGATGCAGTTGGTCACATATTCGCTTTCCAGCACATTGAGCTGAACCAGCCGCTGCCAGCAACCCGCCGCCTCCAGCCATTGCCCCTTGCCCTCGTAGACATGGGCCAGATATTTCCATGCCTCCTCCTTGTCCGAGTCATGGGAGAGGTATTGGGTCAGCAGCGTCTCCGCCTGCACGTAGTCGCCGTTGTGGTAGGCCAGCTCCCCGTCCTTGAACAGGCCAGTCTGCCGTTTGTGGCGGATGACCATGACGCCCATCAGACCACAGACAATCACCACCACCAGGGCCCCCGCTATGAGGAAGAACAGAAAAACATGCTTTCGCGACATGCTCATGGGCAATGACACCCTCCCGCGTTTAAAACCATCTCATATGGGATGGCCGACTCTCTGCGGAACTGTCCATCCCCCAAACGCGACAGGCTTCCGCAAAAAAAGCGGAAGCCTGCCACATCAAAACTCACAATTGTCCGCCAACCTCAATAGCGCTTCTTCCGCGTGGTCATGGAACTCGCCACCACCGTGCCCAGGCAAATCAAACTTGCCAATGCCCCCGTGGGAATCGGGCTGCCGGTTTGAGGAGGATTGTACTTGAACACTGCGGTGAAAAGCCAGTTGTCTTGATAATATGCATTGGCATTAGGACTAATCAGACCAAAATTCACAACTGGATTGTCGGCAAGATCCAAAGGAGAAATTGATTCCCATCCAAACTCGCGAGTCACCAATTCCGTACCTTCATTGTCAGGACTAAGCAATTGAACCGTGGAGACCGTTTCCCCCGTTGCTTTATCTTTAGGTGTCAAGAAGAGGTAGATTTCCTGACTTTTATCAAAATGACCAAGGAAATACGCCGCCACCGTTGCCTTATTTTCTTCAGGTTTGGCGTCATCATAATATGTAACCGAATCAGGCGTCTCACTTCCTTTGATTACAGATTCATTATCAAAGGTAACCTTTGCCGCAGTTTCAAAATCCGTTGGCTTAGCTGTCATATAGCCATATTTGGACATGTCAAAGATTGTACCCATATCTGTGATGGAGGGACCCCAGTTGTCAATAATCGAGGTCAGGTAGACATCCGTGCCGCCAACAACCTTCAGCGTAATGATTCCCTTGTCAGCTCCCTTCTGAACAAAGTTTATATAATCCGTGAAACCGCCAGCGGTGCCATTTGCTTCAGTATATGTATCTTGATTATACACAACCTCACCGAACTGATGGTACGGATCTTCCACCCCGGCGAAGACCGTTCCCACGAAGACGAGCAACGCAATGCATGCAAACTTTTTCATTGTTTTCACTTTCTTTCTATATATGCAAAACGCGTTTAAAATTCAAAAACACGAAACAGTATACGATATCCCCTTTTTTCCAGATTACAACCCGCCCCAACACTTTTTTTGAAAATTTTTTGTGGGGGGCGGGACAGTCCTTCCGCTAACGCCACGTTCCACGTCCCGCCGCAGCGGTCGCGGTGGTGTCAGAGTCCCCAACTCTCTAGAAGCTGGCGGTCAGCTCCAGACGGAACCAGTTGCAGTCGTGGCCATTGCCGTAGAAGTCGCCGGGCATGAAATGGGACCACCATGCCTGAGCGGACAGGTTGCTGGTGAACTTGTAGGCGGTCATCACGCCAGCCAGCAGGCCCACATGGCGGCCGCCGCCGGTGTTGGCATTGGCGCCCACCAGACCATCGCGGTCATCCGCCTGATAGTCCGTGGCATACAGCTTCAAGGTGCAGGCATCGGTGATTTTGCAGCTGAAGTGGGTTCCCACCATGTTCAGGTTGCTCCACATGCCGTTGAACATGATCGGAAGCAGCTCCTCCCCCCAGAGAGGACATTGGCTCATGAGGGGATTCCAGCCGCGGTTCCGGTCCCCCTCCCGATCATCGCCGCTCAAGTGGGTGAGCTCCACGCCCAAAACCGGCTTGAAGGTGCAATCGTCGTTCAGATGGAAATTCAGCCGCGCGTCCGCCATGGAACCGGCCAGACGGGAGCCGTCCTCATCCCGTCCAAACTGCTGAGCGGCCTCCACGCTGTAGTCCAAGAGGGTCACGGGCCGCCCGAAGAGCCGCAGCCCCGCCGTGTGCAGATTCACGGAAGCGTCGGCCTCATGGGCCCGCTCGGCGGTCTCCGGATGTTTGTCGTCCAAATTGTTATACATATAATATACATCTATGGACAACGGCTCGGCCACCTGATGGGTCCAGTAGAGGCCCGCCGTGAAGATGTCTCCAGAGCGCAGGGCCCGGTTCCGGTCATTGATGAACACGATGCCGTCCTTCCAGCGGTCGTAGAGGACAAAGGCGGTGACTTTCTCCGTCTCGTCCTCATAGCGGACGGTCAGGCCGTCGCTGTACACAGAGCGCCCCTGGTCGAAGGGGGTTCCTTCGGCATAGAGCATGCCATTGCCCAACTTCAGGTCCTGACGGCCCAAAGTCAGAGAGAGGCGGCCGTCCATCAGATTGCGGTAGACGATGTTGGCGGCGTCCACATACACCTCGTCGGGAAACTCCCATGTGGAGGCGCCGTCGTTGTTTTGGCGGTTGGGGCTGGTAGTGACCGAATGGACCCGGTTGCCCAGCCGCAGGTTCAGAGTCAGGTCCTCCCCAAAGTCCAGAGAGCCGCCCACGCGGGTCCGAATGCGGAAATACTCCGTGGTGTGGCGGCCGGCCTTGGGCACATCCGGATTGGGAACCGCCGCGTCAAAGCCCTCATAGCGGACGCGCAGATCCCCTCCCAGCCGCAATTTCACGTCGTCCGCCAACTGAACCTCAACTTGACCGCGGACAGCCATCGCCGCCAGCGCCGCCGAAAACAGCACATGTCGAATCTTCATCTTCTATTCCTTATTTATATATAGATTACAGAAAACGCTTCAACACTATCTTTGCACAGCATGTTAGTATAATGGCTAACAAAACGGAGTCAAACTGACAACGCCGAATTGTTCATGATTGTCGTTGTTTGTCATGCGGCAAGGGCCATGTCTCACGTCTCACGTCCCCTCCCGTCCCCCGTCTCCAGTCCCTCGTCCCACTTCACTCTTCACTTTTCACTGGACGGGAGACGAGAGACGGGAGACTCTTTTCATGGGACGAGAGACGAGAGACGAGAGACGGGAGACTCTTTTCATGGGACGAGAGACGGGAGACGCGAGACTCTTTTCACTTGACAAATTCCTAATTCCTCATTCCTAATTTCTAATTCACTTTCCCGTCTTCCGTCTCCCCTCCCACAATCACAATCGTCACAAAGAACGCAAAAAACGCAAAAATATCATGCTGACCTCTTGTTTTTTTTCAAAAGTTTCGTATAATTATATACGTGTGGTGGAAAAAGGAATGTCCTCTGTTTCGCCGAAAAATTTCGGGGGGGTATTTTTATAGCCACAAAATATTAATAAAGAGGAACTTAGAACAATGAAGAAAGCATTCACCCTCATCGAACTGCTCGTTGTCATCGCCATCATCGCCATTCTGGCCGGCATGCTGCTGCCTGCTCTGGCCAAAGCCAAGCAGAAGGCGCAGGCCATCAACTGCACCTCCAACCTCAAAGGCTGCGTTGAGACCGCCATCCTGTACATGGACGATTTCAGAGGAGCCTTCCCCGAGCGTCTCTGGGACAATCAGGCTCCGGCGGACGCCCAGCTGTCCGCTGCCTACTATCCCGCATGGGCCTACTCCTTCATGATCAAAGGCTACATGGAATATGATTCCCCCATCTGCAACTGCCCCATGTCCATTGACTTCCAGGGCATGGCCTCCAGCGCCACCTCCACCTACGGAACCATCTACTATAAAGAGCTGAGCACCAACATCTACAAACACACCGCCACCGCGGAGCTCTATCTCTCCAACTTCATCAACAACCCCTCCAGCTTCACGCTGCTGGGCGACAATTACTACAAGGAAGGCGGCCGCACCGACACCGACGCCCTGGTCACCCAGGACAGCTATCATGGCCATTACAAGATGGTCCATGGCGGCCGCTGCAACTTCGCCTTCCTCGACGGCCATGCCGGCTCCGTCGGCCCCAACGATTTCCTCGCCTGCATGAAGAAGATCCCCTTCACCGCCGCCGGCCCCTATCACTTCCTGGCTGACGACAACACCTGCGTCACGATGAACTAACGCTCCATCCGGAGTTTTCACATTCCGTTCACGGACTGGCGGTTTTTCTGCCTTGCGCAGAAGAATCGCCGGTTTGGCATTGTCCGAAGCAGATTTGTCGGTCCTTTGCCTGGAGTTGGAATAGCTTCTCATTTCCCAAAGTGCCATTTGGAGAGGACTTATCAAACCTTAGAAGAAGGAAGCTTGTGTCATGAAGAAAGCTTTTACACTCATTGAGTTGCTGGTCGTCATCGCCATCATCGCCATTTTGGCCGGCATGCTGCTGCCCGCTCTGGCCAAAGCGAAGCAGAAGGCCATGGCCGTCAACTGCATGTCCAACGTCCGCGGCAGCATGCAGTCCATGCTGCTGTACATGGATGACTTCAGCAACCTCTGCCTCATCATGGCGGAGAATCCCACGCAGTTCGAGGGCCGCGACCACTCCGGGGACCCGTTCTTTGAGCAGTCCTGGGCCTACCACCTGATGCTGAACGGCTACATCGAGCCCAGCTCGCCAATCGTGGACTGCCCCGTTGACGTCACGTACAGGAACATCCACGATACGCCGTGCATCACCTACGGCGCCGTTTACTGGCTGCATGTGAATACTGAGGTGCGCAAACTGAAGTCCACCCCCACGGCGAACCGCGTCTGCGTCTTCGCCGCCAGCTACATGAAGAACCCCGCCAGCTTCGTCATGTTCGGCGACTCCTTCATCAAGTACACCGGCTATCCGGAAGCCCCAACCGCCTCTGTTTGCGTGACCACGGGGCCCAGCTACCAGTTCCACATGGTCCACAACGACCGCTGCAACCAGGCCTTCTTCGACGGCCATGCCGCCTCCATCTCCGGCGGCGACTTCCTGAACAACTGCCGCAAGTGCGAGATGATCAACGAGGGCGGCACCTCCGTCACCTCCACAGGCGTCTATTTCTTCGCGCAGGACGGCAAGACCATCGTCCACTATTAATTCCTGTCGTTTAATGAGTTGTGAAATTCTTGTGACACGCCGCCCTCCCCAAAGGGGCGGTGTGCCGTTGAGCCTCTCGGAGAACCCGGAGGCTTATGTTTTTATATAACATATTGATGGGGAACAAGTTATGAATAAATCTCTTATAGCTGTCGGCGGCATTCTGCTGGCTGGCATGACCCTCGGCGCCCAGAACGTGATTCCAATCGGCCATGACCGCGAGTGCTTCTTTGACTACTATCTGATCGACAAGGGACTCTCCACCGCGGAGCTGCGCATCCACCAGCCCGTGCGGCGGGAGGCGGTGATTGTCCATGACGCGCCATGGGAAGGTTCCGGATGCTGCTACCACAACCTTTTCTTCGACGACAGCTACAAGGGCATCGACGGCAAGAACGAGAAGGGCACCTACCGCCTGTACTATAAGGGCTGGCAGTCCCCCAGCGCGGAGCCGAATGCCAAGCCGCAGTATCCCATCGTCGCATGCTACGCGGAAAGCGCGGACGGCATCCACTGGGTGAAGCCCAATCTGGGCATTGTCGATTTCAAAGGCAGCAAGGAGAACAACATCGTCCTGTCCGCAGGCTTCAACCACACCGGCGACATTGACAATTTCATGGTCTTCCGCGACGACAATCCAGAATGCCCCCCGGAAATGCGCTACAAGGGCAATTCCTCCTGCCATCTCAACGATGCGGAAGGCAAAAGAGTCAAATCCCTCCGCCTCTACTACAGCGCGGACGGCATCCACTTCACCGAAGGGGACGTCATCACCACCAGAGGCGCATTCGACTCCCTGAACGTCATTTTCTGGGACTCCCGCGCGAAAGTCTACCGTGGCTACATCCGCGGATTACATTCCACGAACAACCCCCGCATCAAAAACCCCGTGCGGGACATCGCCTACATCGAATCGAAGGACTTCAAGACGTGGACGGATCCAAAGCTGCTCACCTTCGACGACGGGGAGGACATCCCGCTCTACACGAACAACATCTCCCCCTATTTCCGTGCCCCGCAAATGTATATTGGCTTCCCCACGCGCTACATCGAGCGCTGTGACTGGAACGGCAGCTTCGAGGAACTGGGCGGCAAGGAGTTCCGTCAGAACCGCATGAAGCTGGATCAGCGCTACGGACTGGCCATCACGGACTGCATTTTCATCGTCTCCCACAACGGCAAGGACTTCCACCGCTTCTGGAACGCCTTCATGCGGCCGGAAATGGAGAACGGTCTCAACTGGCTCTACGGCGACTGCTATCCCACCCTCGGCTTCGTGGTGACGCCCAACACCGTGCCTGGCGCGCCGGACGAACTGTCCATGTACGCCAACGCCAACCACTGGTCACAGCTGCCCGCCGTGCTGAACCGCTACACCATCCGCATGGACGGCTTCGCCTCCCTCCACGCGGAGGAGAAGGAAGTCATCGCGGCCACGAAGGTGATCACCTACGAGGGCTCCGACATGTTCATCAACTTCGAGACCTCCGCCATGGGCTATCTCTATGTGACGCTCATCGACGCAGCCGGCAAGCGCTTCGCATCCTGCGAGACGTTCGGCAATACGCTGGACCGCAAGGTGGTCTTCGACGATCCGGAGGCCGTGAAGGTCAATTCCGGCAAGCCAGTGACCGTCGAATTCCGCATGCGCGATGCGGACGTCTACTCCATGCAATTCAGATAATTTGGAATTGCCCTGCAGGAGGCAGAATAAAGGCGCACTGTGCTTGACATGGGGCGGAAGACTATTAACTTAACCATAGGACATATCCTGCCAGCGCCCGTTTTGGGCCGGCGGGCAGGCATTCATTCCATCTATACCATACAAAACCACGAGGAAACCATGAAACAGACGTTGTTGACAATCGGCGGCATCCTGATGATGGGACTTGCCGTCAGCGCACAGAACGTGATTCCAATCGGCCATGACCGCGAGTGCTTCTTCGACTACTATCTGATCGACAAGGGACTCTCCACCGCGGAGCTGCGCATCCACCAGCCCGTGCTGCGGGAGCCGGTGCTGACCCACGACGCGCCGTGGGAAGGCTCCGGAAGCGACTACCACAACCTCTTCTTCGACGCCGACTACAAGGGCATCGACGGCCAGAACGAGAAGGGCACCTACCGCCTGTACTACCTTGGCTGGCAGTCCCCCAGCAAGGAGCCCAACGCCAAGCCGTATCATCCCATCGTCGCCTGCTACGCGGAAAGCGCGGACGGCATCCACTGGGTCAAGCCCAATCTGGGTCTTGTCGATTTCAACGGCAGCAAGGAGAACAACATCGTGCTGTCCTCAGGCTACAACCACACTGGCGGCATCGATAACTTCTACGTATTCAAGGACTTGAACCCCGAATGCTCCCCCGAGGCCCGCTACAAGGGAATTTCATCCTGCCATTTCAATGACGCGGAAGGCAAGAGAGTCATCTCCCTGCGCCTCTACTACAGCGCGGACAGCATCCACTTCACCGAAGGGGATGTCATCACCACCAAAGGCGCCTTCGACTCCGTCAACATCATCTTCTGGGACGCCCGCGTCAACCTCTACCGCGGCTACATCCGCGGCTTCCATCAGACAAACAACCCGCGCATCAAGAGCCCCGTCCGTGACATCGCCTACATCGAGTCCAAGGACTTCAAGACCTGGACCGACCCTAAACTGCTGACCTTTGACGACGGCGAGGACATCCCGCTCTACACCAACGTGATCAACCCCTATTTCCGCGCGCCGCAGATCTACATCGGCTTCCCGACCCGCTACATTGAGCGCTTCGACTGGAACGGCAGCTTCGAGGAGCTGGGCGGCAAGGACTTCCGCCGCGCCCGCATGCTGATGGAGAAGCGCTTCGGCCTCACCATCACGGACTGCGTCTTCATCGTCTCCCGCAACGGCCAGGACTACCACCGCTTCTGGGAGGCCTTCATGCGGCCCGAAGTCGAGAACGGAATCAACTGGCTCTACGGCGACTGCTATCCCGCCGTCGGCTTCACCGTCACGCCCAACGTCGTCCCCGGCGGCCCCGACGAGCTGTCCATGTATGCCAACCGCAACCATTGGCACAGCCAGCTGCCCGCCGTCCTCGACCGCTACTCCATCCGCATGGACGGATTCGCCTCCCTCCATGCCGATGGCAAGGAGCTGGTCGCCACCACGAAGGTGATCAGCTACGAGGGCTCCGACATGTTCATCAACTTCGAGACCTCCGCCATGGGCTATCTCTACGTGACCCTCATCGACGCCGCCGGCAAGCGCTTCGCCTCCTGCGAAACCTTCGGCAACACCTTGGACCGCAAGGTCATCTTCGATGATCCGGAGGCCGTCAAGGCCAATTCCGGCAAGCCCGTCACCATCGAGTTCCGTATGCGGGACGCGGACGTCTACTCCATGCAGTTCAGATAATTTGCAGTTAGCAGTTAGCCTGTTAGTAGTTATGTAAATCAGGACCCTTCAGGGCCTTGTAAAATCCGTACCTTAACAGGTTCACATGTCATCGTGCCCCAAAAAAGAGCCGCGTCAGCGGCTCAATAGAGGTAACCCGGGGTTGAGCGAAGCGAAACCCCGGGGCAAGACGGCCACGACTGATTCCACAGCCCCAACGGGGCTGAATCACAACCACGAAACCTGCTTTGAGGACAGGTTCTGAATAGTTACATTTAATGAAAGGTCGAATGATGTTGAACAGACTCTGTGGGTTTGCGACCGTTTTCGCGATGGCCCTCGCCGTTTCCGCGCAAGAGGCTATTCCAATTGGCCAGAACCGCGAATGCTTCTTTGACGACTATCTGCTGGACACGGCGAAGACGACGGCGGAGTTCCGCGTCCACCAGCCGGAGCTGCGCGGTCCCGTCATGACCCATGACGCGCCATGGGAAGGCTCCGGCTGCGACTACCATAACTTCTTCTTTGACGACAGCTGGCCAGGCATGGACGGCAGCCACCCCAACGGCGTCTACCGCATGTACTACCTCGGATGGCAGGCCCCCAGCCGCGAGCCCAACGCCAAGCCGCAGTATCCCATCGTCGTCTGCTATGCGGAAAGCGCAGACGGCCTGACCTGGACCAAGCCCAACCTGGGCCTTTGCACCTTCAACGGCAGCAAAGACAACAACATCGTCGTCACCAAGGAGCTTCTTGACTTCGAGTTCATCGACAACTTCATGGTCTTCCGCGATGAAAACCCCGCCTGCCCCAAAGAGGAGCGCTACAAGGGCATCGCGCTGTTCCACCATGCCCTCTGGTCCTTCAACAGCCCCGACGGCCTCCATTTCACCTTGGGGAACACAATCGCCACCCGCGGCGTCTTCGACACCGTCAACATCGTCTTCTGGGACAGCGTCGCCGGCAAGTACCGCGGCTACATTCGCGGCAACCACTTCGACCCGAAGGGCCGCCCCACCGCCTTCAACGGCGCCATCCGCGACATCAATTACGTCGAGTCCACCGACTTCAAGACCTGGACCGACCCCGTCCTGCTCAAATTCGGTCCGGACAAGGAGGACATCGCGCTCTACACCAACGTGATCAACCCCTATTTCCGTGCGCCGCAGATGCTTCTCGGCTTCCCGTCCCGCTACGTGGAACGCGTCGAGTGGAACGGCAGCTTCGAGCAGCTGACCGGCCTGGAGAAGCGCAGGAAACGCATGGAGATGGAGCCCCGCTTCGGCATGGCCATCACGGACTGCGTCTTCATCGTCTCCCGCAACGGCAAGGAATTCACACGCTACATGGAGGCCTTCATGCGCCCCGGCCCCGAAAACGGCGACAATTGGCTCTACGGCGACTGCTATCCGGCCCTCGGCTTCGCCGTCACGCCAGGCATGATGCCCGGTTCCCCCGACGAGCTGTCCCTCTACGCCCCCTGCTACCATTGGATGCAGGTGCCGTCCCTGCTGCTGCGCTACGCCATCCGCATGGACGGATTCGTCTCCCTCCACGCCGGCGGCGAAGAGAAACTCGTTGTCACCAAGCCACTTACCTATGACGGCAAGGAGCTGTTCATCAACTTCGCCACCTCCGCCATGGGCTGGCTGTATGTGACGCTCATCGACGAAAACGGCAAGCGCTATCCTTCCTGCGAGACCTTCGGCGACGCCATCGAACGCAAAGTCGTCTTCGATGACCCGGAGGCCGTCGCCACCCTCTCCGGCAAACCCGTCACCATCGAGTTCAAGATGTGGGACACGGACATCTATTCCATGCACTTCAAATAATGGGCATGTTGTCATGACACCCTGCATTCTGCAGTACCCCATAGTCTCAAAGGAGAAAGAATCATGAAGCAATTCATTTGCACGATGTTGGCGACGTTGAGTCTCGCCGCGCTCGCCGGCCCGCTGGCGGAGAAGGATCTGGCGGCGATTAAGGAGCACATGCAGTGGGGAGACCACGGCGAATGGACATGGGTCTTCTTCGGCGACTCCATCACCCACGGCGCCCTCCACACCTATGGCTGGCGCAGCTTCCCCGAAGTCTTCGAGGAGCGTGTCCGCTTCGAGCGGAACAAGGTGATGGATACTGTCATCAACAGCGGCAACAACGGCGACAACACGGGCTCCATGCTCAACGAGCACCACTACGAGCGCCGCGTGGCGCGGTACAAGCCCCAGGCCGTCATCATCCTCATGGGCTGCAATGACATCGTCACGCGGCCAATTCCCGACGTGAAGAGCAACATCACGAAATTCGTCCAGCGGCTGCGCTCCGAGGGCATCATTCCCATCCTGCAGACCTACAACACCATCAAGTTCATCGAGAACCCCACCTCCGACTACATCCGCCGCATCATGGTGCGCTATCACAAGTTCGACGAATTCAACGACGCTCTGCGCGAAATCGCCGCCGAACAGGACATCATTCTGGTGGACAACTACAAACGGTGGAAACTCTACACCGCCGATCCCGCCGTCATGGACTTCTGGGTGGACGACCCCCTCCACCCCAGTGCCCGCGGCCATCTGGAGATCGCCAACGAAATCCTGCGCACGCTCGGCCTTTACGAGCCCGCCGGCAAGTGCTCCACCGCCATAGCCGGTGGTCCCACGCCCCCGGCCGTAGAGGCGGCCATCAAGAAGATCAAGATGGAGACTATCGCCAGCGACCCCCGCGCAGCCAAACTGATCAAGGCGCTGAACGAAATCGACTCCTTCAATAACTGGAAGATCACCTATAATCCTGCAATAGAAGGACTTCCGTCTGCCGATAAATGGGAGAACGGAGGCGACAAGTATCCGGAAGGCGCCATGAAGATAGTTCCCATCGATGGTAAAATGGCGTTGCGGGTGGACAACAACATGAACGGCGACGGCTGGGCCATGCTCTACTACAAAGACGAGTCGGCTCTGGACGGCATGCACGGCATCCTGCGCTTCGATGCGGAAGTCGCTCTGCTGCCGCCATTTGAGCCCACCGCCAACACGGATTTCTCCGTGGACCTGATTCTGCCGTTGCAGGACAAGTTCGGCCAAATCAGCATCGCCTTCGGCCCGAAGGGCATCATCGGCAACTTCCCCCAGCCGGGGGACTACCGCATCGAGCCGGAGAAATTCTACCGCGTGACCATTTTGGTGGACTCCGACGAGGCCTGCGGCCTGCTGCGCTTCAACGACTATATCGCCTTCTGCCCCACGCTGAATCGCATGGGCACCCTCAAACCCAAATACGCCGCCTTCGGCGATGGCGGCAGGGCTGTCGCCGGCGTCTTCGCTCTGCGCTATCTGAAGCTTGGCGCGGACTAGGAGAAAAATTAGGAATTAGAAATTAGAAATTAGGAATTTACGGGAGAGTCGCAGTCCTCTGCGACCTTCATTTAAAATTTGGAATTAGAAATTAGGAATTTAGGAATTAAGAGCCGCTATAGCGGCGGCAGGATAATAGCCGTGGGTAAGCGCAACGCCGTAGGCGTAAGCGTAACCCACGGTGCACGAGAAAGTTAGAGATTAGAACCGCGTAGCGGTGGCAGGAGCCTGACGTGGGTGAAGCGAAGCGAAACCCACGAATAGGCAGGAGTCTGACGCGGGACGCGAGACGAGAACCGCAGGACGAGGGACGGGAGACGAGGGCACTTTTCACTCTTTGTCATTGTAGATCAAAAAGAGCCGCGTTGCGGCTTAAAACTCTCTGTCTCACAATTCATACGACACTCACCTGCGGGGTTAATTTTGTTGCGCCCTTGCGGGCGCAGGGGGAGTTGGGGTGGCCTTTTTACGCAGGCTGCGCGCCCTGACGGGCGCTTGCCAGCGGTTACGCATGGTTGCGCACTAACGTGCGCTGCCGCTTCGCGGCTCTTTTTGGTAGCGATAGCATGTGAACATGCCACCTTCTAATTCGGCCCCAACGGGGCCGAATTACGACCACGATTTCTATCTTTGTGGTTATCTACCAATCACTTAGATAATTTCCAAATAGTCCTTGTCAGGCAGCGTGGGGAAGGGAGCCGTGGGCAGGGTCTGGTACCAGAAGGCGACGGAGGCGATGTCGTCCTGCAAGGGGAGATACCGTCCTTCGGAGCGCCAGCCGAGGGCCTGAATGGTGACCTTCAGATCGGACTCGAAGCGGATGGGGTCCATGATGTGCCAACGGTAGAGGGCAAAGCGCTGCTGGCTGGCATAGAATCCGTCAGGACGCGTGACCTGATGCAGTCCTGTGTAGGGGGTTGAGAACTCCTGATAGCGGTGGGTGACCTGGTTTTCAAAACTGTAGGAGCCGCAGAAATAGTCCTCCGTGCCTGTGCCGCAGATGGTTGGAAAGTCTTTATCACCGTCCATGTAGAATTTGATTTCGCCTTCGCCCCACCATTCGTTGTTGTTGGAGCCCCATCCCATGGCGGTTCCCACGTACTGCCCCTTGCCTTTTACGCCGTCAAGAATGGTGTAGACCCCTTTGTAGGGCAGCGGGTTGACGCGGCGGAACTGCGCATGGAAATAGGCGCAGTCCTCCGGCACCTCAGTCAGCGTGTAGTCCACCTGATAGTACAGGACCAGATCTTTCGTCGAGATGTTGCTGACGGTGATGCGGCAGCGTTTGCGGAACGGCATCTCCCAATAGCAGTTCAGGGCGCTGCCCGGATTGACGCAGACCGGCAGGGAGTACAGCGGCACGGGAGTCCCCCACATCAACGCGAAGAAATCGCAGACGGGGCATTCCACGGAGGGCTGCTCCTGATCGTCCCAATAGATGCGGAGGATGCAGAATCGCCATGGAATGCCCAACGGCGTGAGCCAGATGTGCTCAATGGCGCCCATGCCCTGGATGTCCGCCATCGTGAAGGTCTCCCCTGCATGAATGCGAACGCTTGGCGAGATTTTCCAACCCAGTCCCAGTTCCCGTGCGCAGCTGGCGCCGGTTCCTTCGGTGGCCATGCCGCCTTTTCCCTTTTCGCCTGTGAAGTTCTCCGCGCTGATGGAGCGGCTTTTGGCGTTGGACAGGCGGGACAGATTCCCCAGATTCATGGAAAGACCGTTGAACATGCTTTCTCCTTCTTTCTTTGACGAGAGGGTGATGACAAAGTTGCCAATATCTGTAAGTCGTTAGTCCACAAGAATTTCCCGCGGAGCGGTGGCCGAGGCGGGCTGAGGTCCCACAACGCCCCGCTTTTCAAGGACTTCCATAAGGGTGGCCGCTCGGTTGTAGCCGATGCGGAGGCGGCGCTGCAGATAGCTGACCGTCGCCTTGCGGTCTTGGACGATGAGGTCGATGGCAGACTGGATGAGCGCCTCGTCCATGCCGCCGTTGGCATCACTGTCGGTTGCGGATTCGCCATCGCCGCCGGCCTCACTGTCATTGCCTTGACGGATCAGATCGAAGTCGGAGGTCATTTCGCCTTGGGCGGCGCAGAAGGCGACGACGCGCTGAATCTCCTCGTCGGTGACGAAGGCACCCTGCAGTCGCTGCGTCAGCATGGCACTGGGGGAGCGGAAAAGCATATCTCCCTTGCCCAGAAGGCTTTCCGCCCCCTTTCCATCCAAAATGGTCCGCGAATCGATCTGCGAGGCGACCTGGAAGGCGATGCGGGTGGGGAAATTCGCCTTGATGACGCCCGTGATGATGTTGACGCTGGGGCGCTGCGTGGCGACGACCACATGAATGCCGACGGCGCGGGCCATCTGCGCCAGCCGGGCCAGGCTCGTCTCCACTTCGCTGCGGTTGCTGAGCATGATGTCGGCCAATTCGTCGATGATGACGACAATGAAGGGGAGCTTTTTGGGAATGAGTTCGCCATCATCGTCATAGACAGGGACTTCGGGCAATGTGCGGGCGTTGAAGTCCTCGATGTTCCGCTTTCCCGCTTTGGCGAGAACCCGATAGCGCCGCTCCATTTCACGAACGGCCCAACGAAGGGCCATGACAGTCAGCTGGAGGTCCGTGACCACGGGCACCAGAAGATGGGGCAACCCGTTGTAGACGCTTAGCTCCACGACTTTGGGGTCAATGAGAATCAGACGCAGGTCTTCGGGGGCGAAACGGCAGAGCAACGAGATGAGAATCCCGTTGAGACACACGGACTTGCCGCTTCCGGTGGCACCCGCCACCAACAGATGGGGCGCCCGCGCCAGGTCAAGACACACGCTGTCTCCGGAGATGTCCCGCCCCAACACCACAGGAATGCCCTTTTTCATGTCCTGCCAGCGGCCTTTGAGCAGAGAGGAGCAGAAGACCGTCTCCGACTGGCGGTTAGGCACTTCCACGCCCACATAGTCCTGCCCCGGAACCGGAGCCAAAACGCGGATGCTTTGGGCTGCCAGAGCCATGCAAAGGTCGTTCTGAATCCCGTTGATGACGCCCACGTGGACGCCTTTGGCCACATTGATCTGATAAAGCGTGACGCGAGGTCCGCGGACGGCGTCCGCCACGTCCGCATCAATTCCGAAACTATCTATCGTATTCTGTATCAATGACTTGCATTCATTGATCTCCGCCGAAAAGTCCGTCTCGCCATTTTCCGGCGGCTCCTCCAAAAGGGAGAGTGGCGGCAGCTGATAGGGCTGATTCAGCATGGGTTCGGGAAGGGCGGGAGCCGACCGCGATGAGTCGTCAACGACGGGTTGAGGATTGAAGTCCAACTCCAGCTGCAGGGCGCCGCGTTCCGCGCCGTCGTCCTGCAAAGCGGCCCGCCGCTCTTGGCGCTCCCGCATGAGCAGCTGTTCCTGCCGATTGGAGCGGGCGGCGAGGCGGGCGTCAAAACGCTGCCGCATTTTTCGATGCCACTCGCTGTTTTCAGTCGGTGCCTGCGGAGATGGAATCCTGTCCGCCGCCATGGGGGAGCGGATGGCTTCGTCCTCGGGGGACGGTTCGTTGTCCACGGCGGGAGGGGCGGACGGTGAATTATTGCGTAACTCATTGTCCATCAATGAGTTATCATTATCCGAATGCCGTCGCAGCCATGCGCCGCCTCGTCTACGCAGATAGCGGGCAACAACGCGGCAGGCATGCCACAGGTGGGCACCCCAAGATGAAACACCATGGCTCGACGGCACGAATCCAACCCCTTCTACATGGCCAAACCGCCGTCCACGCAAAGAACCTGGCCGGTGATGTAGGCGGCGGCGGGACTGGCCAGAAAGCAGACGGCGTTCGCCACGTCTTCCGGCTTTCCACAGCGCCCCATGGGAATTTGGGTGCAGAGGGCCTCTCGGGTGGCTTGGGGAAGAGCGGCGGTCATGTCCGTGTCAATGAAGCCGGGGGCGATCACGTTCACCGTGATGTCACGGGAGGCGAGCTCTCGGGCCAGAGACTTGCTGAAGCCCACCAGTCCCGCCTTGGACGCGGCGTAGTTGCACTGCCCCGCGTTTCCGGAAAGCCCCACGATGGAGGCGATGTTGACAATGCGGCCGTAATGGGCCTTCAGCATGGTGCGGGAGGCGGCCTTCAGGCAGTTGAAGGCCCCCTTCAGATTGACGGCCAGCACCGCGTCCCATTCCTCCTCGCGCATGCGCATGAGCAGGTTGTCTTTGGTGATGCCCGCGTTGTTGACCAAAATGTCCAGCCGCCCAAAATCGGCGATGATGCGGGAGATGACCTCATTGACTTTTGCAAAGTCCGACACATCAACGGCATAGCCCTTTGCCTGCACCTTGGTGTCCTGAGCGATGGCGGCCGCCGCGGCGTCCGCCGTCTCCTGTCGTGTGCCGATGAGGGCCAGATTGGCGCCCTCGTCGGCAAGTCGGCGGGCGATGGCGTTGCCGATGCCCCTTGTGGCTCCCGTGACCACGGCAACTTGTCCTGTCAATGCTCCCATGACCGTATCCTTCCCGTTATTTCCCTAAGCCTGCATGGCCGCGACAAAGGCCTCAATCCCCTGAATGGAGCCGATGGTGGAGACAGGGACGCTTCGGTCGATCTTCCGCATCAGCCCGGTGAGGACGTTGCCGGGCCCCAGCTCCACCAGCCGGTCGGCGCGGGTCATGATCGCGCGGGCGCACTTCTCCCAACGGACGCTGCCCGTGATCTGCCGCCGCAGGTTCTGGCGGATGGCCTCCGGCTCCGACGGCGCAAAGTCCCCAAGGACGTTCTGGGTCACGGGACAGCGGGGCGACGCAAAGGGCGTGGCGGCAAGCGGAGCCTGGAAGGCCGCCGCGGCCGCCGCCATGACGCGGGAGTGATAGGCGCCGGCCACCTGCAGTTCCACGACTCGCAGCCCCTTCTCCGCCAGCGCGGCCACCGCCCGCCGCAGCTTCGGCAGTTCGCCGCTGATGACAATCTGGCCGGGGCAGTTGTAGTTGGCCACATCAATGTCCGCTTCTGCCGCCGCCGCCTCGATGACGGCGGGCTCTCCACCGATGACGGCCGCCATGCCGCCCTGATTCTGGCGGCAGGCCTGGTCCATCAGGCGCCCCCGCTCCGCGATGAGCCGCAGACCGTCCGAAAACGTGAGGACGCCGGCGGCGACCATGGCGCTGAATTCGCCCAAACTCAAGCCGCCGCATGCGGCAGGCTCAAAGGGAAAGCGCGCCTTCAGGGCGGCCAACGCGGCCAACGACATGGTGAAGATGGCGGGCTGGCAGACCGCGCAGGCCGTCAGCTCCTCCGCGCTGCCGTTGAAGCAAAGCTGAGAGAGCGAGTAGCCGAGAACCTGGTCCGCCTCGTCAAACACAGCCTTTGCCTCCGAAGAGGCCTCAACCAAGTCCTTGCCCATGCCGGGGAACTGCGCCCCCTGCCCCGCGAACATCAATCCAAGCCGCACGGTCATGTCTATTCCTTTATCAATTAACAGTTTTTGCGAAGTTCCACAAGAGCGAAAAGAGCGAAAACAATGCGGTTGGCTAGTTACTGCTCTTTGATGCCCAAACTGCGAATCTGCTCGGCGATGGTGTCATTCAACCGTGCCTCAATGCATTCTCCCGCCACGCGGATGCCGTTTCGCACCGCCTTCGCATTGGAGATGCCATGGCCGATGATGCAGACGCCGGCCACCCCCAACAGCGGACAGCCCCCCACTTCCGCGGCGTCCGTCCGCTTGCGGACCTCATTGAAGGCCCCTTTGGAAAGCAGACCGCCCAGCTTCCACTGCAGCTTGCCCATGATGCTGTGTTTGATGATGTGGCCCAAAGCTTTAGCCAACTGCTCCGCGCTTTTGAGCGTCACATTGCCCACGAATCCGTCGCAGACCACCACGTCCACATTGTCGGAAAACAGGTCATGCCCCTCCACGTTGCCGATGAAATTCAGGTTTTTGGCCTCCTGAAGCAGGGGAAACGCCTGCTGAGTCAGCCGATTGCCCTTGCCTTCCTCCGTTCCGTTGGAGAGCAGCCCCACCTTGGGGTTCTCCTTTTTCAGGATGGTGGAGGCGTAGATGGAGCCCATGGTCGCGTAGTGAAGCAGGTTCAGGGGTGTGCAGTCCACCGTGGCACCGGCGTCCAGAAGCAGAAAACGGTCCGTTTCCGTAGGCAGCACGGCGGCGATGCCCGGCCGTTCAATGCCCGGAAGCATGGACAGCTTGAAGAAGGCGGAAGCCACCACGGCGCCCGTGCTGCCTGCGCTGAAGATCGCGGAGGCCTTCCCCGTCCGCACCAAATTGATGGCCACGTTGATGGAGGAGTTCCGCTTCTTGCGGACCGCTGCCACCGGATGCTCCCCCATGCCGATGGTCTCCGTCGCGGGCACCAACTCCAGCCGCGCGTCCCCCCACTTTCCGATGCGGCGGAGCTCCGCCTCCATCTGCGTGGGCTCGCCCACCAGAAACAGCCGAAAGCGGTCCGGATACATGTCCAATGCCTCGCCGACGCCTTCGACGATGGCCTGGGGCGCGTAGTCGCCGCCCATAATGTCAACGGCAATGTTCAAGGTTTCCGCCATGCAGGTCCCCTATTCAATAAAGACACGGCCACCCAATGGCGGATGGCCGTGTCTTCTCATGAAAACGTGACGCGGCGGCGGAACATGTGTCTCGGCAGAGGCTGCCGATGCCGCCGACGCGGTTCCATCTGGCTTCATGCAGATGGAGCACCCTTGTCACTCGGCTTTGTCCGTGTTGACAGAGAGCACCTGACGGCCATTGTAGTTGCCGCATTTTTTGCAGACACGATGGGGGAGGCACGCTTCACCACAGGTGGTGCAGAGGGTGATCTGAACGCCTTTGTAGCGGTTCGCGGCGTGGCGAATGCGGACTTTGCGCTTGCTGACTTTACTTTGTTGAACAGCCATGGTTCCTTCTCCAGACTTGCCTTCCGTCTCCGAAAGGCGCTTCTTTTCTTATTATATATGTATATATGTATAGGCTATTATGACAGCTTCAGGTTGTCCAGCTTGTCCCAAGGACTGGCCTCATCCTTTCCGTCGGCCTCCGCCAGCATGTCCTGACGGCAGCCACAGGGCCCCTGATTCAGATTGTGGCCGCAAATGACGCAAAGCCCGAGACAGTCCTCCGAACAAAGGGAGACCTGCGGGAAAGTCAATAATATATCTTCCCGTATGTCGTCAGTCAAATCGAGAAGTTGTCCATAGACGTTTTTATAGGTGTGGCAGACCTCATCCGTCTCCAGCTTGAGCTCGAAATTCTCCGCGCAGCGGTCGCAGACCGTCTCCACGGTGGCGCTCAGCGATCCACGGACCAGCACGTCCTCCCCCATGGGGGAAAGATGGAGGCGATAATGCAGGGGGTGGGGGAAGGCGAAGCGGACTTCCTCCTCGATGCCAAGTTCCTCAAAGGAAACATCGCCCTCCAGGTCCACGCCACATAGGGGCATGCCTGTGACTTGATAGCAGATGGCAGGGGATTTTTCCATGGGATGCCTTCCGGTTGGGGTGAGAGGAGGCGCGGGGCGTTCGCGATGGCAACCGCCGCCCCGCGCCGCAGGCAATGCTACTGAAGATTCTTTTTCAGGATTTCCAGCTGGGCCTTCAGTTCGGCGGGCAGTTTGTCGCCGAACTTGGCGAAATGGGCCTCGATTTGGGGCAGAACGGCCTTCCAGCCTTCCGCGTCCACGCCGAAGAGGGCCTTCTTGTCCTCTTCAGGAATGTTGAGGCCAGTCAAATCGAGAGCGCCGTCCGCCGGCAGATTGCCGATGGCGGTCTCTTTGGCGGCGGCGGTGCCGTTGCAGCGGCCGAAGATCCACTTGAGGACGCGGCTGTTGTCGCCGTAGCCGGGCCAGAGGAAATGGCCATCCGCGCCACGACGGAACCAGTTGACGTAGAAGATCTTAGGCAATTTTGCGCCGGCGCGGCGGCCGATTTCCAGCCAATGCTTGAAGTAGTCGCCCATGTGGTAGCCGCAGAAGGGCAGCATGGCGAAGGGGGCGAAGCGGAGCTGGCCGGCGCCGCCCAGAACGGCGGCGGTCATTTCGGAGGCCATGGTGGCGCCCAGGAAGACGCCGTGCTCCCAGTCACGGGCCTCGTTGACCAGCGGAACGACGGTCTTGCGGCGGCCGCCGAAGAGGAACGCGCTGATGGGCACGCCTTCGGGCTTCTCCCATTCCGGCGCGATGACGGGGCACTGGTTGGCCGGCGTCGTGAAGCGGGCGTTCTTATGGGCGGCCACGGTGCCGCGGGCAGGCGTCCACGGACGCCGCTGCCAGTCAATGAGGAACTCGGGCTTGTCGTCGTGGTCTTCCCACCACACGCCGCCATCCATGGTCAGGGCGGTGTTCGTGAAGATGGAGTTGCCCTTGTTGATGGTGCGCATGGCGTTGGGGTTGGACTTCATGGACGTGCCCGGGGCGACGCCGAAGAAGCCGTTTTCGGGGTTGATGGCGTAGAGCTGTCCGTCCGCGCCGAACTTCATCCAGGCGATGTCGTCGCCGATGGTCTCCACCTTCCAGC
>JAEEYQ010000051.1 GCA_016288215.1 Lentisphaeria bacterium | reverse complement strand
GTGAAAAGTGAAGAGTGAAAAGTGAAGAGTGAAAAGTGAAGAGTGAAAAGTGAAGAGTGAAAAGTGAAGAGTGAAAAGTGAAGAGTGAAAAGTGAAGAGTGAAAAGTGAAGAGTGAAAAGTGCGCGGGACACACCAGTCCACACAACTTCCTAATTTCTAATTCCTAATTCCTAATCCCTAATTTCTAATTCCTAAGGGGGGTTGCGCGAGTCATTTTGGCGCAGAACATGGCGTCGCAATCGCCGTCCCATGGCCAAAGCTGGTTGGTGCCGTCGGTTTGGCGTCCTGTGACGGGGCAGACGAAGGGAGTTAGGGCGAAGTCGGGGTGCTGATTGAGGAAGGCCTGGACGATGGCGTCGTTCTCCTCCTGAAAGAGAGAGCAGGTGGAGTAGACCAAGGTGCCGCCGGGGGCCACGGCGTCGGCGGCGTTGGTCAGAAGCTGCGTCTGGAGGGCGGTCAGTTCGGGAAGATCTTGAGGGAAGGTGGTCCAGCGGGCGTCCGGATTCCGCCGCCAGGTTCCGGAGCAGGAGCAGGCGGTGTCCACCAAAACGCCATTGAAAGAGGCGTTGTAGCGGGGGACGGGGACGCCGAGCCATTCCTTTGTGCGGATGTTTGGGAATTGGGCACGGCGGGCGCGGAGCTTCAGGTCTTGAAGCTTGTAGGCACGGTTGTCGGTGGCCAGCAGGGAGCCTTTGCGGTTCATGAGCCAAGCCAGATGAAGGGATTTGCCGCCGCCGCCGGCGCAGGCGTCCCACCAGCGGGATCCGGGTTGGGGGGCGCAGATGTATCCAACAGCTTGGGACGCAAGATCTTGAATCTCAAATTCCCCACGGGAGAAAGCAGGCAGTAGCCGCAGATTGACGCCTGCGAACTGGGCTTTTGCTGCATTTGCAAGTTGTTGGTGTGTAATGATTTGCAAACCTTCTTGCTGCAAGTCGTCCCACAGGGCGGCGGTATTGGCGGTTTGAGCGCGGAGCCAGACGGGCGGACGTCGCTGCAGCCAGTCGATCAGCTCCGTCAGGGGGCGCGGGGAGGCTATCTTCTCTATGGCCCACGAAGGGATGAGCGCCTCCTCTGGAAGAGGGGGCAGCGTCCCTTTGGCGGAGAAGAAGGGGCGGAGGAGCTTCCGCCTGTCCCGCAAGGGGGCGTTTGGCGGAATGGAGGGCAGCTTTTCGGGGGCCACGCCGGCCTGTCGCAGCCAGAAGAGGACACCAGGGGGCAATTCCTCCCGACATTCCAGAAGCCAGGCGGCGGCGAAGAGGGGAACCCATTGGGAGAGGGTGGTGGCGGGGACGCGGCCCGTGCCGATGGCGGCCACCATGTCCTGCGGCGCCAGATGCCGCAGCCAACCCCACCAGCGCAGCACCGCGAAGAGCGTCTCGCTGATGAGACGGCGGTCACGGGAACCCAATTGGTGGTTAGCCTTCAGGACCGCCGCCAAGCTCCGATCGGCGGGATGTTTCTCAACTAACGTCGCTCCAAGGACATGGACAACGACCGCCCCGCAGACCGTTCCGTGGGTCTCCAGACGATGGAGGGGTATGGGTTCTCCCGTTGCCACGGCTATGCCCCCAAGATGTGCCGCCGGGCGGAATACACTGTGTTGTACAGCAGCATGATGATGGTCATGGGGCCGACGCCGCCCGGAACAGGCGTGATGAGAGCGGCCTTCTCTTTGACGGCCTCAAAATCCACATCGCCCACAAGTCTATATCCCCGAGGGAGTTCCGGCGTCGGAACCCGATTGACGCCCACATCGATGACCACCGCTCCCGCCTTGACCATGTCCGCGCTGATGGTGTGGGGCCTTCCGGCGGCGGCGATGAGAATGTCCGCTTGGCGGGTGAATTCGGCCAGATTGCGGGTGTGGGTGTGACAGAGGGTGACGGTGGCGTTGCCGTTGGGGCACTTCTGCAGAAGCATGTTGGCGATGGGTTTGCCGACGATGTTGCTGCGGCCGACAACGACCACGTGGGCGCCGTCCGTCTGTACGCCATTGATTTCCAACAACTTGACGATGCCATGGGGCGTGCAGGGCAGGAAGCCCGCCTCGCCGAGCATCAGCTTGCCCACATTGACGGGATGAAAGCAGTCCACATCCTTTTCAGGGGAGATGGTGCGGCAGATCAGCGACTCGTCCAAATGCCGCGGAAGGGGCAGCTGAGCCAGAATCCCATGGACGTCCGGACGGTCGTTCAGCCGATGGATGAGGTCGAGGAGCTGGTCCTGGCTGGTGGTGGCGGGCAGGCGGTTGTCAACGGAGAGGATGCCGATTTCGGCGCAGGCCTTTTCCTTGGCGGTCACATAGCTTTGGGAGGCGGGATCGTCTCCCACCAAGATGACCGCCAGACCGGGGACTTGGCCGGTTTGGGCCTTGAGTTCGGCGATGTTGGCTTTGAGTTCGGCGCGCAGATTGGCCGCCGCCAGTTTTCCGTCAATGATTTTCGCAGACATCGGATTTGTGCTAAACTATTGATTATAAATGACTTATAGAATGGATATCTATTCAGGGCCCCATTAAAGCCCACGGAATAAACAGAAAGGACAAGAAAATCACTCAGCCCCTTTTGGCAAAATGCGTTTTGCCAAAAGGGAGGCTGACATCAGTTTCTTCTATGTCCTTCCGTGTTTTCTGTGGACTCTTTCTGTATTGGACAGGAGACGGGAAGCGCCTCACAGGATGTCCAGAAGCTCCACCTCGAACAGCAGGGTGGCGTTGGGGCCGATGAGACCGCCGGCGCCGCTCTCGCCGTAGCCCAGATGGGAGGGAATGCACAGGCGGGCCTTCCCGCCAACGCCGATGTGCTGCAGCCCTTCCGTCCAGCCGGGGATGACCTGGCTCAGGCTGAAGGTCAGCGGTTCGTTCCGTGCGTAGGAGGAGTCAAACTCCTGTCCGTTGATGAGGGTGCCGCGGTAGTGAACCTTGACGGAGGAATCGGCGGTGGGCTTGCGGATCGCGTCCCCCGCCGCCAGAATCTCGATCTGGAGGCCGCTCTGAAGGGTCTGAACGCCGTCCTTCTTTGCGTTTTCGGCCATGTAGGCCTCTCCTTCGGCGAGGTTTTTGGCCGCCTCTTCGGGGGAGTGGCCGCCGTGGCAGCTGCCGTCGCAGTCATGGCCGCAATGGCAGCCGCCGTGGGAGCTGTTCACCAAGTCCTGCACCTCTTTCATCGTCGCCTTGAACGTCTCTTCGGAGACGAGGAACTTTTCGCGGTTCAGCACGGTGGTGAGGCCGGCCATGGCCGCCTCCTCTGGCAGTTCAGGGGAAACGTCGCCGAAGGTGAAGGCCACTTGAATGCCAAGGCATTGGCTGTAGCGCTTCTGTGTCTCCGGATCAAATTCGGCCTTCGCGCCGCTGGCGTCCTGCAGCATCTCGTTCAGCTTCTGTCCAAACTCCTGAAATTGCTGTTGGGTGATTTCAGGGGTGGCGTTGGCGAAGATGCAATGGAAGCCCTTCTTGAATTCGTCCAGATTCGGCTTGAAGGGCAGCCGGTTGATGCCCGCGCCCAAGTTGATGCCAAGGCAATATGCCATCCGCTGAGCGGAATCGTTCAAGTCAAGTGCCATGATGTGTTCCTTATATTATATATGGTATAGGGGGCTATGGGGTCCGCTGGCTGTAGATGACGTCCGCGATCTGCTCGCAGAAGGGCAGGTTGGCGTCGGGGTCTTCGGCGAAGAGGAGGTTGGCGATGCTTTTGGCGTCGAAGTCCTCCCGTTCGATGGAGGCCTTGTGGAAGAGGCTGGAGTAGTAGCGCATGCGGAAATCGTCTTCGTCCTGGCAGTCTCTGTGGAGGCAGATGCGGCGGTAGGACTGGGGTTTGTCGGCGCTTTCTGGCGGCTCCCAAAGGGCATTGCCGTAGATGAGGGAGAAGATGGTGCCGTACCACGCCTTGTCGGAGAGCACGCGGTCGGGGTCGATCTTCTGCCGCAGGTCGCGGTTGGAGATGGAGCGTTGGGAGTCACAGACGACGGTGTAGATGTCGTGCAGGATGTCCTCTCTGGCCTGCGGGTCCTCCACGAAGCCGCGGGTGGCGCGCATGTATTCGGGGAAGGTCATGGCGGCGGTGACGGCGTCATCCACCCATTCCACGCGGGAGGGGACGCCCTCTTCCGTGTCAAGGAAGTGGATGTGCTCCGGAATGGAGCGGAGGAAGGTGGAGAGGTCGGGGCAGTCCATGGAGCTGGGGGTGAAGTCCGGCAGGGACTCCTTGAGGGCGTTTCCGAGGGTGCTCAGCAGCATGGAGCCGGAGCCGAGAATGCGGTGCAGCGTGTTCACGACGGTGGTCTTGTCCACGGCGCCCTTGCTGCGGATCTGCAGCTCGTCCTTGGAGGCGAAGATATATTCGTTGCAGTTCTGTATCAAGATGTTAGAGATGGTGCCCGAGGCGCCGAGACCCACCACGTTCCGGCCAGAGGCCTTCAGCTTGCTGACCAGCGGCAGATAGTCCGCGTCGCCCGTGCCCAACACGAAGGTGCGGATTTCGGGATAGTGGATGACGCAATCCATGGCCTCAAGGATGAGGAAGGAGTCGTTGACGCTCTTGTTGCCATAGCCGACTTTGATGAGATGCTGCATTTCCACGCCGCAGCTCATCATGTCCGGAGCGTATTTGCGGAAGAGGGGATTGCTCCAGTCCGCGAAGGCCTTTCTATAGACGACGGGGCCGTAGTGCTTTTCCAGAAAAGCGATGGTGTCCGCAATGGAAAAGGCGCGTTCCGTCTCGGAGGAGTTGTTCTCCAGCCCAAGAACCAGGTTTTCAAAATCCAGCAGAAGGGCGGTTTGTTCACGTGGTGTTGTTTTTTGGAATGTTTTCATTGTCATGTTTTTCTTCTCTTTTGTTGTTTGTTTTTTTCGTGTCCTTTACCTGCAAAGGATCACGTTTGGCAATTCTGAAAAATGCGGGATGACGGCGTCTGCGGGGAGGTCCCCTTGGCTGCCGTATCCATAGGTGCAGAAGCAGCCCTTGAGGCCGGCCGCGCGGGCGGCGCCCAAGTCGGTCTTGTGGTCGCCCACCATCCATGAGCCCTCCGGCTGGCAGTGGCATCGCTTCATCGCGAGAAGCAGCGCTTCCGGATGGGGCTTGAGATGCTCACAGCTCCCGCCGCCGTAAATCACGTCTAGATAAGGCATTAGACCAAGCCCTTCGCAGACGATCTCCGACACCGGCTGGGGCTTGTTGGAGATGATGCCCATGGCGTAGCCTTCCTCCCGAAGTTCTGCAAGTGCCTCCAGTACACCGGGATAGAGATGAGTCGTGTCCAGCGTGTGCGCTTTGTACAGTTCTTGTTGGACAGCCACCATCTCCTCCAGTTCCGGCGGCTGCGCACAATCCTGAAAACAATTGGTGAGCAGATGGCGGACGCCGTGGCCCACGTGGCTGCGAATGGTGTCGGGAGGCAGGAAGGCCAGCCCGTAGTGCTGTCGCGTCAGGTTGACGGCGGTGCAGATGTCGGCCACGGAATCGATGAGGGTTCCGTCCAGGTCGAAGCAGATGATTTTTCCGTTTTGGGAGTTCATGGGGAGTCAGACTTCGCGGTTCTTTGGCATGAGGGGCTGGCCGAAAGGGGGCCGTTGCGGCGGCCTCTCGAATTTTGGCGGGAAGGGTCCGCGTCCTAACGGAGCGATGTACAGGGACTTGCGGCCATGGCGGGCCACTTCGTAGAAAGAGACGCCTTCGTCCAGACCCCCGTGGACGAAGAGTTCGGCGGCGGCCTGTTCGTCTGGGGCCACGGCGAAGATCTTCAGGTCGGGCTGGCTTTGACGCATGCGGGGCAGCAGGTCGGCGGGCGTCTGGTTCCACGACAGGCTCTGGCGGCCGTTTCCGCCGTAGAGCCGCCAATAGAAGTCCCACGTGGGATAGTCGTATTCGTCCAGAAGGACGACGCAGCCTTCGGCCAGCTTCTTCTCCAGCATGAATTCCCGAAGGACCCGCAAGTCGCAGGAACCCCTATAGTATTGGCGGAGAAGATCTTGGGGATGGCCGCCGTGATCCATGGCAACGTCGCAGGCCTGGGCGGCGACACGCTCCACAAGGAAGCCCCCCGCAATGACGACCAACGCGCCGACGGCAAAGCGTTCGGCGACGGCGGGGGCCAGGCGGGTGGACAGCAGCAGCGCCGCATAGGTCAACGGCGGCAGGAAGGTCAGGTAGACCCGCGGGAAGGGGGCCTGCCCTTTGACGGCGAAGGCGAGCAGGCTCAGCAGGATGACGGTCACGCAGCTGGCGATGAGCAGAAGGGCTTGGCCGCCGTTGACCGCCTGTTCGTCCTCATCTTTTATAAGTTGTTGATTATCAGTGATTTTCGAATCTTTCTTTGAGGTGGCTCGAAGGAAGACGGCGAAGAGCAGAAACGCCCCCAAGTGGGCCAGAATGGCCAACAGGACGGCGAAAAGGACCTTCCAGCTGGAGTCCCAGCCGCCGGCTTCTTTTGAGGCGGCGACGAAGGCGGGCCACAGGGTCAGATAGTAGCCGCCGCCCAACAGGGAGCCCAACGCGCCGGGGATGACGGTGAAAATCGCCGGTTGGAGCGAACGTGTTGCAAACCACGTCTCCGCAAAGAGATAGAGCAGAATGGCCGCGGCAAAGAGGATGTTGCCGGGCATGGCCAGCGGCAGAAGCAGCAGACAGAGGAAGAGCAGCCATTGGGCGGCTTTGCCGCCGTGGGAGCGGTTGGCGGCGGCGGCGACGGCCACGGTCGCCAGGCAAAGGCTCATGGAATAGCCGCGGATTTGGTAGACGAAGGCGCTGCACACGGGGCTGATGGCCAGAATCAGGCCGGCCAGATTGGCCCGCTCCGGCCCCAGCCGCCGTCGCCAGCCATAGATGGCGGCCGCCAGCATGCCGACGCCGAAGAGCAAAGAGGGGAGGCGGCCCATCTGCTCCATGGACAGGTCCACAAAGGGAATCCGCACCCACAGCCAATAGACCGCCGAATTCAGAATGTGGTTATTGGCAATGGGATAGCTGCGGAAGACGGCGGCCAGCCCCCGGTCTCCCGTGTTGAGGACGAAATGGGTCAGGGTCAGCACTTCGTCGTACCAATATTCCGCCAGCGCCCACGAGAGGCAGCGGATGAACAGCACTGCCGTGGCCAGAATGAGCCAGGTTCGGGAGGCGGTGGCGGGATTGGCGGAGGGCGTTTTCATGGGGCGGACTCCTTCATGACTTTTGCCGCTGGATAAGCTGCAGGAACTCCGTGCGGGTGGCGGCTGACTTGTGGAAGCTGCCGAGCATGGCGGAGGTCACCATGATGGAGTTCTGCTTCTCCACGCCCCGCATCATCATGCAGAGGTGGTGACATTCCATCACGACGCCCACGCCCTCCGCCTGGATGTGGTCCTTGATGTAGCGGGCGATCTGCTGCGTCAGCCGCTCCTGAATCTGCAGGCGGCTGGCGAAGCAGTCCACGAGGCGGGCCAGCTTGCTGACGCCGTAGACTCGACCCTGCGGAATGTAGCCGATGTGGCAGCGGCCGTAGAAGGGGAGCATGTGGTGTTCGCAGAGGCTGTAGACCTCGATGTCCCGCACGATGACCATGTGGTTGCAGTCCTCGTGGAAGATGGCGTCGCCCACGATGTCGTCGGGGTTTTCGTTGTAGCCGCGCAGCAGGTAGGCCAGGCTTTTGGCGACGCGCTGCGGCGTCTTCACAAGGCCTTCCCGCTCCGGATTCTCTCCATAGAACGCAAGTATTTGGCGGACATGCTCTTCGATGGGAGTTAAATCATCCATTCGCGTTCTCCTTTTTTCTGCCGACGAAGACGTCCAGCTCGTCCAGCCGTTCGGGCGTGAGGGGGCTGGGGGTGCCGATTTGCCGCACCAGCAGGGTGTGTTTGGCGGCGACCTCCAGCAGCTCCAGTCGGTCGAAGGCCTCCAGCAGGGTCTTGCCCACGGTGATGACGCCGTGGTTTTCCATGAGGGCGCAGACCGCCTCGGCCATGCCGTCGGCCACTTGTTTGGCCAATTGCGGCGTGCCCATCAGCGCGTAGGGGATCCAGGCGGGGTCGCCGAGAATGGCGTAGGCCTCCGCCGTCAGATGGGTGTCGATGCGCGTGCGGGTGGCGCAGAAGGCGCTGGCGGTGACAGGGTGGGCGTGGACGATGGCCCGCACATCCGGCCGCGCGGCGTAGATGGCCAGATGCAGCTCCGTCTCGATGCTGGCGGCAAGGTGCGGCGTCATGTTGCGTCCGTTGGCGGCGATGATGCAGACTTGGTCGGCCCGCAGGTTCCCCTTGTCCAGCTTGGAGGCGGAAATCGCCATGAGCCCGCCGTCGAGACGACAGGAGACATTGCCGCCGGACGTTGTTGTAAGTCCTTTGTTATAAAGACGTTGCATATATGAGGCAACGGCCTTGCGGTGAAGCTGGGAAGTGGCTTGGGTCATGGTGGTCACGGCTCCAGAACAGCAAGGGCGATTTTCACGTTGCCCAACGGCGCGCTGACTTGGACGCCTGCCACGTGGGGGCGGATGGCGGCCATGGCTTCGCGGGCGATCTCGATGCCGACGGCCTGCTGGCCGGGGCCGCTTTCCGCCTGTTCCATGCGGGCGATGACGGAGTCCGGAACCACGACGCCGGGCACCTCGTTCTTCATGAAGAGGGCATTGCGCAGGCTGGCCAGGGGCCAGATGCCCGCGATGACCGGCAGATTCAGATCCTGAATGGCCTCCAAAAAGCGGAGGAGGGCGTTGGGGTCGAAGACGGGCTGGGTGGTGACGTAGTCCGCGCCGGCGGCGGCCTTCTCGCGGAGCCGGCGGACTTCGCGGTCAAAGTCCAGCGCGTTGGGGTCCGCCCCCACGCCGATGACCGCCTGAGTGGGCGGCTCGATCTTCTGTCCGGCCAGGTCCATGCCATGGTTCAGGTTCTTCTGAAGGTGGACGAGGCCGATGGAGTCCGCGTCGAACACGCCGGAGGCGAAGGTGTAGTTGCCCAATTTGGGCGGATCGCCGGTGATGAACAGCAGGTTGCGCAGGCCGACGGCGGCGCAGCCCAGCAGGTCCGCCTGAAGGCCGATGTAGTTGCGGTCCCGTCCGCAGACGTGCAGGACCGTCTCCATGGTCGCCTCCTGCTGGATTTTCATGGCGGTGACCATGGCGGACATGCGCGGCGCGGCGCGGGGGCCGTCAGGGATGTTGATGACGTCCACGCCGGCTTGGCGACAGCGGGCGGCTTTCTCCAAAATGCGGGATGTGTCGCAGCCACGGGGCGGTGCGATTTCGATGGTGGTGATCCATTCCCCTTTCGCCAGTTTGGCGCCCAGGCGGGAGCGTTCCGCCAGCGGCGTCTCCGGCACGGCCACCGTCGCCGTGGTGACGGTTCGGGGGGCGGTGATCAGATGGCCGCTCATGGGCTTGAGGGAGCGGGCCATGTCGGCGATGTGCTCCGGCGTGGTGCCGCAGCAGCCGCCGATGCCCCGCGCCCCCAGATTCGCATAGCGGAGGGCATATGTCGTAAAGTATTCGGGTGAGCAGAGATAGAGCTGGCGGAAATCCATGTGCTTCGGCTGTCCCGAATTTGGCTGGATGACCAGCGGCAGGGTGGTGAAGCTGCGGGCAGCCTCCAATGCGGAGAGCATGGCGTCGGGCCCTAGACCGCAGTTGAAGCCGATGGCCGCGGGCCGCGGGCCGCCTTCGGAGAGGGAGGCGAGGCAATGGGCCAGCACGCCGTCCTTGACGTCGTCCGGATTCAGGGCCCTGGACAGGATGAAAGGCGTGTCGAGGGGCAGGGCGGCCATGACCTGCCGCGCCTCTTGGGCGTATTCCACGGTGGGCAGGGTCTCGAAGAGCAGGAAGTCCGCGCCGCCCTCCAGCAGCGCTGTGGCCTGTTGAGTCCAGGCTGCCAGCCGCTCCGCCTTCGTGGTGTCCTTCGTGGGCGCGGGGCCGATGGAGCCCGCGATGTGGATGGGGCGCGTGGGGGCGGCCTCCTCAATGGCCTTGCGTGCCGCCGCCACCGCCGCGCGGTTGATGGCGTCCGCTCGCCCTTCCATGCCGAACTTCTTCAGCGAGAGGGAGTTGGCGCCAAAACTGTTGGTGGTCAGCACGTCCGCCCCCGCCTTCAGATAGTCCAGATGGATGGCGGTGACCAATGTCGGCTCCGAACAGCAAAGCTCTTCAAAGCAACGATTTGTGAAAACGTGACGCCGATAGAGCTCGGTGCCCATGGCCCCGTCGAAGATGACGATATGCTCTGTAAACAGCTGCTGTAACTCTGCGTTGGTCATGATGACGGCTCCAAATGGTCCTCTCGAGGCCTCCCGTTGGCGGAGCGGCCTGCGGTGTTTGTCTTAAATCCTATTAATATAAGACTGATTTCCCAAAATGATATTGCAATGGGGCTGAATTTCGGGATGCCGCGGCGTTCCACTTTTCACTCTTCACTTTTCACTCTTCACTCTTCACTTTTCACTTTTCACTCTTCACTTTTCACTCTTCACTCTTCACTCTTCACTTTATGCCATTAGGCTGTTGCGCCTTCCAGGCGCATATTCATGGGGGCTTTTCACACCGCCAGCTGCGCGAACTCTGTTCGCTTGCAGGCGGTTATGCAAATTGCACCCTCCGGGTGCTTGCCGCTCCGCGGCATCCCCGTCCCACTGGTGAAATTTCCATTTTTGCAACTTTTCCGCGATTTTTGTTTTTGAGGGGCTTGATTTTTCAAAAATCGCCTTTTAAAGTATAGTCTGTTCCCTCTCGTGTTGGGAGGTGCAAGCCACTGATATTCAAGGATGAAAGGAGGTGCCATCTTCACAGGCCAAGAGTTTATGAGATGAGGTTTCAATGGGTGTATTGTTTTCACGGAACACAAGACTTGTCACACAAATGGAGATTCGATGATGATGAAAAACAAGTGCCTCAAAACAACTCTGTCTCTCATTGCCCTGTTTCTGTCTTTTGCATCCATGCAGGCGCGCGCCGTGACCTTCAAGGCAAAAATCGCCTCGTTTCCCGACAATGATCCCGCCGTCGAGCTTTTCACGTATGACATCAATTTCTGGCTTGAAGACATGGAGATTAATTCAGATGACCTTCCCGATGGTTATTATATTGTCTATGACAACACGGATTTCGACATCCAGTGGAGGGTCAACAATGACGTCTATGGAACGGGGTCGCTGGCCTTCATCTTCAGCGGCGCCAGCCGGGACTCGTCGCCAACCCTGACAAATGACATGCTGTCCAATATCCCCGAAGACGCCTTGGCGAACGTCCCCACCCAATACAAGCAGGTGGGAAGGCCACTGGGGAACAATGTCATCACCCAAATCGGACAGTACACCATCACGTTCTCCGGCGTGTTGCACTATCGTGTTGCCTGGTTCGATGGCATTGAGCATACGGGGCCGGAGCAGCAGGTGGCCCTCACCCCTCTGCCCGGTGGCTCGCTCAGCCGGAATTTCATCTATTTCAAGATGGAATTTGTCACCCCTGCGAAGGATGGGGATCCGGAGAACAATCCGCATGATTCCGGCGACGGGCAGAACGAGTTCACGTTCAGTGCTAATATACCGGGTGTTTTGACCATGCCTTTAAAGGTCAGTACAGACCCCTCGACGGCGGCGCAATATGTCACGGACCGGGTCACCTTCGAGGTGGCCTCCATCGGAACAGCCAATCCCGTCTACACGCCTGTCGGCGCATCCAATGGATGCCTTGTCTGCACCGCCACCGTGACGGGCATGCCGACGAACAATGCGGATTTCGGAAAGAGGGTCGCGTCGGTCAAATACAGGGGAACTGTCAACAAATCAACGTATTATGAGGTGTTCTTCTTAAAATTTGGTTTGAACCATCCCACTTGCAGCACATGCTCTGGATGTCCCAATTGGTTCTATTATTGGAAGAATGGAAACGTATGTGGAATCACTTCCAGCACCGTCTATTCGGGAGCAAGTTACTTTGGACAATGCAATCCTCCATCCGGAAATACAATATATCTAGGTTCATATGCATCACAAACAAATAATGGTCCTGAGTTATACACTAATGATGAGGGAGGTAGTATATACGTTACGGGAAATGGGAAAGGTATTCAGTGTGTGGCGGAAACCATAGTCCACGAAGTTAATCACATTGACCTTTACAGTCTACTAGGTTCAAACACGGATACAGATGGAGATGGCATTGCAGACACAAATGAATCATATTTGCAGTTGATTAATACTAAAGTCAATGACCCAGATACTTATAATATGGGAGGACGCTATGCAACTTATGGAGATAATGAGATTCGCTGTAGGAATAAGGAACTAGGTCCTGTCTCATGCAATCCGAATGCCGATTGGGCGAATCCGGGTTGCCAACACACAAACCAGTTTGGACCGACTCCTGTCTATTATCCGTTCCCCTTCTAGTCTGACATACTACACAAGGGCATGGGGTGTCTTGAATCTTGAGTCACCCCATGATGGTTTTCAATCAACAATGTATGCCAAAAGGAGCATGATATGTTCAAATTACTTTGGAAAACTCTTCTTGTTTTTGCCATCTGCCTGAGCGCGAGGGGGGCAGACGAGCCGTCCACCGATTTCATGGATTTCTTCTTTCGAAGCGCGGAGGCCAGTGGCGATGGTCTAGCTCTCATGCCCGCCCATGGGTTGGTCGAGTTGAATGGCGATATGGAGTCAGCAAAACCGGCACACGCAATTGAACAACCAATTAAACTATTGCCAGGAAATAGCTTGCGGCTTGTTGACAAACATGTCTCCGTTGTCTTCCGGGCCCTTCCGTGGAAGCAGCTCTCCCCCATGCGGACTGATTTTCTGGAAGCCAGAGGGGTGAAAGGCCCCGCCGCCTATTGGGTCTATCATGTGCATCGTCCTCCAACCAGACCTGCAGAATATGGCCGCTTCACGTTGGTGCCCTGCAGACCGGAGAACGTCCCCGAAGACCTGAAACCCTGTTTCCATGACAATTACCTTCTGATTTCGGATGAACGCATCCTCCAGAGCCTCCACAACGCCATGGACAAGGCGTTGGACGAGAAGCAAGAGGAGACTTTGGTGGCCATGCTAGAGAGGCTGGACGGCGAAAGCGAAGTCCGTTTCATCAATGGTGCAGGCCCCATCGGACGGGACGGCCTGCAGCTGGAGGTCTTGGATCGGCTTTCCTCTTTGACGGGGGATTTGTGCATCAAGACGGAGCAGGCCGCATCTCATCCTGTTTGGACAAAATGGCTCGCTGTTCAGCCGACGGATTTCGATTCTATTCTTGGCATGCTGAATTCGGAACAACCCGCCGTCCGCTACTGCGCTCTGCTGAAGGCTAGAAATAATCCGGATTTTGTTGCAATGCTTATTAAACAAGGGAAGGAGATGCTCAATAATCCAATAACTAAAAAACTGATTGACACAATGACCAGTGATCCTTATGTGCCCCTGAAACAAGGTGAATTTATTGAGCCTATAGCATTAAAGGCCTCTGGCATTGTGTTCAAACTTGGTTTTCGGTTCAAGCTTTATGATGACGGATACATTGAAAGGGGATTCATTTATCTTGCACGGGTCTACGCCGCCATGGACAACGACACGCGGCATGAAGTCATCGAAAGCATGCGGACTTTTGGAGAAAATTCAAAGGAAAGAAAAATATTGCAGGGCCTGCAAAAGGGAGTGTTCTTTTCTGGCTTCCCAATTCCTGAAGATGTGGCGCCGACCATCAAGCTGTTCGGTCAGTTTCTTGGCGTGAAGAAGGATGAGCCATAACTTGATCAGTTCGAAAATCGCCTGTGTCATGGGGACGAGAGGTAACGTGAGACGGGACGCGTCTCGCCGTGGATTTCTGAAGCAGCAATGCAGTTCCCGCGTCAGTCCCGAAGGGACGGAGGAACACAGCCGGGGGTAAGCGTGGCGCCGTAGGCGCAAGCGCAACCCCCGGTGGGCAAGTAGGTTATGATATCAAGCCCTGAAGGGGCGGCAGAAACGCCCTTTGGGTCAATCCGAAAATGCATAGCGTTCATCATAGGGTATTCCATATGCCGACAGCAACGTCTTGTATTCCTCAATGAAGGTACGGGCCTTATGATGCTCAGCCTGATTCATTATATAATTTGCTGTTCTCTCTAATATTGAAGGACTTACGGAAAATGCCCCATAACCGCTCTGCCAACTGAAACATTCATAATAGTCATCTAGTGTCTTTATCCATCTGCAGCTTTCCGTTTTGACGATCCTGACCATGTCAGAAATGCTCATGTTGCTCGGCAACGAAGATAGAATATGAATGTGGTCAGGCATGCCTCCGATGGCAATTGGAATACTCCCTATATTTTTCAGTATTCCTCCTATATAGGAAAAGATGCGTGTCAAATCACTTGTGCGCATGGGTGCACTCGTTGATTTGACATGAAAGATGATATGCACATTTATTTTAACAAGAGAGCTTGCCATTCTGTTTTTTCCTTTGATTTGAAATGAGATGTCAAAAATTTATACTACTATTAAATAGCTATAATATAGCATATGACATTTCAAATTCCATTCAATATATTATGGCTAGCTGGATTTCTGCCGCCCCTTCGGGGCTTGAAATCATTTATGTCCACCTACCGGGGGTTGCGCTTGCCACTTCGTGGCGGCGCTTACCCCCGGCTGTGTTCCGCCGCCCCTTTGGGGCTGTTGCGCGAACTGCGACGCTGCATCGAGTCTTCCCGCATCTGAGACAAGAGACAAAAATGCGATTATTTTCAAATCGTGAGAAAATCGCGTAAAAAATCTCACAATTTTCTGTAAGAATCTCGCCATCAATGACTTCTTTCAAGCCATCTTCTCGCCACAGATTTCCGAAGCAATAATGCAGTTCCCGCGTCAGTCCCGAAGGGACGGAGGAACACAGCCGGGGGTAAGCGTGGCGCCGTAGGCGCAAGCGCAACCCCCGGTGGGCGAGTAGGTTATGATATCAAGCCCTGAAGGGGCGGCAGAAACAACTTCCTGCATTTGGGTAAGATTTCCGAAGCGATGATGCAGCCCCCGCTTTCCTCTTTTCACTCTTCACTTTTCTTTTTCCACCTCCTTCCCGCTGGAGGAATTACCATTTTTCAACTTTTCAGCGACTCTTATGGAGAACTGGCGGTTTGAAATTTATGGGAGACGGGCTATTGTTTTGACAGGTTTTCCATTTTGTCCACAATTCACCATTTGGAAGGAGTCTCCATGAAGAGAATGTTTTATCGACTGACCACGGGATGTCTGGGTTTGGCGTTGATGGCGATGCAGACGGGGTGCGGCTTCAAGGCCCCCGAACCCATCGAGCCGAAGGAGGGGACGGTCTTTCCCCTGATTCGCGACGACTGGAAGGAGCAGACGCAGGAACGGGCCAAACGGCCGCTGTTGGACTTTGACAAAATCGACTATGCGGACAACCAGGGCGTCCCGCTGCCCGTCCATGTCACCTGGAAGAACCCTGACAACGTGCGCGTTCAGGTCAATGTGGCCACCGACGCGGAGATGAAGAACGTGGTCGCCATCCTGCCGGCCCGCGAGGTCGCCGAAGGGGATGTGTACAACCTGCAGACGGGCCGCACCTACTACCTCCAGCTGCTGGCCATCAAGGACGGCGAGAAGCCCCGCTTCTCCAAAGTGCGCAGCTTCTCCACGCGGGCGGACGATCCCCGCCTGATTAAGATGCCGGACAACGTCCCCTGCAACATGCGTGACATCGGCGGACGCCCCCTGCCGGACGGGCGCCACATCCGCCAGGGCATGGCCTACCGCGGCTCCGAGATGAACGGCAACTTCACCATCACTCACGATGGCATCTCGTTCATGCTGTATGATTTGCACATTCGGACGGATTTGGACCTCCGCTATGAGTCGCAGGTCGCCAACTACGAGGACACGCCGCTGGTCAGCGGAGACAGCCGCGCCAAATGGGTCAAGATGGCCATCAACGCCTATCCGCCCACCACGTTCACGCCGCCGCAGAATGACCTGTTCCGCGACGCCATCAAGTTCTTTGCGAACAAAGGCAACTATCCCGTCTTCTTCCACTGCTCCGGAGGCGTGGACCGCACCGGCGAGATCACCTTCCTGCTCCAGATGCTGTTGGGACTGGACGAAGAGGACGCCTATCTCGAATACGAGATGAGCTCGTTGAGCTATTTCCCCCGCCCCCGCACCATCCAATACTTCCAAGACTGGCTGGCCGGCATCGCCAAATTCGCGGAGCCGACGGACTCCATGGCCGTCAAGGTGGAGAAGTATCTGAAGGCCATCGGCGTCACGGATGAGGACATCAAGAATATCCGCGAGATTCTCATTGAGTGACGCGAGCTAGTCTAGCTCTAGAGGCTCTAGAGCCCTAGAAGCTCTAGAAGCCCTCTAGTCTAGCTCTAGAGGCCCTAGAAGCTCTAGAGGCCCTAGAAAAATTTCTAATTCCTAATTCCTAATTTCTAATTCCTATGAAATCCCTTGCATTGACTTTTTTCTGTCTGGCCGGCGCGGTGGCGTTTGGCGGCGTCGACACCACCAATCGGGAGACCTACGAATGGGCCCACTATTGGTGGAATCATGCGGATGACGGAGTGCGGCCACGCGTGCTCATTGTGGGGGATTCCATCACGGAGGCGGCAAGCTCCCGTGTCTTTCGGCTGCTGGAGGATGTGGCGTTGGTGGACATGATGACCTCCTCCAAAAACGTGAAGGACCCCGCCTTGCGCAAAGAGATCGGCTACATGCTCGGCGAATATCCCTATGTGGTCATCCATTTCAATCATGGACTTCATGGCCTGCTCATCAAAGAAGAGGAATATGAAGGCTATCTTCGGTCGTATGTCACTGAGGTCAAACGACTTGCAGGAAATGCCAAGCTGATTTGGGGCAGCATCACGCCATTGCGGGGCACCCTGAAGCGGGAGGAGAACCAGTTGCTGAGCCGGCGGAACGCGGTGGCCAACAAGGTCATGGCGGAGATGGGCATTCCCGTAAATGACTTGTGGACGCTGATTTGGAACAGCGACAACGCGAACTCTCTCCGCAGCGGCGACAAAAACGACGACTACCATTACAACGACATCGGCAACGACATGATCGGCAGGGCCATGGCGGAGCGCATCCGCTCCCTGCTTCCTCCGCCCAAAAAGGACTAGCGGAGACGTTCCATGGACGCGCTGGAGATCATCGACGCCTTCTATCCGGAGGACACCCCGCTGCGGCGGCTGTTGCTGCGGCACAGCGAACAGGTTCGCGGCAAGGCGCTGGCGCTGATGGAGACGCCGGTGGTGGCGGCGATGGGGCTCAATTGGCAGCTGATTTCAGACGGTTGCCTGCTGCACGACATCGGCATCTTCCGCTGCCATGCGCCCTCCATCCTCTGCATGGGCACGGAGCCCTATCTGGCCCATGGCATCATCGGCGCCGCCCTTCTGCGGGACTATGGCCGCCGCCATGGACTGGATCTGGAGGACTGCGCACGGATTTGCGAACGGCACACCGGCGCGGGGCTTACGGCGCAAGATATTGCGGCAGAAGGACTTACAATTCCGATTGGCGACTATGTCCCCGAGACGGCGGAGGAACAGCTGGTCTGTCTCGCCGACAAGTTCTTCTCCAAGTCCAGTCCCGAGCGGGAGAAGTCTCTGGAGTCCATCCGTCGCTCAATGGCCCGCTTCGGCGATGGGCCTCGCAGCCGTCTCGAGCAGATGTGCCGCCGTTTCGGACTGATTGATGGCTGACTTCCTTTGCGGGGCCGCGAATTCTCTATACAATATATATGTAAAGAGTGGGACGCGGGACGCGGGACGAGGGACAGCCCAAAAGGCATTAGGAATTAGGAATTAGGAATTTAGTTAGCAGTTAGGAGTTAGGAATTTGCCTAGAGCTTCTAGAGCTTCTAGTGCTTCTAGAGCTTCTAGAGCTAAGGCCTACGGGGCATGTCGGCCTCCGATCCATCGCCAATTGTGAAAAAAACTGCCGCTGAACGTGTGCTGTGGACTTGCAAAAGGCGGATTTGGGCATACAATAGCAATATGGATTTGTCATGGGCATGGAAATGCCTGATTTCAACGTGAAGCCATAGGAGACAGAAGATGAAAGAATTGCATGTCGCGATTGTTGGCCTGGGTTGGGTGGCGGACGCCCATATCGCCGCGTACAACGCCGCATCGGGAGTCAAGGTGACGGCGGTCTGCAGCACGCACAATCCGTCGCCGGCGGAGCTGGAGGCAAAATACGGCCTGCCCCTGAAGGTCTACACCCGCTATGAGGAGATGCTGGCGGACAAGGACATCGACATCGTCTCCCTCTGCACTCCGAACTGGATGCATGCCGACCAGGCTGTCGCCGCCGCGAAGGCCGGCAAGCACATCTATCTGGAGAAGCCCATCGCGCTGAACTATGCGGACGCCGTGCGGATCCGCGACGCGGTGCGGGCGGCGGGCGTCAAGGTCTGCGTGGGCTTTGAATGCCGCTACAGCATGCAGTTCTCAATGTTGAACGACATCGTCTCCAAAGGTCTGCTGGGCGATATCCATTACGGCGAGGCGGACTACTATCACGGCATCGGCCCGTGGTACGGCCAGTTCAAATGGAGCCGCAAGAAGGATGGCGGCGGCAGCGCCCTGCTCAGCGGCGGCTGCCACGCGCTGGACGCCCTTCTGGGCCTCATGAAGGAGCCCGTGGAAGAGGTGTCCAGCTTCTCCACCCGCAGCAAGGCGGCCTGCTACAGCGGCTATGAATTCAACTCCAGCAGCGTCACCATTCTGAAGTTCGCCGGCGGCAAGGTGGGCAAGGTGGCCGCCATCATCGACAGCATCCAGCCCTATTATTTCCACTTCCAATTGGTGGGCTCCAAGGGAAGCATTTTGGACAACAAGCTCTACACGCAGGAGATCGCGGGACTTGTGCCCGGCAAATGGACCACGCTGTCCACGAGCACTTTGGACTCCGGCGACGTGTTGGACCATCCGTATCTTCCTCAGATGCAAGCATTTATAAATAGCATTGCCGACGGGAAAGACGAGCCGCTGACCAATTTGGAGCAGGGCTTCGCCAGCCACAAGGTGATTTTCGCGGCGGACTTGTCCGCGGAATTGGGGCGCCCCGTCAAGCTGTCGGAGCTGCAATAGAGGGCGACGGCCATGGAGTCCATTGTCCTCATCGACGCCTTTGCGCAGATTTACCGCCAGTTCTACGGAATCCGCGCGATGATGACCAATCCGCGTGGCGAGCCGGTCAATGCGCTCTATGGCATGGCGCGGCTGCTTTTGGCGTTGGAGGACCGGTTCCCCGGCGGCTACGGGGCGGTGGCCTACGACCACGGCAAACCCGTCCGCCGGGTGGCGCTGTGTCCGCAGTACAAGGCGCAGCGCCCGCCCATGCCGCCTGAGCTGCGGCAACAGCTGCCCGCCATTCGGGAGTGGTTCGACGCCTTCGGATGGCCATTGGTGGAGTTTGAGGACATGGAGGCGGATGACGCCATCGCCGCCATCACCACCCATCGCGAAGGCCATCCCGTCTACATTCTGACCCCTGACAAAGACATCGCGCAACTGGTCGGCGACGATGTCCATCTCCTTGCGCCCCAGAAGAATCAGGGGTGGGAGATTTTGGGGGCAGAGGAAGTTCGAGGCAAATTCGGCGTGGGTCCGTCGCAGCTGCGGGACTATTTGGCGCTGATGGGGGACAACTCGGACAACATTGAGGGCGTGGCCGGCATCGGCGCCAAACGCGCCGCCGACCTGTTGAACCGCCACGGGACCATGGAGGCGATTCTGGCGGCGGCGGAATCGGGCACCGACAAGGTTAGCCAGACCCTGCGAGGCTCCCATGAGCTCATTGCCCGCAACCAGAAGATGGTGGAACTGTTCACGGAACTGCCGTCGGATTGGAAGGGACTGGAGACCATTCGTCGCCGCGAGCCGGACTGGAAGCGGCTGACGGTGCTTGCGGAAGAGCAGAACTTCAAATCCATTCTGCCCGCGCTGGAAAAACATGCCAAATCCGAAACTTCCTCTGCTGCAATAGAATCGAAAAAAACGACGGATGCGTCCAAACCGGCGAAGAAACCCGCTGGCGGCTATCAGCAGCTGGAGCTGTTCTGACTGTTAGCAGTTAGCAATGTATCTATTCAGAACCTATCCACAAAGCAGGTTTCGTGACTGTAATTCAGCTCCGTTAGGGCTGTGAAATCAGAGGAAGCGCATTCACCCCCGGGTCTCGCTCTGCTTGACCCGGGGTTACGTTAATTAGGCCCCTTCAGGGTCTTACAAATAATTGGTAATTGTTTCTGCTGCTGTTATAGGGTTAAGACATATGCAAAATTTGGAAATTTTGGCGCCGGCTGGTGGCGTGGACGCCTTGGACGCGGCATTGGCGGCGGGAGCCAATGCCGTCTATTTTGGCCTGAAGCACCTGAACGCCCGCCGCGGGGCGCAAAATTTCCTTCCCGAAGAGTTGCCGTCCCTTGTGGAAAAGGTGTCCGCCGCGGGGGCGAAGGCCTATTTGACATTGAATATCTCCTTGACCCAACGAGAGTTAGGACTTGCCATAAGAACCCTTGCCATGGCGGAGCAGGCTGGCGTGGACGCTGTGTTGGTGCGAGATCCGGCCCTGTTGGCGGTGCGGCGATTCTTTCCCAAACTGGCCTTTCATTTCAGCACGCAGGCGGGCGTCAGCAGTTCTGCAGGCGTGAAGGCGGCGAAGGCGTTGGGTGTGGAGCGAGTTGTTCTGGCGCGGGAGCTGACGGAAGCGGAGATTGCGGCGGCATCGGCCTATGATGTTGAGACGGAAGTATTTGCGCAAGGAGCGCTGTGCTTCAGCTGCTCTGGATTCTGTCTCATGTCCAGTTGGGTCGGCGGCCGCAGCGGCAACCGCGGGATGTGCGCCAGCCCCTGCCGCGTGCCGTGGCGGGCGGACGGCGGCGCGTGGCAGCCCGCCATGTCCATGCATGATTTGTGTCTCGTGGACCATTTGCAGACGCTGAAGCGGCTGGGGGTCACGTCGCTGAAAATCGAAGGGCGGCTGAAATCGGCGGACTGGGTTCGCCGCGCGGTGACGCTCTATCGCCACACCATCGATGGAATGGAGGCGGATTGGCGCACGCAGGCGGAGACTCTTGGAACCTACACAGGACGACAGCTCACGGACGGCTATTTCGTCGGCGACCGCCATGCCCTCACGGGAGAATCCGGTCGCGTGGCAAGTTCCTGCGGGATGGAACCTGTTGAGTCAGAGGAAGATGCAAACCCCGCTGAATCAGACGGCACAACGGCGGCGGCGGCCGTCTTCCAAATCCGTCAAGACGAAAAAGGCGGCACCTTGTGGAGCCTGCGGCAGGGCGGTGCCCTGTGGGAGAGCCGGATTCCCGTGCAGCGGGTGGCCAACGCGAGGCGGGCGGTGACCGTCGGCGAGGTGGCGGCGCGGCTGCAGGGCAGTCTGCCAGCTGGAAGAGAGAGTCGCGTGGCGTTTGCGGACGACGGGCTGGAGAAGCTGCTGCTGCCTCGTAGCATCGGCAATCGGCTGGAGGACGAGCTCAAGAGCTGGCTACGGCTGCAGTCGAAGGCGTCCGATGGGCGGGTTCGGGGCCTTTCCGTTCCTGAAGGCGCCCTGAAGAGCATCGCCATGGAACCCTGTCGGCTGGCGGCGAACAGCCGCACGTTGGGCATGACGGCGGACTGGCGGCGTTGCGGCGTGGAGGATTTGGCCGCGTTGACGGCGGCGTCTGCGGCGTCCCTCTTGGTGGAATGCGCTCCCGTCAGCGAGGCGGAGGCGGCGGCCCAACTGGAGCAATTGACGGCTCATCGCAGCCGGATTGCGGCCCTTTGTCTCCCGTCTGTGATTTATGAGTCACAACTACCTTATATTAAACAACTTATGACTTTTGGAGTGGTTGTGGAGGTCAATTCATGGGATGGATGGCAGCTGGCGCGGGATGCGGGCGTCCGTCTCATGGCCGGCCCTCATTTCTCCATCATCAACGCGCGGGCGGCGGCCTTTTTGGGGGAATTGGGCTGTGAATGCGTCACCGTCTCTCCCGAAATCGACCGCGAGCAGCTGGAGGACTTGTGCGCCGTGGCGACGGTGCCGCTGGCCCTGCAGGTCTACGGGCGGCTGCCACTGATGGTCACCCGCGCCGAGCTTCCCGACGGCTTCCGCCCCGAAGGCCATCCCCTTCTGGAGGACAAGCGGGGCACGGCGGTGCGGCCATCCCGCGAAGGGGGACTCACTGTGCTTCGAAGCCATATTCCATTGGACTGGAGAAACTTGCGTAATCCAAAGGTGCGCGTGGCACATTTGGTCACGGACGGACGCGGAGGCGCTGCTTCCGCCGGCAGCCTCTTCAATTATGACCGCCGTCTGCGATGAAGTCTGTTGACACTCTATTATAATATGGTATATTATTTCATGTTTTGTACGCTGTTGTCTGTTTTTGGTGTTTTTGTTCCAGCTGATTAGGAGAAGAAAATGGATCATCCTGTCTACAATTTCAATGCCGGTCCCGCCGTTCTGCCCAAGCCTGTGATGCTGAAGGCGCAGGAGGAGTTCGTGAATTACCGTGGTTGCGGATACGGCATCATTGAGGAGAGCCATCGTGCGGCGAATTTCGATGAGGTCATCCAGGCCGCCGAGGCGAATCTGCGCAAGCTGATGGGCATCAGCGACGACTATGAGGTCCTGTTCCTCCAGGGCGGCGCCAGCCTGCAGTTCGCCATGATTCCCATGAACCTGATGATCCCCGGCAAGAAGATTGCCGTCTGCGACACGGGCGAATGGTCCCACAAGGCCATGAAGGAAATGAAGATTTTGGGCGCCGACGTGGATCTGGTCTTCGACGGCTCCGCCAACAAGTTCAGCGCCATCGGCGATGTGAAGAGCTGGAAGTTCGATCAGGACGCCGCCTACGCCTACATCTGCGCCAACAACACCATCTACGGCACCGAATACCATGAGTATCCCGACACCGGCAATGTGCCGCTGGTGGCGGACATGTCCAGCGACATCATGTCCCATGTCATTGATGTCAATCGCTTTGGACTAATTTTCGCAGGTGCGCAGAAGAACATGGGCCCCGCAGGCGTGGCGTTGGTCGTCATCCGCAAGGACCTTCCGGCCCGCTGCCCGGAGACCGTGCCCACCATGCTGCGCTACAGCACCCACATCAAGTCCAAGTCCCTCTTCAACACCCCGTCCACCTTCGGCATCTACATGATTCGGTTGGTGACGGACTGGATGCTGGAGCAGGGCGGCGTCCCCGCCATCCAGAAGAAGAACGAGGCGAAGGCCGCCAAGCTGTATGCCGCCATCGACAACAGCCCCATGTTCCGCGGCACCTGCTGCAAGTGCAGCCGCTCCAACATGAACGTCTGCTTCCGCATCGGCGAGGGCAATGAGGAGCTGGAGAAGAAGTTCGTGGCGGAGGCCAAGGCGGCGGGGCTCATCGGCCTGAAGGGCCATCGCGCCGTCGGCGGCCTGCGTGCCAGCATCTACAACGCCATGCCGGAAGAGGGCGTGGACACCTTGATCGCGTTCATGGACGATTTCGCCGCCAAGAACGCCTGATTCCATATACAATGGAGAGGCCGTAAGGTCTCTTCCATGACGCCGAACGCCGATATGCCCCTCCATGGGGCCTTTGGCTTGGCCGGCCGCCTTCGGGACTCTTTCCGCGGGCGGCTGAATGCTTCATGGCCTGTTGTCGGCGGCCGTTTCTGTCGATGACAGGGGGCTCGTCGGCGGCCGACGGCGGAAAAAAAGAGGCGATTTTCCCTCAAAAATGGCCTCTTTTGCGATTTTTTAGAAAAAAACTCGTTTTTCGCTGTTGCATTTCTCAATGGAGACGATATTTTAGGAATGTGCAGTTTGGGTTGCTTTGCATTATGTGAAGTGGTCGTAGTCATAAAACAAAAGGAAAGGAAAGCATCATGAAGATCTGGAAAGCAATGGTTCTTGGTACGTTGGTCGCCTTTACAGGGGCGATGGCTCAGGACATCGAGGTTGAGGAAGAGAGCAACATGCCCTCCTTCGCCCTGTCCCTCAAGTATGCCTCCCGCTACATGTCCAAGGCGAAGGTGTTCGACACCCGCAGCGTCATGCAGGGCGACTTCAGCGCCACGTGGTACGGCTTCACCGCCGGCATCTGGGGCAACTACGACTTCACGGACGACGGGTCCCTCGGCCGCTGGAGCGACAACCAGGTGGAAGAGTGGGATTACTACCTGAACTATGAATACACCATCGAAGACGTGCCCGGCCTCGACGACGGCATCACCTTGGGCTTCGGCTGGATTTACTATGACTATCGCCACACCGGCCACCGCATGGGCAAATCCCTCCGCCGCGGCTGGGGCTGGACGGACGACAATGAAATCAACGCCTCCGTCTCCTTCGGCTGCCTGCTGAGCCCTACCTTCACGGTGAACCATGAGTATGAGAAGGACTGGACCTGGTGCAGCTTTGGCGGCAGTTACGAGTATGCCATCAACGAGAACCTGACCTGGAAACTGGGTGGCACCTTCTATTGGGGCAGCACCAAGTACATCGGCTACATGGACATGGCCGGCGACAAACCCGCCCGCAAGAACGCTTTGTTCTCCTTCGTGGCAGACACCAGCCTGGACTATGCGATCAACAAGAACTTCAGCGTCGGCCCCTTCATGCAGGGCGGCTGGATTCTGGATCACGACTACCGCGAGGCGGTTCTCCGTTCTGACAATGGCAGCTTCAGCACCTTTAACTTCGTCTGGGGCTTTGGAGCCAACGTGAACTTCTAAATCAAACGGCATTGTCGCCGCATTCGTGAACGTCAGGCTGCTGTGGGATATCCCCTCCCATGGCAGCCTTGTCGTTTTAAGTAGTCGATTATGAGTGACTTAAGTTGAAATTTACGTTTCCTGAAAGGATTGCACTTGTCGTTTTCTGCCGCCCCTTCAGGGCTTGAACAATCGTAACAATCTGCCATACCCGGGGTTACGCTTGCCGCTTCGCGGCCACGCTTACCCCGGGCTGTGCTCCGCCGCCCCTTTCGGGGCTGACGCGCGAACTGCAATGTCGTTTCAAAAAAATCATACTCTACCCTAATGTGGTAAAATTTCTAATTTCTAATTCCTAATTCTCAGTGGCTTATGCCGCGTCCAAAAACTGCAGATTGGCGCAAACGGTTTGACACATGGGCTTCCCGCACCCATGTGACGCTTCCCTGTTGCCGTTTCGCTCTGCATGATCAGGCATTGGTTCCGGCGGCTTTGGCCGCCATCTCCAAAACCTGCACGGACCGTTTGCTGGTTCTGGTGCCGGACAGCGCCAGCGCGGAGGCCCTCGGTGGCCAGCTGGAGACTCTGTTGGCGCTGTTGGGGGACATCCGCCCCGTCATCTCCCTGCCGGAAATCAACGCGGGACGGCGACAGTGGATTCCCGAAAACGAGGCGGGCCGCTGCGCCGCATTGGAATGCGCATTGGACGGCAAGCCCGCTGTGTTCCTCAGCACCCCCATGGCGCTGATGTCCCGCACCGTGGCTCCGAATCTGTTCCAGAAGCGCACCTTCACCTTGCGCAAAGGGGACACCATGCCTCCTGAGGAGCTGGCCAAACGGCTGGTCGAGCTGGACTATGACAACGAATTCGAGGTCCAGACCCCCGGCGAGTTCGCCCGCCGAGGCGGCATCATGGACATCTATTCCCCCCTGTACGACGCCCCTGTCCGGCTGGAGTTCTGGGGGGACGAAATTGACTCCATGCGCTATTTTCTTCCGGACACTCAACGCTCCTTCAAAGAGCTGGCTGAAATACGCGTGGTGCCCCGCGGCATGGCCGTTCTGGCGGCGGAGGAAGGAGAAAGCACGGAGCTGGCGGCCTATTTTCCTGAGCCGCTTCCCGTGGTCATTTGTTCAGAGGATCTTCTGGAGGAGCATTTACATCAATTTGCATATGAGGATGTTATAGAAAAATGGGAAGCCTTTTGCGAGGGCCGCAGCTCCGTCATCCGATTGATCACGGCGCCGGGGGAGGATTCGTCGGCCAAGGCGTCGGCGGGGCCGTTGTTGAGTTTGGACGCCGTCAGCTTGGGCACGGAGCTGGCGGTTCTGCTGCCGGAGATGGGGGAGGGGGCGGCCCTATGGCATTGGCAGCAACTGCGGGATAGCCTATTGCGTTGGCATAAAAGCGGTTATGCCCTTGTCGCCTGCTGTGCGGGGCAGGGGGAAGTGGACCGCTTCACGGAAATCCTGAAAGAGGATCCGCTGACCAACACCCTTCCCATCGCCGTGGAGAAGCAGGATTTGGCCTGCGGCCTTCTCCTTCCGGAAGCTCGTCTGGTCATGCTCAGCGACCGCGAAATCTTTGGCCGCAAGTCTAAGTTGCGTCGTGCCAAGAACATAAAATACCGCCACGACAGCGCGGTCCGCGGTGGTCTGGAGATGGAGGAGGGCGCATGGGCGGTGCATGTCACCCATGGAATCTGCATTTACCATGGCATCCAGACTTTGGAGACGGGTGGGGAGATTCAGGAAGTCATCAAGCTGGAGTTTGCGGATGAGTCATATTTGTATGTTCCTCTGGCGCAAGCACATCTGATAAGCCGTTACATGGGGGCGGGCAAACATGCCCCGACTTTGAGCCGTCTGGGGGGCAACGCATGGAAGAACACGAAGCTGCAGGCGGCGAACGCGGCGTGGGACTATGCGGCGGAGCTGCTGCGGGTGGAGGCCATGCGGCAGAACGCCGGCGGCATCGCCTTCAAGCCCATCGTGGAATGGGAGCGCTCCTTCGCGGGGGCCTTCCCCTATCAGGAGACGGGAGACCAGACGGAGGCCATCCAGACCGTGCTTGCGGACATGGAAAATACGCGCCCCATGGACCGATTGCTCTGCGGTGACGTGGGTTACGGCAAGACGGAGGTGGCCATGCGAGCGGCCTTCCGCGCCGTCCTCAACGGAAAACAGGTGGCGGTTCTCGTGCCCACCACCATCCTTGCACAACAGCATTACACCAGTTTCACGGAACGCATGGCGGAGTATCCTGTCCGCATTGACATGCTTTCCCGCTTCAAGAGCAAAGGGGAGCAGAAGGAGATTTTGGACCGGACGGCGGCCGGAGAAGTGGACATCCTGATCGGAACCCATCGGCTGCTGCAGGAGGACGTCCGTTTCGCGGCCTTGGGGCTGCTGATCATCGATGAAGAGCAGCGCTTTGGCGTCAAGGACAAGCAGCGTTTCAAGGCGATGCGGGCCAATCTGGACATTTTGACGATGACCGCCACGCCCATCCCGCGCACCCTCTATTTCAGCCTCTCCGGCCTGCGTAATCTGAGCACCATCATGACGGCGCCGACGGACCGGCTGCCGGTGACCACCATCGTCGCCAACTATGACAAGGAGCTGATTCGGCATGCCATTCGCAGCGAACTGGAGCGGAAAGGACAGGTTTTCTTCCTCTACAACCGGGTCCAGACCATTGAGCGGATGCAGGAGATTGTGCAGGAGCTGGTGCCGGACGCACGCTGCGAAATCGCCCACGGCCAGATGAGCCCCGCGCGGCTGGAAAGCATCATGCTGCGCTTTTTGCAGCAGAAGATCGATGTTCTGGTCTGCACAACCATCATTGAAAGCGGCGTGGACATTCCCAACGTCAACACCATCATCATCGACCGCGCGGACCGCTTTGGCTTGTCGGAGCTGTATCAGCTGCGGGGGCGGGTGGGCCGCCATCACCGCCAGGCCTATGCCTACATGCTGCTGCCGCCCATGGGAAACCTCCCTGCCAACGCGCGAGAGCGGATGGCGGCCATCCGCCGCTACACCCACTTGGGGGCAGGCTTCAAACTGGCTATGCGAGACTTGGAGATTCGGGGCGCCGGCAACATTTTGGGCATGGAACAGAGCGGCCACATTGCGGCGGTGGGTTTCGAGCTGTACTGCCAACTGCTGAAGGACGCTGTGGCGGGACTCGCAAAGCAAAACAGCGGCCCCCTGCGGAAGCCCGAGGTGGAATTGGATTTGGACACCGTCGTCTACGCCGTCCAGGCCCGTCCGGGACGTACCGCGTTGGGCATTCCCGCGTGCTATGTGGAGGATGAGGCGGCGCGGGTGGACTTCTACAAACGGCTGAACACCGCCCGCTCTTTGGCGGAGGCAGATTCCTTCGTGGCGGAGTTTGCCGACCGATTTGGTCCATTACCTACTGCAACGCAAGCACTTATAGAATACGCAAAGGTGCGGATTCTGGCCTCGAAGGCCCAGGTGCCGCGAATTTGTGTCCGCGAAAGGCGTCTGCTGATCGAGACATCCCATGGGCTGTATCGTGACATGCGCAACCAGATTCCCATGCTGTCCAGCAACGACGGTGTGGAGCAGATGAAGGAGATACAGCGGAAACTATTGACAATTAGGAATTAGAAATTAGGAATTAGGAATTAGGAATTAGGAATGAGGAATTAGGAATGAGGAATTTTGTTAGCAGTTTTTCTAGTGCTTCTAGTGCTTCTAGAGCTTCTAGAGCTTCTAGGCTGGCTAGCCAGCTAGTGATTTTTCAAAACAACAGGGAGTTAGCATGAACACGCAATTGCAGGAGGATTTCATTCAGCGGCTGAAGGAGATGCGGAGCCGTCGCCGCCGTCTTTTGGACGGACTGAAGACTCAAGAGGACGCGGTGGCCTATCAGCAGACGCTGCGGGCGGCCATTGACCGCGCTTTCGGCCCGTGGCCGGAACGGACGCCGTTGGAGCCGATGGTGGTCGGAACCCTGTCCTGCAACGGCTACACGGTGGAGAAGGTGCTGTTCAGCAGCCGGCCGGGCTTCCGCGTCAGTGCCAATCTGTATTTGCCGCAGGCGGGAGCGCGGCCACTGCCCGCCGTTTTGGGGCTTTGCGGCCATTCCGCCGCCGGCAAGGGCGACGAGACCTATCAGAAATTCGCTTTACGGTTGGTTGCCAACGGTTTCGCCGTGCTGATGGTGGATCCGATTCATCAGGGGGAACGGAACCAATACACCGCATTGGAGGACTGCCCCCTGAAGAACAGTCTCTGCGGCGGCCACAATGTCATGGCCAAGCAGCTGGAGCTGTTGGGAGAATTCTTTGGCGCATGGCGGGTGTGGGACGCCCGCCGAGGGCTGGACTATCTGCTGTCCCGTCCCGAAATCGACGCTTCGCGAGTCGGCGTCACGGGCAATTCGGGCGGCGGCACCCTGACGGAATGGACGTGGGCGAACGACGATCGCCTAACCATGGCCGCTCCCAGCTGCCACGTCACCAGCTTCCTCACCAATCTGGAGAACGAACTGCCCACGGACGCGGAGCAGTGTCCGCCGGGCGTCATCGGCGCTGGTTTGGAAATGGTTGATCTCATGATGGTTAGGGCACCGAAGCCAGTTCTGCTCCTTGGCCAAACCTATGACTTCTTCGAGCGGCGGGGGCTTCAGGAGGCCTATGCGGACCTGCGGCGCTTCTACGCTCTTTTCAACGCGGAGGACCAGGTGGAATGCTTCATCGGTCCCACAGTCCATGGATTCTCTTCCCACAATCAAGAGGCCATGTGCCGCTTCTTCCATCGGCAAGCTGCTCTGCCAGAGGCATATCGGCCACTCGAGCCGCAGCCCAACGCGGCCTCCGACCTGGCCTGCTGCCCCGAAGGCGGCGTGGCCGCCGTGGGCTCCGCGCCCATCTATGCGCTGATTCGCGAAAAGGCGGAAGTCCTTGCCCGTGAACGCCGTCCACCCTCATCGCTGGAGGCGTGGCGCATGACCATCGGCCAGCTGCTGCATCTGCCGTCGCGGACGGACATCCCCCACCACCGCTGCACCCAGCCGCGGCGCTTTGGCGATGTCATGTGGGGCCGCTATCTGGTGGAGACGGAACGCGCCCTCAAGACCGTCCTCTTCAAACGGCTGAGCACCGCTCCCGACCATGGCCACATTTTGGATGTGGAGCCCGAATGCTTTTTGCATGTGCCCCATCTGGACAGCCGCCTCGAAATGGACTCCGATTTCGTCAAATCCCTTAACGCCAACGGTGACTGCTATCTGACGGACCTGCGGGGACTGGGGGAGAACACCTTTGACCCCGCCGAAACCCGCTCTGTTCAGCTGTATGGCATGGACTACATGATGCACAGTTTCGCTATCATGTTCGGGGATAGTCTGTTAGGTGGACGTGTCCAGGACCTGTTGCGGACGATGGACCTGCTTGCCGCCAACGGTGCCCGTCGGCTGCATGTGAGCGGAAAAGGGCAGGGAACCATCATCGCCGCCATGGCCGCCATCTTCCGCGATGACGTGGCGTCGCTGACGTTGATGGACGCCCCCGCCTCCTTCCATGAATGGGCGGCGTCTCCCGTCCATGACTGGCCCGCTTCCGCCACGCCCCGCGGCGTGCTGAAGGCCTTTGACCTTCCGGAGTTGTATCATATTCTTTCGCAAAGAGTTACGTTAAAAATTTGCAATTAGGCCATAGTCTGCGGTTCACGGATCAATGGGGGACAGGCGGGTGGCGGTTTGCAATTCCTCTATATAGATATATTGTATAGAAATTTATTATTTTGGGGTCTTTAGTAGAAAGCGGTTTTATCGATGTCCCTTCTTGATTGGCTGATTCTGATTATTCCCGTGGCGTTTGTGATGTTCATGGCCTACCATACGCGGAGCTATGTCCGCAGTGTGGCGGACTTTCTGGTGGCGGGGCGCATCTGCGGGCGCTATGTGATTTGCGTGGCGGACGTGGCGAACGCGTTGTCCATCATCGTGTTGGTGACGCAGATTGAGATGCAGTACAAGACGGGGTTCGCCATGAGCTTCTGGAACAAGCTGATCGGACCGTTGGGACTGCTGCTGTCGCTGACCGGTTTCTGCGTCTACCGCTTTCGGGAGACCCGCGCCATGTCGTTGGGACAGTTTCTGGAGATGCGCTACAACCGCTCCTTCCGCATTTTCGCGTCGGCATTGCGGTCGGTCTCCGAGATGTTCGCGAACATGATCATGCCGGCCATCGCCGCCCGCTTCTTCATCTACTTCTTGGATTTGCCCCACGAATTCATGCTGTTCGGCCATAGCATCCCCACGTTCATGGTGGTGGTCACCATCACGCTGTTTTTGGCCATCTCCATCATCTGCATGGGCGGCACGCTGGCGTTGGTCATCACGGACACCATCCAGGGCCTTTTCTGCTATCCCATGCTGGTCATCTTCACCGTCTTTGTGCTCTGCACCTTCTCGTGGTCAAAGGAAATCATTCCCGTGATGAGCGACCGGGTGGCCGGCGAGAGCTTCCTGAACCCCTATGACGTGGCGGAACTTCGTGATTTCAACTACTTTGCGTTGATTGTCATGTTGGTGTCCACCGTCATGCACCGCGCCAGCTGGATCGGAGCCGGCAACACGGGCGCGGCCAAGACCCCCCACGAACAGAAGATGGCCAGCATTTTGGGCACATGGCGCAACGGCTTCATGGGCATCTTCTTCGTGCTGATGGCCATCACGCTCATCACGCTGCTCAACCACCGCAACTTCGCGGAGAAGTCCTATGACATCCGCAACTACCTCTCCGGCCACATCTCCAAGCAGATGGTGAAGGACGATGCGGAGCGGGCACAGTTTGACGCCGCCATCGCCGCCATCCCGCCTGTGAGCCATGAAATTGGCGTGGACGAGCCGCTGTCTCAGGAAAAGAACCTGGACACCCCCTACTACGACACCGCCAAGGAGCAGTTCTACCGCATCAACCGAATCGGCGAGCTGACTCAGGAGGTGGAGACCCTGAAGGCCACGCGGCCGGAGGACACGGCCGCCATCGCCGAGGCGGAGGACACCCTGCGCAAGAAGACCGGCGAGGCCAACAAGAACACGCAGGAATACAGCACCCTCTTCCGTCAGCAGATGCTCGCCGTCTCCATGCGCAAGCTGCTGCCCAAAGGACTGACCGGCCTCTTCTGCCTCCTGATGGTCCTCATGATGGTCTCCACCGATGACAGCCGCATCTACAGCGCCGCCCTGACGATCAACCAAGACTGCATTCTCCCCTTCAAGAAGAACGGCTTCACGCCGAAACAGCACATTTGGGTCATCCGCCTGGTCACCTTCGGCGTGGGGGTCTGGTTCTTCATCGGCTCGCGAGCCATGGCGCAGCTGGACTACATCAAGCTGTATGGCGACATCATGTGCTCCATGTGGATGGGCGGCTGCGGCCCTGTCATGGTCTTCGGCCTCTATGGCCGCATCGGCACCACGTTGGGCGCCTACTTCTCCCTGGTCAGCGGCATGCTGCTTTCGTTGGGCGGCATGTTGGTGCAGCGGAATTGGGCGGATGTGGTCTATCCATGGCTGGACAAACAGGGCTGGATCCCCTCCCTAACCAACCTGCTGCCCAAGCTCTCCGGCCCCTTCGAGCCCTATATCCTGTGGCGGATGGATCCCCAGAAGTTCCCCATCAACTCCACGGAAATCTACTTCATCACCATGGTCGTCTCCCTGATCCTGTATTTCGTGGGATCCGGCCTGACCCATCTCATCTGGAAGCCCGGCCTCTTCAATCTGGACCGCATGCTGCACCGCGGCAAATACAATGACGAAGGCAAGCAGCTGGAGAAGTGGGACTGGTCGCTGAAGTCCATCTTCACCAAAATCATCGGCATCACGCCGGAGTACACAAAAGGCGACCGCGCCATCGCCTACTCCGTCTTCATCTACTCCTTCATCTGGGGCTTCATCATCAGCTTCGGCCTTGTGCTGACCCTCCATTATCTGAATTTGTGGCCGGACGACTGGTGGAAATACTACTTCTTCGTCGAATTCATTCTGGAACCCTGTCTGCTGGGCATTGTCTCCACCATCTGGTTCAGCATCGGCGGCTATGTGGACCTCAAGAACCTCTTCCGCGATCTGCGCAACCGCAAGATCAACAAGCTGGATGATGGCCGCGTGGAGCACGGCATGTCCATCGCCGATGGGCCGGAGGCCGAAGCGGCGGCTGTCACCACGGAAACCAAAGAGTGAAAGATTTTATTCCTTGAATGCATAAAAGTGAAAAGCCTTTGCCGACTTCCCGTCAAAAGAGTCGGCAGAGGTCCTCTTGAAATGCGGAAGCTGCCGCGGAAGAGCGAAGGGAAGCATCGTTGACATGGAGGACGGATTCAACATTCGATGTCCGTCTTGCGGGCGGGAGCTTGGGGCGGAAAGCCGTCATATTGGGAAGCGGGTTCGATGTGATGTCTGCGGACACGAGTTCACGGTGGAGAACCCCAATTTGGTGTCCTGTCCGGACTGCTATGCCAAAGTGTCCCGGCGGGCGACCACCTGTCCCCACTGCGGGGCGCCGCTGACACGCGCTTCTTCCGCCGCTCCCGCCGAGGCCGCTCCCGATGTGGAGGAGACGACGGTGTTCGTGCTGCATCCGTCTCCGTGGTTGTATGGATTCCAGATTTTAGGCGGCATCCTGCTGATTCCCCTTGTGATTGGCCTCTTCATTCTGCTGAAGATCTATATCGCCATTCATTTCACCGTCTACAAGGTAACCACGCGGCGCGTGGTGGTGCAGACTGGCTGGCTGAACCGAAATCAGGTGGAGATTTGGGTGAAGGACATGCGGGCGGTCAATCTGCGGCAGGATCTTTGGCAGCGCATCATCGGCATCGGCGACGTGGCCATCGGCACGGCGGCCACCGGCGGCACCGAAATCCAGATGCATGGCCTCCGAAATGCCCAGGCGGTCGTGGACAAAATCAACGCCCTGCGCCGATAGTCTATATGATGAATAAGGTATAGAGATTGCAATTGGTTTTACGGAACAAAGGGACATGGCCATGCCTCAACCGATTTTGACAGACTCCAGCGACTTCATCGAAATGCGGAATTTAGGCTGCGTCTACGTGGACAAGACAGCCTATTTTCATCGGCTGATCACAAGCCTCACCGCACGCCGATTCTTTCTCGCGCGGCCTCGTCGTTTTGGCAAGTCATTGATGATCAATACGTTAAAGGCAATATTCGAAGGGCGCCGCGAACTGTTTGACGGGTTGGCCATCTCCAAAACCGATTGGACATGGGAGACGTATCCTGTGCTGTATTTCAATTTCGGCTTCGCCGCCAGCTCGTCATCGGCCGCGCAATTCACGCAGAATTTTCCATTCACCGTGCGAAACGTGTTGGAGGAGGCAGGCGCGACGTATGACACAAACATTTCCCCCGCCGCCAATTTCGGCCGTGCCATCGACTACTTGGCCAAGGCCAACGATGGCAAGGGGGTTGTCATTCTCATCGATGAATACGACGATCCCGTGGCGCAGCTTTTGAACAGGCCCGACGAGGCGGAGAAGGTCCGCGGCGAACTGGCGGACTTCTATCGCCAGATGAAGGACCGTACAGGCAAAATCCGCTTTCTGATGATCACGGGCGTGTCCAAGTTCACGAAGATGTCGGTCTTCTCCGCCCTGTCCAACCTGCGCGACCTCTCCTTTATGGACCGTTACGCTACCATGCTCGGCTATACGGAGGAGGAACTGGACACGTATTTCGGTGAACATATGTGTCTCCACGCGAGGAAGATGGGACTTTCTGACGCTGACTACCGCGTCCAGCTCAAGCGATGGTTCAACGGCTACCGCTTCGGAAAGGAAAACGGCGACACCGTCTACAATCCCGTCTCCATCGGCGTGAACCTTGCGGATCAGGAGACCACCCTTAAGCCCTGCTGGTCCCAGACGGGCAAGGCGTCCATGCTGATGAACCTGATCAAGCGGGACGATTTCCTCTCCGTTGACATGGAAAAGGTACAGAATGTGTCCGAAGAGGACTTCGACGTGACGGACATCCGTGCACTTCGCGCCGTCCCCATGCTTTTCCAGACGGGCTATCTGACCATCGACCACTTCGATCCGCTCCTGCAGACCTACGACCTTCGCGTGCCGGACGAGGAGGTTCGCAAGGATCTAGCCACTCTGACGACGTCCGTCATCGCCAATCGCGGGACTGACTGGGTGTCCGCTTTAGGCAGGAAGCTGCTTGTGGCCAAATGGGATGAGTTCTTCGACGGGCTGAAGTCGCTTTACGCCTCGCTGCCCTATGGACCGAAGGAAGGCCGCGTGCAGGAATACTCCTACGAGCGGAACCTGCTGGTGCTGTTGAAGGCGCAGGCCATCCAATGCAGGACGGAGGACCGTCAGGCCAACGGACAGGCGGACGTCGTGGCGACCCATGCCTGCGGCGTCTTCATCTTCGAGCTGAAGGTGGATGAGTCCGCTGAGGCCGCCCTGAAGCAGGTCGCAGCCAAAGGCTACGACGCCCCCTACCACTCCAAGGGCCTGCCCATCTGGAGAATCGGCCTCAATTTCGACTCCTCAACCCATCATCTGCTTGACGCCAAGGCGGAGAAGCTTTGAAATTGGAATTTTCCTAACATATTGAATATAAGATGAATAGGTATTGAAATATCGTCAATGATTAAGAACCTATTATGAGGTTAACAAGTTGTTTCTTCCTGACCACGTGGGAACAGATCCTTTCTAAAAGCTCTGGAGGTTCAAGCAAATATAGGCATGATTTCATGGATCATTGACGTCTTGCGTTCGATTTGCAATTTACTTGAAAAAACGCATATGATGAATAAGGTATAGAGATTGCATTGGTTTTACGGAACAAAGGGACATGGCCATGCCTCAACCGATTTTGACAGACTCCAGCGACTTCATCAAAATGCGCAGAAAAGGCTGCGTCTATGTGGACAAAACCGCCTATCTGTACAATCTCATGACAGGAGCTGACGACTGTTTCTTTCTCGCGCGGCCACGTCGTTTTGGCAAGTCATTGATGATCAGTACGTTAAAGGCAATCTTCGAGGGGCGTCGCGAACTGTTCGACGGGTTGGCCATCTCCAAAACCGACTGGACATGGGAGGCGTACCCCGTGTTGTACTTCAATTTCGGCTTCGCCGCCAGCTCGTCATCGGCCGCGCAATTCACGCAGAATTTTCCATTCACCGTGCGAAACGTGTTGGAGGAGGCAGGCGCGATGTATGACAAAGACATTTCCCCTGCCGTCAATTTTGGCCGTGCCATCGACTACTTGTCCAAGGCCAACGTTGGCAAGGGGGTCGTCATTCTCATTGATGAATACGACGATCCCGTGGCGCAGCTTTTGAACAGGCCGGACGAGGCGGAGAAGGTCCGCAGCGAACTGGCGGACTTCTATCGCCAGATGAAGGACCGCACGGGCAGTATCCGCTTTCTGATGATCACGGGCGTGTCCAAGTTCACGAAGATGTCAGTCTTCTCCGCCCTGTCCAACCTGCGCGACCTCTCCTTTATGGACCGTTACGCTACCATGCTCGGCTATACGGAGGAGGAGCTGGACACCTACTTTGGCGAGCATATGTGTCTCCACGCGAGGAAGATGGGACTTTCTGACACTGACTACCGCGTCCAGCTCAAGCGATGGTTCAACGGCTACCGCTTCGGAAAGGAAAGCGGCGAAACCGTCTACAATCCCGTCTCCATCGGCGTGAACCTTGCGGATCAGGAGACCACCTTTAAGCCTTGCTGGTCCCAGACGGGCAAGGCGTCCATGCTGATGAACCTGATCAAGCGGGACGATTTCCTCTCCGTTGACATGGAAAAGGTCAAGAATGTGCGCGAACGGGACTTCGATGTGACGGACATCCGCGCCCTTCGCGCCGTCCCCATGCTTTTCCAGACGGGCTATCTGACCATCGATCACTTCAATCCGCTCCGGCAGAACTACGACCTTCGCGTGCCGGACGAGGAGGTGCGGCAGGATCTGGCCCTGCTGACGACGTCCGTCATCGCCAACCGCGGGACTGACTGGGTGTCGTCGTTAGGCGATATGCTGCTTGAGGCCCAATGGGATGAGTTCTTCGACGGGCTGAAGTCGCTTTACGCCTCGCTGCCCTATGGACCGAAGGAAGGCCGCGTGCAGGAATACTCCTACGAGCGGAATCTGCTGGTGCTGCTGAAGGCACAGGCCATCCAATGCAGGACGGAGGACCGTCAGGCCAACGGACAGGCGGATGTCGTGGCAACCCATGCCTGCGGCGTCTTCATCTTCGAGCTGAAGGTGGATGAGTCCGCCGAGGCCGCTCTGACGCAGGTTGCAGCCAAAGGCTACGACGCCCCCTACCGCTCCAAGGGCCTGCCCATTTGGAGAATCGGCCTCAATTTCGACTCCTCAACCCATCATCTGCTTGACGCCAAGGCGGAGAAACTTGCGTAGGTTGCGTAGGCGGTGGATGTGGCAAAGGGGCCGCCATCGTGATTCAGTCGTGTCTGACATCGCTTCCACGGCCACCTGCCGTCATCATCTTGTCAGGGAGCGACAACCGCCACGTTGACTTTGGCTTGTTTGGCTCATGAAAAAGGAATTCGCATGGTTCCGCTTTTCTGCAACATGAAAGATTCTCATAAAAAGAGTGAAAATGGTTTCCTCACGCCGCTTTTGCTTCTTTTGATGACGGGGCTTGTTTTGCTGGTTGTGTGTGTGGCCCTATATGTCAAAACGACCAAAGATGAGATTGCGGTCAAAGATGTGGTGGGCACTTTCGAGGTCACCACATCGGGCAATGAGGCGACGATAACGAAATATCATGGACGGATACGGGGAAGGAAACTGGTTATCCCATCGGAAATTGATGGTCGAACGGTCACGAAAATCGCAGATGAGGCATTTTACGACTGTCCATACCTGACACATGTCGTCATTCCCGACAGTGTCACGGAAATTGGGGAGAAGGCATTTTGCAATCCATCCCTGACTCATGTCGTCATTCCCGACAGTGTCACGGAGATTGGGTTTATGGCGTTTAGTTACAGTGACTTGAGCGATGTCACCATTCCAGACAGCGTTACGAAAATGGATTATGCCTTCTGGTCGTGCAAAGGATTAAGGCGTGTCACGATTCCACGTGGCATCAAATCCATGAGATCCACATTTTCTGCATGTGTAAATTTGACCAACGTCGATATCCCAAGGGGAGTTAAGGTTATTAGCGACAATGTGTTCTATGACTGCCAAGGCCTAACCCACATCATCATTCCGGACAGCGTCACGGTCATTGAAGCGGCTGCGTTCGAGCACTGCAAGAATCTGATTAGTGTCACGATACCTAATAGCGTCAAGAGAATAGGAGGCGGGGCATTTTTTTGCTGTAAAAGATTGACTGACATTATCATTCCCGACAGCATCACGGAAATCGAATCTTCCGTGTTTTCCCACTGTTACTGTTTGACCAATGTGACCATTCCCGACGGTGTCATAAGAATAGGGGACTATGCATTTGCCAACTGTACGAATTTGACCCATGTCACCATTCCCGCCAGTGTCATGGAAATAGGGGAAAAGGCATTTGAAGAATGTGATAGCCTAACCCATGTGTCCATCCCCAAAGGCGCTCGCATTGCGTCTGATTCCTTTCCCCCGACGTGTGAAGTGACAAGGTATTGACGGGGTTGAGCAAAGGCCTGAAATCTCTTCGCGGCCGATGCGCTATCTCCCTATAGTCCAGACAAATACCTCCCATGGGAGGGCGGCAGGAACATTCAGTCTGCCATCCTTGTAGCTTGCCCCTGTGTCTGCACGGGTAAACGCCCATGGCATCAAATGGCCTTCTGGCGGCCGGTTTGCAAATTGTGCCAGCTCGACATTCAACGGACGTTTTTCCATGCTGTCGTTCACAAGAATCACGACAGAGGCTTTTTCAGTGTCGAAAGACGCGAAGGAGACTTTGAAGGCGCTGTCGATTTTGCTGCTGTCCCGCAATGTCGGTTTCCATGGCTGTGGGACAAGGGTGAGGAAGGAGCGGATGTCTTGTATGACAGGTTCCAGCGTATCCTTTACAAACGCAAGTCCTTGCGGGCGTTCACGATGGCAATGCGCCTCCGAGAAGAACCAGATGCCGCGCACGGCGAAGCAGAGATCGGAGAAAAGCATGAATCGCATTTCGGTCAGGTTGGGATAGCGCAAATTCGCCAGCCGTTCAGGATCCTTTATGAGGGAGGAGAAGCAGGAAAAATCCGCCGCCTGCGCCACCGAGAAGAAAGGGGTGCCCTTGAAATTGTAACCCGTGGCCGCATTGCGCATGACGCGGCTATGGTCAATGATGTTTTCCTGCGGGAAGGGTTTTCCCCGCACGGGATAGTTGTCGATGGCCCAGATGTCAGAATAGCCGCGGCTGTTCCAGTATTCGGCCCGTTCGTTCATGACCAGTTCCGTCGGATGGCCGGTGATGCTTTTGACCAGATTATTGAGTTCACGGACCCGTGGAAGCTGTTTGGTCGACGGCTCGTCGAAAAGCTGCCAGATGCCGATGGCGGGATGGTCCTTGACAGAACGAATCTTTTCAGCCAGCTTCTGCTCCCAGTCTGGTCCGAGGTCCTTTTCATCGCGTGTATGTTCGAGTAGGTCCACCATCACCTTCATGTGATGCTTTTCCGCCAAATCCAGCATGGACGGCATTTGCGGATCATTCCATAAGTTATAGCTGTGCACATAGTTAATGCCCATTTGCTGCATCCAGGTAAACGTCTCTTCATCCCAATGGAAGACCCCGAACATGCCAATGACGAACGGATCCTTTTCCGCGTCAAAGCCTGCCGCCTTTGCATGCACGCCAAGCAGGCATAACGACAAAATGGCAAGCGTCAAATTCCTTCTGCAATTCATTTTCCTCTCCATGGCATGGAATGCCTATGAAATTGGCTTTAGAGATGGGGGCTGGAGGGTAACCGGTTCGCACAAAAATGGCTGTGATGGTTAACTCCTTCACAGCCAATGGGTTAGGATGATGAAACTTAGCCTATTCTTTGGCGGCGATGTTGATTTCCGCCCAGACGATGTTGAGTTTGGGGGTGTCGGACCAATATTGGATTTCGACATGGTTGTCGCCGTTTTTGAGGAGGTTGGAGGCCTTCCAGGCGCGGCGGGCTTTGACGGAGCCGTTCATGCCATCCTGCGGGATGTTGTCCGTCAGAGGTTCCGCTCTTTTGCCGTTGACGAAGACGACGATGCCTTCTCCAGGCTCTTCATCCAGTCCGAGAAGGACGACGGCGTTGCGGTCGGCTTCGGGAGCCAGGCCGATGTTGAAGCGCAGGGCGCCAATTCCCTTGACGCGGAGCGGCAGGACGGCGTTGCCGGCAAGGCCGGGGGGCACGATGTCCGAATAGGCGATGACATGGCGGCGCTTGCTGGCGGCGGCGGCCTCCAGGCTGGCGCAGTGCTCCGCCAGATATTTGACGGTTTCCGCGCCGTTGCCGGGGCGGTCCATGTGGTTGAATAAGTAGAATTTATCGGCCCCTTGATAGAAGAAGGAGCAGGCCTGTCCCACGGTGACGTCGATGAGGCCACCGACCAGCGGGGCGCCGGAATAGGGAGCGACAAGCGTTTCGATGCCGGGTGCCAGCAGGACGTTTTCAGGGAGCATGCTGCGCCACAGGGCCACGGGGAGCTGAGGGTCGGTGGTGGCCCAGAAGTTGCAGGGGATGAGCATGTCGATGAGGCCTTCCTTTGCCCAGCGGATGGGGTCGTAGCCGTTGACGAAGGCATATTCGGGGCGGGAGGGGACGCGGGCGGCGATGGCGATGGGATGGCCGAGGCGCTTCTCCGCCTGTCGGGCCAGTCTGCGGATTTCACGATGGATGTTGGTGAGGATTTCGCGGCCCTCATCCTCATAGCCGGGCTGGAACTGCCAACCGAAACGCATCCAGTCGATTTCAAGGCCGTCCATGTCGTTGATTTCCAACAGTTCCGCCACGAAATTGATGAGCTCTTGCTGGACTTCTGGGTGCTTGAAATCGAAGGCCCGGTCGCCCCAATTGCCGCCGCGCCATGTGATGCGCCAATATTCGGGGTGTTGGCGCCAGAAGTCGCTGTTCATGAAGCCATCGATTTCGTTGACACCATGTAAATCGTTGGTGCGGATGGAGATCCATCCCTTGCGGCCCAATTTGCGCGATTCGTCCACCCAAACCTGATAGGGGTTGATGCCGGCGTCCGCCAGCATTTTGGTGTGTTTGGCCCAATTGATCAAAGTGGGGGCGGTCAGCTCCTGCTTGCGGAAGAAGACCTTGCCGTCCTCTCGGAATTCCACGTCCTTCCAGACCGGCTCAAGGACTTTGGAGTCGAAGGAGGCCTGACGGGCGCAGCAGGTGTAGAACACGTCGGTGATGCCGCCGACGCAGTAATGCCGCGCCAGTTCCGAAAGGCCGGAGATGACTTCATCATCATTGCGGAACATATAGTAGTTGGAAGAGTCTTCGTTGAGGATGACGCCGCCGCGGGTCAACGGCGTGGCGGCGGCCTTTTCATGGCTGACGCAGCTGGACAGCAGAGCCAATCCGCAGAGTGACGTGAGAAGGCAGATTGATTTAAGATGCATGGCTTGTTCCTTTTCTATATATAATATGGTAGGATACACACGGTTTCCCCGCAACCTACAATGTTTCTTCGATAAATCACAATCTTGCTCTTATGCAGTATAACCTCCAACTGCCAATTTCCAACTGCTAACAAAATACCTAATTTCTAATTCCTAATTTCCAATTTCTAATTTCTAATTTTTAATTTCTAATTTCTAATTTCTAATTCCTAATTATTTAGAACTTGTCGGCGAGGGGAAATTCCACCAGCGGCAGCGTCGCATAGAGGCCGGGGCTCTCCAAATCCAGGTTCATGGGATGTTCGCCGTGCATGAGGTCATGGTCGGAGGGCGTCATGGGGATGTTCGCCTCTTGCAGGGCGCGGCGGACTCGGCTGGCCTGTGGCAGCGCCAGCTCAAGGGTTCCCGACGGGGCGGAGAGGCGGTGGAGGAACGCGAGCACGGCGGTGTCCGACAGTTGCGGTGCGGCGTTGCATTCCACGACGGCGCCGTCCATGAAAATGGCATAGATGTCGTCACCGAGGGCGTAGGTGTAGTCCGGATCCTTCATGAGACGGTCCCAGCCCAGATAGTCCTTGCCGTTGCCGCGGACGACCTTACCACAGAAATCCTCACCCTGTTCATAGAGCCGCCGAATCTGCAGCTTCTCCTCCTGCGTCAACTGTGCGCTATTCATAACCTGTTGATTATCAGTATGTTGCGTAAATTGTGCGAAAAATGGCCGCATGCCCGGATAATTAGACCAGCCCGCGCTTTCGTAGACGCGGTCCTTTCCTGTATAAAGAGGAAGGGCCTGATAGCCTTCCTGACGGGCCCATTCGGCGATGGACTTGCAGAGGTTTTTGGCGATGCCCCGCCCCCGATAGTCCGGATCCACGGCCACGGAGGCCAGGCCTCCCATCAGCGGAAAGCCGCCGCGGCCATCGGACATGCGATAGGGAATGACACCCACATGGCCGACGATTTGGCCGTCGATGATCGCCCCGTGGGAGATTTCGTTGTAGGGGTACTCGGTACAGGTGAGGGCGGTCTGCTCCCAATAGGCATGGAAGCTGCGGGCGAGCAGGGGAAGCACATGATTCTGTTCATCAGTGCTTAGGACACGGTATTCAATTTCTGACATCGTTTTTCTTCCGCTTCAAAGAAGGGCTGACGACTATTTTTTCGCGGGGGGCTGACGCCAGCTCTCTCCCGTGAGGACTTGGAAGCGCTGTTCCAAAATGAATTGGCGGTTGGTGGCTCGTTCCTCCACAAGTCGCCGGAGGTCACGGACTTCGGACTCCAGACGATTAAGGTCGAACAACTGCCGCGCCTGGGCCTCGTCAAAACTGTCCTGCAATAGCTTCTTCAGCTCTTCTCTAGCTGTATCTAGTTTATGGGTAAGGACTTCCGCCTTGTCAGCAGGGGCGGTGCGAATCTGTTCGGGCAGGAGTTGGATTTGCCTGGCCAGCTGCCGCGCGCGGCTCTCCGTGCGTTGCTGTTCCAGCAGCCGTTCGTATTCGGCGGGATTGTCCTTTTGCACGGCGCTGATGTGCTCATAGTGGTCCACCAGCAGGTTCAGATAGGCCAGCGCGGTCTCCGGCTCTTCGGCGCAGCGCCGTTTCCATTCTTCGAGAAGGTCGGGAGTGTTGTCCGCCAGAAAGGCCATGAAGGCCACGGAGTCCAATTCGGGCTTTGCCTCACGGACGCTTTGAAGGGATTCGCGTTGGACGAGAATGGCCGCTTTTTCCTGCACGGACGTGCCAACTGCCGCCGTCTCCGTGCCCGTCAGCAACGGGAGGAGGCCCAAAAAGGCGATGGCGATGGACAGAAGGCGTTGTTTCATGGATGCGAAGTGCGTAGGTTACGGGAATCGGGTCAGGTCATGGTCAATCTGTTCCAGAACGGCGGTTCGCCGCAAATCGACTTGGCTTCGGAGCTCCCGAATGGCTCGGTCCACGCTCTGGCCTGGCAGCAGTTCTGGCATGGCGCAGGCTTCCTGTGGCGTGTTGGCGCAGATGACGGCCTGCTCCAGCTCTCGGCTGCCGACGGGATGGACGGGAAGAAAATAGTTGCCGGCCTCCGTGGGCTCCGGCAGAGACTGATGGGCGATGTAGATTTTCTGCAGCTCCGAGGCGCTGGCCCATTTTTGGGGGATGAACTCGATGAGGACAAAGGCGCAGGCGGCCAATATGGCAAGCTTCCAGGTCACGCCCCATGCCACGGACAGAAAAGACGGCCGCTTGCGGGGCTGATACTGCTGCCTGGCCGTCTGCATGAGCATATCTATCTGCTTGCGGGGCAGATGCATACGGTCATTTGCCGCCTGCCGCCGCAGGGTCTCAAGGACAAAGAGCTCCGTCTGGCAGTTTTTACAGGTTCGGCTGTGCCGGATCCATGCGTATTCGGCGGCGCTGCCTTCTCCTTGGCGCATCGCCTCTTCGCGGAGTTTGTCACAGCTTTGGCTCATAGTTTCTCCACTGCTGGCGAAGCACCTCAATGGCCCGATGCATGCGCCACAGGGCCGTCCCTTGAGGAATGTCCAGAATGGTTGCTATGTCCTTGAAGGAGACGCCGCCGTCCACCCGCAGCTCCACGATTTCCCGCAATTCGGGGGGAAGCTCCTGAACCAGTTTGCGGATGACGCGGGCGTCGTTCTGGCTGGAGAGCGTCTGGAAGGGGCTGAGCTCATCCTTCGCCTCCGGCATGTCCACATCTTCGCCGCTGACCTCGAATTTGCGGCGACGCCGTTTGTCGATGGCCAGATTTCGGGTCACTCGAAAGAGCCAAGGGCCCAAATTGTCGTAGATGAGTACCGTCGGCGGCTTGGCAATCAACTTCAGGAACACCTCCTGACAGACATCTTTGGCCAAATCAATGGAATTGATGTAACGGGCCGCATAGGCGACCAGCCGCACCTCATAGCGGGAGAAAATCTCCTCGAAGGCGGCGGTGTCTCCTTCGCACATCCAGGTGACCAGCTGGCGGTCGGTGGCATCGGCATAGGATTTCTCCTGCCTTGCCTGCACGGCGGCGCTGTCGAGAATATGGTTGATTGCATCCATGAGATTCTCCTGCTATGGGATGAGTCTTGCCCCATGATTCCGGCGAGCCATGGGAGAAAACTTCTGCTTCCATATTGCAAAACGAATAAAGCCGGAATTTATTGGCGCGGACGGGAGGGCGGAGCGGTGTTTTTTCCGCCCTCCGCCGCATTGTGGACTAGATGTCCACCAGCCAGTTGAATTCGTCTTTCGCCTCGCCCCACTGGATGGCGGTATAGGCGTTGTAGATTTTCTGCAGGGTGGGGCCGCAGCCTTCGCGGGGGCCGACCTGGATGACCTGTTCGCCGCGGACAATCTCGTTCACGGGCGTGATGACCACCGCCGTGCCGCAGGCCGCGATTTCCGCAAAGTCCGCGATTTCGTCAAAGCGGACAGGGCGGACTTCGACGGGCATGCCCAGATGCTGTGCCACGGTGCGGAGGCCGTTGTTCGTGATGCTGGGGAGCACGGAAGTGGACTTGGGGGTCACATAGGCGCCCTTCTTGTCGATGGCGATGAAATTGGAGGTGCCGAATTCATCGATGTACTTGTGCTCCGCGCTGTCCAGATAGAGGTCCACGGGAAAGCCCTTGTCATGGGCGATCTTGTGGGGCAGCAGGCTGGCGCCGTAGTTGCCGCCCATCTTGACGGTGCCCGTGCCTTTGGGGGCCGCGCGGTCAAAGTCCTCCACGACGATGGCGCGGACGGGGGTCAGGCCGCCCTTGTAGTAGGCGCCCACCGGCGTCACCAGAATCAGGAAGGTGAATTCGTCGGCGGCGTTGACGCCGATCTGCGGCCCCGTGCCCACCAGCAGCGGGCGGACGTACAGGGAGGCGCCGGTGCCGTAGGGCGGCACAAAGTCCATATTCGCCTTCACCACGCGGCGAACGGCGTCCATGAACAGCTCCTCCGGAATTTCCGCCATGCAGGAGCGGCGGGCGCTGCTGTTCAGGCGGCGCGCGTTCTCATAGGGGCGGAAGGCGCGGACGACGCCGTCCTTGCAGCGGAAGACCTTCAGTCCCTCGAAGGCGTCCTGTCCGTAGTGGAGGGCCGTGGCGGCGATGTGAATCGGCATGTAAGGCTCTTCGTAGAGGTTGCCCTCGTCCCATTTTCCGTTTCGCCACACATAGCGGATGTGGCAATAGGTGTCGCGGTAGGCAAAACCCAAGTTCGCCCAATCCAACGGTTTGAACTCTGACTTCTTCATGTTTTATTCTTCTCCTCAAGGGCGCTGTCTTGGTAAAGGGTCATCGGGAGGCGCCGACGGATGACCGAAAATATGTTCAAAAGGTTAATGTATCTCTTCTTTTGGAAAATCAAATGGCAACGTCCCTTTTGATTTGAGAAAGATGGAATTTGCCAAAGTTTTCCTGCGTGACTTGCATAGTTTTTTTCTACATATTAAAGTAAAGGAGTTTTTTTGAAGAGTGAGAGGTGTCCTTTTTCCAAAACAACACAACGGAGTCAAAAAAATGAAGCGTAAACTTGCTGTTCAGCTGTATTCCCTGCGCAACGAAGCGGAGAAGCAGGGCATTGCCAACGTGCTCAAGACCGTGGCGCAGATCGGATTCAAAGGAGTGGAGTGCTGCGGCTTCCACGAACTGAAGACGGCCGCCGAATTCAAGAAGGTGTGCTCGGATCTGGGTCTGGAACTGGCCTCCTCCCATCGCCCGTGGTGCAACATCGACAACATCGACGAATCCATTGACATCGCCGGCGACATGGGCCTGAAGCGCATTGTCTGCGGCTACGGCCCCGATGACTTCAAGGACCTGGATACCATCAAGGCCACTGCCGAAAAGACCAACATCATGGTGGAGCGCACCGCCGCCGCCGGCTTCGAGCTCTTCCAGCACAACCACTATTGGGAGTTCGACAAGATTGACGGCCGCCTCAAATACGAAATCTACGCGGAGCTCTGCCCCAAGGTCAAGTTCCAGCTGGATGCCTTCTGGTCCGCCAATTTCGGTCTGAATGACGCGGCGGAGATGATGAAGAAGTTCTATGACCGCGTGGTGCTTATCCATATGAAGGACGGCATCTTGGTGGATCCCCAAAGCGCCCTCAAGATCGTCAACGGCACCTATGAGAAGAAGCTGGAGCTGCGCCCCCTCGGCGAAGGCGATCTCAACATCCCCGAAATTCTCGACGCGGCTCCCACGAACATCGACAACGTCATCATCGAGCTGGACAACTCCCCCTACGACATGACCTACTCCCTGCGCCGCAGCTATGAGTACCTCATGATGATCGGCCAGGGCCTTGGCAACAAGGAAGTAACTGCGCTCTAAGGGGTTATAAAATTGGCAATTAGCAATGATCAATTGGCAATTGAAAGCGCTTCCAAAAGCCTGGAGAATTCGCTGATTGTGAATTGCTAACTGCTAATTGCGAGTTTGAATTTAGATGAAAATCTTTGATGTCCATACACATGTGTATCCCGACAAGATCGCGGCGAGGGCGCTGGCGCATCTTCGGGAGAGGGCCAAGGGGATTCCTGTCTTCACGGACGGCACGGCGGCGGGGCTGCGGGCCAAGGCGGAGGAGGCGGGCTATTCGGGGTGGATGAACTGCCCGGTGGTGACCCGTCCGGACCAGACCCGCTCCGTCAACCAATGGGCGGCGGAGCGGAATGCGTGGCCGACCCTTTCCATGGGGGCCGTCTATCCAGAGGATCCGGAGGTGGTGGACCATTTGAAGGAGCTGATGGATTTGGGGCTGTGCGGCGTGAAGCTGCATCCCGAATATCAGGAGTTCCACATGACGGATCCGGGGCCGGAGAAAGTGTGGTCGTTCTGTGAGACCCATGGGCTGCCGGTGATTGTGCATGCGGGAGAGGACGTTGGCTTTGATCCGCCCTATCATACTGAACCGTCGGATTTTGCGGAAGTCCAGCGGCGTCATCCGGCCCTCACGCTGATTGCCGCTCATCTAGGCGGATGGCGTTGTTGGGACAAGGTGGAGCGGGATTTGGTGGGAACGACGGTGTACATCGACACCGCCTTCGTGACCCCGTACATGCCCTATGAGCAGTTCCGTCGCATCATCGTCGCCCATGGAGTGGACCATGTGCTGTATGGAACCGACTCGCCGTGGCAGGATTTGCGGGACGGCATCAGCCAGATTCAGAAGCTGGAGCTGACCGCCGGCGAGACGGAGACGGTCTTCTTCGGCAATGCCAAGCGCCTATGGGGGCGTTGGATGCCAGAGGGACGGTGAAAGGGAGGCATGGAGCCGACACGGGACGAACTGCTTCGAATGGACGACGAGGCGCTTCTGCGTCTCTGCCGTTGCGAGGCTTGTCGCGGCGTTGGCCCCGGCGGTCAGAAGCGGAACAAGACCTCGACGGCGGTGCGGGTGACCTATGAGCCCCGTGGCCTGTCCGCCATGGACGATGTGACTCGCTCGCAGCATCTTAACCGCCAGAACGCCTTGCGGAAGCTTCGGCTGGAGATGGCACTGAACTGGCGGGAGCCGTCGGTGGACTGGACGGAGGAGATCCCTGGCGTCCATGCGGCCGCGTTTGCCCGCTGGGCGGCGTGCATGATGGACGCGTTGGAGGCGACGGCGTTTCGCGTGTCGGAGGCGGCGGCGTTGTTGAACATGAGCACGGGCCGTCTGAATCGAGAGCTTCTGAAGCATCCCGCCCTTTGGCAGCGGATGAACGAAGAGCGGGTCAAGCGGGGGCTAGGGGCGTTGAAGGCGTAGTCGTCGCGCGGAGTCGGCGACGGTTTTCTTTTATACATATTATATATAATATATGGTATAGGGCCGCGGGGCATCGTTGCCTCATGGCCGTAGAACGGTTCACAATCCAGACGAAGGAGAGCACAATGCCATTGGATTTGAATGTAACGAAATACGGCGCAGGGATTAAGGCGAAGATTGCGCTCATGTGCGGATGGTTTTCGGACATGAGCCATGTGGAGATGGTGGAGCAGGTGGCCGCCTATGGCTTCCCCGCCTTTGAGGATTTGGGCGCCTGCAACTGGACGGACAAAGAGGCGGTTCGCGCCAAATGCCAAGAGCTTGGGATTGAAGTGGGAGCCATCAGCAGCAGCGGCACCATCAATGGCGACGGCCCGGTCAATCCGGCCTTCCATGACCAGTTCGAGACGGAAATCCGCCAGTCCATCGTCAACGCCAAGGCTTTGGGCACGAAGACCGTGTTGGCACTGACCGGCGCCCAACGCTCCGACATGTCCCTGCAACAGCAGATGGACAACTTGGCCGTGGCCGGCCGCCGCGTGGCTCCCATGCTGGAGGACGCGGGCATCACCATGGTCTTCGAGGCGCTGAACGTGAAAGTGAACCACGCCGGCTACGCGCTGGTCTACTCCGATCAGGCCGCCGCATTGGTCCGCGCCATCGACAGCCCCGCCGTCAAATTCCTCTTTGACGTTTATCATCAGCAGATTAGCGAAGGGGATGTGATCCGCAACATCCAGACCTACGCGAAGGAAATCGGCCATTATCATTTTGGCGACAATCCGGGGCGGCATGAGCCGGGCACGGGCGAGTTGAACTACACGAACATCTTCAAAGCCATCGTGGAGACGGGCTACACCGGCTGCATCTCCTCCGAATTCGGCAAAACCTGCAGCACGGACGAGGTGTGCCGTGTTCTGGGGGCGTGCGCCAGATGGTAGCGGGATGCGGAACACCGCTGGAGGTTTGGGTTAAGTTGCTGCATTGCAGGATGTTGTATATAACACTTTGCAATGCAGTGTCTTAGAGAGCCTCCTGTCGCCGTCCTCCCGCCCCGGGGAATCCATAAGGCACACGCGAATTGCTAATTGGCTTCCGGCGGCTTGATGTCCAGGCAACGTTTCCAAAACGTGGCCTTCTTCTTCTGAGGGCCTTTGGCGTTGATGGGGACCATGGTCAGCGTGTCGTCCTTTTGGGTGATTTCCCAAAGGAAGGTGCACCAGATTCCGCTGGGCAGTTTGGCGATGAGCGTCATGGTCAGCGCCTTTTTGGAGGACCATAGACGGAAGATGCCGGCCATCCGGGTGGGAAGCATGGCGAATTCACCGCCGCGGCCAAGGGACAGGGTCTCCTGATGGCGACCTTGATTCTGCCAGTTGCCGGCCACCAGGGCAGGGGACTTCAGATCTTCGCTCCGAAGGTAGACGGCGTCGCTGTTCCGTCCATGGAGAATCAGCGTATGTTCCTCCGGCTGAAGGCGTAGCTTGGCCTTGAAGGAGACCGGTTCCGCGCGTTCAGGCATGGTGAATTGGAAGGAAATCACATCGTCCTCCAACGTGTAGTCGGCGGTGATGGAACTGGCTTTGGTGTTGAAGCGCAATAAGATATGGCTTTCGTCAAGAATGTCGAAGGCATCGAAGACTGGCGGTGGCGGCATCAGGGACGTGGCGCCGGCCACCCGTTCATAGAAGACGAAGCTCCATGCGCCTTTGAGGGCCTCCGGCTCCAGGGCGGATGACGTGAAGGCAAGACAGAGAAGAATCAGCGCGGTCGTCGCCGTCAAAAGACGGTGGCCGGCGGCGGGACAGGTGAACAATGGATTGGACATCCCTACAGGCATATGGTGGATTTTTGAGTGCATGTGTATTCTGTCTGGGTTGTGTGGTTGGCAGTTTTCTGAATGTGGTGGTGTGGCGGTTGCCCCGAGGGGAGTCCCTCCTGTATCCCCCCAGCCACTGTCCGAAATGCAACCATGCCATTCGGCCATGGGAGAACATTCCCATCATCAGCTGGCTGTGTCTGCGGGGGCGGTGCAGCGGCTGCGGCCTTCCGATTTCCGTCCGCTATCCGCTGGGAGAGTCCGCCACAGGAATTCTCTTTTGGATAATATGGCATCAGGTTGCTCAACGGCAACTTCCCATCTCAATAATTGGTGGATATTTTTTCGTTGTCTCCGCGCTTTTGTGCGCGGCGCTGATTGATTTGGAGCATCGAATTGTTCCGGACAGCCTCACGTTCACCGGCATGGGGCTGGCTCTCTGTCTGGCGGCTGGCTTCCCCATGAGTCGGCTGGCTTTGAGCCGGCCGGATGACCCGGCGGCGGGCAATCTGATTTGCCATTGGGCCTTGGAGCGCGTGGGCGGAGCGGACTGGCCCGCCCGGCTGCCGCTGGCGGCCGCGGCGATGGACTGGCTTTTGGGGCTGCTGATGGGATTCTGTCTTTTGGCCGTGGTGGCCGAAGCCGGCAAGCGGGTCTGGTGGGGCTTCACCAAACGGAAGCGGGACATCATGGGCTACGGCGACGTGAAGCTGCTGGCCATGCTTGGCGCCTTCTTCGGGGCGGACGCCTGCATCTTCATCCTGCTTCTCGCTTCCGTACTTGGCTTCCTCTATGGCGTCTTGGCCCCTCTGTTCCCAAAAGGCCGCGGCCGCCCCAGTTTGCCCTTTGCCCCCTTTTTGGCGGCCGCCGGCTTTCTGTGGATGGCTTTTGGAAACCCCGTTTTCCTTCTTTTTCGGGGGGGGCAGGGCGATTTTTGAAAAAAAATGCTGTTTTGTCGGAGATTTTCGCAAAAAAAATGTCATGAAAACTTGCAATGTTTCCTTTGAGTAGTAATTTGAGTCTTAATTGATTATTGCTGTCGTCGTGGATGGTTACCGCGGCGGGGCGGTGTCAATCGGAATCGTGTATTTACATATTATATAATAGGCAACAAACAAGTCGAACACAACAAGGAGTTTCGTTCATGGGTAGTCTTGGAAAGGTTTTTGGGCCCATCGCAGCCATTCTGGCCATTGCGGCGGCGGTTTTGAGTTTCATGATTTCGAAACAGCGCGAGGGATTTGTGGGCCGTGCGGCGGATTTGTCCACAGGCGTGGCGTCCATTGCGCAGAAGTTGGATTCGGGCACCAACAGCGGCACGGCCTCGTCGGTGTCGTTCACGGCTGGAGAGAAGGAAGACGGCTCTCTGGGCTGGCCCAGTTACAAGGAGAATCCCTCCGGCTACAAGAGCACCATTGACAAGGTGGTTTCTCTGGCCGGCAGCGTGAACAGCCAGCGCGGCGACTTGGCCAAAGCGGTGTCCGACATGGGCATTGCCCTTGGCCTTTCCGAAGAGGACATGGCGGTTGAGGATTTGAACAAGCTCAGCGCCTATGCGGACAAGGCGAAAGAGGGCGTTGCCATGGCGCAGGCCGTCAAGGCCCGTGACGCCCAGATGGCCGGCACGTTGGTGGCCACCGCCCGCGCGTTGGGCTACAACCTGAACCCCCGCATCTTCTCCGAACGGGAGACGAAGACCAGCGATGAGGGCGATGTCAGCATCGCCTTCAACTGCAAGCCGGGTCTGACGGGCTTGGAGAAGGCCACTCAGCTGGTGGCGGACCGCAGCAAGGCCATGGAGACGGCCATGAAGGGACTTCCTCAGCAGATGACCGCCTACAACGACTGGAGCACGGAATTCGACAATCTGGGCGGCAAGGACTATGCCCAGGCTCTGGCCAGCCTGCAAGTGGACTGCCAGCGCATCAATGCCCGCCTGGAAGAGCTGGCGAAGGCCAAAGTCACCATCGCCGATCTGAAGGAGACCCGCGCGAAGCTGGAGAACCAGGTTGCCAAGCTGGAGACCGACCTGAAGAAGGCCAATGAGGACAAAGAGGAGATGGAGGCCCGTCTGCGCAAGCATGGCGATGACAGCGAAAACATCGTCAAGAAGATGACCGACAAGAGCAAAATCGACTATGACCTCCGCGGCAAAGTCCTGCTGTTCAATCCCGAATGGAACTACGTCATCATCGACATGGGCCATGACAAGGTCATGATGGACATGACGATCGCCATCTCCTACGAGGGCAAATATCTTGCCAGCGCCCGCATCGTGAAGCTGGAGGAGAAGATCTCCATGGCGGAAATCATCACCGCCAGCAAGAACCTGGACATTCCCGTCGGCGCGGTGGTCGTGCTCTCCGGCGAGGACATGGCGGACAACTAATCACAGGACAGGAAAGGCGATATCATGAAGTTCTTTGGCTTTTGCATGCTGGTCGCCACTCTGGCCATGGCGGCGACGTTGGTGTTCCAGTTTCTGGAAATGAAGGCGTTGTTCATCCTGTAAGGCTCGACGGCGGAGCGGTTTCCATGAGACGCGGAGTGCTGTGGGCAGTGTTGCTGGCGATGGCGTTGCTAATCGCGGGCTGCATCTCCCAACCCAGTGAGACGGCTGGCGATCTGCCATGGAATACGCCTCCTGGATGGGCAGGCGGCGGTCTCGGCTTGCCGTATTGACGACGACAAGGGCGGGTTTTCCTTTGAGGGAAGACCCGCCTTTCATGTAATGGGCCATCGGCATCTAAACCCTCATCGGTCTCCGCAATGGATGCAGTATGTCCTAATACATTGATAGAGAAGGAATTATCTATGTCTGTAAGACGATGGGCGCTGATATTTGCCTTGACCTTGGGCGTCATGGCCGATACGATTGTGAAGAACGGCTTCTTCAATGAACGGCCGACGGACAGCGAGGCGATGCCGCCCTTTTGGACAATGGAGAAGCCTGCCGTCGGCGGTTGGGCGTTTGAGGATGCTGATGGCAGTGATGACGCCACCTCCATCCGATTCATGTCGACAAAGGACGCGGGGCCGTTGACGCAGAAGATCGCCCTTGAGCCGAACACGGACTTCACGCTGCTGTTCTGGTACAAGAGCGAAGGAGCCAAACCCCGCATTGCCGTGAAGGACTCCGCAGGAAAGAATCTTCTGGCCTTTTCTCCTCTGGCTCCGAAGACGGCGTGGCAATCCGCCATGCTGCCCTTCAAAAGCGGAGCGGGCGAGGAGCATGTTCTCTCGCTGTCAGGCGATGGTGACGGCAGGGTCTTCTTCGACAGTTTCGAAATCTTGCCCCGTGAGGAGGCCGCCAAAAGGCCGCAGCGGATTTCAACGCCCCACAACCGGAACATGGCATTGAATAAACCCTACACGCTGACCACGGATCCGGACTATCCCCTTTGCAAGGACCCTGACGATGCCGTGCAATTGACGGACGGTGTCCGGACGGAGGGGTACTTCTGGACGCAGAAAACGACCGTTGGCTGGTATTGCAACCTGCCCCCCATCGTGATTGTGGACCTGGGCAGGACCGAGCCGATAAGCGGTGCGGCATGGTCCTGTGCGGCAGGCACGGCAGGGGTTCAATGGCCGAATTCAATATTGGTTTTCGCCTCTGAAGACAAGGAAAACTGGCAGCTTCTGGGGGATTTGACCTATTATGGCACCCGTGGCAAGAAGGCCCCTGACAACGCCACGTACTCCACGTTCACGTATGAGACGGAGGAGTTTCGTGCCAAAGGGCGCTACGTCGCCTTCTTGGTGAAAGGTGTCTCTGGCATCTTCTGTGACGAGGTGGAAGTCTATGGCGGCGATGAGGCTTGGCTCAATCTGCCGGGCCATTACACGATTTCAGCCAAGGACGGCGATTTCACGGATGTACTGGAGAAGACACACGCCGCGTCATTGATTTGGAAACGATTGTCTCTGGATATGGACTCCATTATGGAGGGCATGAAGGACAGTCTCGCTTCTCTGTCAGAAGCGGATAGGGGGAGGCTCTCTGCGCAGGCAGGAGAATGCACGCAGGGCCTCCAGGCGTTCCACATTGCGGAAGATGTGGCAACGACCAGCAGCGAACTGCCGCTTGCCAATTATCCGCTTTCCGCTAAGATTCTGGCGCTCAACGCTTTTGCGCAGCGTGCAAAAGGCTATGCGAAGCCGTTTGCATGGAAGAGCAACCGTTGGGAGAATGTGACGCTCATTGGAAATGCGCCTGAATACAAGAAGAAGGTGAGTCTGGCGGTGACGATGATGCGCGGCGAAGTCCGCTCCGATGCGTTTAGCATCGCCAATCCCACGGACCAGCCGCAGGAGTTTGCCATTGATGTTTCCGCCTTCAGCCGCTCGCTTGGCATCAAAGTGCTTCAGGCTGTTGTGACAGACACCATTGAGAGCGAGACCCTTTCCTCCGCTCTGAGAGAACTGGAGATGGTGGGCGGCAAGGCGAAGGTCACGGTTCCGGCAGGCTGCAATGTGCAGATTTGGATCATGTGCCACAAGCCAAGCGCCAAGGCGGGAACCTATTCCGCCAAAGTGAAGGTCAAGGGCCTGAAGAACCCGAACATTGTGATGAATGTCGAGATCGTCGACATCGACTTCCCGAAGGATCCGCAGCTCAATGTGGGCGGTTGGGAGTACGCAGGCACATACAATGACATGAACCGCATCGCGAACATCGAGATGCTTCGTGAAATTGGCGTGAACTCCACATGGGCCAAGACAGACGTGATGCCGATGAATCCGAATTTCGATGCGGAGGGGCGTCTCGTCAACGCCGCTGAACTGGATTTCTCAAGATTCGACGCATGGACGGAGGACTGGCCAGCGGCGCATTTCTACTGCATCGCCAATTTCATGAGCAAGACAGAGTTCTTCGACGAGCCAATCCGCAATCCACGCTGCGCGAACATGCTGATCGACTATTTCAAGGCCCTTGAGGACCACATGTCCGATCTGAAGCTGAAGCCGGAACAACTTGTCTTTCTCTTTATGGATGAGCCAAATACGTTAGAGGTGGATCAAATCGTCGTCGATTTCTTCAAGGCCGTCCGCAAAGGGAATCTCAAAATGCAGTTCTTCCAGGACCCGATTTGGCCATATCCGGAGCAGGGCATGCCAGAGGCCTTCTCCCTCACGGACATTCTCTGCCCGAACACCCCCATGATGATAGGCTACGGCCAGAGTTTCAAGGACTTCTACAACCGGCAGCGAGAAGACGGCCGTAAGCTTTGGCTCTATTCATGCTCCGGCCCCTCAAAGCAGCTCGATCCGCTCCACTATTGGCGCGGACAGGCATGGCAGTGCCATCAGATTAAGGCGAATGGCTCCTTCTTCTGGGCATTCGGAGACACGGCGGGAGTCGGCGACTCATGGGACATCTACGTCAGAAATAACACTGAATTCAGTCCCTATTTCGTGTCGCGCGATGGCCCTCCCACCGATTCGAAGCAGGCGGAGGGAATTCGCGAGAGCATCGCGGATTTCGAGTATGTGAAGATGCTGGAGGCGGAAATCGCCCGTGTGAAGACCGCCAATCCGAACCATCCCGCTCTGGCGGCCGCCGAAAAGGCGCTTGCGGAGGCCCCTGCGGAGGTCGTCGCCGCAATCTCCCAGAGCACCCTCTTCTGGAACACGGGAAAGGACTACGACCTTCTTGACCGCAACGCCGTCCGACTTCTGAAGGCGCTCGCGGCGCTGAAAAAGTAGACGAAGGTGCCTAGGACTGGATTTTTTTACCTTAAGGCTGGGTGCATGCTGTACAAACATGCTGTCTGAGGTATATTAAGCTTCATGTGTGACATGTCATGAATATGATATAGAAACGATTTTGACAGAAGGAGAAAACGAATGCCTCTTGCTCTGACGATGACCGACACCATGAGTTGGCTGGACTGGATGATTATCTTCATTCCGCTCATCATCGTGGTTTTCATGGGCTGCAAGGTCCAGCACTATGTCAGCAGTGTCTCCGGCTTTTTGGCCGCTGGCCGAAAGGCGGGGCGCTATCTGTTGACGGTGGCCGACGGCACGGCGGGCATGGGACTGATTTCCGTCTGCGCCATCTTTGAGATGCAATACCAAACGGGTTTCGCCTTGGGCTTCTGGAACAATCTGGTTTGGGCCGTGGGACTGATCATGACGCTGACCGGCTTTGTCACCTACCGCTACCGCGAGACCCGTGTGCTGACCATGGCCCAGTTCTTCGAGCTGCGCTACAGCCGCGGCTTCCGCATTTTCGCCGGCGGCCTGGCCTTCATCTCAGGCACCATCAATTATGCCCTCTTCCCCGCCGTGGCCGGACGCTTCATCATCTACTACTGCGGACTGCCCTTCACCTTCTCCTTCCTGGGCCTCACCTTCTCCACCTACGGTTCTCTCATGGCCCTCTTCTTGGGCATCGCCCTCTTCATCGTGTTGACGGGCGGCCAATTGACGACTATCGTAACTGACTGTTGCCAAGGTATTTACGGATATTTTGCCTATTCAATCGTTGTCATCGCGCTGCTGATGACCTTCAGCATTGTCGATGTGCAGGAGGCCATTTTGAGCCGTCCTGTCGGCATGAGCTTCTTCAATCCGTTCAACGTGGGCAAGTTGTCCAATTTCAACCTGTTGTACATTTTCATCGGCATGTTTAGCGCCATCTACAACCGCAACGCATGGCTGGGCAACCAGGGCTATCTGTGCTCCGCCGCCAATCCCCACGAGCAGAAGATGGCGGGCGTGCTGGCCCAATGGCGGGCTGGCTTCCAGGGCCTCGCCCTTATGCTGTTGGTCATCGCCGCCTACACCTACATGAACTCCAGCGCCTACAAGGACCGGGCCCAAATGGTCAACGACGAGTTGGATGTCATGGTCTCCCAAGAGTTTGCATATACGCCTGACCAAGTGGCCTATCTGGAGGAGAAAGGCGCCGTCACCGTGGATGACACCAGCGAGCTGGCCACCGCCATCAACTCCACCAACCGCCATCGCAACACCATCAAGAACCAGATGCTGGTTCCTGTCGCCCTCCGCCACATCCTTCCCATGGGCGTCACGGGAATCTTCTGCGCCCTCATGATCTTCCTCATGGTGTCCACGGACACCACCTATCTCCACAGCTGGGGCACGATTTTCGTGCAGGACTTGGTTCTGCCCATCCGCAACAAGCCCTTCCAGAGCAAGACCCAGATCCTGCTGCTGCGGCTGGCCATCTTCGGCATCGCCCTCTTCGCGTGGTTCTTCAGCTTCTATTTCAGCCAGGGCGACTACATCCTCCAGTTCTTCGCCATGACCGGCACCATCTTCCTCGGCGGCGCGGGCGCCTGCATCATTGGCGGCCTCTACTGGAAGAAGGGCACCGCCGCCGGCGCCTATGCCGCCATGACCGTGGGTCTGTTCTTCGCCATCAGCGGCTTCCTGCTGGACCAGAAGTGGACCACGCTCATCTACCCCATGCTGCACAATGCCATGCCAGAGGCCTTGGAGACCTTCCGTCAGACGCTGTGCAATTTGGGCGAGAGGCTCCCCTTCGTCAATTGGGAGGCTTCTCCGGAGCAGTTCATGGAGAAGTTCCCCATCACCAGCCAGGAGTTCTATTTCCTTGGCATGCTTTCCGCCCTTACCTTCTATATTGTGCTCTCGCTGCTGACCTGCAAAAAAGACTACAACCTGGACAAACTGCTCCATCGCGGCGAATACAATCTGGAACACTTTGTGGCCGAAGGCGCCAAAGAGGAGAAGCCTACCGAAAAGAAGGGCTTCGACTGGAAGCGCGTGCTTCTTGGCTTCACGCCTGAATACACGAAAGGCGACCGCGCGCTGGCGTGGAGCGTCATTCTGTGGAGCACATGGAGCTTCCTGGTCTTCCTGACAGAGGCCACCTGGAACCTGCCTTTGAAATGGCGCTGGCAGGAGTCCACGTGGTTCAATGTGTGGCGCTTCTACGAACTGCCGGTCTCGCTGCTCATTGGCATTGCCACCACCATTTGGTTCACTTTGGGCGGCACGCGGGATCTGCGGCGGCTCTTCAAGGCCTTGCGGGAGGACAAGGAGGCCGCCAACGCCGCCGCCAATAGCAAGGACGATGGCATGGTGCGGAAGGAAGACATGCAGTAGGCAATTAGAAATTAGGAATTAGAAATTAGGAATTTGACAATAAGATTTAGAGGATTGGGAACAGGGACATCAGCGGGGTGACATGGAGAAAGCGGCGCAAGGGAAGCATTTGGTAATTGCCTGTGGCGGCACAGGCGGTCATTTTTATCCAACTCTTTCTGTTGCAAAGACTTACAGAGATAAAGGAAACCGCGTGACCCTCTTGGTCTCCGGCCAGCATGCGGAAGAGCAGCGGAAAATCGCGGAGCAGGAAGGGCTGGCCGTGGAGAAGATACCCACCGTCCGGTTGCCGGAAGGCGTTGGGGGAAAGCTGTTTTTTCCATTTCGGCTGCTCCACTGCATTGTTGCTTCCCGTTCGATTTTGAAGCGTTTGAACCCCGATGTGCTGTTGGGCATGGGGAGCTTTGCCGCTGTGCCGCCCTGTCTGGCCCTTTACGGCATGAAGGTACCGTTGGTGCTTCATGAAGGCAACGCCTGGATGGGCAAGGCGAATCGGCTGGCGCTGCGTCGGGCCAGTGCCATCGGCCTGTCGATGCCGTTGGCCAGGCCAGAGCAGGCAAAGGGCTGCCGCGCCGTCCAGGTGGGCATGCCATTGCGGCAGGCCATTGTGGACGCCGCCAATGGCGTCCATCGTCCTCTGGAGGAATGCCGTGCGCTCTATGGACTCACGGCGGATCGCAAGACCGTGTTGGTCTTTGGGGGAAGCCAGGGCGCCCGTTCCGTCAATGAACTGGTGATGGCAAATCTGCCCTTGCTGAAGGATGTGAGCGGTCGCCTCCAATTCATCCATCTGACTGGCACGGATGACAATCAGGCTCTGATTCAGGCCTATGCGGACGCGGGAATTCCCGCCTGTGTCAAACGGCTCGATCCGGACATCGAACAGTGCTATCTTTGCGCGGATTTGGTCATTTGCCGTTCCGGCGCCTCCAGCATCTGCGAATTGGCTCTTTTCGGCAAACCCTTGATTCTCATTCCTTTACCGTGGGCGGCGGATGACCATCAGACCGCCAACGCCAAAACGTTGGAGGCCATTGGCGCCGCCTGCCATCTGGCGCAGAAGACCGCGACCCCCGAAAAGCTGGCCGCCCTTATCCGCCAATGGCTGGACAATCCGGCGGAGTGGGACGCCCGCGGCCAGGCCCTGAAGGCCATTGCCCAACCCGACGCCACCGCCAAGCTCTGCGCCTTGCTGGAAGAGCAAACGCTAAGTGATTAGCAGTTAATAGTTAGGGTAATTTCAGAACCTGTCCGCAAGCGGTACTCGCAATGGTGATTGAGCCCCACTCGAGGCTGAATTAAACCATGGCAACTGCTTCCATAGTCCATCAGGGCCCTGAATAGTTGCAAGAAACGAAACAATAAGGGTAACTGTGCGCAACTCACGTGTATTCAGTATGATGATTCTTCTGGCAATCTGCTTTGGCATGCATGTGGAGGCAGCCGCCAGCCGCCCTTTTCCATTGCCGGGTGGAACGTTTGAGGACAATCTTGACGCATGGCCGATCACATCGGAATATGCGATTGGGCCATGGGGGCGAGATGGCGGTGCCGCGTTGAAATGCGAGCGGACTGACCAGGGTTATCGTTTCATGGGGCGTCCCTTTTCATTGAGGCACGGACGTTCCTACAAGCTGGGCTGGTGGATGAAAATCGTCGGCACGCTGCCTGGCGAAGGAGCGGCTGTGAGCGTGGATTGGTATGCGGGCGGCGCATGGATCAGTTTCACCATGCTGAAAATGGTGACGACGACTCACGATGAATGGATTCACTATTCGGGAGAATTCACGGCGCCATCCAATCCGGAATTCACCTTTTCGCTGCTTGCCTATCTGCGGAACGGAACGCAGGGGACTGTCTTCTTCGATGATTTCACATTGGAGGAGATCGTCGGCGAGGCGAATGTCTATCCGCTGAATGTCTCCAATGGCAGGATGTTGCGGGGGGAGGCGATGGATGTGCGCGTCGTTGCTTCGGAAGACGTGGAGATCTCGACATTGAATGTGGTGTGGAAAGACGATGCGGGAAAAATCGCCTTGCAGGGCGGCGTGCCGGTGGCCGATGGCCATGCGAAGATTGATGCAAGCAGTCTGCCCTGCGGGACTTATACCATAGAGATGAAACCCCTTTCCAAGGACATTGATTTCCCTGTGTCCAAATCTGCCGTTAAACTTGTAAATAACTTGTCTGCAATGGTTTACATTGATTCGATTGGGCGTTGCATGGTCGATGGGAAGCCTTTCATGCCCCTCGGCTGGTTTGTGGCGGGAATCTCCCGCAATTGGGAAGACGGCAACAAGATGAACTGCAATCTTGACGTGTTAAGCCAATCCCCCTTCAACACCATCATGCCTTACAATGGTGTAACATTGCCTGGAACAACGCTTAAGGGCTTTGAAGCCAAGCGGGAGGGACTGGACGCATGCCATGAGGCGGGCATCATGGTGGTCTATTCCATGAAGGACTACTATCCGGCGGATGACCCAAATCCTTTCATGGAAGGAAGCAACCGGGAGGCCGCGGTGGCGACCGTCACGGCGCTGAAGGACCATCCCGCCATTTTGGCATGGTATACCTCCGATGAAATGCCGCGACGAATGGTGCCGGAGATTCTGGAGCGCCGCGCCACCATCAACCTGTTGGATCCCGACCATCCCACCTGGGCGCTTTTCTGCAGCTATGCGGATTTGCCCTTTTTTGGAGGCAGCTACGATGTGCTGGGCATTGATCCATATCCAGTCAATACGCCTGCGGACAGTGGCATCTTCTCGGTTGCGCAGGCACTTGAGGATACGGAGAAGGCGGCCTTGAGGGCGAATGGCACCATGGCGCTGTGGGCCGTGCCGCAGGCGTTCAACGCGGCATTGTACAGCAACACGGCGGACGTGACGGCAGAGGAGTTCTTCAAGTCGTCGCGTTGTCCAACTGCAGGGGAGACGCTGGCCATGGCGTTGCTGCACGCCATCCACGGCGCAAGGGGCTTCCTCTTCTATTCGGATTTCGATTTGCGCAAATCTCACGAAAATCGTCGCTATGATGCCCGCTGGAAGGAACTTTGTCAGATTGGCGAGACGCTCCGCGAGCTTGAGCCGTTCATCATGTCCGCCACGCCGCATGTGAAAATTCCCGTCAAAGCCACAAGCGGGCGGGTGGACGCCTCCCTTATGCGGACGGATTTCGGAAAAGCGGCTCTGGTCATTGTGTCGCCGCTTCGGGAGGGTGGCCAGGCGGACATACAAGGGGAAGGGTTGCCTTCCGGCATGTCATCAAAATACGGCCGCACCATCGAGAGCGCTCCGGGGGTCTACCGCTACGTCGGAGGGGCGGCGGATTATGACATCCTGATGAATTGATTATTTTGCAAGTTGCTTATTATCAATAAGTTATGGCTATTGTTCAGATTCTATCCATAATGTCAATATTAATGGTCGTAATTCAGCCCCTTCAGGGCTGTGGAATCAGAGGAGAAACATTCACCCCCGGGTCTTGCTTCGCTTGACCCGGGGTTACGTAAATTAGGCCCTTTCAGGGCCTTACAAAACACATGACATGCAAGTTCACATGCCATCATGCTTCAAAAAGAGCCGCAACGCGGCTCAATTAGCTTAACCTCGGGTTGAGCAAAGCGAAACCCGGGGGCAAGGCTTCCCCCATGACTCCACGGCCCCAACGGGGCCGAATTACAGCCGCGAAACGGCTTTGCGGAAAGGTTCTGAATAGTTACACTTTTTTCATCATTTATCCAACAAATTTGGCACAATAACTTTTTCTTTGTTATTCTTTCGGCGAGGTGAAAGATTTTGAGGAAAAGAAGCGTATCATCTGAAAACATATAGTATAGGATATAAAAAAGGGAGCGGGGCAATCCATGGGTTTGCATGTTTATTATAGTGATCGGATAGAGGATTTGGCCCTGCATTTGAAGAGCGAGCTTTTGCGGCGGCGTTCGCAGGGAGGGGATCCCTTTGAGACGGTGGCCATTGGCGTGCCCAACACAAATATTGCCAAGTGGTTGCAAATGCGCGTCTTCGCCAAAGAGAAGGGGCTTTGCGCCGGCCTTGAGTTCCCCTTCATGGAGAAATTGCTCACGAATCTGATGCGGGAAAGTCTTCCGGAAGGGGAGAATGGCGAACTGCTTCCTGAGCATGCCTATGCGGTGGCCATCGCGGGCATGCTGATGGAGAGCGACGCCCCCGAGTTGGCGCCGTTCCGCACCTATTTTGAGCAGCCGCAGGGCGACGGCGGAGCGGGGAACGTCCTTTCCCGAAGGCAATCCTCCATGGCATGGCAGTTGGCGGACAAGTTGGCCAGCCTGATGGACGAATATGAGGTTCGCCGCCCTGAAATCGTCTCAAATTGGCTTAATGGATTGAATGTGAGTGGATTACAGCCGCCTGAACCAGGCAGCGTGGAGGCGGGAGAGGCCTTCATCGCCAACGCGCTTTGGGGCGAGCAGGGGCGTTTTCCTCTTTCGGGCCAGCGGCTTTCCATGCGGCAGTTCTACGACCGTGTGAAGGACACGGCACCTCGCGGGCCGTCGCGGACCCTTTACCTCTTTGGTCATTCCACGCTGTCTCTGCTTCAGGCCCGCATTTTGGTTTGGCTGGCTCAAATCCATGAGGTGGTCTTCTACCACAACAATGTCTGCTTGGAGTATTGGGGGGACATCGAGACGGATTTGGAGCGGCGAAAGCGTCTGGGCACGGAGCAAAGCGCATTGGAGGACATCAAATGCGAGAATCCGCTGCTGCAGAAGTGGGGCACCGCCGGACGGGAGACCATGCGGCTTCTGGTTGAGCTGGAGGAAGCCTGCGATGGCTGCTTTGGTTTTGAATGGAAATGCATCGTGGATGAAAACCGGCCGGCTCCCGCCACGGTTTTGACGCGAGTGCAGGAGGCCATCTGCCATCGCCAAAGTCCGACTCCAGAGGGGCCGCAGGATGCGAGCATCCAGATTGTGGGGACTCCAGGCATGCGGCGCGAGGTGGAGATGGTGTACAATTCCATCATCGGCAGCGTGTGGATGCCCGATGGCTCTGGCGAACGCCCCTGGCCAGAATGCCGTTTTTCGGACATCGCCGTGCTGGTTCCGGACATGAAGACCTACCGTCCCGTCATCGAGGCGGTCTTCGACGCGAGAGGCGATGTGCCCTATGGTCTTATTGACACCACGTCCTCCGAAGACAGCAAGTACTTGGCCGGATTCCTCTCGCTCATGGAATTCGCCCGAAACGGTCTGAACCGACGGACGCTGTTCGCGGTGCTGGACAACCCGTGCGTTCAGCTGGCATTGGGCGTCTCCCAAAACGATGTGGACGATTGGCGTCGCCTCACGGCGGAGAAATTGGGGGCCTTCGATGACTTTGAGCAGCAGGGAGATGGGGCCAATTTCCAGTGGGCGTGGGCTCTGAAACGGCTGCGGCTGGGGCGGGTGGCCTCCGGAACACTGCAGCTGGCGGATGGCGTCACAATGCCCCTGGTGGCCGAAGGCGACGACAATGCGCTGCGTTTCTCTGAAATTGTGGAATGGCTGGCCCGTGAACTGGCGGCGGTGGCGTACATGGATGATGGACGGACGCTTCGGCGGCTTCCCTGCGCGACACGCTCTCAAGGGGAACGGAGCTGGCTGGAGGTGTTGGGCCAGGTCATGGACCATTTTCTGGCTGTCCCCAACAGTGATATTCTGGAGGATAACGTACGTCGTAAGATATTGCAGGTCATAGGGATGCTGCAGGAGATCACCGCTCCGCAGGGCTTTGAGTTCGTGGTGGCGGCCATTGAGTTGTTTGCGGGAACGGTCGCCTGCCGCAAAGGCGGTTATCTGACCCATGGCGTGACCATTGCGGGACTGATGCCCATGCGGCCCGTGCCCTTCCGCCAAGTCTATGTCCTTGGCATGGGGGAGGGCGGCTTCCCCGGCAGGGACACCCAATCCACTTTGGACATTCGCGGGGGCCGCTGGCGGCTGGGCGACACCAGCTTCCCCAAAATCAACCGCTATCTCTTTTTGGAGACGCTGATGGCGGTTCGCGACCGTCTGGTCATCAGCTATCCGAATTTGGACATTGAAAAGGACGCGGAGCTGTTTCCCAACGGCCTGATTCGGGAGCTGGAGGAGTTCATTTCCACTTCCATCATCGCGTCGTCTGACGGTGAAAGGGGAGGCTTTAGGGAATTTCCCCGCTATCCGCTTCTGGAGCGGGGGGAGATGATGGCTGTCATAGATGCGGAAAGCTATAAGTCTCCTGTTGACAAGGTGATATGGCATCGGGACGATCCTCATGCGGGCATCCTGCCCACCTATTCGCCTCAAGTGCGGCAAATGGCCGCCGCTCACGCCGCCGCCATTAACGCCGCTGCGCCGCCGCTGGAGGCCGTCGTTGAGGGAGCCGCCGCGCCGCCGGCAAGTCAGGTTCTGGAGATCAGCGCCAAATGTCTGGGGGACTTTTTGATGTCGCCGTTGGATGCGGTGCTGCGCTATCGCTTCGGTATCCGACGAAAGGGAGAGCAGAACGATGAATTGGAGACGGACAGTCCACTGGACATCGCCTCCCGTCTTTTGGTCTGGAAGTTGAATGACCGCTGGCTGAATTCGCAATATATTGCGATAGAAGATGTGACGGAAGAAGAACAGGGGGAGGCATCTCCTCTGCCGACAGAGGATTGGACAGTGCTCTTCGGCAATCTGCAACAGGCCGGCAAACTCCCTAAGGGCTTCTTGGGCAACTATGAAGAGCGGAAATTTGAGGGCAAATTGGCCAAACTCTCCACCTCCAAAGATTTTGTGGCGTCATTTTTGGAAGGAGCCAGCCCCTATCTTCAGCATGTGCTGTTGGATTTGTCCATGGAAGACGGGACGACGTGTCGCGTCCGGCTGACGGCGGAACAGCCCTATTGGAAGGAACAGGACAACGTAGTCCAAGTACTTGAAACCAAGGCAATTGATCCGATTAATCCACGGCCGAGAGGCAACGTGACGGCCGCGTTCATGGCCTTTCTGATGCATCTGGCCAGCCCCGAAAACATCGGTGGAGAGCCCAAAAGCCTGCGATTGGGCGTGGTGGACATCGATGGCGCCAAATGGTCCTGCTGGACATGGAATGCCATTGGACGAGAGACCGCCATCGCCTATTTGCAGCGGCTCTGCCGTACCTATTTGGAGTTCTTCTCCGTGGATTGTTTTCCTGACGTGGACTATGAATTGTTCCGCAAGGCATTGAAGGATAATGGGTTGCCAATTGATGCCAAGGAGGTGCAAGAGTTCTGGCGGAAAGTGGCGGCGGCACGGGCGCAGGAGGCGACCCAAGATGAAGCGTCCTTTATGCAGAAGAATGCGGACTTTGATGCCAATCTGGCGGTGGAGAAGAGCGTGCGGCGTTTCCTGCGGCCGCCCACCCGCGAGGAGTTGCAGAATCTGTATGAGAGCGTGTATGCGCTTCCGCTGAGTGGTGGCATTGAAGCAGAGGAAGGAGGGAAATAACGATGAATGAAGAGTTTATACGCAATCGACTGGGAGATGACACCAACGCGGTGTGGAATCGGCTGGATTTGGTGCACGACGGCATCATCGAGGCATCCGCCGGCACGGGCAAAACCTATGCGCTGCAGAACATTGTGCTGCGGCTGTGCAAAGAGCGCAGCATGGAGTTCGTCCATCGCATCCTGCTGGTCACCTATACGGAGAAGGCCGCTGGCGAACTGAAGAACCGAATTCGGAAGATTCTGTCGGATGGCGACTGCCTCCCGCCGGATTTCGACCAAATGACCATTTGCACCATCCATGCCTTCTGCCGCGAGCTGCTTTCGGAATACGCTTTTGAGAACCATGTGCCCATGAGGACGGAAGTGGTCAGCAATGATCGGGAGCTGATCGCTCAGGCGATTCACGACAGCATCAAGAACGGACGATATGGGGAGTGGGTCAGACCCTATTATGCAGACGTGATGCTGTCCCGCAAGAAGGACGCCAGCACGGCAAAATTGGTGGAAGCGACGGCAACACGGCTGGAGACCTGCCTGAGCTCGGGAGAGGCACCGTCTTTGCCGACGGGAGACTTGGCGGCACGGCGGCGAGACGTGAGGACGTGGGGCGACGCGCTGTACGCAAAAATGCATGGGCTGACGCTGATGCAGTGGCTTTTGGAGACATGGTCCATCCATGGCGGTGACAAGACTGCCATGGCGAATCTGGAGCGACTTTCCGAAGCCTTCGAGAGCCTTTGTCAAGTTGATGAGCCAGAATGGCATGCGACGCTACTGGCATGGTGGAGCCAAGACGACCTGAACAAAGACAACGCCTTCAACCCACGGCTGACGGGCAAGGGAAACTCCGGCTGCCGTCTTCTTGAAAAGGCATCGGAGCTCGCCAATTTCGTGGATGCGTTGACTCAGGCGGTCGCCGCTCTGGACGACACAGTATCCGATGGCCTCTTGTATCTTGCCTATCAACGCTTTCAGACCTTGAAGGCGGAGTCCATGTCCCTCACCTTTGACGAATTGGTCTCCTGTGCCCACCACGCCATCATGCACGAGCCGGAGGATTCGCAGCTGCTCGCCAGAATTCGGGAGCGCTATGCCATCGCGTTGGTGGACGAGTTTCAGGACACGGATGCCCTGCAATGGGACATATTCCATAAGTTATTCAGCCACAAGTCGTTATATAATCGGTTCGGAAACGAGGGCTTCCTGCTGGTCGTGGGGGACCCCAAACAGGCCATCTATTCCTTCCGCGGTGCGGATATCAAGACTTATCTCCGTGCGAGGGAGGAACTTGCGCGAGCTCAGGAGCTTCTAGAGCTGAAGGCGACCTATCGCTCCTGCCAACGGTTGGTGGATGCCTTCAACCGAATTTTTGGCCAATCGGGATGGTTTGATTCCATGGGGGATGACAATGGCAAGATCTCCTATGGCGGCGTGGTGTATCCCGAAGGGAATCCCGCCTTCGCTGGGTTTGAGGATTTTATTGGGCGACAAGAAGTTGCGCTATTGGAGACCATGCCGGGGCCCATGGATGATCCAGAAACCCAAAAGCGGAATTACGGCAACTTGGCCACCTGTCTGCCGGTTTTCATGCGCTATGTCGCCATGGAAATCCGTCGGCTGAAGGAGCTGAACTGTGCCTATCGGGTCGTGGATTCAGAGGGGCATCCCGTTGACCGCCGCCTCAGCTATCATGACATCTGCGTATTGGTTCGAGGCAAAAGGGAGGCGGAGGTCGTGAAGCGGGCGTTGGGCAAAAACCGAATTCCCTATACCTATTATAAAGAAAGAGGACTGTTTGACTCCGATGCCGCGGAAATGCTGTTGGCCTTCTTTGACTTTTTGGAGGCCCCTGGAGTCCGTGGACGGTTGCCTGCACTGCTGCTGACGCCGCTCTTCGACGTCCCTCCATCCCAACTGGAGGCGCGGCTGGCAGGGGGAGACGCCCGCTTTGCGGCGTTGACGGAAAAATGGCAGGAATGGGCGGCGGCACGGAAGTGGATTCCGCTTTTCGAGAGCATCATGAACGACACCTGCCTGGCCAGTCCGCCGCCGGGGGATTTCGACTATGATCGCCGCTGGATGTCCGTGCGGCAGATTCTCGACCGGCTGTTGGAGACGCGGGCTGGCAGTGCCACGTCCATTCGCGACTTCGCCGACCAGCTGCGCAGTTGGGCGGAGGACGACTCCAAGGCGGGGGAGGATGGAGCCCTGCGGCGGAAGGCCAGCGAGGGGGACTGCGTCCAGATTATGACGATGCATGCATCGAAGGGACTGGAGTTTCCCGTGGTCTTCATCGCCTCTGGCATGGGTGAGGTCAATATGGATGGCAAAAGCACAGCAGAGGAGAAGAAGGCCATCTGGGAGGAGACGAAGCGGCTGTTCTACGTGGCGCTGACTCGCGCAAAGCTCAAGCTCTATCTCCCCTGGTCTCAATGGGCGGACGAAAAGGGGCTTGGAAGCAAAGGCTCCGCTTTGCGGGTGGATGGCTTCGGGGGTTTTCTCGCCAAGGGCATTTTGGCCAATTTCGGCAACGATGTGGCGCAGGCGGCGGCTGCCGTGGTGACGATGCAACATCCTCAAAATGGACGAAATGCACAAATTATTAATAATCAAAGAGTTATGAATTTCAATGACGTGGACGGCGATGAAGCGGAGAATCCCGCGGCGCCCCAGGAGCCGATTCCCATATATGATGTGAGATGGCTGAAGAACCGCCGTCTACAATGGCTTTCCTATTCGTCTCTTTCCCATCAGAGCGGCAAGACGACGCCTGCCGTGGAGCCCGCCGCCGCGACGGACCGCGACGATGAAGGAGCCATGGAGGGGGCTGACGGTCTGCCGCCCAAGCTGCCGCCCTCGCTGCTGCCGCGGAACAGCTTTTCCGGCGATGCCTTCCACGAAATCATGGAGACGCTTTGCCGAAATGACGATAGTCCTGAGCGGCCTGGCTTCCGTCTTGTGGGACAACAGGAGGATTTCAACGAGCTGGTCAGCGAGGACGATGGGCGCCGCAACCCCCTGATGGCGGAGATTCGCCGCCTCATGCGGAAATACTCCATCCCCAATCTGGAGCGGGACGGCGATTCCACGGCGTCCACGTTGGCCCGCATGGCGTGGAACGCCTTGAGGACTCCTATCTCATTGGGAGACAAGACGTTCTGTCTAAAGGACATTCCGGCGGCGGACCGTCGGGCGGAAATGGAGTTCGTCGTGGACGGTCCCATGATTTTGGGCGAGACGGCGATCGCGGTGGACGGCGGTACGGCGGAGGAGCGGCTGTTCAACGGCAAAATCGACCTGCTGGTGCGTCCGGAGGGACAACGCGGTCCCGTCTACGTGGTGGACTGGAAGACCAATTCTCTGGTGGCCTATGATGGGGAGTCGGTTCGCCGAAGTATGGAGGAGAATGGCTATCCGCTGCAGTACATGCTGTATGCGTTGGCCGTCCGCCAATGGCTTGGGGATGGTCAGCCGGCGGGGGTGGCGTATCTCTATGTCCGTGGCGGAGAGCAGGATGCGGGGTTTAGCGGCGTCTATGGAGAGCCGCTGGACGCCCAGGCGGCGGAGCAGTTCCGCAACAAAGTGCGACAGGCCATGGGAATTCAGCGGGAGGAGTAGCAAATGACGGTGCGGGAACAACTTGAGCATTTGGAGCTTTTTGAGATCGCGCAGGGTGACGGAACGGCGGCGCAGGATGTCCGCCGGGTCTTCGCTCGGCTTCTGGAGGCCGACGGCCTTTCCATGGGAGAGCTGCAGACCATGCGGGACATCGTGGAATTGGCCTCCGTCAAGGCTGCGGACGTGCCGCTGGTTCTGTTGTTTCTTGCCGCCATGTTTCTGTCCCGACGGCAGGGCAATTCCTGCATGAGGGAGGGTGACGGAGCGGCGTTTCTTCTTCACGCCGCCTACATGGATCCGGAACCCGAGGGCTTCCTGTCCTTTGCGGCCTTTCAGGAGACGGTGGCTGCCCAATGGCATGAAGTCTGTGACGCGGCGCGGCGTTGGTGGCCGACGGAGGCGGCCGAACCGACGGACCGAGGAACAGATGTCATTCTGCATCAAGGTGATAGATGGTTCTTCTCGGGAGATTTCAAAGCCCTGTATGTGATTGACGAACGGTTGCGGGCCTGGACGCAAACAGCCATGCCTGCTTTGGCGGATGGGGTTGGCGACGGCCTGTCGGAAGCGGCGCTGACAGCGGCCTGCACCTTCTCCTTCACCTTGAATGAGGCGCAGATTCGAGCTGTAAAAACTATTGCAAAACAACGATTTGCGGTTATAACTGGTGGACCGGGAACCGGCAAGACGACCATCGTCTGCTCCATTTTGCGGGCCCTTTTGGGGCAAGATGACGGCAAGCTGGAAACGGACGAAGTGGCGTTGGTGGCCCCCACGGGACGGGCGGCCCAACGCATGGGCGAGGCGTTGCGGAACCAGTGCGTGACGGCTCAGGGACTGGACGAGACGCTGCGCCGCCGCATCGAATCGCTGGAGGGAACCACCATCCATCGGCTGCTGGGGAGCAACGCCAGTCATTTCAAATACGGCGCCGAAAATCGGCTGAACCTGAAACTGGTCATTGTGGACGAGGCTTCCATGGTTGACATCCACATCATGCGGGCCTTGCTGGAGGCCTTGCCGACGGACTGCAAGCTGGTTCTTTTGGGCGATGCGGATCAGCTTCCGCCCGTGGGCGTGGGTGCCGTGTTGGGCGACATTGTGGGCCCATATGCATCGCAAGATGCTCAGGGCCAAGGAAATGTGGTGCGTCTCACGGAGTCGAACCGCTTCCGTCCGCCTCTGGCGGATGCGGCGAAGGCCATCAATGCGGGAAGTCCGTCGGCGTTTCTGAACAGCTCAGTCAGACTGGAGCTGGAGGCGGAATGGCTGAAACGGGTCATGGAACTGGAGAGCGAAAACCACTGCTTCTTCCTGCGGCAGAACAACAAGGAGAAATGCCATGCCGCCGTGATCCAATGGGCGGAGGCATGGGGTCTGCTAAAGGACGGTGCCTTGGAGCGATTGGCTTCCAGCGGCGACCTGCAGCACGATGAGGCCCTTGCTAGAGGAGAGAACGGCCGACTGACGCGGAAGATTTTCCGCCAGCTGGAGAGCTCGCGGATTCTCTGCGTGGTGCGGGATGGCCCCTGCGGCGTCCAGACCATCAACCGAATGCTGACCCTTAAGCGCTATGGGGGCCGGATGCCCTTCAATCCACTGCAGAAGCCAGGGGTTCCGGTCATTGTGACGCGAAACACGCCGGAGCGCAATTTGTGGAACGGCGACGTGGGCGTGACGGTCTCCGACGGCAATGGCGGCACGGTCGTCCTCTTCCCTCGCGGCAACAAGGTGGTTAGCTGTCCCGTGGGGCTACTTCCGGAGCATGAATTGGCCTATGCCATCACCATCCACAAAAGCCAAGGTTCCGAGTTCGACAACGTGTTGGTGCTGCTGACCGACGACGTGAACAATCCGCTGCTTTCCCGCCAGTTGGTCTACACTGGCGTGACCCGCGCACGGAAACGCGCCGTGATTTTGGGCACGGAACTCGCTCTGGAAAAGGCCTTGCAGACGGAACCTGTGCGGAATTCTGGCCTGCGGAGAGAGGGCAATCCGCAATTGGACGAGAGCCAGTATAAACTATATAAGTAGTTTATGAAGAACATCTTAAAGATGTGCAAGGCGTTGACGTGGAATTCCGCGTAGTCGCCGTTCTGACGGAAGGGAACGGGGGAACGGTCCTGCTGGAGCAGGATAACTCAATGCATTTCAGTTTCGCGTTGGCCAACGCATTCAAAAGGGCGGCATCCTCCGCGATCATGTCCGGAAGTGATATGGCATAACGATGTGACGAGTCATTGCGCACTTTCGCTCTTGAGCTGTTTCTTCAGCATGACGACAAGATAGGTTCCGGAGACGATGGAAACCAGTAGCCATGAGACGGGGAAGCACATGAGCAGGCCGCTCAGCGTTCGATGATGCGGGAAGATGAACAGAATCCAGATAATCCGGAAGATGCACGCGCAGAACAGCACGATGATGAATGCGGCGAAGGAACGGCCGATGCCGCGCATCGTGCCGCTGAACACCTGCATGAAGCCATGGGTGAAATAGAAGACGAACACCACCCGCATGCGTTGCATGCCCCATTCGATGACTTCCTGGTCTGTCGTGAACAGCAGCAGCAGCTGTGGCCCGAAATACAGCGCCGTCATGGCCATCGTCATGATGACGATTTCGGAGAGGACCAGACAATAGACGATGAATTTCTTCATGCGGGCAAATGCCTTTCCCCCAAATAGTTGCCCTGTGAAACTGATGGCCGTGTGGTGGAAGCTGCTGGAGCCTGTGTTCACCAGCATCTCGATGTTCAGCGCCGCCGTGTTGCCTGCCACCGCCAGCCAGCCAAAGGAGTTGATGGACGACTGGATGATGATGTTCGCAAACGAGAAGCTGATGCTCTGCAGACCCGCCGGAAGTCCCAGTTTCATGATCTGCTTGAGAATGTCTCTGTTCGGCCATAGCTTGCGAATGGAAAGCCCTCCTATTTCGCTTGTTGTGGCCATCGCCCGCCACACCAGGGTGGCGGAAACCATCTGGGAGATGACCGTTGCCGTGGCGACGCCGTCCGCATCCATATGGAGGCAGATGACGAAAATCAGATTCAGGATGACATTGATGACGCCCCCCGTTGACAGATAATACAGGGCGCGGCGTGTGTCCCCTGCGGCGCGCAGCACCGCGCTGCCGAAATTGTAAATCATGATGAAAGGCATGCCGCCGAAATAGATGCGCATGTACAGGGAACCTTTGTCCAGAATCTCCTCCGGCGTGCCAATCAGCCTCAGGACGGGCTTGGCGACGACAATTCCAAGAAGCCCCATGATGATGCCGCCGACAATCGAAAGGAACATCGCCGTGTGCACCGTGCGGTTCAGCTTCCCCCTTTCCCCCGCGCCGTAGTAGTGGGCCGCCAGCACATTGGCGCCGATGGAAATGCCCATGAAGAAATTCACGATCAGATTGGTGACGGAGGTCGTCGAACCGACTGCCGCCAGGGCAAGCGGGGATGCGAAACGCCCCACCACGATATTGTCCGCCGAAGTGAAGGTCAGTTGGAGCAGCGTCGAGCAGAACAGCGGCCAGGCAAACGCAAGAATTTCGGGCAGCAGCGGACCATGGCACATGTCCATGGTGTATTTCGATGAATGAGGCATTGCAATGTCATCCCATGACTCTCTGAAACGCGTCTGGCCCTCTTGCCGGACATCAGATTACCATATAATCTATCCAGTTTTACCGCCACTGCAAATCTTCATGCGTGATTCTGGCGGTGCGCAAGGTGGCAGAGGAGGAAATGCCTCGCCGATTGATATGGCGACGGGGAGAGTCGCAGTCCTCTGCAGCTTCGCTCCATATGTATCATGGTTTGTGGGACAAGGGGAGAGGTGTCAAATTCTGCGACTTCGCCCCCCTTCATGTCAATCGCCGAGGGATTGCATAAAAATGCGTTATCTCAATGATTGACATGGGTTTCTCATCATGCCTTAAAACAGCTGTTGGCACTGGTCGTAATTCAGTCCCGACAGGGCCGAATTACAACCACAAATTGAACCTTTGCATAAAGGTACTGAATAGGTAATGTGTCGTTATGGAAGATTTGGCTGATTTTTATCCTAATAATTGATGCAGAACATCTTACAGATATGCAGATCATCGATGTGGAATTCCGCGTAGTCGCCGTTTTGGCGGAAGGGCACGGGGGATTCGTCGGGCAGGAGCAGGACGGATTTGGCCGGCGAGGAGACGCGGACCTTGACCGTGATGCCGCTCAGATGGGGGACGGAGAAAGCCTCGATGGCGTTGATTAGGCTGATGAGCTTGCGGCGCTTCTCGGGCACCTCGAATTCCACCAGTTCCACTTGAGAGGGGGCTTCGGCGGTGAAGGACCAGTCCTGCTGGTCATGGAGAAGCTGAATCAGCCGGACGAACAGCAATCCGTTGGCGTGGCGATAGGAGGCCTCGAAGGGGGCCGCCGAATAGATGATTTTTCCGCGTCCCACGGTTTTGAGAAGGAGGGATGGCGTGTCCAGCCAGCGGCCGGGTGGGTTGGAGTGGATGGAGGCGAAGCGGGCCTTGGGGGCGGTATAGTCGAAGCCATCCAGCGGATCTGGATGCAGCTCAGAGACTTCCGGAGCGGCGTAGGGTAGGGCGACCGTGGCCAGAACGCGGTCCGCCTGAACGCCATCCAGCTTCTGCATGGGAGACGTGACGGCCAGCGGGAAGGCCCGGTTGTGAAGGGCGAAGATGTCCCCATCTTCCTCTGTTGGAACCATATAGGTCATCGGTTCGTCATAGGCGCCTTGAGGGGCGATGCCCAGCAGGGCCTGGAACAGGCGGGGGGACAGACGGCCGCTGCAATACATTTTGCCGCCATGAGAGACGTAGTCAAGAAGGAAATCCGTCACGTCCTCCGGCAGATTGAAGGCGTCGGGGACGATGATGACCTTGGCGTTGGCCATCTTCTCCGGATGCCAATCGCCGAAGACGCCGTAGGGGATATGGGCCTCCTGCAGCATGTGGCAGGCGCCGGTGACGGCATTCACATGAGGCATGGCATCGGAGTCGCCGTTGTCGGGGTCGTATTTCGCCTCCAAATTGGTGAACACCGCAACATCCTGCGCCATCGTGCCTTCCATATAGGGTTCATAGCGTTCGGCCTCGCGGAAGAGGGTGCCATAGGTCTCATAGAGCCGCGAATCGAGGCGGCCGGTGGGGTCGATGGCGTCGATGAGCAAGGCGGCGCCGTGGTGGGCTAAAGTGTCCATGACGCTTTGGCGGAGCATGTCGATGGTTTTGGTGGTGGTGTGCTCCTTCAGGTCGGGATAGCAGCGGGAGGTCATGTATTCGAAGGGCTGGTTTCGGGTCATGTTGTAGTACAGCTTGCAGGCCACGGAGTGCTGGGGGACGCCGCCGTAGAAATCGCCGCCGCAATAGTCGGAGGTGATGGCGATGTTGCGGTTGACGCCGTAGCGCCAACCGGACAGCATGGGGGAGTACTGATGTTCCACGGTGCAGGCGGGATTGCGGCCTTTGACCTTGTCGGTGATCATTTGGCAGAATTCCTGCATCCAGTCTTCCCGCTTCTTCTGGAAGGCCAGCCAGGTGGGGTCGCTCCAATTTGGCTGGACGGGCAGCTCGCCGCCATGCTCCTCCTGCCAGCGGCGACGGCAGGCTGGGCAGGTGCAGATGCGGGTCCAGAACAGCATGTCCAGGAAGATGCCCTCGAATTCGAAGGTGTCGAATATCTCATCCAGCTGCGTCAGAACGAATTGGCGATAGTCCGGATTGTTGGGGCAGCATTGTCCGTAGCGGGGGCCGTTGAAGGACTGGCCGCCGCGGCTGTCGTAGCGGGTGCTGTGGCCGAATTCGTCGATGATGCGCCAATTGGGATGGTCGATGTAGGCGGCGTTGTTGTAGATCATGCTGTAGTAGGCGATTACGTCAATGCCGCTGGCATGGCAGAGCTGGAAGAGCCGCTGCATCTTCTCTTGGGCGTTGGGGAAGCTGGCATGACGGCGGCCGCTGGCCGTGTTCCAATAGCACAGCCCCACATGGGACTGAAGGTAGATCATGGCGGACTTGACGTGAGCCCGTTTCAGGTTGGCGACATAGTCTTCCGGACTGAACTGCGCCAGAAAAGCGGGATTCCAGTCCTCGATGTGCATGTCAATCAGATTGCGGCGATAGCTTGTGCGGTACCAGTCGGGATTGGTCATGACAAATTGTTTCTTTAAGTTATTTATTATGAATATGTTATGAATTATACGGAACTTTGGCGGCCACGCCTCAATGGAGCTGAATTGCGGCCACAAATCTTGCCTTTGGGGGTAGATTTCGAATCTTCACATTGCTATGATTGGTTCGAAGTGTGTTCCTTCAATGGCTAATTGTCTTGGGGCATGGCATCGTATTTCTCCAGCAGCCGGGTCAGTTCCTTCAGCCAGTTGGGTTTGGCCACGAAGATCAAGGTCTCATAGAACTCCAGTTCGTCGTAGCCGCCATGCTTCAGCAGATTCTCCAGGTCGGAGGGAAAGTCGTAGCCGCGCTCCGCGAGACAGCGGGTCATGCCCAAGAGGAAGGGGCGGCCGCCAGTGACCTCTGGCGTGAAGACGTCCCGAAACTCCTGATACATCAGCACGCCGTCGATGCCGTCGGCGAAATAGCGGTCATAGAGCCAGGGGAGATGGCGGTAAGTTTGGCGGTTGGCGCGGCGGGTTCCGTCGTCGGGGCCGCCGGGGACTTCGCCTGTGATGAGGAGCTTGCGGGAGCCGAGAATCTTCTTGCATTCGCGGATATAGTCGGCAATTCCCTCCGCGCGGATGCGGCGCAGCTTGTCCAGGTCGGGGGGCTCCTGCAGAATGTCCACCCCATGGCGTTTGAGATAGATGTCACGGACTTCCGGATTGAAGTCGTATTCATCAAGGGGCAGGCCGCCTTGGGCGTAGGTGGTCAGCATATAGCCATCGAAGGGATAGGCGGCGATTTCACGGAACTTGTCCAGTTTATGGGCCATGGCCAAGGGCACGTTGAATTCCACAAGTCCATAGTAATATGACTCTTGCGCATAATACTCATCCGTGTTCCCCAGCTTGAAGCCCACATGGTTGAAGCGGTAGTCCCATGCGGGTTTGGGGTGGGTGGCCGCAGGGGCCCAACTCAGGGGGGCCCATGACATGAAGCGGTCAATGTCCTCGGGAGACTCGCTGTCGGGGTTGCATTCGCAGACAAAGCCCCAGGCGGCGTCAATCTGCTGTCCCTGGCTGTTGAAGACCTGGTTTTGGATGGGGGACTGCAGCACCAAGGTATAGACCTTGCCGAAGACGGTGCGTGGTGTCAGTTTGACGAATTTCGCATGTAGTTCCAGCCCAGTGACTTCCAAAAAATTGTCCTTTTCCTCCGTCTTACCGGTGGTCACATGGAAGGGCTTTTCGTAGCGTTTGTAGTTGCCGTTGGTGTCGGAGTAGTAGATGGCCAGGTCGTCGGCGGTCAGCGGCGGCGTGGGCAGGTTCTTCTCCCGCCAGAACGGCAGATTGACGAAGCGGATGCGAGCGATGGGGTATTCATGGATTTGGGCCTCCGTGCTGAGGACGCCCGCCGGCTTTTGGGGAACATATTTAGGATGGCGTTTCAGGAAACACTCTGGATGGGCGCGGAAGAAGGGATCTAGAAAGGGCATGCCTTTGCAGCGTTCATTCAGCTCGCTCAGCTTGGGGTCCAGTTCCTTCATCCCCCAGCCGTAGGAGAAGCCGGGGTGTTCCCAGCTGATGGTCTCCCAACACCACACCTCCATGCCGTATTTATGTCCTAACTCTATGGTCTTCAATAGGATGTCATAATGCTTCATGGTGTTGATCAATCGCATGGACCCGGGCACGTCTTCATAGTGGTACAGCTCCTGCTCGCCATACTGAAGAGTGGCTTTGGAGGGGAAGAGGCGCAGCCCGTTGCAGTCTGTCCGCAGATACAGCTTGCGGATGCCCGCGTCATGGTATTCTTTGATGCGGGCTTCATAGACATCTTCCGGATAGTAGTCCTTTGCGCCGTTTTTGTCGTAGAAGACGTAGTCCAAAAAGTCCACTGTGGTGGCGATGACCGGCGCCTTGGCGGCGGCGACAAAAGGAATGCAAAGCAGGGAGAGGGGGATGAATAATGTCTTCAGCATGTTGGGGTAGCCTTTGGTCAAAATCTGCGGACAGGAATCGGAGCAGCCGTTGTCGCGGCAACCATTTCCATAAAATATCCCCATGAGGCGTTTTTTCCACCCATGAGAGGGCAGAATGTGGAGTTGGGAAGGACACAATTCGGAGTCCGCGGAAACCAGAGAATACCCAAAGCGATTGTTGCATCCGTTTCCACGTCGCACTATATTATATAGGATATATAGGAGTGCCAAAGGGCGTTGACATGCAATAGAAGGGAGACACCCATGCTGCTGGAAATCTTCAATGTGCGGAGCGGGGCGGTTCTGGACCGCTTTGCCGGAACGGAAACCGTTGACTATCTTGAGGTTCCGATTTGTGGACTGGCGGACCCCGAGGCCCTTGTGACCATCGACGGCAAGCCCGTTCGGCGGGATGACAGGCGCTTTGAGGGCACGGCCCGTCTGACTCGTCAAATCAACGAGGTGGTGGTGGTTTCCTCCAGCCAGTATGGCGAGCTGCGGCAGACGTTGACGCTGGTCTGGGACAAAAAGGCCTTCAAACGCTATAACTTCTCTTTGGACGACAATGTCTTCTTCTTGACGGACATCGCCCGTCAGCGCCCCAAGTCCCTTTTCGACCACTTCTATTTGAAGGCGCTAAAGGGCATCCATGACAAATACGGGACTTGCTTCACGGCCAACTGCTTCTTTCACAATGACCATAACCCATTTGAAATCAAGGACTTCCCTGATACTTACAAAGCTGAGTTCGAAGACAATGCGGACTGGCTGCGGCTGGCCTTCCACGCCAAGTCGGAGTTTCCGGAGCGCCCCTATCAGTGGGCGTCACCAGAGAAACTGGCCGCCGACTATGATCTAGTTTCGTCGGAAATCGTTCGCTTTGCGGGAGAACGGACGTTGATTCCTCCCACGAACCTGCATTACGGCATGGCGCCTCAGACCAGTCTGCATGTCCTTCGCGAGCGGGGCATGAAGGTCAACACGGGGTCGTTCATTCTGCCCTATCCGCCGGAGGACGCCGCCAACCCCTTGGCCCGTTGCTGTGACATCGGCTTATACTATGGCAAGGACGTGGCGGAATATGTGGTCTCCCATCTGGTCTTCTATGACCGCTTTCAGGACATGTTCCTCTGTCCGGACGCTCTCATCTGCAACTTGACTCCGCTGGACCAGATTGTGCCCGAAATGGATCGTCTTCTCATCAACAACCCCTATTACAACACCGCCATCGCCCTGCTGAGCCACGAGCAGTATTCCTATCCGACCTATGTGAACTACCTGCCGGACCATCTGCAGCGGATTGAACGGGCCGCCGCCCACGCCACGCTCTCCGGCTATACGCCAGTCTTCTTCGCCGAAGGCCTTTTGGGGAATCCTGTGTGGGAGGCGAAGGGAAACTCTTAAGTCGTTCCTGTGGCGGGAATAGCGGATTGACATCTGCACCGCGTTGAGGGCGCGTCTTGCCGTGGCGGAAGCGTAGCGTTGTCGTCGCAACAAGTTGCAACAAGGCATCATAGGAGACAGAGCACGAGCCCCAGAAGAATCAGCGTGACGCCGCAGAGCTTGATGGCGGTGCATTTCTCATGGAGGAACAAAATTGCCATGAACATGCCAATGGGCAGTCCGATTTGCCGAAATGCCTGAATGAAGGACACGTTTTTGACATAATGCATGGCGACCAGCACCAAAATGTAGGTGAGGGAGGAACAGAAGCCCGCGCAGAACACGCTGGCGGCGTGGGACTTGAGCGTGGGAAGGAGGTCCCGCCGGCAGGATGGGGTCAGCAGGGCGATCGTCCAGCCGCAGGCGTTTTGGGTCAGGACTCGGATGGAATAGAAGGTGACGGAGAACATGACTCCCGAAATGTCCTGCGGACTGTGGGCGACCATGCAGTCTTGGGCATACTTGTCAAAGAGGGTGTAGCCGGTGGTGCCTAATGCCACAAGGATGACCAGCAGGATGTTGCGGTCCAGATACCGTCCTGGCCGGAGCTCGCGGAAGCTCTTCAGGGGCATGAGCAGGCAGCCCGTGAAGGCCAGCAGCATGCCCACAACGGCGATCCATTTCAGAGGCTCCCCCAGCCGCATCAAAGTGGTGATGCACATGGTGAAGAGGATGGGCAGCGAGCGCATCATGGGATAGGCGATGGACATGTCCATACGGTCGTAGGCAATGAGGAGGGTTTTTCCATAAGTTAGGTCACAGCAGACACTTAGGAATACCATGAGAAAGAACTTCGCCGGCAGGTGCCACACGTCCACTGGCGTCCAGAACTGCAGTTGCCCCCAGATGACCAAATCGGGAAGATACATGAGGATATACGAGGCCAGACTGGCCTTGTTGCGCTTCAGCAGCATGTTCCATGTGGAATGCAGAATCGCGGAGATGACAATCAGAATGGCGGGAAGAATGGTCATGGGACAGAAAGAACGTGGGCGGTTGGGAGCATGAGGGGCAACAGACACTTCCCCAGATGCGGTGCGCATAATTATACTCAGCTTTTCAGCAAAATTCAAGAGAACAGGGTCCATTTGCATGAAAAAGGGGAGTGACGGTTCGAATTTGCTGCGTGATTGGCATGGAGTGTCCCGCTTCTCCTTTCCCTCAAGTCGTCCTGTCGGGTTTGATGACCGTCGCGTCAGGCGGTGGATGGGATGACGAGATTCTCATGGATTCTGTCGAGCCAACTTGCAATCTGGGCCAGAACGGTCATAGTATTCTTTTTCCGATTTATGGCATCTCCTTCGGTTGTACGGTAGCCATCATTAAGATGCCATCAACCACTTTTTTCAAGCTTGCCGTTCAGTTATGTGACGGCTGTGTAATTCATATGGAATCGACAACAAAACACATAACGATAATCCAAAACCTATTGGAATATCCTCGGGAGCAGGAATGGTTTGAGTTCAAGGCCAACTGGTTCGAACCCAATGCGATAGGGGAGTACATTTCCGCTTTGGCGAATGCCGCTGCCTTCCATGGGCAGAATTTTGGCTATCTGGTCTGGGGCATTGACAATGACACCCATGCCATTGTGGGAACGACGTTTGATTCGACCATGGAGGTAAAACGCGAACCGCTAATGCATTTTCTTGCGCGGCAATTGTCTCCTGACACGGCATTTGACTTTCATGAGCTGGAGTTGGAAGGCAAACGCATGGTGCTGCTGGAAATTGCGGCTGCAAAAGCCGTTCCGACTGCCTTTGCGAATGTGCGTTATTTTCGCATCGGTTCTAGCAAGGTTGTCTTGATGAAATACCCCGAAAGGGAAACGGCACTATTCCAGATTCTCCGCGTTGGTCAGCCGTCCCTCACCAATACGGAGGCGTTAAAACAGGATCTTGCGTTCAACAAACTTATCGTCTATTATGCCTCTAAGGGAATCACGCTGAACAAACGCACATTCAAGCGGAATCTCGGTTTCCTGATGCCAGACGGCAAATACAACCTACTGGCACAGTTGCTTTCGGACGACAGCGGCATTACCATTCGCTTCGCCATCTTCAATGGCAAGGATAAAACATCCACAATGTATGCCGTTCGTGAAATTGGACGGACCTGCTTGCTATATTCATTGGATAAAGTATTGGAACTCGGAGATTTACTAAATGTTCCGCAAGCTGATGAGCGCCACCGCGTGGTTGAGAGGAAGGAAGTGTCGCTATTCAATGCCGCGGCCTACAAAGAAGCAGTCATCAATGCCTTTGTCCATAACCGCTGGACGGAGCTCAACTCGCCCATGTTCTGTGCTTTCAGCGACCGTATCGAAATCCTTTCCCACGGGACATTGCCGCCGCAGCAGACCATGCAGGGGTTCTTTGAAGGCATCTCCATTCCGGTCAATAAGGAGTTGTCCGACATCTTCTTGCAGTTGCACATCAGCGAGCGTACAGGACGAGGCGTCCCGAAAATCATTGGCGCATATGACAAGGGCATCTACCGATTCGAAGAGAACACGATTTCTGTCATCCTGCCCTTTGACAAAATAGTTGTCAATGCACAAGTCGATGTCGCTACCCCAGTCGCTACCCCAGTCGCTACCCCAGTCGCTACCCCAGTCGCTACCCCAGTCGATACCCCAGTCGATACCCCAGTCGATACCCCAGTCAATACCCCAGTCAATACCCCAGTCAATACCCCAGTCAATACCCCAGTCAATACCCCAGTCGCTACCCCAGTCGCTACCCCAGTCAACGTTGATACCCCAGTCAGTACCCCAGTCAATACCCCAGTCAATACCCCAGTCAATGTTGATACCCCAGTCAGTACCCCAGTCGATATTCAAGAACAAATTCTTCAATTCTGTTCTACTCCAAGAGGCATTCTTGAAATTGCCAACTATCTAAAATACAAACAGAAAAAATCTGTCAGACGTCAATTGATCCCCCTATTGAAACAAGGGCGTTTGGCCATGACGATTCCGCAGAGTCCCAACAGCCGTTTCCAGAAGTACATAACAATTAAATAGATCATTTTTCAGAGAAACGCGATGGACAAGATCACGCCAGAGCAGCGCAGTTACACGATGAGCCGGATTCGGTCGAAGGACACGAAGCCGGAGATGGTCGTGCGCCGTCATCTCCATGCGTTGGGGTTCCGTTATCGCCTCCATTCCTCCAAACTGCCTGGGCATCCGGACATCGTGCTTCCCAAGTGGCACACGGTCATTTTCGTGAACGGCTGTTTTTGGCATCGGCACGAAGGCTGCAAGGCGGCCACCACGCCAAAATCCAACGTGGCGTTTTGGATGGCCAAGTTCGAGCGGAACGTGGCGCGGGACAAGAAGGAACACACCGCGCTGGAAGCCGCTGGCTGGCAGGTCATTGTGCTGTGGGAATGCGAGGTGAAGCGGCGACTGCCGACTCTTGCCGATGAAATCAAGGAGGATGGGTCATGAACTGCACCCTTTGCAACATGTGCATGATTGAAGACACAGACACAGGCCGCGTTCTCGTGCAGCACCGCCTTCCGAAACCCACAAATCCATGGTGCGGATTGACGTTCCCCGGCGGCCATGTGGAGGCGGGGGAGTCCATCATGGCCTCCACCGTTCGCGAAATCCGCGAGGAGACGGGGCTGACAGTCTCAAACCTGCGCTTGTGCGGCGTGGTGGAGTGGGAAGTGCCGGAGAAGCCGCAACACACGGTCTGGCAGGACAATATCCCAAATTCCAAATACATCGTCTTCATGTTCCGCACTTGCGCTTTCTCCGGCGAACTCAAATCCTCCACTGAGGGACAGATGGAGTGGATGACACTGAACGAGATGCGCAGCGGCGGCCTCGCGCCGTTTATGGCGGAATACCTCCGCGTCCTGCTGGAAGATGAGGTCCTCCAGGCCTATGGCATCAGCGGAAGCGGAATATTGACCTGTCAGAAAAGCTAAAATAGGAGCACCCATAAATAAGAGCACCCATAAATAGGAGCACCCATGAAACGAAGACACTCTCAATTTCTTTTCTGTGCCATGATAGCGGTCGGCATCGCCCTGCTCTCTGGCTGCGCACGCAGGCCCTTGTCTCTATGGAATGAAGGCGCCCCGGCCAAGACGGCCCTTGTCCATTACGTGAAGACCGTCACAAAGGCCAGTTCTCCAGACTTCATCCCACCCAAGGAGCGCGTGGCCGTGTTCGATTTGGACGGCACGCTCTTTCTGGAGACGGCTCCCACGTATTTCGATTGGCTCCTGTTTGAGCACCGGGTTCTGGATGACCCTAGCTATCATGCGACCGACGAGCAACTTGTGGCAGCCCGTGCTTCCCGCGCCGGCCGGTTCCCCAAACTGGACGCGGAACGGGAGCGCATGGTGTCAGAGGCGTATAAGGGCATGACCATCAATGACTTCGATGCTTTTGTCCGCCGCTTCATGCAGGAACCTCAACCCGGCTTTGCAGGACTCAGAAGAGGTGATGCATTCTATCGGCCGATGGTCGAGGTCGTGGACTTTCTTGTGCGAAACGGCTTCACGGTCTATGTCATCAGCGGCACGGACCGGCTTACCGTGCGCCCTTTGGTGGACGCATTGCATCTTCCTCCTTGTCAAGTCATTGGGTCGGACAGCACCATTGTCGCCAGTGGACAGGGGGAAGCCGACGGGCTCGACTATACGTTCCAAAACGGCGACACGCTGATCTTGGGGGGACAAAACCTCGTCAAGAACTTGCAGATGAACAAAGTGTCCATTATCGCGCGGGAGATTGGAACCCAGCCTGTTCTGGCGTTTGGCAATAGCATGACGGATGCGAGCATGGTGAACTACGCCATCTGCGGAAATAAACATAAGGCATTGGGCTTCATGCTATTATGCGATGACCTAGAGCGTGAGTACGGCAATGCCGCAAAAGCGGACAAGATGCGCGAAGCCTGTTCACAGTACGGGTGGATTCCCATCTCGATGCGAGATGACTGGAAGACAATATATGGCAATGACATCATCAAACAGGAGATTCAGCCGTGAAGTATACCTTCATTCTGAACCTTGCAATCGTAGCGATGGCTGAAATTGTAAGTTGTTGAATATAAATAGCTTATGATAATATTTCAGCAGGCTTCGGCGCTTCGGCCAGTTGCCGGCGGTTTGATTCGTCCGCAGACAAACGCTGAATGATTCCCTTGGGGCCGCTTTTCAGAACGGCTTTTTCACCATTAGCGGATTGACTTTTCACGAACAGGGAATATTGTGTTGGTCAGTTTGATGTCGTTGTCCCGCAGCGGACAATTTGAAAAGCAGGTCACAAATGGAGATGAATATGAAGAACAGCCTACGGATATGGACGCGGAACGGTTTGGTATTCTGTGGGGTGGTTTTCTTTGCCGTGGCGGATGTTCAGGCGGATTTGCTCCCTTGGCCGGCTCGCCGCCGGGATGAGAAGGAGGCGCCAGAGCGGCGTGAACCGCCGCCGAAGCCGGACGACCATGGGAAGCCCCTGCCGCCACCGCCGAAGCCGGACGACCATGGGAAGCCCCTGCCGCCGCCACCGCCGAAGCCGGACGACCATGGGAAGCCCCTGCCGCCGCCACCGCCGAAGCCAGATGACCATGGGAAGCCCCAGCCCCCACCGCCGCCGAAGCCGGACGACCACAAAAAGCCCCCAAAGCCTCCCAAAAAAGAACGGCGTGGCTTCTTCAGACGCCTCTTCAGGTGGTCTTGACATCTCTTGAATAAGGAACGAAACAAGCAGATTCAATCCCATCCCATGGCGGTGCCTCCATTGGCCTATGCCATGGGTTTCCATTTTCTTGTGGATGCCGTCTGCTGCGCCACGGTGCTTGGCCCCCTCATCGCCCGCAACGGGACGCAGGCCTTTGAAATGGTCAGCGTCTACAATTTCCTTGCCTTTGCGACGCAAATGCTTACGGGATATTTGGCGGATCGTGTCAGGCGGGACCGATGGCTTGGTGCGGTGTCCATCGCCATGCTTGGTGTCGGCGGCTGTCTGACGTTGGGGTTGCCCTGGCTGTCCATCGGGCTTTTGGGTCTGGGCAACAGCCTGTTCCATGTGTCGGCAGGACGGGAAGTGATTAGGACTCAAGGGATTGGGGGCCGCATCGTCAAGAGCTGGGCTTTGGGATTCTTTGTGGCTCCGGGGGCATTGGGCATCTGCATGGGAACCCTATGGCCGACGATCATGCATTCGGTTTCATTGGCGGCTTTGCTGGCCATGGCTGTCCTCTATGGATTCTTCCCGCCGGAGGAATGTTTGGAAGATACTTGTAATAAGGATGATATGACTTTTAAAGGGCATGGGTCCTGGCATGCGGCGGCGGCGGCCATGATGGGGTTCTGCGTGCTTTGCCGTGCCGCCGCCGGCAGCTGCATGGCTCCTCCATGGCAAGGGGTTATAGCGTGGTCGTTGGCCCTTGGCGTAGGAGTCGTCTTGGGGAAAATGGCGGGAGGCATTTTGGCGGACCGCATGGGGCCATGGACGGTGGGACTTTGGGCCTTGGGCATCTCATGGCTTCTGCTCACCATGGTCTCTGGCCATCCATGGGGCTTTTGGGCTGGACAGGTGGTGGCCAACCTGATGATGGCAGTCACGCTCTTTGTTTTGGTCTGGCTGTATCCGCAGCGTCCGGGCCTGATGTTCGGATTGGCCGCCGCCCTCCTGTTTCCTGGCAGTCTGGTCCGCTTCATGCCCCATCGTGAACAATGGTTCAGCATCTGCTATCTTGTTGCCATGGTTTGCTTTGCGGCAACGGGCTGGCTTTGCCGCCGCAACGGCATGGGCATCTCCTTGAAGGCGGTGTCCGATGTCGATGATCATCAAGGGGATGGTCATGCCTGAGTCCTGCACCCCCTTGCAAATGGCGGGAATCGTGGCGGCAGGCGTTCTGTTGACGGTTCTGCTGGAAGGACTTGTGTTCTGCACGGCCCGCGAGTTTCGGAACCGCGCATTCCTTCTGACAACAGTGTGGGTGAACGTGAGCACCAATCTGCTGCTGAATCTGGGCATCTGGCTCTTGGGGCGACCCGTGGAACTGACGTCATGGGAAGTGCTTACAGGCGAGGCGTTGGTCTGGCTCGCCGAATACGTCGTCTATGGGCTGCGTTTTGGCTTCTCACGGAAACTTCTTCTCTATGTCTGTCTGGCCAATGGACTTACCTATGCCTTGAGCAATCTGATTTAGTTGAAAAACAACCACGGATGCGGAATGGCCGTTCAAAATCTGTCAACATATGAATTATGAGATGGGCAAACCTAAACCCGCGGTTGCCGCCATGGTCAATGGCTGTTTTTAGATTGAATTGCAAATAAAATTGCATGTTAACGAATGCGAAAAATGAATAAAGAAAAGAGGCCGAGAGAAGCGACAAAATTGGCAAAAATCGCGTTTGGAATAGCCCAAAATGACCTCATGTTTTTAGGGAAATGCCCACAAATGGCCCTAGAATGCTCTCTGTTGCGATTGATGCCCAACCCTGTATATTAATACCTCCCCCAATAGATAGGCCCTAAAATGGCCATTTCTGCGAGTTTTGCCATTCTTGCATTTTCTTTCATCATCTTGCAATATGGAAAGCCTGGGCAATGGTTTGAGCAATTCACGCCCGTGGATGGAATCGATGATGGGCCTGGGCGATCCGCGCACTGTCCGTATGGGTGTAAATCTGTGTGGTAGCAATACTTGCATGACCGAGCATCTCTTGAATGACACGCAAGTCTGCACCGTTGGTCAGCAGATGGGTGGCGAAGGAATGCCGCAGGATGTGGGGATAGATGTTTTTGCGGATACCGGCTCGCGAGGCCGCTTCTTTCACAATCATCCAGATCCGCTCGCGGGTGAGCATGCGGCCGTTGTTGGAGAGGAAGAAGGGGATGGGATCCTCTTCGCGGAGCAGTTCGGGGCGGGCTTTGACCAAATAGCGTTTCAGGCTGTGGAGGGCGCTTGAGCCAAAGGGCACCAGCCGCTCCTTGTTTCCCTTGCCGATGACCCGCAGAAACCGCTTTTCCAGAAGCACTCCGTCCTTGCGGAGGGTGCAGATTTCGCTGGCGCGGAGGCCGGAGGCGTAGAGCAGCTCCAGCAGGGCACGGTTCCGGATCTCCAGCGGCTCGCGGCCGGAAAAGGCACCCAACAGCGCATCGACCTCCCGCAGAGAGAGAAAATCTGGAATCAGCCGCCACAGCCGCGGATGCTCCATGATTTCCGTGAAGTCGGAGGGGACAATTTTCTCCACGGCCAGAAAGCGGAAATAGACTTTGATGGAAACCAGTCGGCGGGCGATGGTGCTAGTCTCCATGCCATCCCCTTTGCTGTTCTCCAGAAAGTCAAGGATGTGGGAGCGGTCGATTTCTCCAACATCTTGAATTCCAAGTTGTTCCAAATATGCGAAGAAAAAGCGGAGGTCACTGGCGTAGGCGGCGGCAGTGTTGGCGGCCAAACCGCGTTCCAGCCGGAGATGACCGATGAATTCCTCCAGATAGTCGTTGCGCATGTTCAGAAGAAGGCGAGAGGGGTGCTGACCCAGGCGTCACGGGAGTCCGTGACGGCCAGATAGGCGGCGGTGGCGGCCTCAGGAGCCGTGGCGGTGAGGGTGTCGGCGGAGGCATCCCACGCGGCGGGTGTAGAGCACCACAGGCGGTCCGGCCAGAAGCCAAGGTCCTGCGTATAGACGAGATGGGCTTCCTTAATGCTTCCCGTGGAGAGAGTTACGGTGGCAGTCAATTGGCGGCCTTCCTGTTGCATTTCAGACAAGGCAGGCAGCGCCGGCTTGCCTTGCAGCATGGAGTCCGCGAAGAGCCGGACTTCCGGCGGATCTCCGGAAGGGGCATGGTCGTGGTGCATGCGGATTTTGTAGCTTCGGGTCACGGCGGTGGGAGGAAGGAGGGTGGAGCGGTTCCAGATTTCCGTGTAGAAGTGAGGGTCGTTGGTGCCGTTGCAGAAAAACATGGGCATGGTGGCATGGACAAGATAGCGGGACGGATCCCAAAGCCGCAGCCACTTTTCAGCTCGCTCCTGACCCAATTGGAGAAAGTCGTTGTGCCAGCTGGAATCCTGCCCCAAGAAGCCGCAGCCGTAGATGGGGGCCGCGAAGCGGAAGCGGGAGTCGAGCCCGGAGACGATGCAGGTCAGATAGCCACCCCATGAAATGCCCGTGATGCCGATGCGGTCCGCATCAACTTGTGGGAATGTGCGCAGCAGAGAATGGGCGCGGATGACGGCGGCGACGGCCTGATAGCTCCATTGATCGTGCTCTGGCTTGTCGATGGCGTCGGAGATTTGCGGCGGATGGGCGCCGGACCATTCATGGGAGTCCGCGCAGAAGTCGTCCATGTCGCCGTTGAGCTGAGGAAGGTGGCCGAAGGCATCCAGGGCGATGGCGGCGTAGCCGCGCTCATTCCACAATTTGACCCAATAGCGGAAAGCGGTGCCGCCGCCGCCGTGGACGAGCACGATGCCGGGGACCTTGTGCTGTGCGTCCGCATGTTCGGGGAAGCCCACCCACGCGAAGAATTTGGCGGGATGGCCCTCGTGAGGTTCGGTGGCGATCATCAGCGGCTGGATGGACTGCCCGGCGACGGCATCTTGAAAGGGTTTTGGCGCCTCAAAGGTCTCTGGCTGGCGGAATAGTTCCTGAAGATTCCAAAGGTTTTGGGGGTGAGTGGGCAGTTCCTGCGGGAAGGGGACGATTTCATCCTTTCCACGGCTGACAAAGGGGGTTGACAGTTCATCAAATGTGTGCATATAAAGGAAAGAAAAAGAATAAAAATGAAATATTAGTTTCTGTAGATGAATGCGTTTTTGCTGTTCAACGGAACTCCTGAAAGGCAGCCGAAACGGCCGGAAAGGAGCCCTTCAGTCAATGGCCTCGAAGAAATAGACGATGGAATCGCAGTCGTTATGGCCAAGCTCCTGACACCACAGGCCCATGTTGGCAAGCAGGTCTCCGGGGAAGACTTGCTGTTTCTCCGAAGGCACGGCGTCGTTCACAAGGCGGTAGTGGCGTTTGGGATCCAGCCCGAGGACGGGGAAAATCGGAGTGTTGAGCACATTGCCGAAATGAGTCCGGCGGACAACGGTCAGCACGGCCTGAGACTGGTCTTTGGACGTGCAGCACCACGCCTCGACGGGATTGTCGCGGAAGGCGTCCGTGAGGCGGTAGTAGTCCCCTTCGGAGATGACGTCATGATAGCGATGATAGGCGGCGTTGAGGCGGATGGCGGTGGCCTTTTCCTCCTCCGTCAGCTTGGTCAGGTCCAATTCATAGCCGAAGGTGCCGGCCATGGCCACGTTGCCGCGGGTTTCGAAGGGGATGAATCGCGCGGTGGTGTGCTGAGTGCTGATGTGGGCGCCCATGGAGGCGACGGGATAGATCATGGAGGTGCCGGCCTGGATGCGCAGGCGGTCGATGGCGTTGGTGTTGTCGCTGCACCAGATTTGGGGGAGGTAATAGAGCATGCCCGCGTCGAAGCGGCCGCCGCCGCCGGAGCAGCCTTCGATAAGCAGATTGGGGAAGGTCTGAATCAGCCGCTCGTGGAGCGCATAGACGCCAAGTATGTAGCGATGAGGCACTTCCCCCTGTTGGTCCGCGGGCAATGGCGAGGAGAAGATGTCCGACATGTTGCGGTTCATGTCCCATTTGATGTAGTCAATGCCTGCGCGGGCGATGAGTCCGGCCATGACATCGTAGAGGTGCTGAACGACTTCCGGTCGGCTGAAGTCCAAAATCAGTTGGGTGCGGCCGTAGCAGCGGGGGCGGTTGGGGACGCAGAGGACCCAATCCGGATGGGCACGGTAGAGTTCGCTGTCCTCAGAGATCATTTCGGGCTCGAACCACAGGCCGAATTTCATGCCAAGAGCGTGGATGCTGTCCGCCAGCTCCTTCATGTCGCCGATTTTGCTGCGGAACTCGAACCAGTCTCCCAAAGAGGTGCGGTCATCATCCCGATGGCCGAACCAGCCGTCGTCCAGAACCAACATCTCGATGCCGATGGTGGCGGCCACGCGGGCAATGTCCAAGATCTTCTGGGTGTTGAAGTCGAAGAAGGTGGCTTCCCAATTGTTGATGAGAATGGGGCGGCGTTTGCCGTTCCAGGGGCTGCGGATGAGATGGCCGCGCATGAAGTCGTGGAGGTTTCGGGACATGAGGCCAAAGCCTTCCGCCGAATAGGTCATGGCCATTTCAGGGGTCTCGAAGGAGGCACCAGGCTCCAGTTTCCAGCTGAAGAAATCCGGATGGATGCCCAGCTGAACGCGGACCATGTCGAATTGGGTCAGCTCAATGCCCTCATAGTGGTTGCCGCTGTATTCGAGGACGAAGCCAAATGCCTCTCCCTGTGTCTCCGTGGTTGTCTTCTCGCAAAGGACGGTGGCGGCGGTGTTGACATGCCCTGTGGCACCGCGCGTGCTTCCCGTGGCCTGCAGACCATGGCGCAGGGGCACACGCTCCGCTGTCCGCTCGCGGCACCAGCTGCCTTGGAAGTCGACCATTTCGAGTTCTTGCTTGCCCATCACATCCAATTGGCCACTCATGACACGGTTCAGTTGGATAGGGGCGGGGGAGAGGTTCGTGATGATGGCGGAGCGGGTGAGGGTGTCGCATTCCTCAAAGACACTGTAGAGCAGGATAATTTCCAATCCTGTAAATGCATCGCGGCACGTGATTTCCAGATTTTCGCCCTTGGCGTTGCCGAAGGCGTGCGGCAGGCCGTTGAGCGGGCGCTTCGTGTCTGTGAGCCGATGGGAGACGAAGCGGGGGTCGGTCCAGCAGGCACCGTCCGGTCCCGTGGCGGCCACGGCGGCGATTCGCATGTCCCCTGAATTGAAGCCGCTGTACTCCTGTGGGAGTATATCAGGCCCCTGGTCGGAGCTTTCATCCTGCCGCATGGGGCAGAAGGAGGCGGGATACTGCCTGCCGTGGCGGCAAAGGATCGACGCCACGTCTTCGATGCGCTTGCCGTAGTAGATGTGCTCCAGCCGCCCGACAGGGTTGGCGAAGAAGACATATGACGTGTGGCGGGTCTTCAGATGGAACAGCCGTCCATCGGACAGAATGTCAATCATGGAACACTCCTTTTATACCTTATTATATATATGTATAGGGAACCCTGTGGACAGACCGTCTGTTCATGCCCATGTCGCTGCCCTCCCGTGGAAAACATTCCTATTAATGTACTCCATTCATCCGGCTTTGCCTTTTACGTCGTCGCGTTTTGCTGAAAAATCATGGACAATGCGGATTCAGCTGCCACATTCGCCCGCATGGAGACCGCAAAAACAGCCCGATGCCCCATGACGCATGCCAGATTTCTAATTTCTAATTCCCTTTGTTAAAGTTATAACTTGCTAATTATCAATTTGTTACGACTCCAATATAGGGCAGGTTACGGTACAGCTCATGGGAGTCCAGTCCATAGCCCACAAGATAGGCGTCAGGCGCGGAGAAGCCGGTCCAGTCCGCCCGTGGCAGTCCGTCGGAAGGTCGTGGAACTTGTTTGTCGATCATCACGGCGGTGCGGACGTCTTGGGCTCGCTTTTCCAAAACGTAACGGCGGGTGACGTTTAGGGTCCGCCCGCTGTCCAGCACCTCGTCAACCAAAAGAATATGGCGGTTGGCGGGATCCAGTTTCAGCGAAGAGCGGAAGGAGATGTCGTTGCCCCGCTGGTCTCCATGATAGCTGGCGATGGCTAGGGAGTCCACGAAGAGGGGAAGGCGGATGGCGCGAATCAGGTCAGAGGCAAAGGGCAGGGCGCCGTTGGCCAGGGCAACCACCGTCAACGCCTTGCCTCTGTAGAATTCTGTCATCTCCAGCCCCATCTGTTGGACTCGTTGGGCTATCTGTTCTTGGGTGAACAGGACGGAAATCTGACTGTCAAAGGTGTTGGATTGTGGAGTCATCGTCAGCTTCATTAGAGATTTTAGAGGGGAAAACGTTGCAGAGCGGCGGGACCTGTTGGCGTCTCACGCCAGTTTGAGGAGCCGTTTGGCGTTGCCGATGGCTATTTTTTGAAACGTCTCCTCCGAAAGGAATCCGTCGTGGCGCAATTCCAGCAGAAAGCTGTCCAAAGGATACATAGAGCCGGCCTTGCAGATGTCCGTCGCGTACATGAGCCGGTCTTGGAATTCGTTAAGAAAGGCGATGGCGTTCTCTTTGTCACGGGTGAGGGCGGTGTAGGCGCTTCCGGCGGACAGGTCGGCCCATAGGTTGGGGTGGTTTCGGAACAGCCGATAAAGGGCCCCCTCTCCATGAACGGGATGGGTGATGTAAGAGGAGCGGACGTCTCCCGGCTCCAGCACGCCCATCTCGCTCCAAAAGGACGGACCATGGCCGATGATGGTCAGCTTGGGAAAGGTCTCGAGGCAGGTTTCCAGCTGGGGAAGCCCCGGATCGTCGTAAAGGCCATAGTCTCCGCCAATTTGGGCGGAAATGTCAAATGTGAGCGGAAACTCGAATGCCTCCACTTGACGGAAGAAGTTCATGACGAGGGGATGAGTGAAGGGCAGATTGGGCATGAATTCCCCTATTCCCTTGAAGCCGTGATCTTTATACCATGAGAGCCAAGGGGAGAAATCCGTCGTTGGCGAGTTGGAGATGCCTCTCGGATCCAAATTGCAGAAGGGAAGGAAACGGCCCGGATATAGGCGGGTCATCTCCAAAATCTCTTCATTGGATTGGGGAAGATAGGTCTCCGGTCCAATCAACGGCATGAGAATTCCGCATTCAATGTGGTGAGCATCATACATTTCCACAATTTGGGCGGGATTGGCGAATTGGGTCTGCCCATCCTGCGGCGGACCTGGATACAAATAGGCGTGCACATGCATGTCAAAAAACATGGAAAACTCTCCTGTTGAACAATGGTATGGTCAAACCGTTCACACAATATTCCATAAATATAGCCGTATGGCGGGAACATTCAAAATATGCCCCCGCGACAGGGAACATTTATCGTTTTTGCCGTTGCCGAATGACCTCGGAAAGGGCCGAGGACGATAAAAAATCATTTTTTTCACGAAAAAAGTCACTTTTTTCGGCCTGACGGCTTGCGGAGGGGGAAAACCGTGCTATCTTAAACACTCGCCGTCCGGAGAGGGCGGCGGGCTCCTTGGAAACCGAGCAGCGCAATACAGAGCGATTGTCACGAGAAAAAAGCGAAATTGAAGAGAAGGCGAAGCCGCGGCGTCATGCCGCGGCCCCCAAGGTCTTTCTGCAATGGAGAGTTTGATCCTGGCTCAGAATGAACGCTGGCGGCATGGATTAGGCATGCAAGTCGAACGAGCGCGCCCTCGGGCGCGAAAGTGG
>JAEEYQ010000050.1 GCA_016288215.1 Lentisphaeria bacterium | reverse complement strand
CCCATTGGAAACTCCAATTTTAGCAGAATGTTGGATGGCCCCCCTCATTCCGACCGTTAATCTTATCTAATATACATCGAATTCCGGCTTTATGAATCCCGTCAGGCGCGTTTCCCGCCCTCTGGCGGGATTTTTTTTGCCTGAAAATTCCCCTTTTTCGCGGAACGCCACCTGTTATTCGGAAAAAAACACCGAATTAATCGACAGACGCCACGAGGTGTGGCCGTCGGAAACCCAAGAGGAGTTCCAATGAACACAAGCAGATTCTTAAGCATTGCCATGGAGTCCATGCCGAAAAACTGTTCAAGGAGGAATTTTCGAATGAATATTGGATGTCAATCCCTGAATTATTCAAGATGAAAAGAATCAGAAATGACGTTCGGCAAAGGATCTGCCACTATGTGTCTTCAGATAAGCCTCGAAAGCATAAGCCTTTTCTTTGGATGAAAACGCAATTGCTGTTTCAATGCGCCATGGCTTAAACTTGGAGGTATGAGGCACCTCGCCTGCGTTGTGCTTCGCAAGTCGTGCACCTAAATTCTCTGTGCATCCTGTATAGTGATGTCTCCCCGTAGCAACATCCACGAGCATGTAAACATAATAGAATTGGAACATCTTCTTACTTCCGAGTCCCTTTTTTGTGCTGTATCATTGCCCGGCTTCATCGGCTTTGATGAACGCCGATTTCGCCGTGGCAGTCTTCCCCTTCGGGTTCGCTTGTCAATCTTGCGGCTTGCCAAGGCGAAAAAAAATCCGGCATCAAGCCGGATTTTTTGAAGACTGGTGGAGCATATCGGATTCGAACCGATGACCTCCTGCATGCCATGCAGGCGCTCTAGCCAACTGAGCTAATGCCCCTTTCTCAGACAACACATATAAAATAAGCCGCTTTTGGAAATATTCAAATGGGTTGGAGGCAGATTTTTCAAAATTAGTGATTTTTCTGATTCTGAACGGGGGTGGAGTTCAGCCGTTCGCCGACGGCGCCGCCAGGGTGGATGAGGGCGAATTGGCCGGCCTGGAAGCCTGTCTCTTCCACCAGTGCCGTCTGAAGGGCATGGAAAATCATGCAGAGGACAGTGGTGCTGGTGGTACCTTGGGTGTTCCATTTGTCCGTCTCGCGGTTGACGTGCATTGGCAGGACCACATCCGCCGCAGTGGCGAGAGGAGAGGCCAAGTTCTCCGTCACGGAAATGACGCGAACCCCTTTGGCCTTGCAGATGTCCACCATGGGCAGAAGCTCCTTGGTTTTTCCTCCGCGGGAGGCCAACACCATGACATCGCAGGCTTGCAGGAAGCCCATGGCGCCGTGGACGGCCTCCGCAGGGGAGATGAAACGAGCTGGCCGCTCGATGCAGCACAGGAGGTGGGCGAAATGCTGGCAGATGATGCCCGAATGGCCGCAGCCGCTGGTGCCGATGCGCTCCGCATGAGCCAACAGGTCAACCGCCTGCCCAAAGGGCTCGGGATCGAAGCGATTTCTAAGTTCCTGCAAACAGGCGATTTCGATGTCGTAGGCGGCTTTTGCGGCGGTGATGGATTTGGGTTTCAGCATGGTTTTCTTTCGTCCTCTCCTGCTTTCAGCTGTCTATTCGTTGGCCGGCAGCATGATGATCTGGCCGATGGGAAGCTTGCCGTCGTTGCTCAATGTGGGATTGAGCTTCAGCATGCCCTCAATGTATTTTTTATCTCCAAGTTCCTTGACTGCAATGCTTTCCAGAGTGTCGCCCTTTTTGATCTGATAGGGGAAGGGCTCGGCGTGGGCGGCGGGGCGGTTGACGCCCGAATGGGAGACCGTGCCGACTTTCACCACTTGTTTACGATCATTCAGACGGAAGGCGAGAACCTGCTTCTTCTCGTCGGGTCGCGCATAGTCGGTGAACACCTCCGCATAGAGGGTCACGGGGCCGAGAATCTTCTGTGTGTGGGTTCCATAGTAGTCCGTCTCAATGACATAGTCGCCCTTGACGGCGTTGCGGACCATGAACTCCTCCGGTCCGTAGCCCTGCGTGAAATCGCAGGAATTGCGGCCGCCCGTCGGCGTGAAGCGGTTGCTGTAGTAGCATTTCACCTTGAAGGGATCAGTGACCCATAGATCCATGTCGCTCATGTCCGTGTCCCAATTGATGACCACCCGTATGTCTGTGTCCACCAAATGGATGTACTTCTTGTCCACGTTTTTGATCATGATCCCCTTGCGTTTGGCGCGGGCGATGACGCGGTTGATTTCCGTCAGGGCGATGACCTCGATTTCGGGGAAGCGGGAATCAAATTTGTTGTTGACAACGGTCAGCAGCATGTCGACGGCTTCCTGAAAGCGCTCCTGATCATCAAGAACCAACGCCAAATCGCGGTAGGACTGGGGCTCTTCGGGAGCGAGACGGATGACCTTGCGGAAGATGTGCTCCGCGGCGGCGAATTCGCCGAGGAAGCGCAGCTTGTAGCCAAGAACCCGCAGCATCTGCTTGTTCTCGATTTCCAGCTCGGCCAAATTGGTGATGATGCGGAGGCCAAGCTCCTTCTGGCCGGCGTCGATGAAGACGTTGGCGCAGTCCATGAAGAAGCCGGGGGCGTCGCCATGGGAGCGGCGGAGCTGCAGATAGGCCCTGTAAGGGCTGGAGGCTTTCTTAAGTTCCTCCAAATAAGGTTCATCGGGAGTCCACGCCTGAATGGTGGTGCGGGCCTTGGCGGGTTCGGCGGGGTCGGTAGACTCCGCGGCGCCATTGTTGTCCATCGCTTCGGGCTCCCGTGCCATGAGTGGGGCCTCCATCACCTGATTTTCTCTGACAGACGCCCCCGCCACCATCGCCTCGTCCCGTGCGGCGGAGTCGTTTGACATAAAGAGGTTTCTTGCGGTTCGCGACACCACATCGCGGAATGTTCTTTTCCGTTCGCCGCCCTCCGCACTGCTGGTCTTCGGGAAGGTCTTCATGTGCCACTGCACAAGAGCATTCCAAATCCGCAGGACATGTTCCGGAGAATTCGGCTTGAGGGCGAAGGACTCATTTTGGTCCGCGTCCTTGTTGTCCTTCATCCTTTCATCGTAGGCGCGGCACATGTCCGGCAGGGACTCCGGCGGGCGGATGCCGTAGCGGACATACTGCTCCAGGCTGTCCAACACCATCAGCGACGTGTTGGGCGTGACCAAACCGTAGAGTTTGCCGGCTGCGGTGACATCGCTCTCTGGCGCGGCGGACGCCAACATGTCGTTGATGCGCATCTGGCCGTAGAGCGTGCGGACCAGGGAGCCGTTCTCCAGACTCCTGTCCTTCGGCAGGGGGACATCCACCTGCTCTTCCCGTCCGCCGCGTTTCAGCCGCAACGTGATGGACTCAGCGGCGGGGGGCAGGATGCCACTCACGGAAAGACGGCTGCCTTCCAGCGCCCACACGGCATCCGTCAGCTCCTTGCCGTCCGCGCTGACGCAGGTGACCGCAGGCAAGGTGCTGGCCAGCAATGACATCGCCTCTTGAACGCCGACGGATCGCAGGTCAATGCAGACTCCTCCCGTCTTGATGGCGAGGGAGCGGAGGACGGTCACGTTCTGCTGCTTGTCGGAGAAGAAGGCGCAGAGCCGCCCCTTGACTGGGGCCTTGAGGGCAGGGGAGAGGTTGTCCAGCCCGTCGGAGAAGAGCAGGATGCCGAAGCCGGCGGGGACGGCGGCGAGAGCGGCCTCCACATGGGTTCCGCCGTCATAGTCCAGCTTCTCCAAGTAATTGCATAAGTCATTGACAGAACGGAAGTTTTGAACTTTCTCGGGGATATTTCTAAAGACCATGAGCTTAATGTCGTTGCGCTTATCCAGATAGTGGCGGAGGAACTCGATTTCCTTTGAATGGTCGGAGCTTTCGCGGGAGAGGGAGGCGTCCCAGAGCACGTATGGGGTGACGGCGGGAAGAGCGGTGCCGTTGCCCTTCTCGTCATCCAACAGCCGGTGGTAGGCGAAATAGCGGTTGCCGTCGGTCGCGCTTTGGCTGATGGCGTTTTCAGCGGGCTCGGTCATGATGGCGACGTAGAGATCCTCCGTCAGCTCAATGTCCTTCAGCTCCGTCTCCGCCAAATAGGCGGCGCGCCAGTTTTTGAACTCAAGAGAGGTCATGGGGCCCGCGACGACTTTGGGAGGCGCACTGGCGGTGGCCACGCTGATCTTCAGCTTGAAAGAATCCAGCCGATTGCCGAAGTGCAACGGCTGCACATAATAGGAAAAGAGGCCCTGGTCGGTCTTGTGGATGTCGACGTTGGCGACATAGCGAAGGCGCACTGTGCGGGAGCCATTGGCGGGAATTGGATAGACGCGGGTCTTGAACAGATTGCCCCCTGAATGCTCCACCAAGCCGGGGTCGACGCCCTGACGGACGATTTCATCAAAGACGGCGCGGGCCTTTTCCTTTTCCACGATGACGCCGTCCACCATGCGGCCATCGATGTCCAACGCGTAGCCGGCCACGGTCGCGCCGGTGGGCAGGGGGACCGTGAGTTCGCCTTCCACGACCGCATTGTTCGGGTTGTTCAGGTGGAAGGTCATGGTGGTCTCCGCCCAGACGCCGGTCACATCGGCCATGATTTCAACCTGGCTGACGGTAACCGGCTGCCAACGCTGCAGCGGAGGCAGTTTGAATTGGATGGGAGGCATGGGGATGATGGGCGGACGCGGCGGCAGGGGACGCGGGATGATGCGGTCCTCCTGTGCACTGAGAGCCAGCCCAATGCAAAAAGTCATGGCGAAGACGCCGAAAGTTCTGTTCATGATAGTCTCCCTTCTGCTTGGCGCGGATGACAGAATCCCTTCCGCCGCCGCTTACAAAATATATCAATGGGGGAGGGTCGATGGCATCCTCCCTGAAAATGGCGTCAGACCAATTGTCTTCTAAGCAGTAGTTCTAAGACGACGGAGTCAGGCGGACCGAGACGGCAAAGGGACATGGTCATGAAGCGGATGGAACAAAATCATTCCATCCGTTTCGGAGAGACCCTTGCCCCTGCGGTGTCGGCAAACGATTCTGCCGACTTCGGAGCAGTTCCGTCAAGAACAATTATTTGACCTTGTCGAGGAAGAAAAGTTCCGAGCGGCGGCGCAAAATATGTCCTTTGTGCTTCAGGGGGAGGAGGATGCCGTCGCGCATGATGTCCTTGCCGCTGCGGGTTTCGTCGTTGAACGTGTACATGGCGTTTTCGTCAAGACCCAGTGGGCGGACGCGGCGCTGGGAAACTTGATCGGAGGCGAGATACTGCACATGCAGGATGGCATTGCCGTCGTTGACCAGCTCCATCACCTTGAAGTCGGGCTGATAGACGGGGCAGTAGCCACATGCCTTCCACAAAAATTCGCGCTTCTCCTTGAAGAGGGCGATGTAGCGGGCGACCAGCTGACGATTGCCTTCGTCGAGGCTGCTTAGGCTGCCCGTAAAGCCGCACATGCCACCCGTGAAGTTCGAACAGAGCAGCGACTCCAAATCCACATTCTCGAATTCGTCCCACGTGCCGCCCAGCGGCGTGATAACCGGCTTGACGTCCTTGCCATAGAAGGGGATGGGGTAATTGATTTGATGGGGCGTTGCCCATCGCATGACACGGCCAGGCAGGTAGCGGTGCCAGAAGCCCGCGATGGTGTCGTTGACCTCGAAGGGATGCACATTGTCCGTGGGGAACGCGATGTCGAAATGCTTCAGCACCTCCAGATCCGTGCGCATGGCGCCGCTGGCGCAGCATTCGATGAAGACCTGGGGCCGCAGCTGGTGGATTTCATCGATAAGTTTGTAGAATAGAGAGACATAGGTGTTGTGATGGCGGTGCAAGTCGTCCTGCCCAAGGGACCCGTTCATGTCCGTTTTCATATAGACGATGCCATAGGTGTCGATGAGCCGCAGGAACGTTTGTTTCTGGAACTCATAGGCTTCTGGAATCTCCAGCCGCATGCGGCGGTATGGCGTGAACCAGTCCGGATGCTCCTTGAGCACGGGCACATTGGGGACGAAGCGCTCCGGCTCGATCCACAGGCCGAAGCCCAGGCCGGCGGCGCGGACCTCGTCCGCAAAGTCCTTCATCTTGCCGTAGAAGGCGCTGTTGGTGCTTTCGTGCCAATCGCCGACGCATTCCCACCAGCCGAGGCCCTCTGCGCCGAACCAGCCGGCGTCGATGACAAAGACCTCGCAGCCGACCTCCTTCGCCGCCGCCAGCTCCTCCCGCATATGGGGGACATCCAGCTGGTCGTAGCGGTCAATCCATGTATTGTACTCCACGGGCGGCAGACGGTTGGGCAACTCCAGATTGTCCATGAGGAAGCGATGGAGCTCGCCGGTGGAGGTGGTGAAGTCCGTGAAGGGCTGCGCAATCACCTGCGGCAGGGTCCAGCTCTCTCCGGGAGCCAGCTCATAGTCAAGGGACTCGTCGGAGATGCCCAGGGAGACCTCGATGGACGGTTCGGTGACGCTGTTGTAGGCAGGCTGCACCATGATGCGCCAGTCGCCGACAGGAAGAACGTGGAACGCAACGCCTTCAGAACGGCCGATCATGCGGAAGGCGATGAAGGGCGTGTTGCCTTCGGTGGTCCGTCCCCAGACATGGGACAGCATGAGTCCGCGGCCCTCCAGCGGCTGCCAATTGCCCTTGTTCTCATAGGACCAGCGGTTGTACTGCACATAGCTTTCATAGGGGCCGGGAGGCAGCGTCGCGCAGACGAAGGCGCGGCGGAAGAAGATGGGCTTGTCGGTGATGTTCGTGAGCACCGGCGTGATTAGCTGTATGCCGTTGGATTCACGGACTTGACACGAAATCCTGAAAAGGCCGTCCACTTCCTGATTCAGACTTTGCGTTTGATAGAGCGTGCCGTTGCACAAAATGATCATGCCCAAAAGAAGATCCTGCATTTTTCCTCCTTGCTTTGTTGAAGAGACTGACTATACCTATTATAATAATGAATGGAAAGACACCGTTTGAAGACTGACATACTATAGCGCATCACAGAAATAAATAAACTGGAAATTCGGGCAATGAAAAGATTAGGCAAGATTTTTCTAGTGCTGGCCATGGGGTGCGTAGCGGCATGGGCGGCTGCGCCGGAGAAGGTGCGCCAAGTGGAGGAAGGGCTTCTGACGGAGGCACATGTGAGCTGGTGGGGATATGACGGTGAGGATTCGACATCCTTCATCCAGGCCGCCCTCAATTCCCCTGCCAGAAAAGTGGTTCTGGACAAGATGGACGGGCCGTGGATGACTCTGCCGCTTTCCATGCCCAGCGACAAGGAGCTGGTGCTGGAGCAGGGCGTTGAGCTTGTCGCGAAACGTGGTGCGTACAAGGAACTTGGGGAATGCCTGATTACCCTGCGCTCCGTGCGGAATGTGGTCATCCGCGGGGAGGGGGACGGCGCCACGCTGCGCATGTGGAAGGCGGACTACCATACGGACGCCTACAAGAAGGGCGAATGGCGGCATGCCTTGAGCATCTTGAGTTCCAATAACGTGTATGTGGACAATCTGACGATGAAGGAATCCGGAGGGGACGGCATCTATATCGGTGTCTACAAGAAAGGCGAGCCTTCCAACAACGTGGTGGTGCGCCGCGTCACCTGCGATGGCAACAACCGGCAGGGCATCAGCGTGATCACGGCCGTCAATCTACTTATAGAGGACTGTCGGCTCATCAACACCAGTGGCACGGCGCCGATGGCCGGCATCGATTTCGAGCCGAATTTTATCGAGGAACCCATGCTGAACTGCGTTGTAAGGAACTGCATTGCAGAGAACAACGATGGGGGCGGCTTCGTAATGTACGCCCATGGCAATGGCGGGGACAATGGCCGGACCCTGGAGGTGACGCTGGACAATTGCATCTCCCGCAACGACAAGGGCTATGGCTTCAGCTACTTCGGTGGCCGGCTGGTGGGCGATGAGCGCAAAGGAGGCATCACATGGCGCAACTGCCTGGTGGAGAACAGCCAGAGTGGTGTGCTGATTGCGGACTGCTATCTGGAGGGACCCTGCATTCGGGTGGAGAATCTCACCATCCGCAGCAGCCATCAGAAGAAGCTGGAGGAGTCTCCTCTGAAAATCACTGCAACAAGATTCAACAAGCACAAGACCGGCAACGTCCATTTTTCGGGCGTCCGCATCGAGGACAGCGTGGAGCGACCTCCCCTCACGGCCATTGTCCTGCCCTTCGAATTCCATGGATTCCATCGGATTTTTGGAGATATCACCGTGGTGTGGGATGGGCAGGAGAAGCGTGAAGAGCTGCCGACGGACTGGGCGGAGACGCATTATCCTTCCATCTTTGAAGACACCCCGGAAGTGGTTGCACTGGACAGGCTGACAATCAAGAAAGGGCCTGCCTTGGCGGGGGCGCCGTCCTTCCCCGCCTATCAGCAGAGGGGGCTTGGGCGCTATCACATTCTTGCGGAAGCTGGTGACAATGTGGAGTTTGCACTGCTGTTCGGCCAGTTGGGGCGCTACACGGGGGACAAGGCTAAAGTCGAAGTGGCATCCCCTTCCGGCAAGACGTCCGTCGTGGGGGACGTGGAATTCCAGAAAACGACGGCATTCCGTTTTGTGGCGGAGGAAAGCGGTGTCTACCAAGTGATTGTGAATGCGGGGACGAATTGGACACGGATGGAGGCCTGCAGCCATCCCGCCTTTTTGGCGACGTGGCCGCAGGAGCTGAATTTCGTTGTGGGCGGCGGTGAGTGCGTCTTCCATGTGCCTTCAGGCTGCCAGGAATTTGCCCTGCGCTTCGTGGGGGATTTGAACGAGGGAATGAAACTGACGCTGTTCGCACCGGACGGACGGATCGTGGAAGAGGTGGATGACACCATTGCCAAGCAGTTCACCATCAAGAACGTGGCCGCTGCGGACACTGGCTATTGGAGGCTTCGCATCGCAAAGCCGAAGAATATGGTCATAGAGGATCACAAGGTGACTATCTTCGGCATTCCGCCGATTCTCAGCCTGAATGGCCAGATGCCGCTGTACACGGAATAGGCCATATGCAATATTTGTCCTATTGTAAATTTGTTGTATGATATTTGGAGAAGAACGAGGTATTGGTATGAATTGGAAGATCGTTGCATGCATATCCGCCATTTGCATGGGTGTCGGCGCGGTGCCGCTGGATTTGGCTTCTGGCAACTGGGACATGGATCCTCTGGGCTGGCGCCGGATTGAGAACGGCATGGCGTGCGTCGTGCGTGGTGCCGCCGTGTACACCGCCGCGCCGCTTTCGGAGGATTGTGAGGTGGAGGCGACGGTGATCGCGGACAAGCGGGAAGGCACCAATTATGCGGTCGCCGGCGTGGGATTGTTCATGGAGGATGGAAATATGTACCATGTGGCGCTGGTGGAGGGGCCTGTGAAGGTGGACAGTTTCCATTTCATTGAGATGCATCAGATGCACAAGTATGTCTGGCCCATGAATGACAATCTGGAAGTTCTTGACAGACAGGAGATTGATAATAAATGGAAGTATGGCGTCCCCTATCGCATCCGGCTGGAGAAGAAGAAAGACGTGCTCAAGGGCAGCGTGACGACGCTGGACGGCACATTGATGTTCAGCCAGACGATGAAATTCAAGGATGACACGCCGGTGAATTTCGTCCGCCCCTTTTTGAACTGCGCGAATCTGCGCTCCCGCTATTTTGATATTCAAGGTGCTTGGTCTGGAAAGACTTATGAACTCGATGAGGAGAGGAACACTTTCCCGCCCTATTCCTGCAAGAGCTATGTGGAGGGCCGTTCCATCGAGCCGACGGGGTTCTTCTGCGTCCGACAGGACGACGATGGCCGCTGGTGGGCCTATGATCCTCTGGGGCGGGGCTTTGTGGTCTTCGGTATCGACCATGTGGGCTATGGCGGCCATGGATGCGAGAAGACGGGCCGCATGCTGTACAAGGAGCACAACGACAAGGCCTACGCCTCCGTGGCCGAATGGGAGGAGAACACGCTTAAGCGCTTGACGGACTGGGGCTTCAATATGTTCTTGAGCGGCGGGATGCATCCGTTGGCGATGCGCGGCATGGCCCATGCCCCCATGATTGCCATCGGCAGTATCATGTCCAGCCTGGACGAGGAGTACTACATCGCCCCCAATGAGGACATTCCGTGCTCCGCGTTCCCCAATGTCTTCCATCCGCTTTTCCGCGAATGGTGCGCCTATCGCATCAGGAGAGTCTGTGCCAGCCAGGTGGAGAACCCATGGATATTCGGATATTTCCTTGACAATGAGCTGGCGTGGTGGGGCCGTACCGACCGTGCGGTCGGCCTTTTCGACATGGCGATGAAGAAGGATGCCTCCCATTACGCGAAGCTCGCCATCCGCGATCTGCTGCTGGAGAAGGCCGGCGGCGATTTGGCCGCACTGAACCGCACATGGAATCTGAAGCTGAAGAATGCGGACGAACTGCTTACGTTGACGGAACTCCCCAACGACACGGACGAGCAGCGGGACATCAAGACGGACTACCTGCGCCTGTGCGCCGAAAAGTATTTCGGGACGATACGGGAGGAGTTCAAGAAGATCGACCCCAACCACATGCTGCTTGGCTGCCGTTTCGCGGGCGTTTGGGGCAACCACAATGTGGTGTGGGAAACCGCCGGAAAGTATTCGGACGTGGTCACCATCAACTACTATGGCGACGTGGATCTGGATGCGGAGGCCGCCGTCGTGGAGCTGACGACGCTCCGCATCAACGACCGCCGCCCCGTGTCCACGGAATTCGACAAGTTGTACGAATGGGCGAAGCGGCCCGTGTTGATCACGGAATGGTCCTTCCCCGCGCTGGACGCAGGCCTGCCCAGCACCTACGGCGCCGGCCAGCGGTTCAAGACGCAGGCGGAACGCGCAAAGGCCACGGAGATTTTCGCGCGGACGGTTCTCAGCTTCCCCTACATCATCGGCTACGACTATTTCATGTTTGTGGACCAGCCGCCGGAAGGCATCTCCAAAGTCTTTCCGGAGAATTCCAACTATGGGATAGTCAACAACGATGATGAGCCGTATCCTCTTATGGTTAAGCTATTTACGGATATTCAGCATCATCCGGCGCAGGCTCGCATGGCGACCATTCCGCCGTTGAAGCCTGTCGTGCCACGGGAGCACAAGCTCTATGATGAGTTTCTGGCACCCCATGAAGCACAGGCCGGCAACGCGGCCGACTGGCATCTGCAACAGAATGGTCCGACGGAATTCTCCTGCGACAATGGCCTCTACCACATTTTCGCCACAAAGGACAAGCCCATGGTCATGATAGAGGCGGAGGGCAAGCCGCTGGCCAGATTCTGCGCCCTAACGCAGTATCTGAGGCCGGATGGCTCCTCCATTTGGAACGATGTCAACGAATTGGTGAAGGCGGACATTTCGGTGGAGGCCGGGCAGCTGACCGCCGTTCTCACGGCACGCTACAATCCCGTGCGCGAGGAGGAACAACCCTTTGAGATGACCTACCGCCTGGTGCTTCCCGCAAAGGGGGAGTTCATGCTGGCTGATGTCGTGGAGATAAGGAACACAGGGACATCGCCCCTGCGCATCAAAGGCGTTTTCCTGCGCTTTTTTGCGAATTTCGACGGGAAGCCGGAGGTCGAGACGGACATTCGACTGCAGCTGGCCCCCCGGGTCTGGAACGCGCCAAAGGTGACGGGCTGGCTGGCGCCTGACTCCAGCCGCTATCTCGCCTTCGCCTGCGAGGAGCGCGCACCGTTGCACATGAATCCGTGGCATGACGAGAAACGGGGCACCTACCATCCTGATTTCGCCTATTATCTCCCTGAACCAGAGGAGGTTGCACCGAATGCGGCCTATCGGCCGGACATCCGGATGTACATCATGGCGCTGTACGGTCATGGAAATCTTCATGATGGCCAGCTCAAGGCGTTCAAGCTCTGGCGTTGATGGCGTGCGTGGGCTTCCTTTGCGGTTGGACATAGATTGCAGACGTGAACAAGTTCGAACATCGCGTGATTGATTTCACCAGGGCGAATATTGTCCTCACCATCGCCGTGCTGGCGGCGGCGGTCACATCGCTGTTCGTGCCGCCGGACCGCCAATGGCTCGGCTATTTCGACTGGAAGACGCTGACCTGCCTCTTCTGCGTGCTGGCGGTGGTGGGCGCCTTGCGCAACATCCTGTTCTTCACGCTGTTGGCGCAGAACATCGTCCGACTGTTCCGCACCACACGGCTGAGCATTCTCGCGCTGGCCTACATCACGTTCATCGGCTCCATGTTCATCGCCAACGACATGGCGCTGCTGACCTTTCTGCCGCTGGGCTATTTCGTCCTCTCCTCCACCCACAACGAGAAGCATCTGGCCTTCACCTTTGTCATTCAGAACATTGCGGCGAATCTGGGCGGCATGCTGACCCCCTTCGGCAACCCGCAGAACCTGTATCTCTACACGAAATTCCACATCGGCAACCTGGAGTTCATGCGCATCATGGCGCCGCCCTTCGCCGTGGCCGTCTCCCTCATCACCCTGTGCTGCCTCTGTGTGAAAAGCACGCCGCTGCGGGTCGGAGCCTCCCCCATCAAGAAGCAGCCCCTGCGCATGGCCATCTATCTTGTCCTCTTCGCGATTTCCATCATCATTGTCTTCCGCATCCTGCCGTATTATTACGGACTCGTCATCATCGTCGCCACCCTGCTGGTCATGGACCGACGGGCCCTGGCCAATATGGACTATCCCCTCCTGCTGACTTTCGCTGCCTTCTTCGTCTTCTCTGGCAACATGTCGCGAATCGACGCCGTGAGGGAGTGCCTCGGCGGGCTGCTGAACAAAAACACCCTGCTGGTCAGCGCCATGTCCTGCCAAGTCATCAGCAACGTCCCTTCCGCGATTCTGCTCTCCCAGTTCACGGACAACTATCCTGACCTTCTGGTCGGCGTCAACATCGGCGGCACGGGCACGCTGATAGCCTCGTTGGCCTCCCTCATCACTTTCCGTGAATATCAGCGCCTCTGTCCAGGGGACCTGCGGCACTATCTAGCCGTGTTCGCCGCCTTCAACGTGGGCTTTTTGGCCCTCCTGCTCGCCTTCATGATGGGATTCTGAGCAGCGCTCCTTGAAACGGCGTCGTCACATCAAGCACCATGAGACAAAAAAACACTTTTTTTCAAAAAAATTCTCATATAGGGTATTGCAATTTGCCCAAAAGTTTCGTATAATTATAGGCAACACAGATAAGTGGGATGTTCCTTCGTTTCCCCGAAGCTTTTTTTCGGGGAGGGAAAATTTGCGATGCTGTGAAAAAACAAAAAAGGAAGAATCATGAAAAAAGCGTTTACCCTCATTGAACTGCTGGTAGTGATTGCAATTATTGCAATCCTTGCAGGTATGCTGCTGCCGGCTCTGGCCAAGGCAAAGCAGAAAGCCATGGCCGTCAACTGCACGTCCAACCTGAAGAACTGCGGCGAAGTCATCATGCTGTACTTTGACGATTTCGGCGGCCGTTTCCCCGTGTACTGCCAGTGCAGTCTGTACACTCAGGCGGGCGGAAGAGTGACGAGCTACTCCTGGGCCGACAACATGATGTGCGGCGGCTACATGGAAGAAGGCTCTGGCATCGTTGTGTGCCCGCTGGACGGCAAACCCCGCATCAACTGGCATGCCGATAATACGGGCTACATGCGCGTCTACACCCCCTACAACATCGACCAATGGAAAGAAGACCTGCATGAATGGCCCGGCAAGCCCGGTGGCCAGTGCCGTTGGGTGAAGACCTTGTACTTCAAGAACCCCTCCTCCACCATCCTCCTCGCGGACAACTACTGGACCTACAGGAACTCCCCCGGCTACATCATGTACACCGGCGATAACCTCTACAAACCCTATCCCCACATGATTCACAACGACCGCGCCAACATGCTCTTCGCGGATGGCCATGCCGCCTCCCTCTCTGGTGGTGACTATCTGAACGCCGTCAAGAAGATGCCGTTGGTCACCAACACCGTCGTGCGCTTCTGGCCGCAGGACACCACCGCTGGCGTCGTCATCTATCAGTAGTCGTTTAGAACCGAATTCCGCGGCGGCGATGACCGCCGATGGATGAGTCATCAGGGCGCCCTTTTCCCCTGTGGAAGGCGGCGCCCTTTTCGTTTTGGCGCAACTTTTCACTCTTCACTTTTCACTTTTTGCTCTTCCCTTTTCATTTTTTCACTTTGTTGCCTTTCGCTGCAGAACGCTAATTTGCTCTTTTCAAATGACATAAAAGAACTGCGGACAGGCGCTCTTGAGCGGCTGTCTGTATCTGTTTATCATATGTATTCCATGTACTCCTTCTGAATTGCACCAATTTGGCCGAATTTTAGAGGTGTTGGCTTGTAATTCCCTTACATTACAATACATTTCATTCAGACAATCCACCTCATAAAGGAGAATCTGCATGCATACTTCCATTCGACTCGGACATATGGCATTCGCCGCCCTGATGCTTTTTGGCCTCAACACCGTTTTCGGCCAGGTCGTCAGCTCCCGTTGGGTACGGACGCAGGACTGGACTGGCACGGGCGACATGCAGACGGAGATGTTCTGCCTCTATGGCCCCAAATGGCGCATCCGCTACATCTCCAAAGGGAAGGAACCTTTCTCCATTGAGTTGACCGATTTGGATTCCGGCTCCTCTAAGTTGCTTGTTTCCAACAAGAAATCCATCAAAGCGCCGGGAATTTGCAAAGGGCAGGGTAGCCACAAGGCCTGTTTTCTGCGCATCACGGGAGGCCGCAACACCTGGCAAGTGGTGGTGGAGCAGTATCTAGACGCCACGGACGAATGGAACTACGAGCAGGCGAAGAAGGCCCAGCCGCCGCTGGTCAAATTGGGCTCATGGGGCGGCGAGCCGGGAGACCACGAGCTGAAGTTCTCCACCACCCGCGAGCTTTGGTGCCTCAGTTTTGAGCAGTTGGGCAAGGGAAGCCTGAACATCGACGTGGTGGACGCGGACGGCAACAGCCTGTTCGTCCACCGCAGCGTGAAAGAGGGAAAGGGCCAGTTCTGGATTCACAGCAATGGCTCCTTCACCCTTCGCGTCCATGCGGCGGACGCCTTCTGGAACTGCCATGCGGAGGCCCGTGACCAATAGGCTCTGTCCACGGGCTTTGGAGAAAGGCGACTGTCATGAACACCACATCGCGCATCCATGTCCAGACCTTGGTGGAGATGAACCACTGCGTGGGCATTGCCCGGCGGGATGCGGCCTATAATTGCCTTTTGGCCTATGTCAATGGCCACTTGGCGAAAATTGACTCGGACGGCGACCGGCTGGCCGCCTATCGCCATTGCCTGAACCTGGTTCAGGAGACCCTCAACGCTACGGAGCGGGCGACCAAGATGAACAGCCAGACCATTCGTGGGCTGTGGAATCGTCCGGTCATCCACTTTCTGCAGATGCTCGTCAACCTGATTCAGACCATGACCAGTCTTGTGGAGCATGGGCAGGCCGTTGAGCAGGAGGCCAGCATTCTGGTTGAGCATCTGGACAAGAGTAACTTCCAGCTCCTCAAAGACGCCTGCGTCCAGTTTGTCGACAACGAGTTCCGCGCCCGCGAGGTGTTTTTGAACACCCTGCAGCTGGGGCAGGAGATTGTGCACAACTGCAGCCAGAAGAGCATCCATGCGTTCAGCGACGAGGAGCATCGGCGCTATCATCTTGCCTATGAGGAATATCTGCGTTTCTACGGCAATGGTCAGCCGAAGGACGAAGGCATTTGAAACATGGCGGAAAAGGAGACGCCACATCGGAGCCGCAAACCCTGTTATTCATAAAATGCAATAAAATGCATGCAATATTGATTCAAAGGGAGATTTGCCAAATGCATCTACCGAAGATGCAAGTGGCCAATCCGTTTTGAAAACGCCTGCCATTTATTGCACAGAGTGAGCGGATAACATTCATGCATATCCATTTAGGAAACATATATGACAGACACCTCGATTTTCATTGAATATCCAGCCGCCGACTGGAAATGTCGTCATGACAACCAGACCTTCAGCGGTCCCCTTGACCTGATGGCTGGCGGCATGCCGCTGGGCTCCCTGTTCGCGTTGACGGCGGAAGATGGCTCACCCTACGACATCACGCCTTCCCGCAGCCACTGCTTCCGCAAAGGCGGCGCCGCCATCTACGAAGGGGAAGGGCACTTGACCCGCCAGCCGGAACATGGGGTTCGGCAAATGAACACCTATGTGGCCAACACGGTTCGCGTGGCGGTGGATTTCCATTGGGGAGCGGATGCCGTGCCGCCGCAGGGCCTTTCCCTTTGCACGCTGCGGCTGCCGGGGGAGTGGCGTCGCATCAAGGTGTTAGGGCAAGGGGGCGACACTTCTGCGCCCGCCTGGAAGGAGCTGGCAGCGGGACGTGTCCTGACGTGGGACGCCATGCCGGCGGTCATGCTTCTGGAAGGCCGCAAAGGCCTCAAACTGGAGATTGACGCGGGCTTCGACCTGTGGCGATGGAACCACGGCATCGGATTGGGCGGCGTGACGACCTGTCTCCATATGGGCGAGGAGGAGGCCGTGCTGACCCATCGGCTCCTGCCGGCGGGATATGCGGCGGAGCAGCTGCCGGAGGCCCGAACCTATCGCTTCAACAGCTATCTGGCGTGGTCGTGCCCCAAGTTGGTTCCCCCTGAACTGCCTCCGGATTTGCCCCCTGCCGTCCTAAAGGCGGATGGCTCCGGACTGGACTTGTCCTCCATCAAAGACGAAGTGCCGGCCATCAACGTGGATTTGCGGCGGCTGACGCTTCCTCCTTCCGCCTATGCGGGCGGCAAGTCGGAATCGGGACGGCTCTGCTGGGGCAGCAAGGGGACCCAAGGCGTGGCCAAACGCATCATTCGACAGCTGGCCAGCTCCTATTCCAAAGGCGTTCTGCAGTGGACAGGCGTCCAGCCGGGCTTCTGCGACGTTGGCCGCCATTGCCAAAAGCATGGCGCCGTGGCCCATTGGGACCATCAGGAGATTCTGCAGTTCTTTGCGTGGGCACGGCAGATATTGGGAGACGGATGGACGGTTCAGGTCCCTCAGAAGGGCGTCTGGGCGGAATTGCCCTCGTTGGCATGTCTGGGGGCCTTCACGGGCTTCAGGTAGAACAGGGGCGTTGATGCAGGACTTCAGCCAATATCCGCTGACGGGATGGTATCCAGGCCACATGCTGAAAGCCGGCAAGGAGATGCGCGGCATCCTCAGCCTGGTCGATTTGGTCGTTGAGCTCATTGACGCTCGCGCCCCTCTTTCCTCCCGCAATCCCAATCTGCGTTCGATGCTGGAGCAGCGCCCCTTCATCATGGTGGCCAACAAGACCGATTTGGCCCAACCCGCCGTCTCCAAAGCGTGGGAGGCCTGGTTCACCGCGCAGGGAGAGCGGATTTTTCTTCTGGACAGCCGTCGCATCGCCAATGTCCGTGGGCTGACCGAGCTTTGGCGACGTATCGTCATGGAGCATCGGGCTTTGCGGGGTGCAGTCCGTCCGCTGGTTCGGCCGGTTCGCATTATGATCGCAGGCATCCCGAACATTGGCAAGTCCACGTTAGTCAACCACTTGCATGAAAAGAACAAGGCCCAGGTCGGCCCGAAGCCGGGGGTCACGCGCCAAAACCAGTGGATTTCTTTGGAGGGGGGCGTGGAGCTTCTGGACACGCCGGGCATCCTGTGGCCCCGCATCACCACCAAGCGCCACGAATTGCTTCTGGCTCTTTTGGGCTCCCTAAAGGAGGAGCTGGTGGAGCCGTCACTTCTGGCGGAGTTCCTCTGGTCCGAGCTGGTCCGACTGAAGGCCCCTGTGAATTGGCCGGATTTGGGCAGCTCCTCCTGTCCAACCTCCATCACCGAATGTCTGGAGAATCTGGCCAGACGTCGAGGACTGCTGCGCAGCGGCGGCGTCCTTGACGTGGAGCGGGCCGCCATTGCCCTCATCAAGGACTACCGCGATGGGAAACTCGGCCGCATCTCCTTTGAGAGGCCACCGTCCACGCCACCCACCTTCTAACCCTTCACGAGCAGCAATATGTCCGCAAGAGCAATTCTTCTAGGTTTTTTGGGTGCCGCCTTCATCTGTGGCGTGACATATTTCAACGACTCCGTGCTGTACCAGACCATGCTGGTGGGCAACCACATGCCCATGTCCGTCTTCGGCTCTCTGATTCTGATCACCTTGGTCATCAACCCGCTCCTCAAACTGCTCAACAGTCGGTTCTCGCTTCTTAAACCATTCAGTTCCAAAGAGTTACTGTTAATTGTCGCATTGATTCTTCCCGCCTGCAGCATTCCCTATTCCAGCATGATGCGGCTCATGCCCCGCACTCTCATGCTCCCCCATCATTACGCGAAGACGGACGCCAGCTGGAAAATCCACGAGCCAGACGGCTCTCTGACCCCCGCCACCACCTTGCTGCCAAAGCATTTCCTTGCGGACCCGGATGTCAATGACGGAAACGCTCTCATCGAATTTGTCCAAGGCACCCCGCTGGGGGACCGGAAGCACATCTCCTTCTCAGACATCCCATGGGCCGCCTGGAGACGTCCTCTGGCCATTTGGCTGCCCCTGTTCGGGCTGCTGTGGATCGCCCTCACAGGCATCGCGCTGGTCTGCCATCGACAATGGGCGGAGAACGAACATCTTCCCTATCCCATTGTCCAGTTCGCCCGCTCCGTCCTTCCGCCAACGGACGGCTCCGCCAACCCCATCTTCCGCAAACGGTTGTTCTGGATTGGCTTCATCGTGGTCTTTCTCATTCACGCAAATAACTATCTCTGCATCTTTTACGGCGATTATCTCATTCCCGTCCGGCTGACCATCGACGTGCTGCCGCTCTCCCGCCTCTCCAGAACCTTCATGAGCGGCGGTGGCTGGATTCTGCTTTTCATCCGCATCTACTTCTCCGCCATCGCCATCGCCTTTCTCATTCCCACGGACATCTCCTTCTCCATTGGCATCGGCCCCTACCTCTTCACCTTTGTGGCGGGCATTCTGGCCCATTATGGGCTGTCCATCTACGCAGGAACGGAACTTTCCCCTAAAATGTGCAATGCCTTTGTGTTAGGCGGTTTCATGGGCGTCTTTGCGGTCATGCTCTACACGGGCCGCTTCTTCTATTTCAACGCCTTGCGGGCGGCCCTTGGTGGCAAGAACGAGGCGGGCGTGCCCTCCTCCGGCGTGTGGGGCATGCGGATTTTCTTGTTGGCCTTCACGGTTCTGATCACCGTGCTGACCCTTTCGGGACTGGATTGGCAGCTGTCGTTGCTCTACGTCTCCGCCATGCTCATCATCTTCACCGTCTTTGGCCGCATCATCGCGGAGACGGGCATGTTCCATCTGTCGCCGAACATCTACCCCTGCGTGCTGATCATCGGCTTCTTCGGCGAGCAGGCCCTGGGCATTCACATTCTCGCGTTCCTGTTCTTCCTCACCTCCATCTTTCTGCTGGATCCGCGGGAATGCTTTATGCCGTTCATCGTCAATTCTTTAGAGATTTCCCGCGGGGCGGGAGTCAAGGCCAGGAAACTACTGCCCGTCGTCGCCATCGTGATGATTTTGGGACTGGGCATCTCCGTTCCCGTGACTCTTTACTTCTGCTATTCCCACGGGGTGAATTGGCAGGACGGCTTCGGCTCCAGCATGGTGCCCCACATGGCCATCGACGGCACGCTGGCCTCTCGTGTGCGCATGATTGCGCAGGACACTTTGGAGCGGGCGGAAAGCGTCAAGGGCTTCCAGCGATTTCCACTCATCAAGCCGGATCGAAACTTCGCATGGGCGTTTTTTGCGGTCTTCGCGGCGGTGCTGCTCTTTACCGCGGCCCGTCTGCGGTGGGCATGGTGGCCGCTGCATCCCGTCCTCTTCTGCCTATGGCCTCGATACGCCGGCTACATGTTCGCCACGTCGTTCCTTCTCGGTAGCCTCATCAAGATGCTGGCAGCCCACTATGGGGGCAGCCGATTGGTCAATAGGCTCAAGCCCATGATGTACGGCCTCATCGCCTCCGACATGATTTCAGGGCTGATTACCATCCTCTGCGGCATCCTCTATTACCTCAACACAGACAAGATTCCCAAATCCTTCTGGATCCTTCCGGGCTGACGATTGTCGCCTCTCCGTTTTTTGCATTAAAATGCATAAAAACGAATGCATTTGATGAATGGCGTTTTCATGCCGCAAAACCAGGCTAAAATTGGCGAAAAACGCGTCCGGAAGAGCGAAAAATGACCCCTGTTTTTACGATGCATGGCCGTAAAGGCCCCTAGATCGCTCGCTGTCGCATTTTAGGTCCAACCCTGTATATTAATACCTCTCCTGTTCCATAGGGCCAAGAACGGCCACTTTTTCGAACTTGACCGTTCTTGCATTTTCTTTCATTGTCTTGCAGTGTTCTCCTGCTTAGGTCGTTGTTGATTCCCTTTCTTTTTTGGGGAACTTTCGGCTGCTCACCATTCGGCCACGGTGCCATCTTCCGTGCGCCAGACGGGATTCTTCCAATCATGGCCCGCTTTGGCGGCCTCCCGCACCTTCTCTTCATTGATGGTGATGCCAAGGCCTGGCAGGTGGCTTCGATACACACTGCCGTCTTTGTATTGGAAGACGGATTTGTCCTCCAGATAGTCCAGCATGTCCGCGCCCTGATTGTAGTGGATGCCCAGGCTCTGCTCCTGAATGACGGCGTTTGGGGTGCAGTAGTCGAATTGCAGACAGGCGGCGAGGGCGATGGGGCCCAGAGGGCAGTGGGGGGCCACGGCGATGTCGAAGCATTCGGCCATGGCGGCAATTTTGCGGACTTCCGCGATGCCGCCCGCATGGCAGAGGTCAGGTTGGATGATATCCGCCAACCCTTTGGTAATGATGTCCTTAAAACCCCATCGGGTGAAATTGCGCTCTCCAGTGGCAATGGGCGTGGTGGTATGGCGGCGCAGTTCCGCGAAAGCCTCCAGATTCTCAATGAGCACAGGCTCCTCGATGAACATGAGATGATAGGGCTCCAGTTCCTTCATGAGGACGCGGGCCATGGCCTGATGGACCCGCCCATGGAAATCCACGGCGATGCCGAAATCCGGCCCCAACGCGTCCCGAATGGCGGCGACCCGCCCCACGGCGGCCTCTACCTTGCTCCAGTTGTCGATGTAGTCCAATTCCGGCGTGGCGTTCATTTTGACGGCATGGTAGCCCTGGCGGGACTTTTCCACGGCGGCGGCCGCCGTGTCCTCTGGACGGTCGCCCCCAATCCAGCAGTAGACTTGGATTTTCTCGCGGACGGGCCCGCCCAGCAAGTCGTAAATCGGTAATCCTAAGGTCTTTCCGCGAATGTCCCACAAGGTCTGCTCAATGCCGGAGATGGCGCTGGTCAGCACGGGGCCGCCGCGGTAGAAGCCGCCGCGATAGAGCACCTGAAAGATGTCCTCGATGCAGACGGGATCCCGTCCGATGACGTAGGAGGACAGCTCCCTGACGGCGGCGGCCACGGTCTCCGCCCGTCCTTCGATGACAGGTTCCCCCCAGCCGCAGACTCCCTCGTCCGTCATGGTTTTGAGAAAGAGCCAGCGGGGTGCGACTTTGAAAAGCTCAAGGGAGGTGATTTTCATGGTGGACTCCTACAGATTGAAATAGGCGACGGCGTTTTCACGGGTAATCTTCTGGAACGCAGTTTCCGAAAGGGTGCCATTTTCCCTCAGTTCCAGCAGCAGTTTCAAGATGTTGAAGGGGTGGCGGAAGCCGCAGATGTCCGTGCCGAACATGAGACGATCCTGGAATTCGGTGAGGAATTTGGCGGCGTAGTCATGGTCGCAGTTCAGGACGATGAAGGCGTCGGAAAGCTCTCCCATCAAGTTGGGGAAGCGTCTGAAGAGGGTGTGGATGACGGTTTCGCCATGGAGCGGCCCCTCGGGGAAATAGAAGCGGGTCTGCGAGCCGTCCGGACGCATGACGGGCTTGCGTTGGGCGGGAGTTTTGAAGCCGCCCAGCTCGCCCCAGAAGATGGGGCCGTGGGCGATCATCTTCAGGTTGGGGAAGGTGGCCAGCGTGTATTCCAGCTGGGGAAGGCCCGGCTGGTCGCAGAGGCCGAAGTCTCCGCCAACGACCAACGATCCGTCCGTGGTCACCGGCAACCCCACCTTCTCCGCGCAGGCGAACAGATTCTGCACCATGGGGTCCCGCATGGGCATGTTGGGCATGATTTCCCCCACGCCCTTGCAGCCTTTGTCCTTGTAGTACTGCAGAAGCTTGTCCAGCGGCGCATTGGCTGAAAAGGAGAGGGCCCTCGGGTCCACGTTGCAGAAGGGCACGATGCGGTCCGGATGGGCCGCCGCCATGTCAAGAATGTCCTCATTTGCCTGCGGCAGATAGATTTCGGGATTGACGACAGGAAGGACAAAGCCCTTTTCGATGCCGGCTTCGTCATAGCGGATAAGCAGTTCGTCCACAGAGCAGAATTGGGTCACGAAGGGGATGGGGTGACGATAGGCGTGGGCATGGATGTCAATGAACATGATGGACTCCGGAGAAAAGGGGGAAGGGGTAATGAAGAAAATGTTCTGCTAACGTAATGCGGAGCTTGCGTTATGCAAACTGCCGCAGTGAAAATTCCCTGCGTGAAAGGACGCATTTCATGATGATGGCATGGCACCATCATGGGGGACAGATTTGTCAATGGGATGAAAAAGACGAATGGGACGAAAGCGCCATTGCCGTCGTCCCATTCGCCGCGAAGGAATTATCTAAGTTGTAACATCTTGATAATCAGACAATTACATACCAATCTGCTTTTCCGCGTTGCAGAGCTTCTTGATGATGAACAGCGTGGCGATCATCAGAATGACGGTGATGGGGAAGACCACGAACCAGTTCGTGATGTAGCCGGCCAGAACGAAGCCCACGAAGGAGATGGCGGCCACCGTGATGGCGTAGGGCAGCTGGGTGGACACATGGTTGACGTGCATGCAGCGCGCGCCGGCGGAGGACATGATCGTGGTGTCGGAGATGGGGGAGCAATGGTCGCCGCAGACGGAGCCGGCCAGGCAGGCGGACATGCCGATGTACATCAGCGGGTTGTCAGCCGGGAAGATGTTGCAGACGATGGGAATCAGGATGCCGAAGGTGCCCCATGAGGTGCCGGTGGCGAAGGAGATGAAGCAGGCGATGATGAAGATGACGGCGGGCAGCAGCTGGTTCAGACCGCTGGCATGGGCCTCCATCCAGTTCTTGATGAAGACTTTGGAGCCGAGGGCGACCGTCATGTTCTTCAGCGCGATGGCCATGGTGAGAATCAGCAGGGCAGGGACCATGGCGATGAAGCCCTTGGGAATGCACTGCATGGCTTCCTTGAAGGGGATGATGCGGCGAATGAAGAGATAGAGGACGGTCAGGAAGAGGACGATGATACCGCCCCACGGCAGGGCGACCGTGGCGTCCGTCTCGCTGAACGCCGTGATGAAATCGGAGCCCGGCCAGCCGCCGATGTGGACAAGGGCGAACACACTGACGACGATGAGAATGATGACGGGAACCAACAGGTCCCAGACGCGGCCCTTGGCGTTCTTCAGCGGCTGTTCCGCCTCATCCTGTTCGCCGCCTTCCGTGAAGAGGTCGCCCTTTTCGATGGCGTTGCGCTCATGCCGCGCCATGGGGCCGTAGTCCAGCTTGAGGAGGGTGATGGCGATGATGAAGACGAAGGTCAGCAGGGAATAGAAGTTGTAGGGGATGGATTTGATGAAGAGCTCCAGGCCGTTGTAGCCGGTTCCGCCGGAGAATTCCGCCACGGCGGCCGCCCATGAGGAGATGGGGGCGATCATGCAGATTGGGGCGGCGGTGGCGTCGATGATGTAGGCCAGTTTGGCGCGGGAGACGCGCTTCGAGTCCGTCACGGGAAGCATGACGCTGCCGACGGTGAGGCAGTTGAAATAGTCGTCGATGAAGATCAGGATGCCCAGCAGGAAGGTGGCGAGAATGGCCCCGATGCGGGATTTGACGTGGGTCTTGGCCCAGTTGCCGAAGGCGGCCGTCGCGCCGGTGCGGTTGATCAGCGCAACAAGAATGCCGAGAATCACAAGGAAGATGAAGATGCCGGCCGTCTCGCTGACCGCCTTGCCGATGCCGTCGTTGGTGATGAGGTTGATGGTCTCGATGGGATAGAAGTTCGCGTTGAACAGGGCGCCCAGCAGAATGCCGATGAACAGGGAGGAGTAGACTTCTTTGGTGATCAGAGCCAGAAGAATGGCGACCAGCGGGGGAACCAGGGACCAGAACGTGTTGGCCATGTGGGAGGTGGGGGCGGCCTCTTCGCTTTCAGCGGCTTCGGCGGCCTCTGCGGCTTCAGCCTTCACGGCCTCTCCCGCCTTCTCCAGTTCCGCGGCGGCGCCGTCAGCGGTCTGCTGGACGATGGCCGGAACGGCCGGCGTCTCCTGCGCCTGCAGCGTCATTGGCAGCAGAATAGTCTGCAACGCCATGATCATCAGTACCATAGCAATTCTTTTGTGTTTCATGATTTGCCTTTGTTCCTTTTCTTTTATGAGTTGTAAAACCAAAATGAACGGCCCGTAATGAGGGAGAACCGCCGCCGTCAGAGGCGGCATTGTGGAATCCTTTTTTGATACAATTTTCTTACTATGGCCTGATTTACACAGATTTCAAGACGGTTGAAGGCAGAAACATGGGGCAATGGCAATATTTTGTGTGAATTGGCAATGAAATGGCCAAGTTGTTCGTTGCGGCATGCCCCTCGCCGCCTCATGTCTTTCATCCCGCGTCCCGATGGAAATCCATCAAGATGAGTGGTTGAAGGGGTTGGTCTGTTGCATTTCCCTGTTTGGGCATTAGATTGTGTGGGAATGCGCAATTTGAACCACATCAGGGCATGACATGAAGAATTGTTTTGACAGTGTGCAGATTTTGGATGGTGCCACGGGCACGGAGCTAAGCAAGCGGGGCCTGCCTGCCGGCGTCTGTCCGGAGGCGTGGACCGCCGCCCATCCAGAGGCGATTTTGGCCGTCCAGTCCGGCTATGCGGCGGCGGGGTCGGCCATCATCTACACCCCGACTTTTGGCGGAAACCGCTGCAAATTGGCGGAATTCGGGTTGGCAGGGCAGGTGGGGGAGCTGAATCGGCGGCTGGCCCAGCTGTCCCGCCAAGCGGCTCCCAACGCGAAAATCTACGGTGATTTGGCGCCGACGGGCCACTTTTTGGCGCCCATGGGCGACCTTCCCTTTGAGGAGGCGGTCGAAATCTACCGCGAACAGGCGGCGGCGCTGCTGGATGGCGGCGTGGACGGCTTTGTCATTGAGACCATGATGGACTTGCAGGAGGCTCGCGCGGCGCTGTTGGCCGTGCGCTCTCTTTGCGAGCTTCCCGCCATGGTGACGATGACCTTCGAGCAGGGCAACCGCACGCTGACCGGCAACGACCCCGTGGCCGCTTTGGTCACGCTGCAGGCGTTGGGAGCCAGCGCCTTCGGCTGCAACTGCTCCTCCGGACCGGAGACCATGGCGGACATCATCGCCTCCCTCCGCCCCTACGCCAAAATCCCGCTGATCGCCAAGCCCAACGCGGGCCTGCCCAAAGTGGTGGACGGCGTGACTCGCTTCAGCATGGACGCCGCCACCTTCGGCGGTTTCGGCCCCCGATTGGTGGAGGCCGGCGCCACCTTCGTCGGCGGCTGCTGCGGCACGACGCCCGACCATATCCGCGCGCTGGCGGCGGCCTGCAGCGGCATGACGCCGCAACCGATTGCGCCTTCCCACGGCGGCGTGGTCTGCTCCGCGCGGAGCTTCCGCGAGCTGGCGCCCTCCATGCCCTTTGCCGTCATCGGCGAGCGAATCAACCCCACGGGCAAGAAGGCGCTGAAGGAGGAGCTGCGCAACGGAAAACTGGACATGGTCCGCCGCTTCGCGCGGGAGCAGACGGAGGCCGGCGCGGCGCTTTTGGACGTGAACATGGGCATGCCCGGCATTGATGAGGCCGCCATGATGCGGCAGGCCGTGGAAACTCTCTCCATGGAGAATTCGCTGCCCCTCTGCATCGACACCACTCGCCCCGATGTGGCGGAGGCCGCCCTCCGCGCCTATCCGGGCCGTGCGCTCTTCAACTCCATCAGCGCGGAAAAGGACCGTCTCGAGAACGTGCTGCCTGTGGCCGCCAGCTACGGCGCCATGCTCATCCTCCTGCCTGTGACGGACGACGGCATTCCCGACACGCTGGAAGGCCGCATTCAGGCCGTGCAGACTGTGTTCGCCGAAGCGCAGAAATACGGCTACACGAAGGACGACATCTGCGTGGACTGCCTCGTCATGTCTGTTGCCTCCATGCCTGCCGCCCCTGACCTGACCCTGCGGCTGATGGACTGGTGCGCCAATCAATGGAAGGTGTTGACTGTCTGTGGGTTATCCAATATCAGCTTTGGCCTGCCGCGGCGGGACATCCTCAACAAGGCCTTCCTCGGCATGGCGTTGGGCCGCGGTCTCACCATGGCCATCGCCAATCCCATGCTGCCGGAAATCATGGAAACCACGTTGGCGGCGGATGTTCTGACAGGACGGGACCGCCAGCTGCGCACCTACATCGGTCGTTTCAGCGGCACCTCGTCGGAGGTCGCGCCCGCCGTCGCGTCGTCGGCCCTTTCTCCGGAGGCGAAGATGAAACAGGCGCTTCTGAATGGCGACGGTCCCGCGCTGTTGACGGCGACTGACGAGGCCCTTGCCGCCGGCACCGCGCCTGCCGTGTTGGTGGACACTGTTCTCGTGCCCGGCATCACCGAAGTCGGCGACAAATATGAGCGGAAGGAGTTCTTCCTGCCGCAGCTGATGCAGAGCGCGGAGGCCATGCGGACTGTCATGGACAAGCTGACGCCCCTGCTTCAGGCGGCGGAGGGCGCTGGAAAGCCCGCTGGCCGGATCATCTTGGCCACCGTGAAGAACGACATCCATGACATCGGCAAGAACATCGTCGCTATCATGTTGCGCAACAATAACTTCGATGTCATTGACCTAGGCAAGGACGTGCCGGCGGAACGCATTTTGGACGAAGCGGAGCGCCAAGGCGTCCATCTCATCGGTCTCTCCGCCCTCATGACCACCACCATGGGGGAGATGCGCACGGTCATCGAAATGGCCAAGCAACGCGACATGAACGATTTGCGCTTCATTGTGGGCGGCGCCGTCGTCGATGAGGAGTTCGCGGCGGAAATCGGCGCCCACTATGCCAAGGACGCCCTGGAAACCGTCCGTGTGGCGAAACAGCTCGTAAACAATTGAGAATTAGGAATTAGGAATTAGGAATTAGGAATTTGGAATCCCGCTCCTCGTCCCGAGTCCTGTGTCACAAGTTATCATCATCGCAATGGATTGAAATATTTGCATTCATTATCATTCACCCATTAACCAAAACGAAAGGCCGACCATGGAGAATCAGCGCAAGTATTCCGCCCACTACATTTCCGGAACCCATTGGGACAGAGAATGGTACAGGACATTTCAGGAATTCCGCCTGTTGTTCGTGGACTTGGTTGACGGGCTTTTGACGCTATTGGAGACCAATCCGAACTTCAAGTTCTTCCATTTTGACGGACAGACCTGCGTTCTTCCCGACTATCTTCAGGTTCGGCCGGAGAACCGCGGGCGGCTCGCGAAGCTGATCAAGGACGGCCGGATTCTCATCGGTCCGTGGTACACCATGCCCGACCTCTTCTGCCCCGGAGCGGAGGCGTTGGTCCGCAACCTGCTGACGGGCCAGCGCATCAGCGGAGAGTGGGATACGACGGCCATGCCCGTGGCCTACACCTGCGACATGTTCGGCCATCCGTCGCAGATGCCGCAGATCTACAATGGCTTCGGCCTCAAATACTGCGTGCTTGGCCGCGGCACCAATGAGTTCGATACGCCCGCGTTCTTCACGTGGAAAGCCCACGACGGCAGCACCGTTCTCACCTTCAAGCTGCAGGACTACATGGGCTACGGCGCCTTCATCGGAGCGCGGCAGGTCCTTGAGGGCAGCACCCAAGAGCGGGGCAGCGGCACAGAGACCAATGAAGAGCAGGCGCGGAAGAGCCTGCGGGAATACATCGGCCATGAAATCGAACGTTCCAACGCGCCGGTGCTCTGCCTTATCGACGCATTGGACCACATGCCGCCTGCCGGCGACGCACCCCGCTATGTGGCGGCGGCGGAGGCGGCTTGCCCCGAGGTCAGCGTCCGCCATTCGACGCTGACGGCGTTCTTCAAGGAGGCGGAGGCGGCTCTTGAGGGCGTGGAGCTTCCCGTCCGCCAGAGCGAACTGCGCGACCCCGCGAAGAACCGCGTGGGCTATCTGTGGTTGATTCCGAATTGTGTCTCCAGCCGCATCCACATCAAACAGGCCAACGACGCCTGCCAGGCCCTTCTGGAGCTTGGGGCGGAGCCGATGATGGCCATTGCGCAGCAGTGCGGCTTCGATCCGGTTCCCGCCCGCCTGCGGCAGATCGCGTGGGAGAATCTCCTGCTCTGCCATGCCCATGACAGCATCTGCGGCTGCTCCATCGACCAGGTCCACCGCGACATGATGCACCGCTTCGACCAAGTGCTCCAGCTCGGCCGCCAGATCCGCAACCGCTCCTTTGCCCGCCTCACCGCCGCCAGCCGCAATCTGGCCACGAAGCCGGACGAATTCACCTTCACGCTGATGAACACCCTCCCGCGCCGCCAGAAGGGCGCCGTGGTGGCGGAAGTCCGCTTCCCGACGAACTGGCCGCGCAAGTTCCACGACGCATTCCGTGCGCAGCCCATCAACGGATTCATCATTGAGGACGCGGAGGGCAAGCGCGTTGAATATCAGATCATGGGCATGGCGCCCCATTGCAGCCATCGCTCCGAATACAGCTCCCTGACCGACATGGGCGCCAACGCCGAATTCGACTCCTACACACTGGCCCTCGACACGGAACTGCCCCCCTGTGGCTTCAAGTCCCTGCTTGTGAAGCCGGCGGACATGATTCAGCGCAGTGTCGGTTCCCTGCGCACAGGCCCCTTCACGGCGGAGAACGCCTTCATCACCGTCTCCATCTGCCCCAACGGCACGCTGAAGCTGATGAACAAGGAGACGGGAGACGTCTATCGTGACCTGCTCATGTTCGAGGACCGCAGCGAGACTGGCGACGGCTGGTTCCATGGTCAGTCCATGAGCGACGAGATTGCCCTCTCCGCCGGCTCCGCCAGCCAGATCTCCGTCCTGTCCGACGGACCGCTGGCCGTGGTCTTCCGCGTCCAGGTCACCATGAACCTGCCGAAGCGCTACAACTGGAATCTGCAGTGCCGCAGCGAGGCCCGCGAAAACGTGAAGATTGTCTCCAAAGTCACCTTGCGCAAAGGCGCCCGCGCCGTCGAAATCGAGACGGAAGTGGACAACACGGTGGAGGACCATCGCCTCCGCGTCCTCTTCCCGACGGACATCGCCGACGCGAAGACCTGGCTTGCCCACCATCCCTACGACTGGGTGGAGCGCCCCGTCGCCCTCCGCGCGGAGACTCGCGACTGGTCCGAGATGGACTTGCCGGAGAAGCCCTTCCTGAACCTCCAGACCGTCCGCAACGAAAGCCGCGGACTGGCGTTCATCTCCGGCGGCGGCGTGCATGAAGGTGGCGTCGTGGATGATGAACGGCGCACCATGCAAGTCACGTTGTTCCGCTCCTACCGCCGGACCGTCGGCACCCCCGGCGAGCATGACGGACTGGAGCTGGGCAAGACGACCTTCCGCTTCGCCCTCATGCCCTACGGCGACAAACTGCCCAACAGTGAGCTGTTCGGCGAAATGCAGGCCCTCCAGACGGAAAGCCTGAAGCGTCAGACGGGCCCCTGCAGCAGCGGCTATCCCGCCATGAAGGGATCCGAGGCCCCCGACCGCTCCTTCATGGAGTTCATGGACGGCAATCTGGTCTTCTCCGCCCTAAAGCCCGCCGAAGATGGCGATGGCATGATCCTGCGCGTGTGGAATCCCAACGCCGAAGCGGCATCCGAGCGTATAAATATTTGGAAAGCACCGACTTGCGTATTCAAGACAAATCTGGGTGAGATGGAGAAAGGCGAAGCCGTCGCCGTCAACGGCACGCAGATTGACGTTACGGCACAGCCGTGGCAGATTGTCACGCTGCGCATTCGGATGTAACGACGTATCAAGCACTTCTAAATACCAGGATGAATCTGTGCGAAGTCGTTCATGGGTTTCTTCTGAGCCACGGCCCCTTCGATGAACCGCTGGTCGGTTTCAGCGGCGGGGCCGACAGCACCGCGCTTCTTCTGGCTCTGCATCAGGCGGGCCAGAAGCTCACCGCCGTCCACTGCCATCACGGCCTGCGCGGCAAAAGCGCCGACGACGATGCGCAATGGTGCGAGGACTTCTGCCGCCTCCGTGGCATCCCCTTCCATCTGGAACGGCTGGAGGTGACGGCGCGGCGCCTTGCGGGGGAAAGCTGCGAGGAGGCGGGCCGTCGCCTGCGGCTGGATACATGGCGGCGTTTCGGCCGGCCCGTCTTCCTTGCCCATCACGGCGACGACCAGCTGGAGAACCTCTTTTTGCGGCTTGCGCGTGGCGCAAACTGCTCCGGCCTGCGTGGCATGCGGGCGGACACCGTCGTTGGCGGCGTCCGGTTGCTGCGTCCGCTGTTGCCGTTGCGTCGTGCGGACATTGAAAATTGGCTGTGTCAGCAAGGGGTCGATGATTGGCGGGAGGACGCCACAAATGCAGATAGCTCCTTCCGCCGCAATGCGATACGCAATCGCCTCCTGCCGCTGTGGAGGGAAATTTTTGGCGAAGACGGCGGCCTGCGTCGGAGTTTGGAGGTGTTGGGGGAAGACGCGCAACGCCTGGATGACGAGGCGGAGATGCACCTCCCTCAGATGCAGTCATTTGCAGCTTGGAAGCGATTGCCTCCCGCCCTGCTTCCGCGGGTTCTGCGGCTGTGGCTGACGGCGGAGACGGGAACGGATCGGCCCTTGACTCACGCCGCCTGCTCCCGATTGGCGGCGGCGTTGGCAGCCTTTGCCGGAGAGTCGATGCAAGTTCCTGTGGATGAGGAACTTGCGATTTTCGTAACCCAAAATGGCGTGGAATTGGTAAGAGAATCTCCTAACCCATTGCAATGGAATTGGTTAGAGAAAAATGAGTTGCCTTGGGGGGATTGGGTGCTCACGGCCGCCGTCATGTCGGCGGGGGCAGACCATGAGCCGCAAGATGGAGAGCGCTTCGCGCTGAAGAGTCTGCCGCCGCAATTGACGGTGCGGGCCTGGCGGGACGGCGACCGTCTTCAGCCTTTCGGCGCCGCTTTTCATCGCAAAGTGCAGGATTGCTTTGCGGACGCCCATGTCTCCCGAGCACGGCGGAACCGCATCCCATTGATCTGCGCCGACGATGCCATCATCTGGATTCCAGGCGTGCGCCGCGCCGAATTCGGCCGACTGACCTCGCCTCACGATGACACCGTCGTCCTCTTCTGCCGACGAAAGGGAAAATGAACAGGAATTTGCGATTGATAGAGTTTTCAAGGCACTCATGAGAATCTTGAAAAATACATAAATCATACTATATTTTATCAAAATTCGTTAAAAATTTACAAAATTCATAAAAATAATTAAAATAACTATGATTATTTCACTGACCATAGAGAATTACAGGTCCATCCGCGATGAGCAGACGCTGAATCTGTCAGCAGAGAATCTTTCAGATGTGCATCAAGGCAATTATGTGTTGGCTGATGCAAAGGAGAAGATTGCGGTGCTTCGGTCGGCAGGCCTATGGGGGCCGAATGCCTCTGGCAAAAGCAACGTCCTATTGGCGTTAAAGGGGCTTGTGGAAGTGGTCTCCCTTTCTCACAGCTATGAACTCGACCAGCTGATTCAGGCATGCCATCCATTCCTGTTGGACGAAGGACACGCCAAAAATCCTGTCGCCATCGAAGTGGAATTCATTGGTCGTGATGGCTTTCGCTACATCTACTGCCTTGCTTTCACGTACAGGGCCGTTGTCCGTGAATCGCTTCTTTTCTATCCGGGAGCCAAACCCGCCAAGCTCTTTGAACGCACACAAAACACCATTACGTTTGGGACAAAACTCACAGGCCTTCGGCAGATTCCATATCGCGAGAACCAGAGTTATCTCAGTGTTGCGGCACAGCATCAGCAGAGTTCCGAACAATTGAAGAACGTGTACCGTTTTATCCGAGATGACCTCCACATCGTTGCTCCTGGCTTTGGACTAGTCAACAACGAGCTGCTGAACGCGCCCTCCTATCGTCATGCTTTGGCTAGTCTGCTTTCATACGCCGACACTGGCATCACACAAATTGGCTTTGACGAGGCACGCCTTCCTGTCTTCTACCATGAGAACTCAAAGCATGGCTTCAGACTTGACGATGAATCTGCTGGAACACGAAGACTGTACGAGATTGCCCCGATGCTCATCTTTGGTCTCACAAAGCCAGGCGTGTGGATTGTTGATGAATTGGATTGTCAACTGCATCCACGTGTGGCTGAACTGATTGTGATGCTCTTCCATGACAGACGCGCAAACAAGGCCAACGCGCAGCTGGTTTTCACCACCCATAACACATCGCTGATGAGTTCTGATTTGTTCCGCAGAGACCAAATATGGTTCACCCAAAAGCAAGCCGATGGTGCAACCGAACTGGTCTGTCTTGACGAATATGGCGAAGTGCGTGGAGACACGAACTTCGAGCGATGGTATCGTCAGGGACGCTTCGAGGCGGTTCCAGAGGTCAGATACAATGAGCTTCTGACCTTGTTAAATCCCGAAACAGCCAAATGAGGAGCGTATGATGGCTAGACAGCGGAAAGTCGGCAAAAGGAGCATACGTCCTGTCATGCACATCTTCACTGAAGGTGAAAGGACGGAGATCAACTATGTGCGAGGGTACATCAATTCGTATTTGAGAAGCAGAGGCTATACAGCCCACGACATCATCATCGAACAGCCAAACGACAGTTCGCCATTTGGACTGTTAACGGCAGCACGGCAGTCTCGGTTGCCAATGGACGAAATGTGGATTGTATTCGACTGTGATCAACATCCGCATAAGCCAGAGACCTTCAAAGGGGCGATGGAGGACGGAATTGGAGTCGTCTTCTCCAGCATCAGCTTTGAGACATGGATTCTCCTGCATTTTACCTATTCCACACGGGCATACGCCAGTTGCGTCGATTTGATGAAGGTTCTGGACAAGTACTATCCAAACGGTTATGACAAGGCCATGAATAATCTGTTTGAGGAGACCGCTGGAGCAGACCACTCCAGACTTGTGACAGCCATCGCCAACGCCAAACGGCTGAATAGAGAAATGCTAAAGGTTAATGTCGGGAAGGCAATCTGTGAGTTGAATCCATACACCAATGTCCATGAACTCCTTGCGGCCATTGATGCATTCATCATAAAAAAGAGTAAGCCCAAAAACGGCAGTCGCATTTTTGACCGCAATGAATAATTTGTAATTAGTTGTAAATAGGCGAGTTATGACTTTTAAAAGTATCTAGGGCATCTCGTCCATCTAGAGAATTTTGAACAGAACAATATATTATATATCATATTAGGGTAGAATATGGTTTTTTCGAAGCGACATTGCAGTTCGCGCGTCAGCCCCCGAAGGGGCGGCGGAGCACAGCCCGGGGTAAGCGTGGCCGCGAAGCGGCAAGCGTAACCCCGGGTATGGCAGACAGTTACGATTGTTCAAGCCCTGAAGGGGCGGCAGAAAACGACATGTGCAATCCTTTCAGGAAACGCAAATTTCAACCTTAAGAAGTATATATGGTATATAGGAACCACGGATTTGATTGTCACCAAACGAAGGGAATTCTGATATGACTTTGCAGGAACAGACGGTGCTGATCCTTTCTCCGGAGGGAAAGGACACGAATGACGGCGTCAGCGCGCCGCTGGCGACTCTCAGCGGGGCGCTTGCGCGGCTGGAGAAAATCCACAACGAAGGCAAGCTGCGCCTTCCTGCGCGGATTGTGCTCAAAGAGGGTGTCTACCGCCTTGCGGAGACCCTACGCCTTTCCACCACCTTCCCGCTGACCATTGAAGGGGAGGCAGGCAAGACGGTGGTCATCGACGGCGGCATGGAACCGACGGACTGGAAGCCGGTCACGGTCAATGGCCGCAAGGCCTGGAGCGCTGCCGTGCCTCGGCCCGTGCATCAGATGTACTTCCAGGGCAAGGTCTTACAGCGTGCCTCCTTCCCCAAGAGTGGCTTCTATCGCGCACAGGACGAGCGGGCGCCATGGGCGAATCTCTTCTCCGGATCCAACCGCTTCACGGTCGAAAATGGCTCCTTCGATCCCACATGGTATAATCCTAAGGGTGTGGAAATCAAGATGATACACAAATGGATCGAGGAGCATCTCCCTGTAGAGTCCTTTGACGCGGCCACCCAGACGCTCACCTCCACCCACACCTCTACCTTCACCATCGCGAAGGACGACACCGAATACCGCGTGGAAAACGTCCGCGAGGCCCTTCTGGAACCGGGCGAGTTCTACTACGATGACCTCGAGAAGACCGTCATCGTCATTCCCGACGCGGATTTCGAGACGACGTCGGAGCGGCCCGCCATCCCGCTTGTCGGCTGCTTCCTGCAGATTGTCGGCGCTCGCTTCCTCACGTTGCGGAACCTGCATTTCCGCCACGGCGGCGCATGGCGGCCCGCCTGCACGCTCCGCTATGACATGCCCGGCGACTTCTGCAATCATGCCATCGACAACGACGAAGGCTGGTCTGACGAGAACTCGCCGCTGCCCCACGCCGCCGCCCCGCAGGGTGCCGTCCAGGTCCCTGGTCTCCTATTCCTCTATCAGTCAACGGATTGTGACATTCAAGGCTGCACCGTGGAGAACAGCGGATGGTATGGCATTGAAGTCTCCAGCGGCTGCCGCAATATCCGCCTGGAGCGCAATCACTTGCATCATCTTGGCGGCGGCGGCGTCCGCATCGGCGGCGCCTCGGTGGGCAAACCCGCGGAACTGCAGACTTCCCGCGTGGTGGTGACGGACAACCATATCCATGACTGCGGTCTCATCTACATGAGCGCCTGTGGCGTGGCCATCCTCCATGCCTATGGTAACCTTGTGGAACACAACCACATCCATGACCTCTACTACACCGGCGTCTCCGCAGGCTGGATATGGGGCTTCCGGGACAGCGTGGCGCGGGAGAACCGCATTGGCTGGAACCTCATCCATGACTTGGGCAAGGGCGTCCTCTCCGACATGGGCGGCATCTATCTCCTTGGCATTCAGCCAGGTACGCGTGTCTACTGCAATTATATCGCCAACATCGTCCGCCGCTACTATGGCGGCTGGGGCATCTACACGGACGAAGGCTCCTCCCATATCGTCGTGGAAAACAACATCTGCACGGACTGCTCCAGCGAGGCGTACCATCAGCATTACGGACGCGAGAACACGTTGCGCTGGAACATCTTCGCCTTCGGCAACGACGGCGTTCTCCGGCTGTCCCGCGGCAATGAGCACATGAATTTCTACCCTGGAGAGAATTTCAGCAACGCGCTGGCCAGCTACAACAACGTGTTTGTCTCCGCCGGCAAGCCCTTCATCTGCTCCGGCTCCGAACAGAATCTGACGATTCCGACCTTCATTTCGGAGAACGGCGTCTTCTTCAATGCGGAGGGCGACGAGCCGCCGCTGGCCGCCGCCGGCGAATGGAGCTGCACGCTGAAGGAGTGGCAGGCCCGTGGCTTCGATCGCACGGCCTACCTCGCCGACCCCGGCTTCACGGACCTCAAGAACCGCGATTTCAGCTTCGGACCGGATTCCCTTCTCGCCAAGCTCAAGTTCCCTCAGCTGGACCGCGCCAAGGTCGGTGTGCGGCCTCTGGAAGGCGAATGAACCGCATTTGTGGCTGCAATTCAGCCCCACTTATGGGGCTGAATACCGCCTTGGGTGAAAAACGTCGTCATCGATAAAGAAATGCTTGACTCTAATTCCATTTTTACAAGACGATGGTTTTATTTTCCAGTGAATATATATCCAATACTGGGCGTTTTCCCTTTTAAGGCTCGTAATTGCACCGGTGCTGTAAGTGATTGGTTAAAATATGCTGGATTTATTCCTCCATCATGGCTTGCTAGCCAGTTGCCTTATTTCCTCAATGTAGGAAAAGACGAAAAATGAAACAAGAAGCGGTACAATTCTTAAAAAACAAATACGGAATTGATTTACTAATTTTATTCTGTTTTTTATTCCTTATATTAGGATGTTTTTTGGGGGCATATTATGTTATAATCTCATGAAGAAACCTCTTGAATATATGCAAATCAGATTCGCCATAGAAATTCTTAAAGGAGACATTGAGATTAATAGATTCCTTGAAGATAAAGACAATAAACTTCTTTATGCTACTAGCGAGTATTCTAGACCTATTTTGACAGTTAGAATACTAACAGAAAAGGAAATGATAGAAAAAGATAAGCTTTTATTAAATAATATCATAAAAAGTAAATTCATAAGATGTGTTGACCATGAGGAAACGCTTTCTGATGTTCAAATAATATATCTTTCACGATACGATTTTGATTTATCTCTTCCTCAGTATGGTGCAAAAACTCGTCCATAGTTGTCTGATGCAAATATTCATTCAGAGTCCAAATGACAGTATAAAGCTTGTTGGAGCACAGTCCAATGTCAATGCAACATACTCTTACTCATATACATACGACCAAATCGGCAACCGCGTCGCCGCGTCTGAGGCGGGCGTGCCGTGGACCTACACCACCAACAGCCTCAACCAGTACACCACCGCCATGGAGAACAATGTCAACCTCTCCTTCGACTATGACCTGG
>JAEEYQ010000049.1 GCA_016288215.1 Lentisphaeria bacterium | reverse complement strand
GAAGATGTTGGACACCGTCATCGCAATGTTGCAGGCTGCAATCACATGCAGCCCACGCAGGGAAAAGCTCTGCATCAGCATTGCCATGCCGACAGCCCAGCAGACTTCATTGACTAGAAGGGGTGTGCCCTGCTTCAGACCGCCGAGAAGCAGGGTTTTCGGAACATGCATGGAGCAATATGCCTTTTCAAGAAAGCGAAAACGTCCATGACGGAGATGGGCGTAGCCGACGATGATGATCAGCTCCGCCACGCGGGAAATGACCGTCGCCCAGGCGGCGCCTTTCACGCCCATTTGTGGGAAGCCCCAATGGCCGAATATCAGCAAGTAGTTGAACAGCAGATTGATGAGAATCGCCGCAATGCTTGCGACCATCGGCATGCGCGTCTCTCCCACTTCCCGCAGCGAACTGGCGTAGGTCATGGCGAAGGCAAAAGGCGGAATGTTGAAAAGCATGATGGCCAGATAATGGCGTGCCGCCTCCACGGTGGACTCCAGCTCCGCTGGCGTAGCCTCCCCTTTTAGGAAGCATGAAATCAGCGGCTCTGGAAACAGCAGAAACGCCACGATGAACAACGCCGTGGTCACCAGAATCGTAAGCAATTTCAGGCGAAAGCAATGGCGCACGCCCTCGTCGTCTCGTGCGCCGGCGAATTGAGTCGAGAAGATGCCGACTCCCGACAGGATGCCAAACACACACAGGCTGAACACGAACAGCAGTTGATTGACAATGGCCACCGCTGCCATCGCCTCAGTTCCCACGGCGCCAATCATCAAATTGTCCAGTAGACTGACCACATTGGTCAAGGTGTTCTGGACAATCATGGGCACCGCGAGTGCTGCCACCATGTGGTAGAACTCACGGTTGCCGATAAAACGCTGGCGAAAAGAGAAAGACAAGATAAGTATCTCTGCAAGAATAAGTTATAAGAACAGGATAAGAATTTTGGCTAGAATTGGTTAGAAACCAAGCTTGCGGAAGGTCTCCACCTGCCGCTTGATGGAATAGCCGCCTTTCGGCGCGAGCAGATCGCCCGCCCAGTTGTGGCCACTGTCAAAGCAGATTTCCGTCTGGTACTCCAGCATGCGGGGGCAGGCGAAGATTTTCGGCATGAGCTCGTTGAAGTCCAGCACCCCGTCAAAGGGCATGGCATGGAGGTCGCCGTAGCCAGAATTGTCATGGATATGGGTCGTGACGACGTGCGGCTGAAGCAGCTCAATGGCATGGGCCTCTGGAATGACGCCGCCGTCCCACCAGCACGTGTGCATATAGTCCTCGTACTTCGAGGGATCCTTGCCCGGCGTGGGGTCCATGATGTTGGCGTGGCCCGTGTCATAGCAGACGCCGATGGCAGGGTTGTCCAAAAACGGCGTCACAATCCCCAAAACCTCCTTGGCGGAGTTCGGCATCTCGAAGGAATTCTCTACCGCGATGACAACCCCAAGCCGTTCTGCCGTGGGAAGCAGCTTTTCCAACATGTCCTGAGCAAGTGGTCGCAGGACATCAAGGGGAGTCCGCTTGAAGCAATAGTACCATGCACCCACATGCACGGTATACGTTTTGCCACCAAATTCAGAGGTGATTTCCAAACCGCGAATGTGGTCCTGCAGGATTTTCGGCCGATATTCCAGCTCAGGGACATTCAAATCGTTGTACTGCCCTGCAAATCCGTGGGTTGACACAAATTTCACATGGAACTCATCCGCCAGCCGCTTCACAAAGGCGAGCCCCTCAGCTCCTTTGCTGCATCTGCCGAGCAAATCTTCGCTCATGACAAATGTGTCGACGCCCCAGTCCAGATATTCACGGATGACGGAGGAATACAGTTCGTCAGTCAGTTTGTACCACGGAAAATTGTAGCACAACGGCACATTCGGGTTTCTGCATGGCGTGTTCATCTTGTTCGTTCCTTTCATTGCGTTATTTATACCTTATTTGTATTTATTCTGAACTTCATTGAAATCCACAACTTACACAGAATAAACAGAAAAGACATGTCGAATGATTCAAGTCCCTTTTCATAAGACGCGATGATGCAGGGCATTTTGCGAAAAGGAAGGCAGCCGGCAGTGTCTTCTGGGGCTTTCGTGTGTTCTGGGAACTCCTTATGAATCGTTAACCTTATATATATTATATATTGAATACAACATGGCGGTCTCACAGCCATTTCAGGAGCAGACGGCAGCCATGGTCAATGTCATCCGCCGCCTGGACAAAGTCGCCCGTATACCATGGATCGGCCACATCCCGCGGCGATTCATCCAAATCCAGCAGACGACAACACCGCCCTTCCCCCTCCGGCCCCAAAATCCGCTGCATATTGCGGACGTTGGCGGCGTCCATGCCGATGAAGAGGTCATAGTGCCATGCGTCCTCCCGCCGAAGCCGCACCGCGCGGTGGGGAATCACAGGCACTCGCCGTCGCCGCAGTTCCGCCAAAGTCCCCGGATGGATGCCGTTGCCAATCTCCTCTTCGCTGGTGGCGGAGGAGGCTACCACGACGTCCCGTCGTCCCGCCGTCGCCAAAAGCGCCGTCATCATGGACTCCGCCATGGGAGAACGGCAAATGTTCCCATGGCACACGAACATCAGCCGCCGAAGACCGTTTGGAGCGGTAGTCAGCGCCTTGGGACATGGAAATGATGGATATGGATTCGGCATGATTCCTCCTGACAGAAAATAATATAAAAGATAAAGCACAAGAGACAACCTTGTACAAGCTTGCCATCCATCATTCAGCAATTATATTGAATCTGTTTTCCTGAACACAGGCCGCCGGCCTGGGGGGAGAAAAACAAGCCACTCAATCAAACAGAGGTGTGAAATGGCAGCAAAAATCGATAAGGAAAAATGTGTCGGATGCGAGACTTGCGTCGGACAGTGCCCTGTGGAGGCCATCAAAATCGTTGACGGCAAAGCGGAAGTCAACGCGGATGACTGCGTCAGCTGCGGTGCCTGCAAGGACGCTTGCCCCTGTGAAGCCATCGAAGTGGAATAGGACACCCCTTTCCATGACGCGCCCCCGATTCCCCCGAGGAGCCGGGGGCGTTTCTGTCTGCGCCCCATAGCTCCTTCCCTCCGCGGAGACCAACATGCTTCGCTGTTCTCTTTTTGTGTTCATCACAGGGATGATCTGGATGATCATCAGCTTCTGTCAGGCGGCCGCCCGCCACCGCCGATGCCGTTCAGAGCACTTTTATCTGATGGGTGCCGTGATCTGCGCATCCCTAATCCTTTGTTATCAGGTTCTTACACGCACCATCTTTCCCGCCGAATGGTCTTGGCCCGTGGCATGCTGCATGTGCGGCGGCGCCGTCTTTGGGGCCTTCTCCAATCTCTGCTGCATGTACAACATGGGATTTGGAGCAGCGGCTCTCTATCTGGCCCTGTCCGGCCTGGGCTTCTCCATCAGCTTTCTTTGGTCCGTGGCGGTGTGGCACGAGAAGATGAGCTGGATCAACGGAGTCGGCCTGTGCTGTCTCGCGGCCGCCGGCATCCTGTCCGCCTTTGCGGGCCAGACGGAAGAGGACAAAGCCGCCTATACGCAGGGCGGCAGCCTGACCCAAAAGCGCCTTCTGGCCGCCTTGGGCGCCACCCTCTGCGGAGGCGCCAGCCAGATTCTGATTGCCTATCCGTCCGTGGCAGGCTTTGGCGGGACGCCTCTTCCTCAGCTGACAAAGACCCTGCTGATCATGCTGACCTACATCTGCGTCTATTTCACCGTGAGCGTGGTGACCTTTCGCCGTTCGGAGAAGATTGACGTCTGGGCATTGGCCCGCAGCGCCGTCCCGTGGGGTGTTCTCGCCATCCTCTCCTACGCCGTCCTCTTCGTCACCCTCAAATATCTTGGAGAAATTGGACGTGCGGGCATCGCCTATGCCCTTTGCGGCGCCGTGCAGCTGCTCCTGTTCACCGCCGCCACGAGAGTGGTTTTCCATGACAAGCTGAACGCCAAACAGATGGCCGCCCTCGCGTTGATCATCATTGGCATCTTCGCCGTGGAAAGCGGTTGACGCAACATTCCCCGCCAAGCGTTATTTTTTGTAACATATTGAAAACAAGGAAGTTACAATGAAAAATACCCTGCTTCAGAAACCGTTGATGGGCCTCATGGGCCTCTGCTCCGCTGTGGCGATGACCGCCGCACCCCTTCCCCTTCGCTTCGAATGGGACACGTTCCAGGCCAATGGAATCATCAAATACGACGTGCCAGCCGATGCGCCGCAGTCCATCATTGTGCAGACCACATTTGCTTTGGCGGACGGCGAGTTCAAGCCTGCCGCCGTGAACCCCTACCGCAGCGAAACCGCCATCCGTGTGCTCTCCGGAGACATCCAGAAGGCGGAGCGGAAGAGCGGCAAGGTCACCGAGCTCTACGCCGCCGGCCGCACCCGCACCTTGATCTGGCAAACATCCGGCCAGCTGCCCGCCGGCGCCATCTCCAATGGAAAGCTGCACGTGACTCTCGCCGACCCCGCCCAGCCGGAGACTATTCTGGCGGAAAACACCATCGACTTTCAGGCGGATCTTTCTCAAGTCATTATGCTGGATAACTTTGCAAAAAATCCAAACATTTATCCCAACGTGATTTCTGAGGGAGCGCGGACTGTTCCCGGCTGGTGTGAGGAGGACGGCGTCCTTTCCTGCTATGAAAAGGATGACCTGCTGGATCCCATTGTCTGGCGCGGCGAGCTCAGCGGCGACTACGCCATCTACGTGAACCTGCCGCCAAACAGCGTCATCGAGCTGGAGCTCACCGATGACGGATACCCCCAACGCTTCGAACACGCCGCCGGAAGGGACGTCTTCTGGAAAGTCGCCAAAATGAACGGACGCCATCTGGTCTTCCGGCAGTGCTTCGGCACCATCGCGCAAGTCAACGACGCCACACGCTCCCGGCTGCGCCACGTCAAGTTCGTCAAGCTCACGCCGGAGCAGGCCGCTGCATGGAACCGGGAGCGCAATCCCGCGCGGGACAAGATCACCGCCGGCTATTTCGAGCCCTACAGCTGGTCCTTCATCGACCTGGTGGACCGCGACTCCAAGTTCCTCGAAGCCCTGGCCGCCTACGCCGACGCACGGGTGGACATCGTGGACGCTCAGGCGGGCCGCGGCGGCTGCACTCCCTTCTATCCCAGCGCCGTCGAGCCGCCGCTTTTGGGAGTCACTGTCGGCGATCCCGCCCCCGGCAACCCCGTTCCGCCTAAGAGCGAAGGCACGGGACGCATGGCGCGGACCTGCGATCTGGTCACCGCAACCCTCCGTGCCGCACGTGCTTACGATATTCAGGGATGCATCAATTTCGGTGCCGCCATCAACTACAAGGGCGAACCCATCGAGGGGCGCATCTCCAAAGAGCACCCCGAATACTTCATCAACACCTACTACTACGACTACGACAACCCTGCCGCCCGTGCCTATTTCCTCCAATTCTACCGCGAGCTGATGGAACGTGGCGCACGCACCATCTCCGTGGACTTCTGCCGCTACCCCTTCGGCTGCCGTTCCGAAGAGGGTGTCAACCTCTTCTTCCGCGAGCTGCGCGCCCTGGCCAACGGTTTCACAGACACCGCCAAAGGCAAGATAACCATCATGACCCGCTTCCCCGTCCCCGGCAGCTATGGTGCCGACTCATGGAAAAACGTCTGGTTCAACCCCGCCCTATGGGCAGCCGAAGGCCTGGTGGACATCATCATGCCCTCCAATCTCTACGGCGTGTGTGACTTTGACGTAAAGCCTTATGTGGAAGCAGTTAAGGGAACTGGCGTCAAAGTCCTTCCCAATCTGGAGGGCGGCTCCGACGGACTCGCCTTCCCCTACGGACCGATGTTCCAGGCCGCACGGCATTACCGTGACGGGGCGGACGGCGTCTACATGTATCAGTCAGACGCCCGCATCGTCGGCGGCATGACCACAGGAATGTCTCAGGCCCGCGATGTCATCAGCATCTTGGGCAGCAGCCAGGCAACCATCGCCTGGGTCGAGCGGGAAAAACAGCGCAATCGGGAAGAATACAGTTGTGGTGTCTACATGTATGACGCCTGCCCCTACCGCAACCGCCGAGTCGTCTTCTATTTCGAGGGCATTGAGCCGGACAAGGTGGAGTTCTACGTGAAAGGCGAACTGCTCAACACGCGGACCCAGGAGCCATGGATTCTCGGCGAGCTGGGCGATGACCACAGCTATACCTTCACCGGCAAGAACATCCCCTTGAAACTGGTCATCCATTTCGGCGACACCATCTGGGAGCATGAGATTACCCTGCCCCAAATGCTGTGACCCGTTTTTGCTTTAGAAAGGTATTCATCCATGAACGCCAACAGCAAACCCTCCACGTCCTACATCCGCATCACGTGGCTCGGGCAAGGCGGCTTTTTCTTCGTGTCGAAAGCCTGCCGTCTTCTTGTCGATCCCTACATCAGCGACTGCATTCAACGCATCCAAGGCCTTAAACGTTTGCATCCCTTCCCTTTGCAGCTGAACAGCCTACGGCCAGATACCCTGCTGGTCACCCACGACCATTTGGACCATTTGGATCCAGAAGGCGTGGAGGAAATCCATCTCCGCTATCCTGCCTGCCACTTTGCCGGCCCTGCCCGTGCGCATGACCACTTCCGACGGTTGAACATCGCCGAGGAAATGCTGACTGAAATCGCTCCTGACAGCCAAACAACCTTCGGAGACATCACCGTCACCGCCGTCTTTGCCGCCCACAGCGACCCAAGCGCCTGCGGATATGTCATTGAGGCCAACGACCAAAGAATCTACCTCACAGGAGACACCCTGTTTGACGAACGGCTCTTCTCTCCTCAAACCACTGATGTTGACCTGCTGCTCATCTGCATCAACGGCAAACTGGGCAACATGAATGCCGATGAGGCTCTGCGTTGCATAGAGCGGCTTCGCCCCCGCATGGCCCTTCCCATGCATTACGGACTGTTTGCAGAGAACACCGCCGATCCCGCACCTTTCATCGAAGCCTGCCGCCATCTTGGCGTCTCTTCGTTCCCCATGACTATCGGAAAGGAATTCACCCTGTGAAAATCAGTGCCGTCAAAACCTTCATTTGCAATGCGTTCCGAACCAATTTCGTCTTTGTGAAGATTGAGACGGACGGCGGACTCCATGGCTGGGGGGAGGCAACCCTTGAATACAAGGAAAACACCGTGGCCGCCGCCATCCATGACCTGGAAGACTGGCTACTGGGCAAAGATCCTCATGCCATCGAACATTTCCGCCACGATTGCTACCGCGACGCCTACTGGAGAGGCGGCCCCGTGCTCATGAGCGCACTGGCCGGCGTCGAAATGGCCCTTTGGGACATCAAAGGCAAAGATTTGGGCGTCCCCGTCTGCCAGCTCCTTGGCGGAATGGTGCGCACTTCCATCCCTGTCTACATGAACGGCTGGTTTTCCCCCGCAAAGACGCCAGACGAATTCGCCGAAAAGGCAATGGCGCTTCGGAACCGACGGTTGCCCGGCTGTAAATGGGATCCCTTCGGCAAAGCTTGGCAGCAAATCTCCCCGCAGGAGCTCCAACAGGCCATGGAATGCATCGAAAAAGTCTCCGAAGCCACAGGCGGTCAAGTTCGCTTGCTCATCGAAGGACATGGACGCTTCGACATCCCCACCGCCGTCAAAATCGGCCAGCGGCTGGAGAAATACGACGTCTTCTGGTTCGAGGAGCCCATCCCGCCAGACGACAAAGAGGGTATGCGGGAAGTCAAAAACAGAGTCCGTGTCCCGCTGGCCGCCGGCGAACGGCTCTACAGCCGCTATGACTACCGCCAGTTCTTCGACCTCGCATGCACGGACTACATCCAGCCGGACGTCTCCCACGCCGGCGGCATCATGGAATTGCGGATGCTGGCGGCGGAGGCCGAATGCCGCCACTTGGGCTTCTGCCCCCACAACCCTTCCGGTCCCGTGGCCAACGCGGCAACCCTGCAACTGGCCGCCTGCGTCCCCAATTTCATCATGCTGGAGATGATGATGACCGACGTGCCATGGCGGCGGGAACTCTGCAACGAGAACCTCCTTCTCAAAGACGGCGAAATGGTCATCCCCCAACGACCGGGCCTTGGCATCGAACTCAATGAACAGGAACTTCTTAAACATCCATACATTCCGACATCGCTGCGGCACTATCAGGGGAATCTGACCCATATCCGCCCCGCAGACGCCATCCCCTACTACACCATGGAGGTATCCCATGACTGACAAACGTTTTCAAGACAAAGTCGTCCTTGTGACCGGAACCAGCCGGAATACCGGCGTAGGCATCGCCGCACTTTTTCTTCGGGAAGGCGCCAAGGTCTTCATCTGCAGCTCCACCGCCGCCTCCACGGCCAAAGGCGCCGCCCTACTCCATGGCATGGGATTGGACGGATTCATCCAAGTGCCGGCGGACATCGGCGACGAAGAACAAGTCAACCAAATGTTCCAGACTATCGACAGCCAAGCCGGCCATCTGGACATTTTGGTGAACAACGCCTGTGATCAGGGCATCGGGAAGCCCTTTGTGGAAATGGAACCTGCATTTTTTCATAAGGTACTGCAAACCAATGTGTTAGGTACATTTATGGTTTCGCAGCATGCCGCGCGAATGATGCTTCGGCAGGAAAGTCGTGGCATCATCGTCAATCTCGGCTCCAATGTCTCCATGCGGGCCATCCGCAACCGGACGGCATACGTCACCAGCAAAGGGGGCATTGACGCGCTGACCCGCTCCATGGCCGTTGATTTGGGCCCCAAGGGAATCCGTGTCAACGAAGTAGCCCCCGGCTACATCTACACCGACCGATGGGACGCCCTGGACGAGAGTCTGCGTACCCGTCGCCGCATGAACTGCCCGCTCCGCAAGGAGGCATCAGCGGATGACATTGCTCAGGCCGTGGCCTTCCTCGCCTCCGACGCCGCCGCCAACATCTGCGGCGAACGGCTGGTCGTGGACGCTGGCTGCTCTGCTCAACATATGCCAGAAGATGTTGATAAGTAACTGCATCAAAACATGTTATAAAATTCTGGCAACATAAGGATTTGATATGCTATATGATCTCACATGCCCCTACCCGGCCGCAAAGGTTCCGACCATCGTGCGGACGGATGTCCACATGAAATCGGGCCATACGGACTACACGGGGCTGGTCTACGATGTAACCATCCATTCCATGGATGACAGCAGCTACATTGATTTCCCCGGACATATCGTGCAGACGGACGATGGCATGCGGGCGGACAATGCACCGGCAGAGCTGTTCTTCCGAATCCCCTGCACCGTCATTCGGCTGGCGCGCATCGACCACAGCGGAGGAGTCTCCGCGGCTGAACTGGAAGAGGCACTTGGGGGAATTCCGCAGACTCCGACCCTCATGATCAACGCTTTAGGCAACCTGGATCCAGATGAAATCGAATTCAGAAGCGTATGGCTGGACGACAGCGCCGTCGACTGGATTGTCAGCTCCGGCATCCGCATTCTGGTCTCCGACATCTATGAAAGCATGGACATCAGGGGCATTTTCGTGAAATTTTTCAGCAATGGCATTTGCACTGTCTGTGAGCCCAGAGGCATGGGACGACTGAAAAAGTCTCGCAATCTCCTGACCATTTCCTTCCCCCGCATTGCCACCTTGACACAAGTCCCCTGCCAGATACTTGTTGAAGAAGAAGATTAAGAAAGGAATCCTTATCATGTTGAATCGCAATGAAATAGCAAATTCCCTCCGCCAGCTTGGCCTGAAGGAGGGAGACATCGTTCTCCTGCACAGCTCCTATCTGAGCCTCGGCCCTGTGGAAGGCGGGCCGGATGCCGTCATCGCGGCTTTTCTGGATGCCATCGGTGGCAGCGGTACGCTGCTGGCCCCTGCGTTCGACAATTTGGGCATACTGGCGGACAAAATCAAGGAGCTGCCCGGTGCCATCGTCAGCTCCTGCCCCTGCGCCGCCGTTGCGGCCTTTGGCCCTATGGCCGCTGAACTCTGTGTGGACCACTGGAAGGCGGATACCGCCCATGGGGAAAATACGCCCTATACGCGACTTGCGGAAAGAGGCGGCTATGTCTGTCTGTTGGGCTGCGACCAGGACAGGAACACCACGCTGCACAGCGTGGAGGCCATGCTGCACCTTCCCTACCTCAAGACGCGCACCTACGACAGTCTGCAGACGCCGGACGGGCAGACCGTCTCCCACAGCTACCACTTCTTTCCTGGCCCGCACCGCGATTTCATCGGCATTGACAGCATTTTGAAGGATGGCGGCGCCATGGTCGTCGGCAGGATTGGCAATGCGATCTGCCGCCTCATCAAGAGCAAGGACATGATTGACCTGCTCACAGAATACGCGAAAGATGCTCCGGACTTGTTCCTTTGCGAAAATCCCGCCTGCGCGGACTGCATCGGCCAGCGCGCTACGCTGATGGCCGCCGAATTCGCAAAGGAGTCCTTTCAGTTGACGGCCTCCGCCAGATTGGCCGGAAGATATGTGCCGGAAATCTGCGAGAATCTGGCAAAGGCGGGCATTCGGCAGGTCGAACTGGATTATCTGCAAGGGAAGGCGGCCATGGCGATATCAGCGGACAAGCTGGCGAAGGCCGTGGCGGAGTTGAAGGAGGCGGGCATCGCCGTCTCCGCGCTGCGGCTTCCCGCCGTTCCCTTCAATGCAACGAACTTGCTGGAGAAACTGGGGGCGGCGGACATCCAGCGCGTCGTCATGCCGTTGCCGTCCAGCGGCAAGACGGCCGTGGCATTGGCCAAAGAGAACATCAGCGTCTCCTTGGCCAACGCGGCACAGACGGCCCTGTGCGCCACTTCCGATTTCGCTTCCATTCAAAAAGAACTCACAAGTATCGATGGAAACGCCGCTTCCGCCGCCACATTCTGCTTCAATGCGGCCCAGTTTGCACAGGCGGGCGAAATGCCCTTCTTGAATTCATACAAGGCAGGCCATTTTCTGAAAACCATTGGGCAGCTGGATGTTGCGGATTGCCTTTGGGACGGGACACCAACCCGTCTGGCACAGGGCAACGCGGAAATCAAGGAATTGATTTCCATTTTGCGCTGCTCCAGTTTCAATGGTTTCCTCTGCCTTGGCGGCGGGGCTTCCTTCCCTGGCACGCTTCAGGAGGCCACCGAAAACCTCCGCTGGTTGCTTGATAACATGTAACCATTTACGAATAAGATGTCCATGGATAGGAAAAGCATCATCGGTGCCGCTCTTCTCTGCCTGACGGCGCTGATTTGGGGAACAGCATTCGTCGCACAGAAGAGCGGGCTTGACCATTTGGAACCGTGTGCGTTCAATGGCATCCGGAATCTGATAGGCTGCGTGGCGTTGCTTCCTTGCATCCTGTTCATCGACAAGCTGCAGGGGCGCAGGTCGTCCTTTTTCGGCGCCTGCGCAGATTCACGCAGCACGCTTTTCAAAGGGGGAATCTGCTGCGGCGTGATTCTGGCAATCGCGAGTCTGCTGCAGCAGGTCGGCATTGGCTGGACTTCCGTTGGCAAGGCTGGCTTCATCACCACGTTGTATATATTTATTGTGCCGTTGATCGGACTCTGCTTTGGCAAGAAAGTCAGCCGACTCCTCTGGTTTTGCGTCGCCGCCGCCATTTTCGGAATGTATCTTCTCTGCTTCCGTGGCGGCGGAGGCCTGAACAAGGGCGATGTCGTCATCTTCCTCTGCGCCATAGGCTTCTCCTTCCACATTCTGGTCATCGACTACTTTGCGCCGAAGACGGATTGCGTCCGAATGGCCTGCATCCAGTTTGGGACGGCCGGTGTCTTGTCGCTGTTGATTGCGTCCTTCACGGAACATATCACCTGGAGCGGCATTACAGATGCCTGCATTCCACTGCTTTATGCGGGCGTTCTTTCAAGCGGCGTGGCCTATACGCTTCAGATCGTGGCCCAGAAGTATGTTCATCCAGTCATTGCTTCCCTTTTGATGAGCCTAGAATCCGTCTTTGCCGCCTTGGGAGGCTGGATAATATTGGGAGAACGGCTCAATGGACGGGAACTTGCAGGCTGCGCCATTATCTTCGCCGCGGTCATCATCGCCCAATTGTCAGGCAATTCACAGAATGAAAAGGGATGACACCCTGTGATTCTGTAGACCATGCGTTCCGCGCTGCTCGCGGCTTGTCAGCCACCATGACGACGGTGGTGCAAGCTTTTCCCAATGCACAACTTATGGCAATCATCAATTGCTGACGACTGTCAGAATTTGTCCTTCCCCTCGCGGTCATTATGACCTCTGCTGACTTCTCATCGCCCACGCGCATGTCACCATTCGCGAAAATAGCCTCCCGCGCGCCTTTTTCGCCACCACCGACGGCTCGAAACACGACATTCGGGGCGATTGGCGCCTTGGGGGACAACGCCGCGTGGAGTTTCCACAATCTGCCACTATATTAAATAGGTATATAATAAATGAAGATCCATTAATGGGAAAGGAACTCTCATGTTGCAAAAACTACTGCTTGGAGACGAAGCGCTGGCCCAAGGCGCCCTGGACGCAGGTTTGTCTGGGTGCTATGCTTATCCGGGAACGCCGTCAACAGAAATATTGGAGTATATTCAGACATCTTCGGAAGCAGAGGAGAGAAAGGTCCATCGCGAATGGTCAAGCAACGAAAAAGTGGCCATGGAAGAAGCATTGGGCATGTCCTTTGCGGGCAAACGTGCCATGGTCTGCATGAAACATGTAGGAATGAATGTGGCGGCGGACGGCTTTGTCAACTCAGCGGTTACAGGCACGGTTGGTGGTCTTTTGGTGGTGGCGGCAGACGATCCGTCCATGCATTCCTCTCAAAACGAGCAAGACTCCCGTTTTTATTCGCAATTTGCGATGATACCCTGTCTGGAGCCAGCCAGCCAGCAGGAAGCCTATGACATGGCAGCCTATGCCTTCCGCCTTTCCGAATCCCTTGAGGAACCAATTTTGATGCGACTGACCACCCGGCTTTCCCACTCCCGCGCCAATGTGACGACGGGGAAGGCACAGCCAGAGAACGGTTTGAACCCGCCCAACGCCAAACCTGGCCGTTTTGTGCTGTTGCCCGGCATTGCAAAACGCAACTACGAAAAGCTGTGCGCGAAACAGCAGACAATGGTGGATTCCAGTGATGCGTCTCCCTTCAATCGGCTGGAAGAAGGCACGGAAAACCGCTATGGCATCATCGCTTCCGGTATCGGCTACAACTATGTCCAAGAGGCCTTTGGAGGCAAATGTCCCTACCCTATTCTGAAGATTTCCCAATATCCCCTGCCGACACGTCTGTTGTCCCGTCTGCTGGAGCGTTGTGATCAAATCATGGTTGTGGAAGAGGGCATGCCTTTCATTGAGCAGCAACTTCGCGGACCGCTGAACCCAACAGGCAACATCCACGGACGTCTTAGCGGCGACCTGCCCCGCACTGGAGAACTGACCCCTCGCCATGTGGCCGAAGCATTCAAGCTTCCCGTGCCGAACACCACGCCACTAAGCCCCCTGGTCAAGGTCCGTCCCCCGCGGCTTTGCGACGGCTGCCCTCATGTAGACAGCTATAAGGCGCTCAATGCAGCCATCGCGGACCGCCCCGGCGCCAATGTGTTCGGGGACATCGGCTGCTACACCCTTGGTGCGCTGCCGCCCTTCAGCGCCATCAGTTCCTGCGTTGACATGGGAGCCTCCATTTCCATGGCCAAGGGTGCAGCGGACGCGGGAATTGCCCCTGCCATCGCCGTCATCGGCGACTCCACCTTCACCCACTCCGGCATGACGGGCATCCTTGACGCCGTATGGGAGAACTCCCCCATCACCGTGCTGATTGTGGACAACGGCACCACAGGCATGACTGGTGGTCAAGCTTCCATCAACAATGGCCGACTAGAAGACATCTGCAAAGGGCTAGGCGTGGCTCCAGAACACGTCCGCATCATCACACCATTACCCAAGAACCACGAGGAGAACGTGAAAGTCCTTCTTGAGGAAATTGACTATCAAGGGCTATCCATTGTCATATCCCGCCGGGAATGCATCCAGACCCTGCGCCGCAAGGCAAGGAAATAGAGTGGGGATATCATATTCAAACCAAAGCAGCAGAGGCATATATCCATGAAAAATGACATTGTCTTAGCGGGAGTGGGCGGCCAGGGTATTCTGACCATTGCGGCCATCATTGGGCAAGCAGCACTGAAAGCCGGCCTGAATGTAAAGCAGTCCGAAGTCCACGGCATGGCTCAGCGAGGCGGCGCCGTTCTGGCCCACCTGCGCCTTTCGGATGCACCCATCCATTCAGATCTTATTTCCCAAGGCACGGCAGACATCGTCCTAGCCGTGGAACCTATGGAGGCGCTACGCCAAGCGGACGCCCTTGCCCCTCAGGGTGTGGTCCTCGCCAACTCTCGTCCGGTACAGAATATTGGAGACTATCCGGATCTTGAAACCATTCTGGCCGCCTTGCGGGCCTATCCGCGACATGTGGTCATTGACGCGGACGGCATGGCACAGGAGGCTGGTTCAAGCCGTGCCATGAACATGGTCATGCTTGGAGCCATCTCGCCATTTATCGATGTGCCAGCCAATTATATGACGGACGTCATTGAAGCGACCTTTGCCCGCAAGGGAGCAGAGATGGTTGCCGTCAACTTCAAGGCCTTTGAAGTCGGCCGAGCCGCAGGCCTGGCCATTGCCTGACCCCGAAGCCAACCAACGCAAGAAGGAATTCACCCCATGGAATCAAAAGTCCGACAAGCCTTCAAAGATATGTATCATGTAGAACCGGAAGTCATTGCAAAAGCTCCCGGCCGTCTGGAGATTTTGGGCAACCACACCGACTACAACCAAGGCACTGTCCTGAGCACAGCGGTTGACCGTGCCATGACCGTGGCGGCCATGGCCATCCCTGGACGAGAGTGCGAACTGACGGACATCGTGACCAACAGCCGTCGCCGCTTCTCCCTGGATAACCTAGCCAAGCCAGCCAAAGGGGACTGGAGCAACTACATCAAAGGACTAATCGTGGAGATGCGGAAACGTGGAATGGAAGTGCCTGCGTTCAAGGCAGTTCTGGGAGGAACGGTTCCCATGTCCGCTGGCATGAGCAGCTCCGCCGCCTTGGAGATGGCCATGCTTTTCGCGCTGAAGAAATTGGCGAAGTCAGAAATAAGCTGGTTGGACTGCGCTCGCATCGGCCAAGGTTGTGAAAACAACTATGTTGGTGCAAACACAGGACTTATGGACCAATTTAGCTCACTAATGGGCAAAGCTGGGCAACTGGTCTATTCGGATTTTAGGAGCTATGAAGTGTCCAATGTGCCCATTCCAGCTGGCACGGCGTTTGTGGTCGCCAACTGCATGGTCAAACACAACCTCACCAATGAATACAATGAACGCCGTGCCGCCTGCGAAGACGCCGTCAAGGTGCTGGCGGGCATCTATCCGGGAGTCAGCGCCCTTCGGGATGTGAGTCCGGAGCAATTGGAGGCGGCGAAGGACAAGCTGGCAGCTGTCTCCTATCGGCGAGCTCTCCATGTGGTTGGTGAGATTTCGCGGGTGGCAAACGGCGCAGCGGCCTTGTCCCGCGGAGACTGCGAAGGCTTCGGCCAGCTCATGTTCCAGTCCCAATACAGCTCCACCCACTATTTTGAGAACAGCTGCGAAGAGCTGGATTGTCTGGTGGATATTGCCAAAAACTTGCCCGGCGCCCTAGGAGCTCGCCTCAGCGGCGGTGGCTTCGGCGGCATCACCGTGCATCTGGTTCGCAAGGAAACCGCCACGGAGTACATGGCCCTTCTAGGCAAAGCATATCTAGAACGTACTGGCTTGAAGGCGGACATCATGGCCTGTCAGGCGGCCGATGGAGCACGTTATCTATAAATAATTATATATAAATAAGTTATATAGCATTTATCTGCTGTCATCATCACCCCTAATCCAAGATTTGCTCGTATGTTCAACAAATTGACCGATCGATTCCAACAGGCCTTCCGCAGCCTTAGCGGAAAGCGCACCTTGACCGAAGAGAACATCAGCGATGCCCTGAACGAAATTCGTCGGGCGCTGCTTGAGGCCGATGTCAATTTTCAGGTGGTCAAGCAGTTCATCGCAGATGTGAAAGCGGAGAGCCTTGGAGAGGCGGTGCTCAAAAGTGTACGCCCTGGCGACCAAGTGGTCAAGATTGTCCATGACAAGCTGGTGGTTTTGTTGGGCGAGTCCAACGTGCCACTTGAGTTTTCCGGCACGCCTTCCGTCATTATGCTGTGCGGTCTCCATGGCAGCGGCAAAACCACGACCAGCGCCAAATTGGCCGTGCACCTTCGGGACAAGCTTCAAAAGAAGGTGATGCTGGCCGCTTGCGACGTGAACCGCCCCGCCGCCATTACCCAGCTGGAAGTACTTGGACAGGAATTGGATATACCCGTCTACGCCGACCGCGAGCAGAAAGATGTGGCTCAGCTGGCCGTTCAGGCCCGTTCCGCAGCCAGTTCCCAAGGCTGCGATGTGGTCATTCTGGACACAGCGGGACGCCTCCAAATCGACGATGAGCTGGTGAAGGAGCTTATTGAAATCAAACGACGGACTCAGCCAAAGGAGATTCTGCTGGTTGGCGACGCCGCCTTGGGCCAAGAGGCCGTCTCCGTGGCGGAGCATTTCGACAAGGCGCTGGGCATCACAGGCATTATCCTCACCAAACTAGACGGTGATGCCCGCGGCGGCGCCGCCCTTTCCATGCGGCAGGTCACTGGAAAGCCCATCAAATTCGTCACCATTGGCGAACGCCCGCAGGATCTGGAGGTGTTCCATCCAGACCGCATGGCCCAGCGGATTCTGAACATGGGAGATGTGGTCAGCCTGGTTGAGAAGGCAGCGGAGCAGTTTAAGGAAGAAGAGGCTAAGGAGCTGGAGGAACGGCTAATGAAGAACACCTTCGGCTTCGACGACTTCTTGGCTCAAATCATGAAAATCCGCAAGATGGGCGGCTTCGCCTCCCTTCTCAAATTTCTGCCTGGAGCAGGCAATCTTCCCCTTGATCAGCTGAACGACGACTCCTTCAAGTCCCTTGAGGCCATTATCCACAGCATGACAAAAGAGGAACGCCGTCATCCGGAGATCATCGGCACTCCCCGCCGTCAACGAATCGCCAAAGGCTCTGGCACCTCATTGCAGGAAGTCAACCAGATTTTGAAGCAATTCAGCCAAATGCGCCAAGTCATGGGCAAAATCGGCAATGGCGGTGGTTCCATGCTGAGCAAGCTGTTCGGCAATTCCATGCCGGACATGAGCGCTCTCAATGGCATGGGCGGCATGGGCGGCATGGGCGGCATGGGCGGCATGGGCGGCATGGGCGGCATGGGCGGCATGGGCGGCATGGGCGGCATGGGCGGCATGGGCGGCATGGGCCGAATGGGAGGCATTCCAAGGCCCATTAGCGCCAATGAACAAGCTAGAAGAAACGCCCGAAAGAAAATGGCCGAGGCATCAAGGAAAAAAAATCGAAAGAAAAAATAACGAAGGATGACTGGCTAAAGCAATGTGGCCCAATGACGAATCCGCCATTGGGCCATCCATAGTATCATGTTTTAGCACTTAGTTTTTTCTTTTTTCCTTCAGATAGGCTTCCAAAGCCTGATGGGTAACCTCATCAACTTTTTCCAACATCTCTTCCCCTATCTGCGAATTCTCACGATTGCAGATGGCGTAAGCATTGGAGAAATTCTCCATGACTGTATGAATTCTATCAGACATCCGACTTGCAATATCATCGTAGCGAGGAAACTCGAACGTTTCAATCAGCTGTTCGTCATAGTCGCCGTTGATGAATTTCTCGATTCGCGGCCGATAGCAGACATCGCAGTCCTTTGTTGTACCATTCTCCCATTTTCGAAATGTAGACCAGTTCACCCCCATGTAACCTGCCGCCCGATGGAAAGACAATCCCAGCTTCAGGCGCTTCATTCGCATGATATCTCGAATCTCTTGTGTGAATGTTCCGTCAAACTCAATCCGTTCTTTCATTCTGTCCTTTCTCCTTTGTGAATGGAAAAGCCATGCGGTGTTTCCGCCACTTGCCTTGCACCTCTTTGACTGACCAAACTTACTGGAAAAACAAGATTTCCCCAATTCGGCCAGCGGACACAACCCTGTGTTCCGTGAATGCAGTGTTCAGACGACTAATCCTCCTTTTACGTCAGACGACCCAGTCGAGTTGTTTTGAAGAAGCTCTTCCAAAATTATTTGAATAGTGTTCAATATATCTTGAAATTATCTACAATCAAGAAGAGAAGTGACTATTCTTGCAAAGAAAACGATATCATAAAATTCAAACTTTGCAATTCCATACATTTGACCGAATAAATTTTGACTCAGCAGCTTTCTCAAAATGGACTCAACTGCATGGAATTAACTTGATTGTGATAAACATCCATTTCCCCGTCTTTGGTGCTCGCTTTTCCATTTTCAAATAGAATCAGTTCAGCTCGAAAAGCCGTGCAAGCCCCTAAAGGCATGCACAGCCCATAAATTTCATTCTCATTATCAATCATTTATGAATCTCGCTTCCAAAATGCCGCCGGAGAATTCGGGCCGAAGCTTGATATTAAGTCGCAAATACTTGACATTAAACGGTTTGGGGAATTCGACTCTACAGAACTGGTCCTTGGCGACGGGACATTCGCACGGCATGGCCTGCCATGGGGCGTTTTCTTCGGTGCGCCAAAGCACCTGCCACGATTCGGGCAGACGGCAGCGGCCAGTTGGCTCATCATCGAACCAATACACGTCAATGCCCTTGAGGGAAAGCTCCGAATCCGCCGTCATTTCAATCCACTCCTCCGTTCCGAGGTGGGGCCAGAAGGTCATGCGCGGAATTTCTAGATCGTTTGAAGCCATTGGAGACACACCGTCAAAGATGGCCTCAGTCGTGTCGCTTTCATTGCAATGCGATGCCGTCACCATGATGGAGGATGCCGCAATCGCCTTCCTCCGGTCGCAGGGCAGCCAGGTGTGCATCTGACCGGCGCCGCGGTGACACCATGCGAAATACGGAATCAGTCGGATGACGGACTGCTCTTCACGGATGGCGTTTTCCTTCAAATCTGTGAATAGCGCAACTCCCTGTCCGTCAAGGGCGGGGAAGGTCTGTCCACAGATGGTCGTATCCGCCAGTTTGAAGACCGCGTCCTCCGGAAGAATCAGATTGTAGACGTTGTCACCGTTGTCCACGCCTTCCGCACAGTAGACGATGGGGCCCCGCTCCACGGCGAGTCGCCCCTTGTCCGCCGCGACCTTTTCATGGGCGCGGATGCGGCGCACGGGCATATTCATGACCATCTCCACCACATCGCCGTCTTTCCATTCCTGCTCCAACACACAATAGCCCTTTTTGAGATTCAATTGCAACTTGTTGCCGTTCAACAAGATAGAAACATCATTCAAAGAGCCTGGATTGGTCTGGACATACAGATCGCTGGGAACAGGCCGTCCAATAGCCCAGCCGGGAACGCGCAACGCCAGCGCAAAGCGTTGTCCTTCAACGGCAGGCGAGATTCGAATGTGCGTTCGTCCCTCCCATGGATACGCCGTCTCTTGCCGAAGGGTCACAGCACCACTGTCCAGCGGCAACTTCGCCTCGCTGGCGACGAACAAATTCACATAGGCGCAATTTTCGCGTGTCGCGTATGCGAACTGGGGGATTTGCGGGATGAAGCGCACAATGTTGACCGGGCAGCATGAACAACCGAACCATTTGGAACGTGCATAGCCGCCTTTGGAGGCCATGGGATTCGGGTAGAAGAACTCGTCTCCGGAAAGGGAGATTCCTGAAAGAAAGCCGTTATAGATAATTCGTTCCAGCACATCCACATACATCGAATCCCCATGCAAGAGGAACATCCGTTGATTCCACAGCGCATTGGCGATGGCCGCGCAAGTCTCCAGATAGGCGCTTTCATTGGGCAGCTCATAATTGTCGCCATAGGATTCGCCATGAGGTCTGGCGCCGACTCCGCCCGTCAGATGCAGCTTGTGGCCCACCACATTCTCCCAAAGTATGTCGACGGCCTTCCGATAGTCATCCTGCTCCATCAGCGCCGCAATGTCCGTCATACCGCTGTACAAATAGCCGGCGCAGACCGCATGTCCCTCCGCCTCCGTCTGTTGCAGCACAGGTTTGTGCTTTTGGCGGTGCAGCAGCATTTCAGGGGAATCCCCCTTCAGGACACCACCGTCCTCCCATTTCACGAACCCTGGCCGTGCGCCGAGGTCGTTGTGCCCCCGCGTGTCCAGAAGATGCTTTGCCAGTTTGAGATAGCGTGTTTCACCTGTGACGCGGAACAGCTTGCAGAGCGCAAGCTCAATCTCCTCATGGCCGGAGACGTCCTTCAGCTGCGTCTCTCCAGGCCCGAAGGTGCGGTCCACCAGATCGGCGCTGCGGATGGCCACATCCAGAAGCGTGCGTTTTCCAGTGGCCTCGTAGTAGGCGACCGCCGCCTCGTAAAGATGGCCGAGGTTGTAAAGCTCATGGCTGAAGGAGATGTTGCTCCAGCGCACGGGCCCCATGATGCCATAGTTGAATTCGCCGTCTATCATGCCGTTGTCGTAGCCAAGCGTGCGTGCCGTGTACAGATAGCCGTCCGGCTCCTGCGCGGCGGCGATGTGCCCAATCAACTCGTCCAAATAGGCCTCCAGCTTCTCATCAGGATGCGTGGATAGCGTATATGCCGCACCTTCAATGACTTTGAACACGTCCGAATCGTTGAAGGGAGTCCCTTCAAAAGTGCCTTTCGCGTATTTGGCCGCATTGATGAAATTCGCGATGCGGCCCGTCTCCTCGCACTTGTTGAAATTGGTCCAGACCGTCACGTTGCGATTGGTCTCGAAGCGGGAAAGCCAGAAGCCGTCCAGCAGTTTGACGGAGGTCAACGGGGCAGACTTGAACCCATAATCCCCTGCCATGCAAACGCAACAGGACACCACAATCAGGGAGATGAAACGGCTCATATTCACAACTCCTTGAAAAAATTAGCTATAAATAATTACAAATTAGGAAATTGGGACGAGCGGAACAATTGATGGAAAACCCTGTTGTCCCATTCGTCCCATTTGCCGTGCGTTTGGCTATTTGTCCGCCAGTTGAGGCAGAGCTTCGCGGACGGCTTCTCCGAAGGCCGCCGCCAGAGACTTCATGCCGATGTCATTGGGATGGGTTCCGTCCACAGTGCCTTCGCGGTCTCCCGTATACATCTTTGTCTTAGGCAGATAGACTAGATTCTTC
>JAEEYQ010000048.1 GCA_016288215.1 Lentisphaeria bacterium | reverse complement strand
TGGAGACCATCCGACTGGGCCACAAATACGGCATGGAGGTGTGGGGCTGGGAAAGCCTCTATGACGACGGGGGCGTCCAATATGGTTGTGGCGGCATCGAGGGCAAGGAGAAGACCTATGAATGGCTCAACGGCTGGGCGCTGATCGATCCGTGGTACATCGACAACATGGACGCCTTTGCCATGCGGGATCCGTTGTTGGTCCAGAAGAAGAGGGCGGCGGCGGCGCTCTATGTGCCGGACAAGCGTAAACCCGTGGGGCGCATTGTGTTCACCAACGACCCCATGTGGAAGGGGCGCAAGCCTCCGCGCATCCGCTCAAGCAAGGACCTGTTCCTCTATGTCAGCGATGACAACAGGCGCTATCGCCCCTATGAAGGCGACTACGAGGTGACCCCCTCCGTGACGGAGGACGGCCTTAACCGCCTGGTCATCACAGGGTTGTCCATCAAGGAGAAGTATGTGAAGCTGGCCGTCCGCGGCATGCCCATGGATCAGAATTTCACCATGGTCATGACAAAGGACGTGGGACAGTGCCAAATCTACGACACGGACGGCAAGGAGCTGCCCAGCGTGTGGGGCATTATGAACGACGCCAAGGAGGAACAGCAGATTCTGTCCTCCCTCAATTTCTCCTTCTATGTTCCCAATACTCGAAGTTCCTCCTGCGCATTGGATTATGGCAACCGGGCTGTGGGCTTCTCCGTTGGCGAGCCGGACATGGCGGGGCGGGATCTCTACTACTACGGCGTGGCGGAGTTCACGGTTCCCAAGGCCATGGAGCACAAGGTGAAGCGCTTTGAGGAGCTGGCCCGCTACCCCTTCGACGGCTTCATGTTCAACACGCGCTGCCACTCCGGCGTGGGCAACGGCGTGGAGTTCGGCTACAACCCCGAGGTGCTGGAGAAATTCAAGGCCCGCTATGGCCATGACTACAACGGCAGCCAGGAGGACATCGCCGGCGTCTTCCAAATCCGCGCGGACTCCATCGCGGAGTTCTTCCGCCGCTGCAAGGCGCTGAGTGACGGCCGTCCCATCTATCTCTCCGCCAACCGTCCTCTGGAGATGAAGGACGATCCGGACTACAACGGCACCTTTGGCCCCATGCCGTGGCCTTACAAGAAGATGTTTGCGGAAGGCTCTTTGGACGGCGTCATGATGAGCGGCTCTAACTTCCGCAATGGCAGGGAGTTCTCCGATTATTTCACCAAAGAGATCACGGGCGGACGGGACATCAAGATCGGCCTCTTCCGCGAAATGGGCTGCAACATTCCCAAAGACTATGATTTCGCCGCCGACATGCAGGTCGTCGTGGACAAGGGCTTGGACGAGGTGGAGCTGTACGAAAGCCTATGCATCACCGACGAGCTGGGCAAGGCCTATGTCTATCCCACCATCAAGAAAATCCACGAGGAGGATTGATGTCATTCCATGCCCGGGGTTGCGCTTGCCGCTTCACGGCCACGCTTACCCCGGGCTGTGCTCCGCCACCCCTTCGGGGCTGATTCATGAACTGCAATGCCGTCTCGAAAAATTCATACTCTCCCTCTAATGTGGTATCATACCACATTTTAGAGAGCATTCTCATGACAAATTCCTAATTCCTAATTCCTAATTCCTAATTTCTTCAAGGATGGATGCGATGTGTCCGAAGAGTTCGGGGGCGTCCACGATGACAAGGGCCAAATCCTCTCGGGCTCGTGTGATGCCCTGATAGAACATGTTGGGATAGAGATAATCGGGAGAGGGATGCGGAATCCCCTGAAGGACGCCATTTTCATCGTAGTAGAACGAGTTGTCCATGAGCATGACGACCTTGTCAAACTCCTGCCCGATAACGTGATGCGTGTCAAAATCCTCCTTGAAGGCGTCGAAGGGGCATGGATTCCATTTGGAGCGCGTGTAGTTGATGAAGACGAAGCCCTTTGCCTTGTAATAGGCGATGAGATTCTGCGCCTCAAGCAGCGTGTTGGCGAAGCTGAGAGACACATGGGAGAAGCTTTCCCGCTGCCGTGGCCGATGGCGTATGTTCTTGAGCCGCAAGATGAAAGTGCTCAGTTCGCGGTTCATGCGCAGCTTCTCCGAAAGCACGAACTCGCCGCCAAGAGGCAGCCGGCGGATTTCTCCCGCGATGTCGTTCTCGCGCTCTTCACGGGAAAGGACCTGTTCCGGATCGGAGGAGAAGATGCAGACGGAGCCGTGGGCGGCGACGGTGGCGCAGAGGGACTCGAACTGACGTCGGTTCATGCGGTGGGACTCATCCACGAAAATGAAACGGGCTGTCGCCGCAAAACCTCTCGTGCCGCCAAGCCGCCGCACGGAAACCACATTCAGTCCGCCGATGGCCTTTCGGATGCGCTTCTGGCCTTTGAGGAGCCGTCCGCATTGGATGATCAGCGTGGGGGCCGTTGCCGACAGAGTTTTTGCTAAGTCATACAGCAGCAGCGTCTTACCAGTTCCCGGATTGCCAGTGATGTGGAAATACGCATGGTTGCGGGCTTTGGCGATGCCATCCAGCACCTCCCTCTTGATCTTCTCCTGCGCCTGCGTGAGGAAATACTCGCCCTGAATGAACTTTTCCGGCGTGTCCAACGGCGAAATCAGATATTCGGACGCCTTGAACAGCGCATCGATGGAATTTATGTAACTCATTGAAAATAAACGACTTACAGAAGCGATTTCAAAGAAGTCGATTTCCTCCAGCCGTTCGTCAGCCGTCAGTTTGTAGCAGGAGAAGGTGTCCGTGACCACCGTGAACAGATGCAGTTCCTTCCCGAGATGCATGAGATAATAACGGTTCTTCAGCAGCTGCGCCAAAATCTGCCGTTTGGGAATCGGCTGTGACTTCAGTTCGATGTTCAGGCAGCGTTCCCCCGTGAATTTCAGCAGATCGAACTCCTTGCCGATGTGGGGGATGGAGAAGCCGAAGAAGAAGCCGTCGCAGTCCGCCACGCCGAATCCTGCCCGTACGAAGGCGTCCGCCACAATCCGCAGCGACTCGATTTCGTGGTATTGGGTGCGCGTCCGGCCAGTCTGCGCCTGATGGCCCGCCACGATGTTGAAGGCCTTCGTGTCGCGGATACGCGAAATCTCATAGATGTTGACGGGAGAAGTCATTGCGTTTCAATTCGCCGTCGTGCGTGAGAACATGCTTTTCAGAATTCGAGTACGAGGAAACCATATGGCAGCAGGTTGACCCTGAGTTGATTTCCGTCGGGTTTGTAGTTGGCGCCGCGAATCATGGGAACCCGGAGGAGCATGCCGCGTTCCAGTCCGAATTTGAGCGTGCTTGCCAGCGGCTTGTCGGAGGCGTTGATGACGACAAGAAGGCTGGAGGAGGTCTCATGGTCGTCACATCCGCAGTCATCGCAACCGCAGTCATCGTCCTCAGCCGCGCTGACATCATCGTCGTCATCGACGAAGGCGGCGGGGGTTCGGAGGAAGGAGATGAGTTCATCTGGCGTTGAATTGTCGACCCAGACGGTTTCGCCTTCCGCAAGCGTGTCGGACGAATGGCGCAGTTCCGTGAGCTTCTTGAAGAATTCCAGTCGCGCCTGCCCTTCGGGAGTGAGGAGCTTTGACCAGTTGATGCACTGATTGTGGGAGTGGAAACGGTTGCTCCAGATGGAGATGCGTGTCGCGTCGGCGATTTCCTGCCCGTTATAGACGAAGGGAATGCCGTCCATGGTGAAGTCAAGAAGCAGAGCTGCATCGTTCGCGTCCTGCGACCAGCGTTTTTCCGTTCGGTTGTCGTAGTCATCGCTGCAGATGTCATGGTTGTCGAAGCAGCGGATGAAACGGGGAAGCGCCTTCTTCATTTTATCGTTGAGGTCGTGCCATATATCACGCAGCGCGGTGGCTGGCTCCTTGCCGTCAAAGACGGCGGCGATTTTGCGCGACCAGCAGAACGCATAACTCATATCGAACGCATCTTCATGGAGTGAAGGCTCTTCTGACTCAGCGAGCATGATGATGTCCGGATTGATGTCTTCGAGGCGGCGGCGTGCCTCATTCCAAAAATCCGCAGGGACTGCGCCCGCCACATCGGCGCGGTAGCCATCGACGCCGAATTTCGCCACGAAATACTCCAGGTTCTCGTAGAGATATTCGCGCAGTTCGGGATTGTCGAAGTCAAGCAGAGCAAAGTTGTAGATGTTGTAGATGAGTTCGCCATTTTCATCGCGCTTGACGAAATCGGGATGCTCCGTGATGATGTTCGCCTTTGGCCCGCAATGCCAATAGACGACGTCTAGAATGACAGACATTCCGAGTTGGTGCGCGGTTTTGACGAAGGCGAGGAGGTCATCGTCGTTGCCGTATTCGGGATCGATTTTATAGTAGTCTTTGACGCGGTAGGGGTTGCATGGATTCTCGATGCCCGACGCCAGTTGGCGTTTGCTCCAGTGGGTCTTGTCCATGTCATCATCCGCCGTGGTGATGGGGCAGAGGTAGACGATGTCGATGCCGATTTCAGCGAGATGCGGGAGCAGTTTTGCGGCGGCGTTGATGGTTCCTTCGGGCGTGAAGCCCCTTAGGAACAACTGGTACATGATGGCATGGTGAGCGTATTCGGGAGATTGAACGGCCATGATATTTCCCTTTTGTGAATGGATTTTTGAATGGATTCGCGTTACATTTCCTATTTCAAATTATGCTGGAATCCTTCCAGAAGTGCCTTTTTCCGAGAGGTTTCCGTCGTGGCGGGGCTCTCGTCGTCCATATCGTCGCTGTGCTCCACGCTCCAGCCGCTCCATTCGCGGAAGGCATGGTAGCTCCAGTCCCATCCGTACTCTTCGAAGAGGGAGATGCAGTCCCGCAGATAGGCGTCGGCGCCCTTTCCCCAACGGATGGCGGAGAACTCGCCGATGTAGATGCGCGCGCCGTGCTTGAGCTGAAAATCGCGGACTGGCTGTAAGTATTTGCGGATGAACTCCTTGTCCCATCCTTTCTCCGGATTGGGATAGACGATGTCCGCGGGCTTCCCATAGACGCCCTGATGGGTGAAGGGGAAGGGCTCGTAGCAGTGGGCCTGATAGATGATGTCCTTCAGGGGCAAGGCGCTCATGTATTCATAGGTGACGGCGCTGTCCCAGCCGTTGGATTCGATGATGATCGGCGTGTCCGGATCGATTTCGCGGACGATTTTCGCCACGTCGAACTGCAGGCTGAGGTAGTCCCGCGAAACGATGCCAGCGGGCTGATTCGGTTCGTTGATGAGGTCATAGCCGTAGATGGCGGGATGTCCTTTGCAGGCGGAGGCGAGCATCCGCCATACGTCTTTGAACACCTCCGCGAAGGCGGGGTCATCGAACATGAGCATAAAGCCCCCTTCGTCGCGGCCACCGGGGGCCACATGCAAATCCACAACTACCTTCATGCCAAGCTCTTGCGCTTTGTCAAGGATTTTCAGGGTGCCGGGGATGTTGGAGGCCACCCAGCTGAGATACTCGAACCGGTCCTGATTGTCCCGTTTGACGTTCCAATTGCGGGTGATCTGCCAGCGAAGCAAATTGGCGCCCCAGGCCTTCAAATCCGGCATGTCCCGTTGCACAATGCCATCATGATAACGTCCCGTGGACATGACACCGCGACGAGGCGGCTCGTTTTTGACGCGGTCCGTGTAGGGCGCCTGAAAGTTCTCGCCCGTCAGGGACGGAAAGATGGCGGTCGGGTCATTCAGCTCCAGCTTCACCTTGCGGAACAAGACCGTTCCCGTGGAGTCCTGCAGGCCGAGCACGATGGAACCGGGCTTCATGTCTTCCGTCAGATTGACTTGCGCATTGATGGAAATCCAATCGCTTGAGCCATATTGCCCCGCCGGATGGCTATATTTCGTCTCGCCGTTTTCCAATGGAATCGTGAACATGAACTTCGTGCCGTTCCACGGATCCCTCGGCTTCGTCACATTTTCGTACTTCATTTCGCCACTCATGCGCAACACTTTGCCCGTCAATCCTTTAGCGGAATAGTCAAAAGGCAGGACAGCGGCCGCCATCCCCCGATACTGATCGGCGGGAAGCTCCACCTTCAGCGTCCGCTGGCCGTCCAAATCGATGAATTGAGCGCAGTCCGGAAGCTTCCATGCGGATTCATCGTGGAACAGATTGTGCATCAGAACAGTCTGCCCCATCATGGTGCCACACATCACAAAACTCAAAAACCAACCCTTCATTTCATTCTCCTCTCATCATTTTATACAAAGACCGATCTAGCTCGCTCTAGAAACTCTAGATACTCTAGAAGTTCTAGAAGCTCTAGAAGTTCTAGAAGCTCTAGAAGTTCTAGAAGCTCTAGACAAATTCCTAATTTCAAATTTTCATGACAAATTCCTCATTCCTAATTTCTAATTCCTAATTTCTCATGACAAATTCCTAATTTCTAATTCCTCATTCCTAATTCCTTAAAGTGTTTGCACCACGACGAGACGACGCAGCGATCGCATTCGGGCTTCCGCGCCTTGCAGACATAGCGGCCATGGAGCAGCAGCAGATGGTGCGCAGCATGCCGATAGGGCTTAGGAATAATCGGAAGTAACGCCAGTTCAACGGCTTCCGGCGTCTTTTCGGGCGCAAGGCCCGTGCGGTTCGCCACGCGGAAGACATGGGTGTCCACCGGCAGCGTATCCTGTCCGAAGGCCACATTGAGCACCACATTTGCCGTCTTGCGGCCCACTCCAGGCAGCCGCATAAGCGCCTCGCGATCCGCAGGCACCTCGCCGCCATGCTCCGCGACCAACTGGCGGCAGAGCCCCACAATGGCCTTGCTCTTGGCGCGATACAGACCGATGCTGCGGCAGCGAACAGCCAGCTCTTCCTCCCCTAAGTCTATGTAGTCCTGTGCTTTACGACATTCCTTCCAGAGGACGGCCGTCACCTTGTTCACCGCCTTGTCCGTGCATTGCGCGGAAAGCACCACGGCCACCAGCAGATCCAGTGGCGTCTCGAACTCCAGCTCCGGAACCGGGTTGATGGAGGCGGCCAACGCCGCGAAAAACGGCTCAATCTGAGCCTTGGCTATTCTCTTGTCTGACAAACTGCAACCTCTTAAGTTGATTTTTTCCAAAAACACATCATCTTTTAAGGATGACATGATTGAACCCGTCCATTAAGATAGCACAGTTTTTCGAAATTCAACCCGACACGGCCTCTTCTGGGACCGTCTCCTTCCATGGAAAGGAAAATTCGACCGTATGGTATCCTCTTTACATGACATTCTGGCCTCCTTCATCAAAAACAACGCCACCCTCTGCCTTCTTCAGCTGGAAGCACCGCTCATCTACCGTATCGCCGGCAACAAGGTGGAGAACAAGTTCGTCGCGAGCAAGGAGGATTTCGAGAGCGTTCTGGAGGAGCTCTTCCCTCAAAACCAAATTGAAAAATACAACGCCAATCCGGATGCCGACTACATTCTGGAGGACGTGCTCATCAACGAAGACGACATCGGCCGCTTCCTGCTGACCTTGCAGCGGCAGCGCGGGCAGACCGCCATCGCCATCCGCAAGACCCAGCGGGACGCCTCCCTCCTCTTCGACCTGCTGAAACTGGCCGTGGAGAACCGAGCCTCCGACCTGCATATCCGCGAGAATAAATATGTCCGCCTCCGCATTGACAGTCTGCTGGTCGAAACCGACGTCATGACAGACACTTACTTCATCAACAAGGCGTTGGAGCAGATGCTGCCGCCCGGCAAGCTGGAAATCTATCAGGAGAAGGGTGACTTTGACTTCGCATGGGAGGAGGAAGGCGTGGGCCGTTTCCGTGTGAACCTGCACCGCCAGCGCGGCAAGGCCGCTTTGACCATGCGACACGTCAAAGGCCGCGCACCCACCGTCAAAGAAGTCCATCTGCCTGAGATTCTGGAGGACATCTCCGAAGCGCCCAACGGCATCATCTTCCTGACAGGCACCACGGGAAGCGGCAAATCCACCACGATGGCGGCCATGCTGGACCATATCAACAACACCATGGAAAAGCACGTCATCACCATCGAAGACCCCATTGAATACACCTTCCAGGACAACCTGTCCTTCTTCGAACAGCGCGAAGTCGGTCTGGACGCCGAATCCTTCGACTCCGCCCTCGTGCATGCCCTTCGACAGGACCCGGACATCATCATGGTCGGCGAAATGCGTAACCGCGAGACCTTCGAGACCGCTCTCGCCGCGGCGGAAACCGGCCACCTGGTCATGACCACGCTGCACACGAAGACCGCCCCGCAGTCCGTCTCCCGTATTCTGGACATGTTCCCCATGGAGGAACGGGACACGGTCCGCCGCTCCCTCTCCGAAACCGTCCGCGCCATCATCTGCCAGCGCCTTGCGCCACGGGCCACCGGCAAGGGCGTCGTTCCCGTCAATGAGATTCTCATCAACACGCCTATTGTTCGTAAACTCATGTTTGACAATAAGTTAGACAAGCTTCCGCAGGCGATTGACGCAGGTCAGGAAGATGGCATGATGAGTTTCAACCAGTGCCTGCTCAAGCTGGTCAACAACGGCGACATCACCGAAGACGTGGCCTTGGAGTTCTCCGACAACCCGCAGGCCCTCAAGATGAACCTGAAGGGCATCTTCCTCTCCGAAGGCGCCGGCATCATCAACTGACGGCGGCATCATGAACAAACGACGCATGGAAAAACTGGCCGTCCTGCTGCCGCAGGTTCAGCGGCAGCCTCGGGCGCGGCTCGTCCACAAGCGGACCCAACACATCCGCCAATCGCGCACCTGGCTGGTGGCCTTCGCCATTGGCGCAGGAGCCGTCTGCCTCTGCGGGCTGCTGAGGGAATTCTTCATGTAATGCGGAAGTCTCCGCCGTCATCACACCATATATATAATAAGATATAGAAAGGGCATATCATGGCTAAAACCGTCAACAAGATACTGAAAATCGTGGCCATCGTCGTTGTGGTCATCATCATCGCCGTCATCATCCTGCTCAACAACCTGGGCCGCGCGATCAAGGCCGGCATCCAGACCGTCGGCTCTCAGGTGACTCAATGCAAAATCACCGTGGACGACGTGGACCTTTCCCTTCTCCGCGGCAAACTGCTCATCAAGAACCTGATCGTGGGCAATCCGGAGGGCTACAAAACGGACAATGCGTTCCAGCTGGACAAAGTCAATGTGTCCCTCCAGCCCAAATCCATCTTCTCCGACCTCATTGTGATTGATGACATCGTCATCGACGGCCCTCAGATCACCTACGAAGTCGGCCTTGGCAACTCCAACATCGGAACCATCCAGAAGAATGTGGAGTCGTGGGTCCCCGCTTCAGAAGACAAAGAAGAGCCTGAAAAGAAGGAAGAGAAGGAAGGGGGAAAGAAAGTCCAGATCTCCCATTTCCTGTTGGACAACGGGCAAATCAACTTAAGCGCTAAGATAATGCAGGGCAAAGATTTATCACTTCCGCTCCCTAAAATTGAGCTGAATGACATCGGCAAGCCGAAGGAAGATGACAAAGACGCCGAAAACGGTGTGGCGGCCACGGCGGCCACGGCCCTCGTGCTGAAAAACGTCCTCACCAGCGTCAGCGACACGGCGACCGAAGGGCTTAAGAGTCTGGGCGCCAACATCGGAGAAGCTGGAAAATCCATCATTGAAGCCGGCAAGAGCGTGGGCGAATCCGCCAAAGGCGCCCTGGACGCCGCCAAAGGCGCCTTGGGCGATGCCAAAAAGAGCCTCGGCAATCTGCTGAAGAAGGACTGATGCAACTCGTCAGAAGAGTCTTCCAAAAGTGACTGCAAACGGCTATCCTTGTTTAGGCTGAAATTTACGTTTTCTTCCGCCCCCTTCAGGGCTTGAATAATCGTAAATATCTGCCATACAAGGAGTTATGATTGATGCTTTGCGCCACGGCGGGAGCAGCGCGGCTTCCCTAGAAGCTCTAGAAGCTCTAGAAACTCTAGAAACTCTAGAATATCTAGAATATCTAGAAAAATTCCTAATTCCTAATTCCTAATTTCTAATTGAAAGAATCGAGCCATGGAACTACTTTCCCCCGCCGGAACCTTGGAAGCAGGCTTTGCGGCGTTCCACTATGGAGCGGACGCCGTCTATTTGGGCATGAAGCAGTTTTCGGCACGGGCTGACGCGGGAAATTTCACCTTGGACGAGCTGGGGGTTCTGGCAGGGCACGCCCATCACCACGCCGAATGGCCAAGGAAGGTCTATGTTGCTGTCAATACCTTGCTTAGAGAAAAAGAGCTGCCGGAGCTTATCCGTCTTCTGGTCCAATTGCGGGATGTGGAGATTGACGGGCTCATCGTTCAGGACCTGGCGGTCGCCGCCATTGTGCGGGAGTTCTTTCCCGACTTTCCCCTTCACGCCAGCACCCAAATGGTCATCAGCAACGCCGCCAGCGCCAGGCAGGCGGCGGAATTGGGCTTCAGTCGCGTGATTCTGGCCCGTGAACTGACCGCCAATGAAATCAGCGTCATCGGCCGTGAGGTGCCGGAGGTGGAGCTGGAGGTGTTTGTCCACGGTGCGCTCTGCTATGCCTACAGCGGCCAATGTCTGCTTTCCGCCTGTCTGCGGGACTGCAGCGGCAACCGCGGCGAATGCGCCTACATTTGCCGCAATACCTTCAAGATCACGGATTCCAAAGGCCGGCTTCTGGACACCTGCGCCCCCATGTCCATGAAGGACCTGGCTGCCGGAGACTACATTCCGCAGCTGCGGAAGGCCGGCGTCGCCTCCCTCAAGATCGAAGGGCGCAAGAAGACGCCTCTGTACGTCGCCGCCGTCACCAACTACTATCGGAACCTGATGGATGGCACCTTCGAGCCGGGGGAGCAGACGAAGCTGGAGCATGACCTGAAGACCATCTTCAGCCGTCCATGGACGCGGTTGTACATGCAGTCCCCCCGTTCCGCCGCCGTCACGGATCCCCACACGGTGGGCCATCGAGGGGCGGAGGTCGGCGTGGTCACCGCCGTCAAGCCCGGCCATCCGGACCGTCTCCGTTTCATGGTGCAGAACCAGATTCTGGAGCGCCATGATGGCCTGCAGGTGGAGCCGCCGGGCATGGAGAAGCCCTTCGGCTTCCCCGTGGACGAGCTGTACGCCTTCTCCCAGCGGAACAACGACACGGCGGTGTCCGTCTTCACGGCGGAACCTGGCACGACTGTGGAAGTTCCTCTGCCAGAAGAACATCCGCAAATTTCTAATGGCTTGAAGGTCTTCTGTGCCTCCTCACAGGCCGTCAAGAACAGCTATGACTGGCCATCGCCGCGGCCGGCTCTGGACCGTTCCCGCTATCCCATCTATTTTCAGCTAGATGTTGCCCCTGAAGGACTTACAGTGATTTCACAGCCTTGCGCGGGGGTCAGGGAGCTTCCGGACGTGCGAACGGTCCTTCCATTGGCGTTGGAGCCTGCCAGAGGTTCCGCCGCCACGTTGGAGGAAAACGCCCGAAAGTGCTTCTCCCGTCTGGGAGAAACTCCCTTCATGCTGGAGGACATCCGCGTCAGCAACCCGCAGAACCTGTTCGTGCCGATTTCCGCCCTCAACGAGCTGCGGCGGCTGGCGGCGATGGATGTCCAGAAGGCATTGGAGGAGGATGGCGATGGCTGGGCCAAGAAGGTTCTGGAGTACATCGCCGCCTGGCCGTCTGAAACGGCGGCCCCTTCTCGGCCCCGCTGGTGCATGAAAATCGATAAGGCCTTCTATCTCAATGTGTTCACAGATGCCGAACTGGATGGCATCGACGAACTGGTCTTCGCCTTGGAATGCACACGGGAAGAGGAGCTGGAGGAGGAGCTGGAGTTTTTGGAGTCCCGTTTCAGGGACCGCAACCGCATCCGCCTGGCCCTGCCCTCCATCATGCGCAACGATGTGAATCGGGACTGGACGGCGTGGGTGGATCGTCTCTACCGAGTCGGCTGGCGGCGATGGGAGTTCTCCCATCTGGGGGCATGGCAGCTCTTTGAAGCCGCCGGCATCAACTCCCGCAACCTCAACGTCACCACGGACTGGCCGTTGCATGTGCTGAATCGCATGGCGGCTAAGACCTTGCAGGACAACGCTGTACGCCAAGTCACCCTGTCTCCCGAAGACCATTGGGACAACTGGCTCGAGCTACTTCGGCTTCTGGGGCCAACGGCCACCGTGCCCGTCCACATGGATTTTCCGCTGGCGATTTCCGCCACCTGCATCAAGGCCAGCATGCAGGGACTGTGCATGGGCCACTCCACCTGCGACTTCACGCAGCTGACGCTGACCAACAAGGCGAACGAGCGGCTTCTGGCCATCAACAACCAATGCCAGACCGTGCTGATTCATGACCAGCCCTTCCATTTGGGCGGCCATATTCGGGAACTTCTCGATGCCGGAGCCACCAATTTCCGCGCAGATTTCATTTGGCGCCAATATTCTCCTGTCCAGGTTCGTTCCATTTGGAACAATCTTCTCAATGACATTCCAATTTCGAACCCTTGGACAGCCAAGCTCTTCTAACCTATTCACCATGAGCAATTAGCAGGTTTTCTTTTCACGTCTTGCGTGGAACGGTGAACCGCCAATGCCTGTCTGCCAACGTTGAACGGCCAACCGCAAATTTCCTCCCATGACAACGCCCGCCTGCACATCCTGCCTATCCCGTCTGGCAAAGCGCTGTTGCGGATTCGTCATTGCGCTGATTTTGTGCGTAGTCCTTCTGCCTCTAGGAGTTATGATTGCCCTTCTGATCAAGTTGAGCAGTCAGGGCCCCGTCTTCTACCTCTCCCGTCGTTTGGGCAAGGACCGCCGTCCCATCAAGGTCATCAAGTTCCGCACCATGACGTTGGACGCAGACCGCAATCTGGAACAGCTGCTCAGCGAGTCCCCTGCCCTCACCATGGAATGGCGGGAGAAGCGCAAACTGGACTCGGACCCGCGCATCACACGAGTCGGCAAGTTGCTCCGCCGCTCCAGTTTAGACGAATTGCCACAGCTTTTCAACGTCCTCATGGGCGACATGGCGCTGGTGGGCCCCCGCCCCATCGTCGAGGAGGAAATTGAAAAATACGGCCGCCATGCGGACCTGCTTTTCAGCGTTACGCCAGGCATCACCGGCCTCTGGCAAGTCTCCGGCCGAAGCGAGCTGCCTTATAGAAAACGCGTCGCGTTGGATGTATATTATATCACCCATTGGTCCTTCTGGCTGGATACCATCATCTTCCTGAAGACTTTTCGGGAGGTCTTCATTCAACGAGGAGCCAAGTAGTTGATAATTAGAAATTTGGAATTAGGTATTAGAAATTTGGAATTAGAAATTTGGAATTTTCCTAGAGCATCTAGTGCCTCTAGAGCTTCTAGAGCTAGCTAGAGGAAACTACACACCATGAAATATGCCATTGATGAATTGAAGAAACGGGTCACACGGATTGGCGTTGGTGCAGGCATTCCTGAGGAGGACGCCGTCCGCATCGCGGAGGTTCTTGTGACGACGGACATGCGGGGCATCCATTCCCATGGAGTCGTCCGCATGGCCCGGTACATTGACTGCATCCAAGCGGGAGGCATCCGTCCCGATGCGGTGCCGGAGACGTTGAGCGAGACGGCCAGTTCGCTCCAAGTCAGTGCGGCTGGGGGACTTGGGATACCCGCCGCCATTCGGACCATGAACCGTCTGCTGGAAAAGGCGGCCGACCAACCCATTGTCATGGGAACCGTCAACCACAGCGACCACTACGGCGCCGCCGGCCACTATGCCGCCATGGCGGCGGAACGGGGCTATCTGGCCTTCTCCATGAGCAACACCTGCCCGCTGGTGGCGCCGACGGGAGGCCGCGCCGCCGCCATTGGAAACAATCCCTTCGCCTATGCGGCCCCCGGAGGCAAATACAGGGGACTGCTTTTCGACGTCTGCATGAGCAAGGTCGCCAGCGGCAAACTCATCATCGCGGCGGCGGACCACAAATCCATCCCCGAAGGCTGGATTCTGACTCACGATGGCAAGCCCACCACCGACCCCAACGAAATCTGGAAGGACGCCGTCATGCTGCCCTTCGCGGAACACAAAGGCTATGGCTTCGCCATCATGGTGGAGCTGATGACCGCAGTCTTGGGCATGGCGGGCATGATGTCCGGCGTCCATTCGTGGAACATGCTCCCTGGCCGAGACGCCAACACGGGCCATGCCTTCATCATCGTCAATCCCGCTTTCTTCGGAGGCGAAGAGCTGTTCCGCAACCGCGTCGATGCCATGATCGACGAGCTGAAAGCCTGCCCCACATTGGAGGGCGTCCGCGAAATCCTCTATCCAGGGGAGCTGGAATGGCGACGGGAGACCGCCGCGCTCAAAGAAGGTCTGGAGCTGCCCGAAGCCTCTGTGCAGGAATTGGATAGAGCGGAAACGTTGGTCAAATAGCTCCCCAAAGTCATCCCATGGACCTCTCCGTCACCACCGACTACTGCATCAGCACCGGCTCGCCGGAGGAGCCTGTCCGTCTCATCGCGGAGGCGGGCTTCTCCCATCTCCACTGGTGCCATCATTTCAGCGACGACTTCCTGTACAGCCCCTGCGAGATGGCCAGCATCCGTTCCCTCCTTAGGGACACGGGCCTGGCCCTGCTGGATGTCCACGGTAGCGCAGGACAAGAGAAGAGCTGGAGTTCCCCCGTGGAGTATGAACGACTGGCGGGCGTAGAGTTGGTCAAGAATCGGGCCCGGCTGTTCACCGAATTGGAAGGAAGCGGCCACTTAATCATGCATATTCCTGTCATTCAGGAACATACATCAATGGAAGCCCAAGCGGTCCAGCGGCGGCGCTTTGAGAGCGTCCTGCGGTCTTTGGACGAGTTGGTGCCGTGGCTTCAGAAAGAAGGCGTCCCTCTCGCATTGGAGAATATGTCCGATGACAGCTGGGAGTTGCTTGAGACTGCCGTCTCACGTTATCCAATGCCTTGGGTTGGAATATGCTACGATTCCGGGCACGGCAATTTCCCCGTCTCCCAGCTGCCCCAACTACAGCGGAATCGCCATCGGCTCACGGCCTTGCATCTGAACGACAACGATGGACGGCGAGACCTCCATCAGCCTCCTCGCATGGGCACGGTGGATTGGGAACGCCTGACCGACATCATCGCCGACTCCTCCCACCACGGGCCACCGACCTTCGAGATTACCATGCGGTCCACGCCCTTCCGTGTGGACAACGCGGCGGCAAGCTCCATGGTCATGGCCAGCCAGCCGCGTGAAAACCAGCTTGCCTTCCTTCGGGATGCCCGCCAACGCTGCGAAACCGTCGCGGCGGCCATTCTGCAACGGCGGCAGACGAAAACACAGCCTTAATTGTCACATAACCGCGCGACGGTGCCCTACAGCCTGTCCGCCATATATACCACTATATATAAGGAATACAGCACATGTCAATCAATGGACTTAGCGAATGGAAAGCCAAAATGGAAACCGGCCGCACCACCGTGGGCGCCGTCATCACCATGTCGGACATCACCGTCGGCGAGATGGCCGGATACTGCGGACTGGATTTCATCTGGATTGATTCAGAGCACAATCCCTACAACATCGAAACGGTCCGCGACATGGTCATCGCCGCCAAAGCCGGCGGCTGCGCCCCTCTGGTCCGTGTCCGCGCCAACGACAGCAATCTCATCAAGCCGGTTTTGGACATGGCCCCCGCCGCCGTCATCATCCCCATGGTGAGCAGCGTGGCCGCCGCCAAAGCCGCCGTCGCCGCCTGCAAATATCCGCCGGAAGGCATTCGCGGCTTTGGCATCCGCCGCGCCACGGGCTATGGGGCGGTGGATGTTCCGGAGTATCTTGTCCAAAGCCGCACGGAGCCGTGGGTCATCATCCAAATTGAACACATTGACGCCGTCAACGCCTTGGACGAAATTCTGCAAGTCCCTGGAGTGGACAGCATTTGCATTGGTCCCTGCGATCTTTCCGCCAGTATGGGCATCACTAATCAGATGGATGACCCTGAACTGAACCGCATTCTGGACCAAGTCTGCGCGAAGGTCAAGGCGGCGGGCAAGGTCTTGGGGGCCGCCGCCGGCAACTTCCCCCGCTGGAAACACCGCCAGCTCAACTGGTTCGCTGGTGTCTCCGATTGGGCGGCCATCGCCGAGGGCTTCCGCCAGTTCAAGGCCGGCGTGGACGCTGTGCAGGGCTAAAACCCAATCAGCCGTTCAGAATATCGTTGAACACGCTCACCAGCTTCTTGATGGGGGCGTGCACACGGGCGGGAATGACCTCGCTCTGGAAGGAGCGCAGGCGCGGCGCCGTCTTGAGCAGACCGATGATGTGGGGCCAGTTGACGTCTCCGCAACCTGGCATGCGATGCTGGTCATCCTGTCCGTCATTGTCATGCAGATGGCAATTAACCACATGGGGCAGAAGCTTTTCCAGAATCTTGTCATCGTAGGGAACGGGTCGGTTGTAGCGCTTGAAGGCACTGATGGGGGGACTGGAGGTGAAGCCCCTGTCCCTTGCCATGAGATTGGCGTGGCCGGCGTCGTAGCAGACACCTAGACTCGGCGACTTGAAGGTGTCAATCATGTCCAGCAGCCTCTCCGGCGTGTTGGTGATGAACCAGATGTTCTCGACGCAGAGCACCAGATTCAGCTTCTCCGCCAGCGGCAGCAAGTCCGCCAAAGAGGCTTTGATGGCGTCATGGAACTGCTGCTCCGTATAGCCGACGAATTCGGCAGGGGCATTCCCCACGTGAACGGTCATGGTGTCCACGCCCAAATCCGCCACGATACGCATGGCCAGACGCATGCGCTCCAGCATCAGTTCACGGGCGGTCGGCTCGGGGACGTCCAGATCCCACCACACGCCGAAAGGTGCATGGGAGTCCACAAAGGTCTGTCCCGTGTCCCGCATGTCCTTCATCAAGGTCCTGATGAAGCCATGGTCCGCTTCGATTTGGGAGATTAACGTGTCGCTGAGCACTTGGTTCGTGGCGCCGCAGTTGGCGAAGGACTCCATGATGTAGGGACGAGTCCTGTCGTTGGTGAATTCATAGTCAAAAAGAAATGTCAACGGCTGCATGGCTTTCTCTTTCCTGCCTTCCTATGGATGATAGGTGACGCCGACCTGCTTTGCCGGCAAGGTGTTGTTGTTCAAGTCCAGAATGGCGCCGTCCTGAAGGACCGCGAAGGCATCGATGGCCTGGCCAGCCTCGTCCTTGACGATGACGCTGAGCCGGTCCGGCTCCACGGACATGTTCAGCAGCGTGTTCTCGATGCCGCCGCCTCCCGGCCCGTCCAACGTCACGCAGGGGAAGGTGTAGTCCTCTCCGCTGTAGAGCGCATATTTGGGCACATCCAGCTGATACACCATGGAGGCGCCGGGGATGGTGCGGCAATAGCAGTGAGTATGGCCGGAGATCCACAGATGGATCTTGTTCTGGGGGAACTGCTTCTTGAAGAGGTCGCCGCAAATCTGCGCCACGGTGTCATGCATGTGCTTTTCGGCATGGGAATAGATGGCCGTATGGGAGAGGACCACGCGGAATTTCGCCGTCTGGAACGGCTCGGAGGCCACGACGGACTGCAGCCAGTAGTTCTGCTCCGCGAAGAGCTGCGCCTCCGCCACGTTGTCCCCTGAAAAATGCTCCGTCATCAGATACGGCGGGCAGTCCTCTCCGGTCTCCAGAACGATGTAATAGACTTCGCCGCAGCGGAAGGAGAAATAGGTGGAGTTCGTGTCAGGGGCGGCGAAATAGTCGCACCACAGGTCGGACTCCATGCCCCGCCATTCATGGTTGCCGCGAATGAACAACGACGGACGATGGGAGCCGCCCAGCTGGACGATCTTGTCCACCAGCGTCTTCATGTAGCTGTATTCGAAATTGTCGAAGACGTTGTCTCCGTCTCCAAGCACCGCAAAGAGGTGGCTTGCGCCCATGCCGCCGTTGGAGTAGTAGTTGCGCAGGATGCGCTCCTTGACGGCGGCGGGGAACTGCAAGTCCGCCGTGACGGACAGCGTATAGAGCGTCGGCTGGTCGGAGAAGGTGTGGAAATGGTAGTCCGGGCTGCTGATGCGCTCCATGCGCTGAACCATGACCGTGGGATCCTTCTGATTGAACAGCGTATGGTCCAAGGTGCGCGTCAGCGGCGGGGCGATAACTAGACGGTATTCATATTCCGTGTTCGGCTTCAGCCCAAAGAGACGGACGGAATGCTGCTGACGATGGCGCACAAGCTTCCCCGCGTTGGCATGCCACAGCTGATACCACATTTCCGTGCCAGCCTCCCGAAATTCCACGCCGCCGCCGCAGAGGGGCGCCGTCACGAAGCCGATGGTCATGGCTTCGGTGTCCGGATAAGTCAGCCATGGGCCATGGAGCAGCAAGGGGCTGGCGGCGGGAGCCGCGGCGGGGGCCACCACCACCGGCTGGGTCGGCACATTGCCCACCACCACTGGCTGAACCGGAACTGGAGCGAAAATCACTGGCGGAGGCGCGATCACCCGCGGGCGGTGGCGTGGCGCAAAGCGCTGCGCCATTCCGTTCATGGATGCCAAGATGACAACACCGACCAATAGTCTCAATGCAAGTTTTTTCATCTCTATGTCCTTTCTTTTCGTCGCTGAACGGCAACCATCCGATGCCTTTTCGCCATGTATGGCTCGGCGTCGTAACATCTTCCGTCACAGCGGGATATTACCATGCTTTCGCCAAATCCGCCCGTCCGCCCGCTTGCCTTTGAGGGCATCCAAGGCCTGAAGGATGCGGTCGCGGGTCTCCGACGGCAGGATGACCTCGCTGACATAGCCGCATTTGGCGGCGATGTAGGGATTCATCATCAGCTCGTTGTAGGCGTGGATCAGCTCGTCCCGCTTCTGTGCAGGATTCTCTGCATCACGGATTTCCCGCTTGAAGATGATCTCCACAGCCCCTTCCGCCCCCATGACGGCCAGTTGGGCGATGGGCCACGCGAACACCATGTCGGCTCCTGTGTTCTTGCTGTCCATGGCGATGTAGGCGCCGCCGTAGGCCTTCCGCAGAATGACGCTGATTCGGGGCACGGTCGCCTCCGAATACGCATACAGCATTTTCGCCCCGTGGCGTATGATGCCGTTGCGCTCCTGATTGACGCCAGGCAGGAAGCCGGGCACGTCCACCAACGTCACCAAGGGAATGCCAAAGCAGTCGCAGAAGCGGATGAACCGCGCCGCCTTGTCGGAGGCGTTCACATCCAGACAGCCGCCCATGTAGCTGGGCTGATTCGCCACCAGCCCCACGCACTGTCCCGCCATGCGGCCAAAGCCCACCACGATGTTCTTGGCAAACTCCCTCTGCACCTCGAAGAACGAATCCATGTCCACCAGCTTCGCGATGACCTCGTGGACATCATACGCCTTCTTCTGGTTGTCCGGAACGATGTCCTCCAGCTCCGGCAATCCTTCTTTTGGCGTAAGTTGTTGCGCCACAGGAACTTGCGACATATTATCCTGCGGAAGGTAGGACAGGAGGCGACGAACCCCCGCCAGGCATTCTTCGTCATTGTCGTACACAAAATGATTCACGCCGCTGACGCCCGCATGCATCTGCGCACCGCCAAGTTGCTCCACATCAACGGTTTCCCCTGTCACTTCCTTGATGACATTCGGTCCCGTGATGAACATCTTCGACGTGGCGGCGCTCATGAAGATGAAATCGCAGATCGCCGGCGAATAGCAGGCGCCGCCGGCACAGGGACCCAAAATGACGGCTATCTGGGGAATGACGCCGGAAGCCCGCGTGTTGCGGAAGAAGATGCCGCTGTAGCCGTCCAACGCATGAATTCCCTCCTCAATGCGGGCGCCGCCGCTGTCGTTGATGGAGATGAAGGGGGCGCGCGCCGTCAGTGCCATGTCCATGACATGGCAGATTTTGCGAGCGTGGAACTCCCCCAACGTCCCCCCAATGACCGTAAAGTCCTGGCTGGACGCGAAAACGGGCCGCCCATTGATGCGGCCAAAGCCCACGACCACGCCGTCTCCAGGGACAATCTTGCTCTGCATCCCAAAGGTGGACGCCGTGGTCTCCACCAATGCATCGACTTCTGTAAAGCTATCTGCATCAAAGAGTTGGAGCAGGCGCTCCCGCGCCGTCAACTTGCCGGCCTCATGCTGTTTGGCGATGCGCGCATTTCCGCCGCCCAACGCCGCCTGCGTCCGCAGGTTCTCCAGTTTTTCAATATGGCTCTTATCCCACATGGTTCCCTCTGTCAACGGTAATTGAACAAATCCCCCGGCTTCAGGCTCTGGCCGCTGGCGGCGTTGAACGCCCGGCAGAGCTTCTCCCGAATATTCGGAGTCAGCCAGCGGCCCTTCCGCCCTTTGGCGACCATCTTGTAGGTCACCTGCTCCGTGGAGGCGTCCACCAAGTCCCCGTTCTCCAGGTCGAACTCCTGCATCAGCGCCTCCAAAGGCTGCTCGCCGAATTCGCGTCTTTCATGCCCTTCCTGCATATGGCACCTCTTCTTCTAAAACTCAAAGACAGAACCGGCCAGACGGCGCTTCACCTCGTTGAGCACCCGCGTCTCCTCCTCCAGCGTGGGGGCGACGAACGTGGCGCTGAAGCGGACAAAATGCCCCACATCGTCCCATGGAACGGTGCTGATGAGCTTGTCCACGATGAGCCAGCGGCTGAATTCCTCCGCATTGGCGAAGCGGATGCCGCCCTTGACGCCTTTGGGAATCTCCACATACAGATAGAAGGAGCCTTCGGGCATGTGCGCGTCAAAGCCCAGTTCCCGCAGAGTCTCCGTCAGCGCCTTCAGCCGACGGCTGTATTTGGCGCAGATCAGCGGCGTGATTTCCTTCTGTCGCTTCAGCGCCTGAACGGACGCCTTTTGAATGGCGAGGAACTGACCGCTGTCCGCATTGTCCTTGACCGTGGCGAAGGCCTTCACCGCCGCCGCGTTGCCGCAGACCCAGCCCAGCCGCCAGCCGGTCATGTTGAAGCCCTTGGACATGCTGTGCAGCTCCACGGCCGCCTCTTTTCCATGGGGACGGGAGAGGATGCTCAGCGGGGCGCCTTTGAAATTCAGGGGGGCGTAGGGTGCGTCCACCACCAGCAGGCAATGGTTCTCCAACGCGAAGGCGATGGCCTTGTCATAGAATTCAGGCGTCGCCGAGGCCCCTGTGGGGTTGTTGGGGTAATTGAGGTAAATCAGCTTGCAGCGCCGCTTCTGGTCCGCAGTCAGGCTCTCCAGATCCGGAAGGAAATGGTTCTCCTTCAGCAACGGCAGGTTGACGACCTCCCCGCCGAGGTATTTCGTCCACGTTCCCAAAACCGGATAGCCGGGAATGGTCATGACGGTGATGTCCCCCGGATTGATGAAGCAGGTGGGCAGCAGGGTCAGCGCCGACTTGCTGCCAATGCTGTGCACTATCTCCGTGGTCGGATCCAGCTGGACGCCATAGAGTTCCTGCATGTAGTCCGCCGCCGCCTGCTTGAACTCCGCGCAGCCGTTGTCCGCATAGAAGCGGTTCTCCAGCTTGTCGGCCTCGGCGGCCAGCGTGGAGATGACAATGGGGAAGGCCTTGTCGTCCGGCTCGCCCACGCCCATGTCGATGAGTTCGACTCCTGGGTTGGCCTTCCGCGCCTCCGCCTTGGCGCGCTTGATCTTCTCGAACTTGTAGATGGCGGTGTCCTTGCCGAAGCGGACGCCGCCGATGCGCTCCGCGAACAATTCCTGCAAATAGGTGTCTGACATGTCTGTCTCCTCCGTCCTAAGGCTACGGCTGATTCATGCCGCAGCATTTCTTGTACTTCTTGCCGCTTCCGCAGGGGCACGGGTCATTGCGGCCGACTTTCGGCTCTTCCCGCACAATGGTCTTTCCCTTCTCGGGCATCTTGATCTCCTCGTCTTTGGTGATTTTGAAGACGTCCTCCAGCTCCGCGTCCAAATCCGTGTAGAGGCCCTTGTGCTCTTTGCGGAAAACCTCTTTAAAGCGCTGGCTGCCAGCGCCAAAGAGACCATTGACAACCCGACGGACAAAGGGCGTCTGCCCGCCCAGGCGGCCGCTTTCGATGGTCTCCATGATCATCGGCTTCAGTTTGACCCCGCCGACGACGGCGGAATTCACCAGCAGCGCCATCCACAGGTGCCAGTCGTCATCCACTTCCAGGCCCTCATGCAGGAGGGTCTTGTACTGCTCCACGATGTCCTTCTCAGAGGCGATCCGCTCCAGCCAGATGAAATGGATGGCCAGCAGGGCCTGCTCCCGAATCTCCAGTTTAAGTGTCTTGTTCAGAACCATATCCGTGAAAAACGGAAGGTCATCCTCTTTGGCCATGGCGCCCCAGATCCGATGGAGCTCCCGAACGCACCAATCCCCCTCCTCGAAGAGCGTGCAGTATTCATTCTTCTCCGCAAGGCGGAACGAGGTGGCCAGCGCCTCGTTGTTCCGAAAATGGGCCAGAGCCAGCAGGATCACCCTGTACTCCAACAAGTTAACGGGATCCTGAAGGGCAAGCGGGTTGCAGGAAATCTGGAAGAGCTGATCCTGCAGGGCTCCTCGCCACCCCTCGTAGTCCGTCTTGATTTGGTTCAGCAGAGCGGCACAGCGTTCCTTTTCCGTCTGCTCCGGATTCTTGAGTATCGCTATGGTGTCTATGCCATTGACAATCATCGTTACCTCTTATGGTTGCATTTCGTCTGTTTTCGGTCGCCTTTGGGAAGGAAAATCCTTCACTGTCCAATAAGATAACCCATGGTGGCCTTAGGTCAATTCCAGTTCAAGGAAAATTGGCGCTGTCGTCAAGTCTTCGCAGCCATTCTCCCGAATGACCGCCACGTCCTCCAGCCGGATGCCACCCCATTCGGGGTAATACAGACCCGGCTCCACCGTGACCACATTTCCCGCCTGCAGAATGCAGTCCCGTCGGCTGATGGAGGGCGCCTCATGGACCGCCAGCCCCAAACCGTGGCCGGTTCCGTGGAAATAGCCGCGCGGGGGCCGTGCCTCCAAGTCCGTGGGGAAGCCATGGCGTTCATAGACGCGGAAGACCTCCTGATGGGCGTCCTGCCCCTGCACACCTGCCTTCAGCATGCCCAACACGGTCTTCTGCGCCTCCTTCACCGCCTCAAACGCCCGCTGAACCACGTCCGATGCATGGCCCTTCACCACGGTGCGGGTCAAATCGCCGAAGTAGCCGGTCCGATTGCAGCGCGGAAAGATGTCCATGACGATGGGCACGTTGGCGGGAATGGGGCCATGTCCCGCCTGATGGGGATCCGCCCCTTGGGGGCCGGGGGCGCAGATGGTCCCTTCCCCCGTGCCGCCACGCCGCGACATCTCCGCGTCAATCTCACCGCGCAGCGCCTCCGCCGTCAAAACGGTTCCACGCCAATGGACATAGCCGTCGTCGCCAATCGTGCTCTCCCGCAGCACCTCCCATGCGCAGTAAAGGCCGGCTTCCGCCAGTTGGACACCTTCCCGCAGCCATTCCACTTCCTCTTCTCGCTTCACTGCCCGTTCAGGGCAGAAGGGATCTTGCACGGTAAGTTGTAAGTTCTTGTCCTCCAATCGTTTAGCGAATCCGAGAGGAAAGGTCTCCGGAACCGCCCACGCCTCCACGCCCGCCTTAGCGGCGACAGCGCACAGCAACTCCGAATAGGTCGTCCCCTCCGGGCAGCCCCACGTCTGCAGCGCCTCTTTGAGCGTCATGACCTTGACGCCTGCCCTGCACTGCTTTAGAGCACGGCCAATCTCCAGCTCGTTCATGATGACCGTCGCCTGTCCGTCCACGGAGAACCACAGAAAGGGATCCCCCGCGCGAAAGCCGGTTTCATACCATAAGTCGGCGCATTGGACGCTGTCCGCGTAGATGAGGCGTCCAGTCTTCTTCTCCATATTCATGTCCTCCGTATATCCATATATAATACGTGTCTATAATATAATATATTGTATAGGCTTTTTCCCTTCACATGAGGCATGGGAAATGCCGTGGCAACGGGGTCGTGGTCATCCTTTCATCGTCCGGTCATGCGGCGCAGCCCCCACGCCCCCCATGCGAGAAGGGGGAAGGCGCTGTGTCGCCTCGCGATGGTCAAGGTCTCGTTCCGCGCCAAAGCCCGCTGGCGGTTGGCCGCGCCCCCCGTCTCCATGCAGACGCAAGGCGTCGAAAGGCGGGTCACCACCACATGGCCTTTGCGGCAGCGCCAGATGAAATCATAGTCCGCAGACAGCTTGTAGCGAGTGTCGTAGAGCCCGATTCGGTCATAGAGCCGCCGACTGACAAAACAGCCCGGATGGGGCAGCGGCATGAGAAACTCCAAAAGCCACAGCCGCCGCGGAAAGAGGATTCCCGTCTCCTGACCCTGCGGCGAAATCAACCGCACAGGGGCCGAAATCAGCTCCACGGACGGTGCCATGCAGTCCGTCACCCGCTCAATGGCGTCCGTTTCGTACCAGTCATCGCTGTTCAACAGCGCGATCCACTCCCCTTCCGCCGCCGCCAAACCTTGATTCCACGCGGAGGGAATGCCCGCTTCGCCTTCCCGTCGCTGCTGCGGCAGGAGCCGAAAGCGGACGCCGGCGGCCTCCAGCTCCTGGCCAAGCTCCGCCAGCTTCTCCAGCGTCCCGTCCGTGGAACCGCCGTCCACAAAAAGATACTCCCACGGGAGGACATGATTGCGGAGGACGGAACGGACGCAGCGTTCAATGGTGCCGACGGAGTTCCAGCAGATGGTGAGAATGCTCAACCGGGGCCGTGTCATGGCTTTTCGCCCCCGAAACGGACATTGCCAAGGGCCATTTCACGGACGAGGCGGGTCTGAGTCCGCTCCAAGGTCCGAAATTTGGCCAAGACGCAGAATCCGCTCATGTAGGTGAAGACGATGAACAGATAGAACATCAGATCCGCGCCGCGGCCGACGCCCACCCATTTGGCCATGAATTCGGTCTGCTCCGGCACCAACACGAAAAAGGCGCCCACCAGAAACTGGGCGAGGAAGAAGAGCCGCCCCATCAGCTGGTGGCGAAGCACCTTGACCGCAAGGACTAGGGAAATGGCGATTCCGCCCAGAAGAATGAGTTGGATGGGATGAATGGACATGGCCTACATCAGTTTGTTCAAGATCAGTTCCACAAGGATGTTCAGGGAATTGTACCACTTCTGCCCTTTGCGGATGCTCTGCGCCGTGTAGCGGACCTGGGTGGGAAGCTCCTTCAGCACAAGACCGGCGGACTTGATTTGGGAAAGAATCTCCGTGGCATGGGCCATCCGGTTCTCTGTCAGGCAGATGCGCTCAAGGGCCCGGCGGTTCAAGGCGCGGAAGCCGTTGTGGGCGTCACTGAGCCAGCATCCTGTGCATAACCCATTGACAATACGTGCAATACGCAAGAGAATCCGTTTGCCGAAGGGAATCTGTCGAATGTCCTCCGGCCGCAGGAAGCGGGAGCCAATGACCACATCCGCCTGCCCCTGCTCCAGAGCGGCGACGAAGCGGGAGATGTCCGCCACGTCATGCTGTCCGTCCGCGTCGAAATGCACGGCGTATGCCACGTCAAGGCGGCGGGCGTATTCCATGCCAGTCTGAAGCGCCGCCCCTTGTCCTAAGTTGATGCAATGGCGAAGGTAATGCACAGGAAGCGTCTTCACGTGCGCCCACGCCTCCCGCTCCGATCCGTCGTCCACGACAATGACGGAATAGCCGGCGGCGACCACAGACTCCACCGTGCAACGAAGCCGCTCGTCTTCGTTGTAGCAGGGAATGATCACCACCACATCCGTTCGCATTGTCTTCTCCATGTCACGTTCCGAATCTCACAGCGGCCCTTTGGGACATTTGGGCTGAACTGGATAAAGAATTGCCTCTCATGCACATCCGGAATGGGAAGAGAGGGAGGAGGGAGGGGAATTTCCGGGCGGCAGAGAGGCAAATCTGTTAAGAGGATGCTCCCCGCCCGGATTGGGAAGAGAGGGAGGAGGGAAGGGGGAAGATCCGGGCGGAGAGCAAATGTGAATTCATCATGTTGTCCGGTCAAGTCACCTCAACTCGGGAACAAATCAATCTCCATGCAGTTGATGGCTGTCAATTTCCGCAGCCCCCGCCAGGCTGAATCCCGACGCTGGCTTAAATGATTTGCATATAACATAATCCGCTTTTTCGGATTTTCAACCACCCTCGTCCCTCTTGACGCCAAAAACCGCAAAAAACACCTGGCGGTCCCGCCAAGGGAACCTCTGCGGGAACCCAGTCGCACCCAGCCCCCGCATGATTCATAACCTATTGATAATCAAGCCTTTGAGACACGGTCTGCATACTGTCCGTTGCGGGTGTCGATGCGGACGATGTCCCCTTCGTTGACAAACAGCGGCACCTGAATCTCATAGCCGTTGTCGATCTTCGCGGGCTTGGTCACGTTGGTCGCCGTGTCGCCGCGGGCGCCGGGCTCGGTCTCCGCAATCCGCTTCTCCACGAAGAAGGGCAGCGTGATTTCAATGGGACGCTCGCGGAAGAACAGCACGGAGCACTCCATGTTGTCATCCAAAAAGTACTTCTGGTTGCCGAGGACGCTGGCGGGAATCCGCACTTCGTCATAGGTCTCCGGGTCGTTGAAGATGTAGGTGTCGCCTTCGTCGTAGGAGTAGACCAGGTCCTTCTCCTCCAGATTGGGCTTCTCGATCTTGTCCACGGAACGGAACGTGCGATCCATGGTGCCGCCCGAAATCATGCTTTTTAATTTGCAACGATACAGGGCTTGGCCCTTTCCCGGCTTGCAAAAATCGAAATCGGTAATAAGATAGGGTTCGCCATCAATTTCAACTTTCAGTCCCTTGCGCAGATCAGCTGCCTCGTACATAAAGAAAACTCCTTCCTATGGGTGACTAAACAACAAAGATGTCATTCAACAGTGAACAAACTATTTAAGATATTACCATTATGAAAAAATACAATTCATCCCCATCCGAAGAAATCAGCAACCTGGAACAAATTCAGGCGCGAACCGGCCATGTCTTCAACGACATCAATCTGCTTTTGACGGCGCTGACCCATCCCTCCTACACCGCTGAGCACACGCCGCCGCCAGAGCATTACCAACGGCTGGAGTTCCTCGGGGACGCCGTTCTTCAGATCATCGTCTCCGACTATCTCTACAAGCACTACCCCGACCGGCAGGAAGGCGCCCTCACCAAAATGCGCTCCTCCCTGACCAATGAGACCGCCACCGCCGCCTACGCCATCGAATTGGGCCTGAATCAGGCCCTGCGGTTGGGGCACAGCGAAATCGACGGCGGGGGACGTCAGCGCAAATCGGTTCTCGGGGACATCTTCGAGGCGTTTCTCGCCGCCGTCTATTTGGATGGCGGCATGGAGGAGGCCCGCCGGATCTGTCTGGACATTCTTGCCGAATCCGGTGCGGAGGAACGGCTTGCACAACAGGAGGAATGCAATCCCATCGGTCAGTTGCAGGAATTCACCCAAAGCACCTTCCAATGCAAGCCCCTCTATCATCTCATCAGCCACACGGGCCCCGTCCATGCGCCGCTGTTCACCATCGGAGCCTTCATCAACGGCCATTATGTGTCCTCCGCCACGGGCAAAAACCACAAACAGGCACGTTCATTGGCCGCTGAACAGGCGTTGGCCTTCTGCGCCGACGCCGCCGCCCTGCCCTATCTCAACGGCCCCGCCGACACCCTCTTCGCCTTGGACTTCGACGGCGTCATCTGCAACAGCGCCGCCGAAACCGGCTGTAGCGGCTGGAAGGCGGCCGCCACCCTCTGGCCCCAGGACTTCCCCTCCCCTCTTCCGCCGCAGGAGCTGCTTGAGCGGTTCTGCGCCCTTCGTCCCTGTCTGGAGACGGGCTATCAGGCCATCCTGATGCTGCGGATTTTGATGGATGGCGTTGATGTGCAGGAATTTGCGTCTTCCTTCTCGGAGCAGATCCAACAATGCATGGCAAAGCACAAACTGGAGAAGGAGGAGCTGGTGCGCCGTTTCGGCAGCGCCAGAGACAAGTGGATCAACGACAATCTGGAGGAATGGCTGGCCATGCACACCTTCTACCCCGGCGTCATCGATGCGCTCAAAACCGCTCTCGACGCAGGTCTTCAAATTCATATTCTCACCACAAAACAGGAACGGTTCGTGCAGGCGCTTCTCTCCGGCTGCGGCATCCAATTCCCCCAAAACCGCCTTTGGGGACTGGACAAACACGCCCCAAAGGAGAACATCCTGCAGGCGCTTCGCGAAAACACCAAAGCCATCATCCATTTCGTGGAGGACCGTCTGGAGACCCTCCGCCGCATGGAGAAGCTCCCCGCTCTGGAGTCCGTCCGCCTCTATCTGGCGGACTGGGGCTTTGTCCTTCCCGCCTCCATTGCCGAAGCCAAAAACGACTCACGTTTGCAAGTCATTGCACTAGAAGATTTTACACAACTATTCAAAAAGTGAGCCTCTTCATGGTCCGCAATGGAAGGCAACACATTCACAAAACACAGTTTTTCCACATAGCTTATGCCTCGCCCAAACTCAAAAGCCCATACGAAAACCCCAATCGATGACGTCGTGACCGTCAACGAACTGCGTATAATGGCGGGAAACCGCACCTTCCATTGGGGAGAAGCCGTTTTTCAGAGCGGCGCCGTGCATCAGCTGCACAGCGATGGCGAAGAGCTGACTGGCGAGGTCTACGGTCCTCAAGTCTATTATGCGCGCCTCATCAATGACACAAACTTTCTGGATGGCGAATGCGACTGTCCGGACGGACTTGAGGGCGTGTTCTGTAAGCATCTGGTCGCTTTGGGTTTAGCCTATCTGGACCAACAGAATCACACGCTGCGGAAGTCCATTTTGTCCCCTTCCGCCAATGGCATGGCGCGGCCCCCAAAGGCGAATCCGCCGGCTGGCGGCGTCAAATTGCGCGAACTCAAACGCATGGTGGACAAGCTGCTTCTCATGTCCCTGAATCTGGAGGAGTGTGACGATGAATTTGGAGAAGAAGCGGAAATCAACGACTACATCAAATTCACGGACCAGGGGGTTGAGTTCCTGGATGTGCTGCAGCAACTTGCTGATCAGGAGGAGTTTAAGCTGCTCTGGAATGCCACCGTCTACGCTCTCGACTGCTTTATTGACAACTTCAACGCCCAAATGGATGTCGTTCATGATTTCATCATCGGTTTGGGCAACTCCTTTTTGGATGCCGTCCATGCGAAAGTCAAATCCAACAATGTGGTTCTCAATGTTTTCACGGCATGGGAAAACAAGAGCCAAGTCTCCTGTGACCATCTTTCCGTCATTCTGAAGGAGCTTCCTGCTGAAGTCAGAGCGAGATGGGCGGTTGCCGCATTGGAGAAATTGCGTGGCTATCCGCCTTATGAACTGGGGTCGTTTGATTACGATAGAGAGCGTCGTTATATTGAAAAGCACTTGCTGGATTGGGCAATTGAACGGAAAGATTCCGAACTGAAGTTGGAAGTCCTTGAGAAGAAGGTATGTACAGAGTCCGATGTGATAGAGTTGGCAGCGGAATATCGGTGCCATGGAATGCAGGAGAAGATCCTTCCCCTGCTCATAAGGGCGCATGAGACGTTCAATGATGACTGGGAGATAACCAAATTGCTGGCCGAAGAGCTTCTGATGGCAGGCCGCCATGAGGAAGCGCTCAATGTGGTCTGGGAGGAATTCACCGACGATTACATGAATGAGGCCCCGCTGGCCAATCTGGAGGCCATCTCCCGCCAAGCGAATTGCTGGAAGTTCGTCTACCAGAAGGTCTTAGACTTTCTGGCCGCTTTGGACCGCAAGGAATATTTGCATCGTCACGATGCGTTCGGCCGCCCCTACATCGACGACATTCGGCAACGTCGCGTGGAGGTTCTGTTCACCCACGGAGACCAGCAGGCCGCATGGAAACTGGCCCAAGGCGCATATTTGTCCGATGACTGCTGGCTGAAACTGGCGGAATGGCGGTCAAAGAAGTCCCCGAAAGCGGCGGCATCCGCCATTAATTCCCTAATAGAAAGCGCATTACATAAAACTGGCAAGAACGCCAACTCGCATGTCATCGAGCTGCTCATGGTCTATCGTCGATATCTGAAAATGGCCGACAACGAAGCGGAGTTTGCCGTCTGCTGCGCCAACATTCGTCAGCGATGCAAACGCCGCCAACGCCTTCTGGAACAGATGGATGCCGCAAAGATGTAACCCTAAAAACAACAGTTGGATTTTCCTTCCATGCAAATCATCTTGCTGGCTGAAAAAGAAGAGCCGCTATAGCGGCTCTTTTTGATCTACAACGACAAAGAGTGAAGCGTGCTCCCGTCTCCCGTCCCCCGTCCCCCGTCTCCCGTCCCTCGTCCTGTGGTTCTCGTCTCACGTCTCGCGTCTCACGTCAAACTTCTGCCTATTCGTGGGTTACGCTTTGCTTCACCCACGTCAGGCTCCTATCACCGCTTCGCGGTTCTAAAACTCTAACTTTTTCGTGATCCGTGGGTTACGCTTGCGCCTACGGCGTTGCGCTTACCCACGGCTATTATCCTGCCGCCGCCTTGGCGGCTCTTCATTTTCAGCATGCCACGCCTTCTGCGAATTGCAAACAACCTAATCTGCCTCTGGCAGGAGGAGGATGTCATCCCAAAGGATGCGGCCTTTGGAGGGAACGGCATGGACCGTCGGCAGGACGGTGAAACCGTCCTCCTTGATTTCGATGTTGCGGAAGACGGCGCGATACCATTCTCCATGGGTGTTCCCCAAGGTGTAGAGCTGGGCAGGCATGCCGCCTGGAATGAACCAGAAGTTGCCGGCCTCCGCGCCATCCAGACACTTGACGGCGCAGTAGAGGGCATATTTCTTCGAAGTGTCTAACCCTTTTGCGTTGAGGATAAAGCGCGCCCATCCCTGAGTGATGACCGTGGTGCAGCCGCATTTCCTCCCATGGTAGGCCTGGCCGTCCACAATCTCGAATTTGTACTCCCCCCATCGCGTATCGTGGCTGACATCCTTCCACTCCTGCTCGAAATCGCCGTTGGGCAGCAGATTCGCTGCCCGCATGGCATCGGTGACCACGTCCGCCTTGCAGGGCATCCACTGCTCCATCGTCCGATGCAGCTTCATGAACTCCTCCCGTTCAGCAGCCACGCGACTGACGGCGAGGCCAGGTTCCGCCTGTGCGGCGGCCTGCTCCAGCAATTTCATGGCCGCGGCGTCGATGGGACGGACATACTCCGAAAGGGCGGTCAGGTCCTTTAGATTCTGGCCATACTCCACCATGCGGTTCTCCAACAGGACATAATACTGTTCCATGGCAGATGCCGCCTTTCCGAACATCTTGTCGCAGAACTCCTTAAGGATTTTCTTCCAATCCAGCTCCGGATTCCACGCCAATTTGCCGCGCAAATACTCCTGGAAGGGAGATGGATGAAGCCCTTCAGGGCAAAGCCCCGCCAGCTGGAGCTTTTGATAGAGCTTGATGTCCTCCGCATAGACGGCGGCAAAGGGATGGGGATAGCCTTCGAACATCTCCTTCGCCCACAGCTCATAGATGTAAACGCGGCCAGGCAGCGCCGTTGCCCACTTCACCAAAATGTCATAGTAGCGCTGATTGCCGGGGTCCGTCAGCGGGCGGGCATAGTTGCGGCCATTGTTGACCACGCCAACTCCCACATTGGACGGCAGTTCCACATTTGGCATCTCATCATGGGGCGGATAGCTCAGGCAAAGCACCGTGACTTTTGGAAAATGCTTTTGAATCTCCGTGGCCGCTTCCGCCACAAAGCGGAAGAACTGGTCGGACGCCGTGGCGCCATAGGCGCGGCAAGCCTCGCATTCGCAGTAGCCATGGCCATCATTGGTCTCCAGCGGGACGATGGGCATCTGCGGATTGTTCTTCAAATACTCTAACACCCTATCAATGAAATACTTGCGCAGTTCAGGATTGGAAATGCACAACTGATAGTGAATCAGGTCCTCATCCCCTTCCGCCTCAATGGCTTTGCGCTCTCCGTTGATGACAGGATTCCAGTCCAAATGGTCATGGAGAACCTTGCGGGGCACCCAGAAGTGCCAGCTGTGGGAAATGAAGAAAGGACGAACCCCGTCATAGGCCATCATGCCCGTATCATACCATCCAGGAGGGTTTTGGAGATGGTAATTCAGCCGATTGAAGCCCATCCATGCGAAAAGCGAATGGTCCGATTGATGATGATGCACCCCGCGAATGCGGAAAAAGGGCTTGGACGTCACCTCGCATGTCGGCAAGGCCAGCGTCTGGACATGGGGCAGATTCCACCACAGCCGCTCCGGCCGAGCCAGACAGACGCCCAACCGCTCCAACAGTTCATCCACCCCGTAAAGCAATCCATAGGCGCTGCCGCCACGAATGCGGATGCACTCTGACATGACCGTGAGACGGTATTCTTCTTCGGCCAACGCCGTGTCCCATGTCACAAATATGGGTCTAAGTTCCCCATACGGAGCCACTTCCGGCAGAGTATCCCCGGGCTTCCATGTGGCCAGAAACTGATGATCATAGGCCATGGTCAGAATCGGCAGCTCGGCCCCCGTCATCCGCAGCACATAGTCCCGCAGCTGCACGGCCGCCAACGCCTCCATCTGGTCGCTCCAGCGGTTCACCACAATGGCGGAAGCCGGCTTCCCCTCCTGCACCAACGAAAAGGAGGCGGCATGCAGCATGGCCCCCATCGAAAGTCCGACTAGCAACAAATGTCTCATCATATTCCTCAAAATCAATCTATAACATCCTTATCATGAACAAAATAGACAAATATCAAATATACAAGCAACGATTCGGAACCTATCATTGAAGCAAGTTTCATGGCATGTAATTCAGCCCCGTTGGGGCTGTGGAATCAGAGGAGTCGCATTTCCTCCATGACTAACAGCCCCAACGGGGCTGAATTGCCGCCATGGCAACCGCTTTTTCGGCCATCGGAGTTCCGAATCGTTGCTTTTCTAATTTGTTCCCTCAGCGTGGCTTACAGACAAACATCTGGTCAATCAGGACACGATCCTCCTCAAGGTACTTCAGCGAGCAATAGACATCGTATTCCTGTTCGGGATGGTTGGAGTCGAATACCCTGCCGATGTAGAATTGGACTTTGCAGTTGACGCCAGTGATGACCACGGTCTCCGCCGCCGTGAAAACGGTTCGGCCCATGAGATAGGGATGATAGCCCTCCACCGCCTTATATTTCTCTAAGTTGCTGATTAAGAATGGATTATTGCTGAATGGAACAAAGCTTGGCGATCCGTTGGCGAAGCTTCCGTCCTCCTGTTTGACCATGATGCAGGGCATGTGAACCAAGCCGTCATTGCCCAATTTGACTTCGGCGGCGATTCCGTTGGCGGCATCGGGTTCATTCGTGCGGGCGGGAACGCCAGTACGGCCATCGAGACGGATGGGATAGACGTTCTCCTTGCCGTATTTCTCCACCAGTTCGGCGGGAATCTCCTTTGATGAACCGTTGAGCAGAGAGCGGTAGGCGGTTTCTCCGGAGGCGAGGAAACACTGCAGTGACCAGCCCCTGCCGTAGCCGTTGAGCGCCCCATAGGTGTCGTCGTTGTCCGCCTTGACTTCGTCGATGTAGCGTTTGCCGACGATGTTGAGCATGTCCGTGGTCGCGAATTCGGGCTCCGCCGCCTTGATGTCATCCCATGAGAGCAGGGTCAGCACGTCCAGGTTGATGCGCGCCCGCGCCAGCTGAAGCTGGCGGTAGGCGTCGTCGCCGATGCTCTCCGCCATGCGGTCGAAGTCCCGTTGCCAGCGGACCAGGTTGGCGGGGGAGTGCAAGAGCCTCATGGCACGGGGGTCATCGTAATAGACGAAATAATTGGGATCCCGAACGCTGGCCTCATGGGTCTCCCGCAGATAGGCGACCATCTGCTCGGCGGCGGGACCGTAGACATGGTCGCAGTATTCGCGGACGATGCGGTCCACATTGTCGCTAACGTTATCGGCGAGACGGACTTGCAGATAGTCGTTGAGCTTCTTGAAGGCGCAGTTGTGAAGCAGGCTGCCGCCCATTTCGCTGATGATGTAGCGGGTGCCGATGGCATAGGCGAACTTGATGTTTTCGGCGTTGCGGTAAACGCCGGGGAAGAGCGCATAGGCACAGATGCCATGGGGATAGAGGATGGGATAGCTCCACCACCACATGGTGCCGGCGATGCGGCCCCATGCCTCGAACTCCTCTCGGAAAGAGCGGTTGTAGCTGTGAGTTAAGGGTTTAGAGAAATCTTGGCAAAGCGGGGCGACGATGACGCTGATGTTTTTGGGGAATTTGAAGCCTTCTTCCGGAGGGATTCCCGTCATGTCCGTCTGATAGGCGATCATGCGGATGAAGAGATTCGGATATTTCGGAAGGAAGGCGTTGCCCAGCTCGATGAGATAGTCGTAGTAGGCGCCGCCAGGGCTTTTGTATTTCTGCTCCAACGCTTTGCAATTAGGGCATTCGCAGAAGCCGCCAGAGCGGTCGTTGAAGCTGAGGTCCAAGATGGCATAGTCGTCCACTTTGTACTTTTCATACTGGATGACAATCTCGATGTTTTCCGTGAGTATGCGGCGCACGTCCGGATTGCTGAAGCAGAGCTGGCGGTCCGGAACCCGCTTGCCGTCCTTGTTCAGCGTGAAATATTCGGGGTGGTCCTTGAAATACGCCTTGTCGGCCAACGCGAGATGAGGCCCCGCCCATTGCCCTTCGAAGGTGCCCGGCTTATGGCGGCCCCCCGGCGGGAAGAAGGCGGCGAGTCCGTGGGTGGTGGGACCGATGTATTTCCATCCGTCAAAAGAACTTGCGCCAGTGTAGCTTGGCATGAGGAAGCAACGGTTGCGGCGCAGATAGTTCTTGATTCCCTCAATTTTGCGGGCAGCCGGCCAGGCGCCGCCCAACTCCAGACTGTAGAAGCTGGGCGCGTGGCGGTAATCCATGGACTCCAGCTCCAACGTGGCCTTTTTGGGGATGAAGGTGTCGCCGTCCCATGGGCCAAACCAACGGCAGCCGCAGAACTTCTCCAAAAAGTCATAGATGGCGCCGATGGTGCCGAATTGACCGTCACCATAGATGTAAATGTCTTTCCCGACGCTTTTTATGCGGCGTTCGCGGACGCCGTTGAACGGACCGTCGTCCCCCGGGGCCCGCTGCCCCACGATGATGCGAGCGCCACCTTCCGGCGCTTCGCCAAGCGGAAACTCCGCCCCCGTCATTTGCCGCAGATGGTCGCTCAGGTCCTTGACGGCGGCGTTGGTGATGCCATCCCCCTTATCCATATTATAGAGGATCGTATAGGCGCTTTTTCCGCCGCTGGCGAGCGTGAGCGTGTCGCCGGAAACCGTCACCGCCGCAAAAGCCATGGCGAAACCAATCATGGTAATACTTTTCATTTATACGGACTCCATTTTTTTCATGCCGCTGGCGAAAATGCTTTCCAGCAGCTGCCAATGGGCGGCGGGAGTGCATTTTCGTTTGACGGTCTCTTTGACGACGGTGATCCCCCGGCCCGTTTGCCATAGAAGCCCCCATTCCTGTGGAAGTTCGGAGGGATTCACCATTCCTTCTGGGACGGCAAGATAGAGGCTGTTGGTCGCCTTGGCGAGCCCCAGCCGCTCAATGCGCGTCCCCCTGTACAGCAGGACCTCCAGTTCATGAATCCGACGGCGCAGCCGCTGATACGCATCGTTGGAGGAGGCGGCATAGTTCCATGTGGCCATGTCGGCGAACAGCATGTCGCCCTCCCGCAGTTCGGGTTCGTTCTTGCGTATCTCCATCTCCGCAAGCTCCTGCTCCGCCCGCTTCCGCTGAAGCTCCTGCAGAATGTCGTCACGGGCGGCGCAATCCGCCCAACAATCCCGTTGGGTGATGGAGCAGAGGACCAGAACGCTGTGCATGGCGGGAAGCGGCAGGGGCTTTTCAGACGTCAAATCCAGCCGACGGGGCGACGCCATGCGGAGGGCGGCCAGGTCCGCCTTGCAGCGGGCCTGACGGATGTTCACGTCACGGCCGACGCCTGTGGGCTGCCATGTGTCCATCAGCCATGCCCATGTGGCCTGCAGAAGGGACTCCCGCCGTCGTTGCCCTGAATTTCGCGCCATTGTTATATATTGTATAAGTTATTTATTATCAATGAGTTACATCGATGCGATCTGACGAATCGCCGCCGCGGTGTCCTTCCAGGAGGCCAAACTGTCCGGCACTTCGCTGACCAGCGGCCCCTGATAGCCGGCGGCCTTGAGCTCCTTCATGATGACAGGGAAATTGAGGGTGCCGGCCAGCAGCGGCGTCCAGGTTCCGTTGAGGGGACCGCCCTTCCAGTCCTTCATATGGACGCGGCGAACCCGCTTGCCCAAGGCGCGAACCCAATGCTGCGGAGCCTGAAAGACGGCCATGTTCCCCGGGTCGAAATAGAAGCCCACTTCGGAGCTGCCCACGGTATCGATCAGCTGCCGCATCTCCAACGGGCTGAACAGAAAGCCCGACCACACAAACTCAATGGCCAACGTCACATGGCACTTCTCCGCCACCGGCGCCAACGCCTTCAGATTGCGCACGGCATTGTTGTAGGCGTCTTCATAATAGAGGTCCGGAGAAAGTCCCCCCAACGTGTGAAGGGCAGCCGTCGCCCCCAATTTCGCCGCGCATTCCAACGCCCATGCCGTCTCGGCAATGGCGCTGTCAGCCGCCGCGCCGTCCACCACTAGAGAGCCGACTTTGTTGGCGATGGTGATGGAGCCGATGTCCAGTCCCAAAGCGGTCGCCTCCGCCTTCCACGCGGCCAGCTCCGCGTCAGTGCTGTTATAGTTGAAGGCAGCGTTGTCCGCCGCACGCACCGACAGCTCCACCCCTTCATAGCCGGTGGCTTTGGCTTCCTGCAGAAATTGGGAGACAGACCAAGAATCGGGGGCAACCAATTGACTGACAGCAACTTGCATAAATCATTCACTCCGTGATCAAAAGGTTCTGTTCAAAAACGGCCAGACGGACGCCTGACACCACACACACCATAATGCCGATTGATGACAATTCAAATGCCACGGCGGGAATTCGCAAATTCCACAACGCAATTCGCGCCATGCCACGAAGAGCCATGGGGTCCCCATCTTCCCTAACCCTCTCGTTGGACATCACTTCCGCTCCGTCGTCAACGGATTCAGATAAAAATGGCGAATGGCCGCCAAACTGTTTCGGCCGCGGGAGTTCTTTGCGGTGAGGGAAATGCGGAGGATGGCCTTGCCCGGCTTCAGATGCAAAGTTTCGAGAAACAGGGGCCCCGTGGTGCCCGGTCTGGGAGCAAAACAGGGGATGGAGGGACCGCAGGGGGTGCTCTCATGATAGACGGTGACGGTGCCGTAGTCCCGTCCCAACAGGAAGTTACCGTACAATTCATAGTCCCCTTCCGTCTCCACAGGCAACATGCAGGTCACGGACTCCCCAGTCTCCTTGAACTGCAGAATCAGCGCCTGCAGGGCGGCATTGCTCTCAAAGGGCGTCCCGCTGGAGGAATGGGCCTGCAGGGTAGTCGCCTCGTGGCAGATGGCGGTTGGCGGCACGGGCGGCACGGCGTCCATGGTCAGCCGTTGGGTGCGCTGCTTTGCGGAAATTGGCAGGTCGATGACCAGCCGCGCCTGCAGGAAATCGTGGCTTTGAGCCCCCTCCTTGTCATAGACGGGCCAGTGGAGCACCGCATTGGCGGGAACCTGCAGACGCAGGCCGCCCCATGTCAAGGTGGAGGGCGCGGCGCAGACATGCCGCCAAGGGGCGTCCGCCAAGAAGGTCTCCCGCATGGAGCCGATTTTCAGGCCGCCAGGCCGCCGCAGCAGAGGGACATGGACCTTCATTTCGCGGGAGTCCTCCACGTTCACCAACATGTAGACCACGTTCAACGCGCCATCCGCCCCCGGCTCCAGACTGACGTTGCATGAATTGCCGCGGTAGAACAGGGACATGCTTGGAGGAAGGTCCTCCGTCCCAAGGCCCGCGGCGGTGGGCACCCAATCCAAATCCACCGGCGGGTCGAACAGCATGGGCCGCTTCTTCGCCGAATCCACCAAAAGGGCGGGATCCCCCAACGTGAAGGTGGACCAATAGGGCTGCAGTTTGGCGTTGCCACCGCCGATGACCAGCCCCAACGCATGGTGATAGATGTCCATCATGTTCTGACGGTCCAGAAGCCATGGCTGATTGCCGGGTTTGCGGGTGTAGGCGGACAGGCAGGCCGCCCATGGAGACATCCGCACCATCATCGCCTGATGGTCCCGCGTGCGGTAGACGGACGGCAATTCCAGCGGCTCCGATGGCGGCAGCCCCGAGCCAAACAGCAGCATGGTGGCCGCATACACGCCGGACACCATGGGACGCTCTTCGCCGCTGTCAAAGAGCTGGCGCTGCAGAAACGCGCGCCCCTCCTCGCTCCATGTGAAGCCCACATTGCCCAAATTTCGCTTGGGCGAATAGGGATTCTGGTCATCGATGGCGGAGGCCATGGAGCCGTCCTCCCACAGCCAGCGGCTATGGAACATGGCGCCCAGGCGCAGGGCATCGTTGATGGAGTCTTCGTGAAGGAAGGACTGGACGATGCCCAAGGCCTCCATGCAGACCATGTCGTTGGCCAGCGACGGCCCGTCCTTCAGGGGCCAGAAGCCGTCTTGGGTCTGCTTCGCCACGATGCCCGCAAGACAGCTTTTGGCCGTCGTCGCCCACAACGGATTCGGCAGCACCCTGCCGGCAAACAGCAACGCCATGGCCGCATGGGCCACATCGGGAAGGGCGCCCTCGCGGCATTGGTGGTGAAAAAACTCAAAGGCCAACTCCAGACTCTGCTTCCAATGCTGATGGCTGACAAAGTCCATGTGCTTCTCCACCAACCAGTAAGCGCGAATCCATTGGCTATAGGTCTCCGGCGGGAAGCGGTAGAGCTTCTTTCCGGAGGCGGTGATGATCGGCAGCCCCCCTTTGTCATTCTGCAGGGCCGCCAACGCCTCCCCCGCCCGCGATATGATCTCCAGCAGGCTGTCATCGTGGTAATAGGGGTTGTCGGGAAGATTCAATGCCCACGCCGTGGCAAGGATGTACATGGCCTGCGCATTGCGGGTCCCGCAGGGGTCCTTGAAGAAGAGGCTGTCCTTTGGATTGTAGGCGGCCAAATGGAAGTTGACGGAACGGGTCAGGTTCTCCAAAAGCCATGGCTGCGGCGGCCAATACTCCCCCGCGGCAGTCTGTCCAAAGGGAAGCAACAGACTGCCCATCAATAAGATGCAGAAGATGGAACGAAAAGAAAACATGAATTCAGGAATTAGAAATTAGGAATTAGGAATTTGTCGTGAAGAATTAGAAATTAGGAATTAGAAATTAGGAATTTGTCGTGAAGAATTAGGAATATTGCTTTATGGATAGGAATCTGGATGGATGATGGGATGGAGCATACATCGTGTACATATATATAATATATGGTATATATAGAATATGGTATAGAGTTTGGGGTGGAAAAATCAGGAAGAGAAGAGAACTTGAACGGCAATTCCCTTCCCTTCCGATGGACACGTCTCACGTCTCGCGTCTCACGTCCCGCGTCCCGCCGCCCTTTCGGGGCTGACACGCAACCTGCAATGTCGTCTCGAAAAATCATATTCTACCCAAATGTGGCATATTTCACGACAAATTCCTAATTTCTATTTCCAATTCAACATTCCTAATTCCTAATTCCTAATTCCTCATTCCTAATTCATTTGTAGTTCACGCCAGAGAGGCCCAAGTCGATGTAGGCACCGCCTTTTTTGTTGTGCACATGCACGGCCAGCGTGTTGAGGCCGGGCTTTAGGGCTTTCACGGCGCCAATATCCGCCATAACAGCTTCATATGACGTAAGATAGCCACGCAGCGAAGCGATTTTCACGCCATTGAGATAGACCTCTGCGCCTTCATCGTGGAAGATGTTCAGCTGCAGGTCCTCGAAGGCCGTCTCGGCGACGGTGAACGTCCGCCGAAGCCAGATGTCCTTGCCTTCCCACGGGGTGCGGATCTGGACATGGGAGTTGTCATCGGCGATGACGGCATTGCCGAAGCCGGCTTGCCCCTCTTTCCATGCGGTGTCATCGAAATCAGGGGCCATCCAATTCTCCGTCGTCGGCGCATTCACCACATACCGCCACGTGGCCCCGCCCTGCTGTCCCGTGGGCAATATGACGGTGGGCACAGGGAGACGTGTAACTTTCGCCGCCTCATAGACTTGCTGATGAACAGCGGCAAATTTTTCCGCCGGGCATTTGGCCACTTTGCGGTCATAGGTCAGCAGCCCGTTGGTCTCCCCTTCCACATCGGTGGTCTGGGTATAGACGGCGGCGGCCAGTCCCATGAACGCCATCCGCGCCAGCGAGCGGACCTGGCTCTCATAGCGGCTGAAATACTCCTCCACATTGGCGTCCGTCACATAGCCCCATGACCGGGCCTGCCACAAATGGCCCTTCACCATGAAGCCGATGCCCCCGAACTCCCCAAGGACGCTGACGCGGTTTTCCATGACGGGAAACATCTGGGGCTCAGGATAATTGTGCTTGTCCCGCGTGTCGCCGACGCCATAGTCGTTCCAGCCGGAGGGGCCATTGACCAGCCGGGTGGGGTCATATTGTTTGACCCAAGTCTGAACTTGGTTGGTCTTGGGGGCCTGGGGCTGCCCCCATCCTTCGTTGTAGGGCACCCACATGACGATGGAGGGGAAGGTCTGCAGCAAATCAAGCATCTCTTTAAGTTCTTGCCGATAAAGCTGATAGCGGTTCTCCACATCGCCGAAGCCGGAGGGCATGTCCTGCCACAGCAGGATTCCCATGGTGTCGCAAAGATAGTAGTAGCGCAGGGGCTCGATCTTGATGTGCTTGCGCATCATGTTGAAGCCACAGTCCTTGAGGAACTGGATGTCGAACCGCATGGCGTCGTCGGAGGGCGGCGTCAAGAAGCCGTCTGGCCACCATCCTTGGTCTAAGGTCCCGTACATGAAGGTTTTCCGATTATTCAGATAGAAGCGGGGAACCCCCTTCTCGTCCTTGCGCCATTCGATTTTGCGCATGCCGAAATAGCCTTTGGCCACGTCCTGGGCGCTGTTCTGCCCTTTGAGGGTCAACGTAAGGTCATAGAGTTCAGGGGTTTCGGGAGACCACAGCCGCGCCTTAGGAACGGGAAGGACCACGGGCTTGTCCCATGCGGTCACTTTGGCGGAGGCGACCTTCTTGCCGTCCTTCAGCACGGTCACTTCCGCCTTCGCCTTCATCAGGTCGCCGGCGGGCAGCAGCGTGACGGCGACGGTCTGGCGGTCAATGTCCGTCACGACGCGGTAGCCTGCGATGTATGTTGACGGAACTGTTTCCAGCCAAACGGTTTGCCAAATTCCGCTGGAGCGGGTGTAGAAGCAGCCCTCGGGCTTCAGCGACTGCTTGCCAATGGATTGATAGCCGTTGCCTGTGGGATCCCACACGGAGACCACCAGCTCATTGTCCCCTGGACGGGCCGCCTCCGTGATGTCCACCGTAAACGGCAGATTGCCGCTTTCGTGGGGGACATCCGTCACTTCGATGCCGTTGACGAAGACCTGCGCGCGGAAATCCACCGCGCCGAAATGGAGCAGCAGCCGCTCGCTCTCCGGCTGGAAGGCGGCCTGGAAGGAACGGCGGTACCACAGCTGCTCATCGGGCTCCGTCAGCCGTTTGACGCCGGAAAGGGGCGTCTCAATGGCGAAGGGAACCAGAATCTCGCCGTCCCATTTTTGGGGGCATCCCGCTTCGCGGGTGGTGATGGCATATTCCCATAAACCATTTAGATTCAACCATTTATCGCGAACCAAATGCGGCCGCGGATATTCCCGCCATGCGTTTTCAGGGGTTACGGCGGCCCCCCATTCCGTCATCAGCGGATTGGCGGGCTTCTCATAGGCCGCCTTCAGGGCCAGTCCGGTCAGCAGGGCGGCGGACAACAATATGCGCTGCATGTCAGTATCCTCTCTGGTCAATGACTTCCTGGGTGATGTTCTTCGAATCGAAAACGCCTTCCTCCGACTCCACGCGCTCCGGAATCGGCTCGCCTCTCATGTAGCCCTCCACCACGTCGTAGAGCTGGCCGCCGATCATGGGATTGCATTCCACCGTGCAGTTGGCCTTGCCGGCCAGAATCTGCTTGAACATCTCCTTCACGCCGTCGCAGGAGACGATGATGATGTCCTTGCCGGGTTTCTTTCCCGCCTCCTCAATGGCCTGGATGGCTCCCAAGGCCATGTCGTCGTTGTGGGCGAAGAGAACCGTGATCTGGTCGCGTTCAGGGGATTTGAGGAACTGCTCCATGACCTCTTTGCCTTGGCTGCGCGTGAAATCGCCGCTTTGGGACTTGATGATCTTCAGGCCCGGATGGTCTTTGATGATCTCCTCAAAGCCCTTCTTGCGCTCAATGGCGGGGCCGGAGCCCACCGTGCCCACCAGCTCCGCGATGCCTGCGTTCTCTCCCACATTCTCCACCACCCAGCGGGCGGCGCGGCGGCCTTCCTCCGTGCAGTCGGAGCCGATGTAGCAGGCGTAGAGACTGTCATCCGACACCGTCACCTTGCGGTCGAACAGGATGACGGGAATGCCCGCCGCCTTCGCCTCCTTGAGCACGTCCTCAAAGCCCGTGGCCACCACAGGGGAGAAGGAAATGACGTCCACGCCCTGCGCGATGAAGGAGCGGATGGCCTTGATCTGGTTCTCCTGCTTCTGCTGCGCGTCGGAGAAGATGAGGTCGATGCCCCGCTTCTTCGCCTCCTCCTGAATGGAGACCGTGGCGGCTTTCCGCCAATCGGACTCCGCGCCAATCTGGCTGAATCCGACACGGATCTTGCCCGCCGCCTTCTCCGTCTTTCCGCAGGACGCCAAGGCCAAGGTCAGTCCCGCCAATGCGATCGTCAACAGTTTCTTCATGGGTCACTCCTTTTCAATTCTTGTTTGCAAGTAATTGATAATCAATATGTTATAGAAATACAACTAGATTCTTCTGCGATTGGACAGTTGGGTGATGAGATTCTGCATGAAAATGAACACAAGCACAAGAGCGCCGACGATGATCCGCGTCCACCATGAATTGATGTTGCCTTGGAACATGATGAGAACCTGAATCAGCCCAAGGACCAGCACGCCGAAGAAGGAGCCGATCATGTAGCCGACGCCGCCGGTCAGCAACGTGCCGCCGATGACGGCCGCCGCGATGGCATCCATCTCCAAACCAATGCAGTTCAACGGGTTGCCTGATTTCAGATAGATGGTGAAGGCAATGCCCGCCAAGGCGGAGCAGAATCCCGCCAGCGTGTAGACCATGACTTTGGTGCGGGCCACGGGAATCCCCATCAGCGTGGCCGCCTGCTCGTTCTCTCCAACGGCGTAGACCCGCCGCCCCGCCGTTGTCTTCTGCATGAAGACCACGGCGATGACAAGAAGCGCAAGATACAGCATGTCAATGAATTCCAACGTCAGCCCGCGGTTTCCGACGGCAATTTGCAGACGGTCCTCAATGACCATGATGACGGGATTGTTCAGGATGCCGATGGCCTCTTCGCTGATCATGTAGCTGCTGCCTCTCGCGAAGAACATGCCGCCAAGCGTGACCAGAAAGGGCGGCAGCCGATAGCGGGCGATGAGAACGCCCTGCAGCGCCCCGAACAGCGTCCCTGCGGCCAGCGCCAGTGCCATGGCCGCGCCCGCATTGACGCCGCATCCGGCCAACTTGGCAATGAGGACGCCCGTGAAGGCGATGACCGCGCCGACGGACAGGTCAATGCCGCCGGACAAAATGACCATCTCCGCCCCAATGGCCGCAATCCCCAGATAGGCGTTGTCATGGAGCAGCCCCAAAAAGACGCGCAGCGAACCGAAATTGCGGAAGTTGCAGATGCCGAGGGCATAGACCAGCAGGAAGACCGCCACGGTGGCGGCGAAGGGAACGTAGCGGACTGGGAAGCGGAGTCGTTTCATGCGTCCACCTCCTGCGCCGCCCCGCGGTGAAACCGACGGGACAGCTTTTGGCGGAACACATCCGACTGCAGCAGGCAGACCACAATGACCACCAGCGCCTTGGGCACCGCGATCACGGCGGGATTGACGTCGTTGGCATACATCATGGTGGCCACGGTCTGAATCAGCAGCGCCCCCGCCATGGAGCCAGAGAGGTAGAAGCGGCCGCCGGACATGCTCGTGCCGCCGATGACGGTGGCCAAAATGGCGTCCAGCTCCAGATAAAGGCCGGCGTGGTTGGCGTCCGCGCATTTGATGTTGGAGGAGACGATCAGGCCGGCGACGCCCGCGCAGAATCCGTTGATGATGTAGGTCAGCCATTTGATGCCACGGGCCTCAATGCCGGCGTAACGGCTTGCGGTCTCGTTATTTCCGATGGATTCGACAAACAGGCCGAGAGCTGTCTTTCGGGTCAGCAGCGCCACGATGGCGAAAAGGGTCCATGCGATCCATGTGGTGAAGGGCAGCGTCAGCAGATGGCCGTTTCCGATGAAGCTGAGCAGCGGATCGTCGAAGGTGATGATGGTGCCGTCGGTGATGAGTTGGGCGATGCCACGGCCGGCCACCATGAGCACCAAGGTGGCCACCATGGGCTGAATGCCGCAGCCGGAGGTCAGGAAGCCGTTCCACGCCCCCGCCGCCACGGCGACCAGCAGCCCGCAGAGGACGGCGGCTCCAAAGGCCACGGCCGCCGGATCCAGGCCCCACAGGGCGAAGCGCTCCTTCGGCATCACAATGACGGTGGCGGCCATGGCGCCGGAAATCGCCATGACGGAGCCGACGGAGATGTCGATGCCGCCGGTGGCCATGACCAACGTCATGCCGATGGCGAGAATCGCCGTCTTGCTGCTGTGGTTCAGAATGTCGATGAGGCTGCCGTAGAGATAGCCGTCCGAGGTCATTTCAACGGTGAAGAAGCCAGGCTTGAAGATGAGATTGATGAGCAGCAGCAGCGTCAGAGCCGTCAGAGGCCAACGCAAATGGCGGCCATGACTGGACTTTCCGCAAAGGAAGACCAGCCCCGCCAACACCGCGATGATGAAGCCCCCAATCAGCATGCAATCTCCTTTATCCCTGCCCCGCAATGGTTTGCATGATTGCGGCCAGGCAGACTTCCGGCCCGTTTAGCTCCCCTACCCGCCGATGGTCCCGCAGCACCACGACGCGGTCGCAGCCACGGGCCACCTCCTCCAGCTCCGAACTGATGAAGATGACCGCCATGCCGTTGACGCACAGCTTCCGAGTCAGGGCGGCGACCTCCGCCTTCGCCCCCACGTCGATGCCTCGGGTGGGCTCGTCCAAAATCATGAGCTGAGGATCGGTGGCCAGCCAGCGGGCGATGAGCACTTTCTGCTGATTGCCGCCGCTCAGATTCTTCACCAGCTGCTCGCCGTCGGGCGTCTTGATGCCCAACAGCTGGATGAAATGCTCTGCCAATTCCTGTTGACGCTTGCGGGACAACGTCTTCCACATTCCTTCGGAGGCCTGCAACGCCAACATGATGTTCTCCCGCACCGTCAAATCCGGAATGATGCCCGTGACTTTACGGTCCTCCGCGATCAGCGCCATCCCTGCCTTGAGGGCCTTGCGGGGGCTCCAGAACCGCTGTGGCAGAAGCCGCCCCTTCATGCGCAGCTGGCCGCTGTCCCGTGGCACGACTCCAAAGAGCAATTGGGCGACTTCCGAACGGCCAGAGCCCAACAGCCCCGCCAGTCCCACCTGCTCTCCTGCCCGTACATCCAAATCTATGGGATACAGCATGTTACGACGACCCAAACCATGGGCCTCCAGAACCGGCTCCCCAACGGCGGCGCTGCCGTTTCGGTCCACGGGTGCCTCCGCCTCCGCCACGGTCTTGCCAAGCATGCGGGCGACCATCTCCACCCGTGGCAGCTCTTCGCTGCGCCATGTGCCCACCTTCTGTCCGTCGCGCAGCACGGTGATGCGGTCGCTGACCTGGTAGACCTGATCCAAAAAGTGCGTGATGAACAGAATCGCCATGCCCTGGTCCCGCAGCTTCCGCATGACGCCGAACAATTCGCGGACCTCGTTTTCATCCAAACTGGAGGTGGGTTCATCCAGAATCAGCAGCCGACAGTCAATGTCCAAGGCTCTTGCAATTGCTATAAGTTGTTGAATGGCAATGGAATACGATGATAGACTCTCCGCCACGTCCACCTGGATGTCCAACCGTGCCAATGCGGTTTCCGCGCGGCGTCGCATGGCGCGGTGGTCAATGAGTCCCAAGCGGCCGCGGGGTTCTCGCCCAATGCAGATGTTTTCGGCGACGGACAAATCCGGCAGCAGGTTCACCTCCTGATAGACCGTGCTGATGCCCGCCTTCTCCGCTTCCAGCGGCGATGGAAACGCCACAGGCTTCCCCTGCAGGAAAACCTGTCCCCCCGACGGCGGATAGACGCCCGTGATGACTTTGATGAGCGTGCTCTTCCCTGCGCCGTTCTCCCCCATCAGCGCATGAATCTCTCCGGCTTCCAGAGAAAAATCCACCTTTCGCAGCGCCTGCACGCCGCGAAAGCGTTTTTCAATCCCTTCAGTCCGTAGGATTTCCATATATTGTTGAATCAAAAGGCGACCGTGGCGGCATCTCCGCCGACGGCCAGCCGCCAACGCCGTTCCCCTGCTCTATTCGCCCTTGATGAGCTTCCGCAGAATCTCCCGCTTCTTCGCGTTGTTGGTGAATTCAAGGGTCTCGTAAAGCTCGATGGTGGAGATTCTTGGGTGATTGTAGAGCTTCTTCATGTCCGCCTCGAAGTCATATCCCTCCGGATAGTAGTAGCGGTTGTTCGCCAAATGGCCGCCGCATTCGCGGAAGATGCCCAGCTTCACATCCCGTCCTTCGGTCACCTCGTCGGTGAAATAGTCGGAGAAGTCCCCGCCAATCATCATGATGCCGTCCACGGAACCGTCTCTGAAATAGGTTTTATAGAGGGAGGGAATCCATCCGAACAGGTGGGTGCCCATGCCGCGGAAGACCTTCTCTTCGGACTTGGTGCCCAGCCGGGCCGGCGGGACGCAGCTGACCCAGAAGGGACGGTCGCCGCAGAGCGCCTTGCACCCCTTGTAGAATTTGGCGATGCCCTCCGCGCGAATCAGCATGAGCTTGCCCAATTCGTAGTCTTCTCTCCAAATATCTTTCCCATAACGTTTTAGATAGATTTCCCGCACTTCGGGATTGAAGCCGAACTCTTCAGGCTTGCTGACCCAGCTGTGGCTGCGCAGGTTCATCATGTAACCATCGAAAGGATAGGCGGCCAGTTCCGCGAAGCGCTCCAGCTGGTGCTTCATGGCCAGCGGGACGTTGTATTCGGGCACGCCGATGTGGTAATTGGCTTCACGGCAATAGGTTAGACCAACCTCGAAGCCGATCTCCCGCTTGTCGTAGTCCCAACCCGTGCTGTCGAACCGGAAGAGGTTCAGGCACCCATCTTCGCCTACCGTGTCCTCCAGATTCGCATGCCACGAGGCCACGATCTTCTCGCCCTGCGAGTTGTAGACCTGCATCTGGTCCGGCTTGCCCCGCATGGCGAAAGTGTAGGTGTCGTGCTCCTTGTCGAAGGGAACGCGATGGCCGAATTTCACGAAATTGGCCTTGATGTCCAGGTCGGAAAGGGTGAAGGTGTTCATGCCGTCTTCCGTGACGCCAGACTCGAATTTGAAGGGTTTGTCATAGCGGGTGTAATGGGAGTTGTCATCGCTGGTCCAGATGACGATGGTGTCCGCCGTGATCCGCAGCGGTGGCCGCTTCACCAGCTCCGTGCAGACGATTTTGGTGATGGGGTACTTGCGCGCCGCCTCATTGACCGCCCGCACCTGCTCCGGCCGGGGGGAAAGCCGCGGGTCCCGCATGGCGTAGCATTCCATATGGTGGTCGAAGAAGAAGGGATCCACGCAGGGGGCGCAACGGCTCAACCGCGGCATGTCGCCGTATTTCTTCGGGTTGTTCGGCATGCTGACGCTGCCGCCGTCCCCCAGACTCTCCCATGCATAGGCCTCCATGCCGTATTTGTGACACAGCCGGATCGTCTCCGCGCAGACATCGTAGGTGCGGACGGTCTTCGTCAGCCGTTTGGACTGTTCGGGCATGTCCCAATGCCATGCAAAGCCCTCGCCGTAAAGCCGTGTCACCTTTGTTGGATAAAGTGTTACACCACAGCAATTTACACGAAGCATCACCCGCTTGAAGCCCACGTCCGCGATCTCCTTGAGCCGCTGTTCGTAGACTTCCAGCGGATAGACGTCCGCCGGTCCCATCTTGTCAAAGAACACGTAATCCAGAAAATCAACCGTGGTGCTGAAATCCGGATGTGTCTGCGCCAACGCCCCGCAGGCGAACATGGTCATCGTCGTCGCCGCCATCATGCATGCTCTCAAACCCTTCATCAAATTACTCCATTGCGTTTGTGAATTCAATCTATTTCACTATATTGCATTTTTGACATCCCCTAGGGGCGGAATCTTATGATTCCTCTTAATTATATAGCCGCAACGGAGGAAAGTCAAACCATGCCATGGCTTCGTTTGCAATGTGGTTTGATGAATACTATATTAGTACGTCATTTGTCGAACCCGTCGGGCATGCCAACTGCAATGAATCTGCCTCAACTCATCCGCCGCAAACAACGGGCCACAGTTTTGCTGTGCGCCGCGTTCTTCGCCATCTTGGCCATCTCCAGCGCCATCATGCTGCTGGATGACAGCCACGACTGCATGGGCGAAGACTGCCCGATATGTTTGGCCATTCAGCAGGCAAAGGACAATCTGACCAGTTTTGGCATGGCGGAGGCGCCGTCCAGCGCCCTGCATTGGGCCTTTGAACCGCCTTTGGTTCGCCATCTTCCCCCTGCGGTCTTTCTGACCGCGTTTCAAGCCAGTCTTGTCGTTCTGAAAGTCCGTCAGAACAAATGAGTTGACTCCTGTTTTGGATTGCAGGCGAAAAGGGTCGTCCTGCCTTGACCGAGGCGGCGCCATGCCGCCGTGTGCCCATTCATATACAGGAGAAAATAGATGAGAATCCGCTTGTTTGCCTTTGCGGCGGCATTGGCGTTTGCCGCCATGTCCGTCCCCGCAGCCTTTGCCGCCCCCACCCCCCGTCTCCGCATCATCGCCACCACGTTTCCGCTCTATGACTGGACGCGCCAAGTTCTTGGCAGCCAGGCATCTAACGTGAAACTGACGCAATTGCAGGACAATGGCGTCGACCTGCACAGCTTCCAGCCCACGGTGAAGGACATCGCCGCCCTCTCGCAATGCGACCTGTTCCTGCATGTGGGCGGTGAGTCCGACCAATGGGTGGAGGGTGCACTCCGCTCCCCCCGCAATCCCAAACGCATCGTCCTGAATCTGCTTCGTGAACTGGGAGATGCCGCCCGCGAGGAGGTTCCTCTGGAGGGCATGGAGGCCCACCACCATCATCATGATCGCCATGGCGACGTCCATGAAGGGCACCACCATGAAAAGGAGCATGGCGAACACCATCGCCACCATGAAAAGGAGCATGAAGGGCACCGCCATGAAAAGGAGCATGGCGAACACCATCATCATGACGAAGACGACCATGACGATGACGACCATGATGAAGAGGAGAAGGAAATCGACGAGCACATCTGGCTGTCCCTTCGCTGCGCCTCCCGTCTCTGCCATGCCATCGCCGATCGTCTGGCGAAGCTGGATCCCCCTCATGCAGAGGAATATCGGACAAATTGCAAAAACTACGTCGCCGCCTTGGCGGCATTGGATGCCCAATACGCCGCGCTGGTGAAGGCCGCACCGTCCCGCACCTTGCTTTTCGCGGACCGCTTCCCCTTCCGCTATCTTGCGGAAGACTATGGGCTGACCTGCTTTGCGGCATTCTCCGGCTGCTCTGCGGAAACGGAGGCCAGCTTCAAGACCATTGTCTTTTTGGCCCAAAAGGTTGACGAGCTTCGGCTGCCAGCCGTCCTTGTGCTGGAAGGGCGGAGACACAAGATCGCCGAAACCGTAGTGAAGACGGCCAAGTCCCGTGATGTGAAGATCTTGACCATGGACTCCCTGCAGTCCGCCACTTCCCGTGACATGGCAAAGGGCAAGACGTATCTGAACACCATGACGCAGAATCTGGCTGTCCTCAAGACGGCCCTTGGCACTTCAAACTAGACCGCAAGGAAGCCACCATGCCCTTACTCGAATGTGATCATCTGGCTCTTGGCTATCCGGGGCTGCTTCTGACCGCCGACCTTTCCTTCTCCCTTGAAGGGGGGCAATGTCTCTGCATTCTCGGGGCCAACGGCTCGGGGAAATCCACGCTTGTCCGAACCTTGCTCCATCTTCAGCCGCCTCTGCGGGGCCATATCCGCCTTGGAGAGGGGCTGAAGCCATCGGACATTGGATATCTCCCCCAACAGACCAACGTTCAGCGGGATTTTCCCGCGACGGTTTGGGAAGTGGTCCTTTCCGGCTGCATCGGCCACATGGGGCTGCGCCCCTTCTTCAGCCGTCCGCAAAAGGATCTGGCCAGGCGGCAACTCCACCGCCTGGGTCTGGACGGCCTGGAGGGACGCAGTTTCCGCGAGTTGTCCGGCGGCCAACGTCAGAGGGTCCTGCTGGCCAGAGCCCTCTGCGCCGCCAGACGGCTTCTCCTGCTGGACGAACCGGTCGCGGGGCTGGATCCGGCGGCGCAGGAGGATATGTACCATCTGACCCAGTCCCTCTATCAGGAGGACGGCATGGGCGTCATCATGGTCTCCCACGATGTCCACGAGTCCGTCCGCCACGCGACCCATGTTCTCCACATGTCCCCAACGCCCTTCTGGGGAACCCGCGAACAATACCAAACCCGTTTTCCACAATCCTCTACGGTCTGCCAAAAGGAGTCATGACGATGGAAGCATTGCGAACCTATCTTGCCTATCCCTTTGTCCAATATGCCATTATCGCAGGACTGATGATTGCGTTGAGCTCCTCGCTTCTGGGCGTGACGTTGGTTCTCAAGCGCTTTTCTCTCATTGGAGACGGCCTATCCCACGTGGCCTTTGGCGCTCTTGCCGTCGCCACGGTCCTCCGTTTCCATGCGCCCATGGTGCTGGTTCTTCCAATCACCATCCTGTGCGCCATCGCCCTGCTCTGCGCCAGCCAAGGCGCCCGCATCCGAGGGGACGCCTCCATCGCCATGCTCTCCGTCGGCTCCCTCGCCATCGGCTATCTTCTGCTGAATCTCTTCGGCAGTTCCTCCAATTTGTCGGGAGACGTCTGCACCACCCTGTTCGGCTCCACATCCATTCTGACGCTGTCTCCCATGGATGTATGGTGCTGCGCCCTGCTCTCCCTGGCGGTCGTGGCGTTCTTCATCCTGTTCTACGAACGGATTTTCGCCATCACCTTCGACGAGACCTTCTCCAGCGCCGTCGGCGTCCGCTCACGGCAATGCAATCTCGTTCTGGCCATGGTGGTGGCCGTCATCATCGTGCTGGCCATGAACCTGGTCGGTTCCCTGCTCATTTCCGCCCTCATCGTCTTTCCGGCTCTGGCGGCCATGCGGCTCTGCACGAGCTTCTTCGGTGTAACCATTTGCGCATCAGTGATTTCCATAATTTGTGCGCTGAGCGGCCTGCTGACGGCTATTTTGGCTGGAACGCCAGTGGGCTCCACCATCGTGGCCGCCGACATGACGGCGTTTCTGCTCTGCGCCGCCGTGGGTCTTCTCATTCCCCGCATCAAGGCTAGACGCACCGCCATGACCGCCGCCCTATGCATGTTGCTGCTGTGCGGCGCCTCCTGCGGTGGAAAAAAGGCAGAAGTGCCTGCGAAAGAGGAAGAAAGCCAACCGCAGGAGAAGCTGGCGGCAGATCTGGACTTGACTCAAGTCAATCCCATGATGATCTACATGCAGGTGTTCTACATGATCCAAAAGCCTCATGACTACGCGGAGATGTCCATCCGCCTCCCCGGAACCTGCACCATCATGGAGGACACACGGACCCATGAGCGAATCTACTACTGCAATGTGACGGACAGCACGGGCTGCTGCGCCAAAATGATTCCCTTCCGGCTGAAGGACGCCTCTGCCACAATGCCTTCAAATGGCTCCGCCATCGTGGTTTATGGACATTTCCGTCTGACCGAGAAAGACCAGAAGACCATTGGGGTCCTTTGTGACGCCGTTTTGGAATAGGTCGTCCCGCTGCCCCGCATAAACAAAAACGCCCCGGTTTTCTGGAAACCGGAGCGTCTTTGCGGGTTGCGACGAAATGGTACCTTCGCGGGGATTCGAACCCCGGACCAATTGATTAAGAGTCAACTGCTCTACCGGCTGAGCTACGAAGGCATCCTTTTTAAAACATCTATTAAAATAGCCTCTTCCCCAAAGAATGCAAGCGACAACGCCGCATTTCCCTCAAATAATCTGCGGCGGCGGCGAAGTTGGCCCCCATGAAAGCACGCGGCGGAACGCCTTGGGGACTCTCATGAATTCTGTGGACTCCCTTCCCCCGTCATTTCATGGCCTTGAGGGAACGGTAGTCCGTCTTGCCGCTGCCCAACAGGGGAATGTTGTCCAGTTTACGGACGTTTCGGATGCTGTGGATGGGAGACAGGCCACCCTCCTGAATGACGCGATTGGCCTCCTCCCGACTGATATCCAGAACCGTGAACAAGGTGACCTGAGGCTGCTCCTCTGTTCCAAGTGCTTCCACGGCAAGGGGTAATGGAATTTCATCGGAACGGTATGCATTCAAGAGCACCTGTTCGATGGCGGGCAGGGACACCATCTCGCCGCCAATCTTCACAAAGCGTTTCACGCGCCCCTTGAAAGTGACGAAATTCTCTTCGTCCAAAGCGACCAGGTCGCCGGTCCGATACCACTTCTTGCCGTCCATTTCCACGAAGGGGGAGGGTCCGTCGTAGTTCAAATAGCCGGAGAAGATGTTGGCGCCTGTCAGATAGAGGACGCCCGCTTGGTCAGGCAGAACCGGCTTGAGATTCTCGTCCAGCACCTTGAATTCGGAGCAGGAGAGGATTTTGCCGATGGTTCCCTCCTTGTAGAGGGCGCCCGGCCGGTTCAACGCCACGATGGGAGAGCATTCCGTGATGCCATAGCCTTCCATCAGCTGGGCTCCGGGGCATTTCTCCCGATAGAGGGACATGACGGTGGCCGTGCACTTCTCCGCCCCCGTGATGGTCAGCCGCAGGGTCTTGACCTGTTCCTTTGTGGCATAGCGGAGGATGCCGGCCACGAAGGTGGGCGTGCCCACCAGCATGGTCGCCTTGTAGGCGGAGACCAGCCGCGCCAGCATCTCCCCTTCCGTGGGATTGGCGTGGAAGACCACCCGCATGCCCGTGCAGCAGGGCATCAGAAAATTCATGAGGACACCGAAGGAGTGGAACGGCGGCAGCATGCCCACCACCGTGTCGTCTCCGCGGAGCTGCAGTCCGTCCATGGCCGCCGTGAAGTCGGACATCACGTTCTTGTGGGTCAGGGGCACGGTCTTCGGCAGGCTCTCCGACCCGCTGGTGAACAGAATCACCGCCAATTCGGGAATCGTGGCGGTTTCCAGTGATTTCCAGCTTAAGCGACTGGCCGCCAAGCACTTAAGTTTATGGAACAGGCTCAGGGACTTTTTGATGTCCTCCAAATAGCAGAAGCTCTTGCGGACCTCCTCAAAGGAGATGCCGCGCCCCTCCAGCCGCTCAATGACCACGGACGATGTCAGAACATGCTCCACACCAGAGCTTTCCAGACAATGCTTCATATTTCGGATGCCCACGGTCCAGTTGATCATCACAGGCGTCTTGCCGGCAAACAAGGTGGCCAAATAGACGATGGTGGCGGCGGCGCAGGCCGGCATCAGAATGCCAATTCGGTCGCCGGGCAGCTCGGCAATGGGCTTCTGCAGCACCATGATGGCCAACACCATCTTCCGATGGGTCAGCACGCCGCTGTTCTGGTCCGCCAGCAGCGGATAGTTGGGGCGTCGCCGCGCGTTGTTGAGAAAGGCCTCCGTCACGGTGTCCTCCGTGGGAACATGCATGGGGGATGGGTCTTCAGGAATGAACCAATTGGGGGGCACGGGACGCAGGGGCTCCACGCTGTCGCTTTCGCCAACGGCCGCCAGCAGCAGGCTCGCCACCGTCCGCAGATTCTCCGGATTGTTGACCTGATTGCCGAACTCGTCCTGCAGCCAGCCCTGCAGCTCCGCCACCATCAGGCTGTCCAGTCCCATGTCGCCGCCAAGAGTGGCCGTGTCCTTCTGCACTTTGCGGCCCGAAAGCTCCTCCACTTTGGCGTAGACTTTGGCGCGGACGTCCTCCGGAACCCGCTTGGTGTCCATGGCGAAGCTGATGTCCTCCGGCTCTGGCATGGTCCGGATGCCGCCCTTCTCCCACCAATAATAGGGCACATAGGTGTTGGGCGGGGCGTCCTGATTGTAGAAATTCTCCAGATAGTGGTTGATGTCGTCTTTGTTGCCGGTGGTGGGGAAGTCCGCCGGCCGCTCCACGAACTCGATGTCCACGGGCCGCCGCGGACAGAAGAAGAGCAGATTCAGCAGAATCCGCTTGAAGTTCTCTCCCAAGGCCTCGTTGAAGGAGGGCTGATAGCCTCTTGCCCGTCCGAAAGAGCTGCCCCAGAGGCCTTTAGTGCGAATCAGAACCACCCGCACATCGGGGTATTTCTCCAAAATGTGGGCCACGCCCACGTTGCCGCGCATACGCTCGTAGCGCTCATGGTAAATGTGGCCGGCGGGGTACATGAGGACGTTTTCCCCCTGCTTGAGCAGGCTGATGCATTCGTCGAACTTCTCCCTGACCACATCCTGTCCGGCTCGGCCCACAATGCCCACGTCTGGCAGCTCCACAATGCCGAATTCCTTCACAAAGTGCTTCAGGGGCGTGTTTTGCACCTGACGGACGGTGGCCAGCGGATGGGGGCGGAATTGGTTGAAAATCCGCGTGGCGACGATGACGGGGTCAATCAGACAGGGATGGTTCGGCAGGAACAGAATGCCCTTCCGCCCCTTCGCCATGCATTCATCCAGGCCTTTGACCCGAATCCGATAGCGTAGCCACAGCAGCATCCGAATCAACGTTGTCGCAAACGGAATAAACATCATATCCTCACAACTAAATTTATAACCTATTGAAAATAAACAACTTAGCTAATATTTGCCGATTGGGGCGCCGCAGGCCTCAGTCGTCAAGGGGAGTCGGCCCATGGCCACCCGGTCCTTGCCCGCATAGTCCTGCCGGATGGCCACTTGGACATAGCCCGCCGCCCGCAGGAGGCGTTCCACGGCAGGCCCCTGCTCGTCGCCGATTTCGCACAGCAGCCAGCCGCCGGCGGCGAGATGGGGCGGCGCCTCGTGGACAATCCGCCGAAGCAGGTCCAAACCGTCCGGTCCCGCCAAAAGGGCCATGGAG
>JAEEYQ010000047.1 GCA_016288215.1 Lentisphaeria bacterium | reverse complement strand
CTTTCCCGAACCGCCGCATCGGGAAGCCCGACGATGATCGTCGAGCTCTCCTGTCCCATGCCACTGGCGTCCACTTCAATGTCAACGGATTTCACATCCACGCCGCAGATGGCGGCGCTGCGCACAAGTCCAAGCATAAACTCATTCCATTTGCATTCATTATATATCAAACATGATAGAATCATGAATATATCATGAAAAATAATGAATGCAAATCATTTCATGAAAAACGCCAAGACGGGTTTGCTCAAATCCCATGCCCTTTGACAAATGTTGGATTCTTAAATTTTGGGCATCAATGCCTTACGACATTTCATGCCTGCGCCGTCTCATTTGACCGTTCCGATGCGGAGGGAACGAATGTCCACGAATCCACTAACGACGGATGCACCGTCGCCAAACAGCAGGCGGGGGCCGACCGTAGTCTCCTGACGGGATTTTTTGGTGCCCAGCAGGACGCCGTTGCAATAGCAGGCGACTCTGGCGCTTGGCACATCAAGGACGAATCGCAGGGTGACCGTCTCCCCTGGCTGTGCATCATAGCCCAGATTTGAGATGGTTCCTGTGATGCGCTTGTCGTCCAAGACCAAAATCAGTTCGCTCACCTCTTCTCCCCATGCGCCGGCGATGGCCATGTAGAGACGGCCCTGCATATTCGATTCCCCCTGTTGAGGCGGATAGCGCAGAGCGACTTCCGTCACCACCATTTTGGCGTTGGTGAGCGGGGCCACATCCTTTAGCGTGGCATAGGGATTGGTGGCATTGTCCATGTGGTTCAGCTGCAAATAGTTATCCTTTATGACTGCAGTCCCTTCCGGATAAGCGTGAGACCATTTGTCGGCGGGGAAGACCCCATCCGTGGCGGGCGTATAGGTCATGAACCATGCAATGTCCTCCTCCTTGATGGGCTTCAGCGGCTTGGGACGCGGACCGCCAGCCACGAGAGAACAGCATTTGCTGTTGGGGCTGTACATGCCCAGCTCCTTGAGAATCAGAATGGCCATTTGCTGATGGCCTTGGGCGCCGGGGTGGATGGTCTCGCCCTGCCAGTAATCCAGCACATCCGGATCGGAGGCATGTTCCACCCAATGCGCCCAATGATCCACGCAAAGCGTGTCGTATTTTTCGCTAACTTCCCTAATGACAGCATTATAGGTTGGAAATTCCTGATAGCGCTTCACATAGCCGCGAAGATATTCCGTGGTGGGGTTATGTTCCTGCTGGATCGTGGGATAGGTCTGTAGAACCGGAATGGCGCCATCATTGCGGATGCGTTCCACCAAGGCGGAAAGGCGGGCGCGAAAATCCTCCGGTCCGCCGCAATTCGGGCGGACAATGTCATTGCTGCCCACCAACACAAGCACGATTTGGGGCCAGTGCCGCCGCACCTGCCATTGGTATTGGTTGTCGTTGATAAGTTCCATGGAGCTATGGCCGCTGTTGCCCGAATTGATGATGGTGTCCATGACCCGCCCGTATTCCCAACGGATCCGCTCTTGGATGATTTCAGGGAAGCTGCGCCAGCCGTGGGTATGGGCGGCGCCGTGGGTGATGGAGTCGCCGTAGAACACCCATGTCCAAGGGGCGTCCCCTCCATTGGTAAAATGCGCCTTGATTTTTTCCAAATCCGCTTCCCGCTGAGGCCCCGCCAACAGCATCCCCGCCGCCATCGCAAGAGCGGTGGTCATCATGAAACAAACCCGATTGGACATCTTGCATTCTCCTTTCCGTTTGGTTGCGGTTCTATATACCATATATTATATACAGCTGTTGTAAAATCGAAATTCCGCACAAATTGACATGTCAATCACGGAAGGATTGCGAATTCCGCGATGGCGATGGCAACTGAATTGTGATTTGCAAATTGGCGATTTGCAAATTCATCATTACATTAATCATGTTGTCGTGTCGGTGTGGAAAGAACACTTACGTCTTTTAGGGCCTCTGACCATGTCGTGGAAAAGTCTGGAACGATTATCAAACGCCTATCTGAAGAAGCCATCGGTGGAGACCGCCACCGCGTTGGACAGAAGCATGCGCCGCTCCAACGCCTTTCTGGTGGCGCTGACGGAGCATTACATACGGAAGCACAACGGGATGGAGGGCAGTTCCGTGGTCTTCAAATATTCCGAAGACGGCAAATTTCCCCCATGGGCCTGCCTGTATGACCCGGAGCAGCAGGTTTTCCAGCTCAATCCCGTGGGGGTGTTGGAGTTCTCCCGCCACTGTGTTCAGGCCAAGGAGCTTCTGGACGCCCATGGCGGAAGGGAGAATTTCTCCGTCTATCGTCTCAACGCCTTCCTCGCCGAGCTTCGCAAACTTCCCACCCGCTTCCTGCCCCTGCTGCTTCTCTTTCAGGAGAAGGCGCGGATTTTGGCCATCACCCATTCGGACAAGCGGCGGGCCGGAGGGGCGGAGCCCCCTGCCGCGCCAGAGGAGGAGGACGCCTATCTGCGGCTTCTTTGGGCCTTCAAGGAGCTGGAGGAAGTCATCCGCAACCTGTACGGCATGCATTTGAGAACCGAATGCCAGATCTCCTGGTTTGAACCCCAATGGATCCTCAGCAACACCTCCCGCTGAGCCATCCGCAAGCCTGAAGGAGTCACCTGTCATGGGATTGTTCATCGCCTTGTCCACCGCCGTCGGCGCTCTTTGCGTTCTCGCCGTCCTTCTGTTTGGCCACTTTCTGCAGAAACGGCCCTCTTTGGCCACGGCCCTGCCACGGGAGAAGACCGTGGCTGCCGTCATGGGACTGCTCTGCCTGATCTGGTCCGACTACCACGCCTGCATCATGCTTGAAGGGGATTTGAGCCGCTTCCACATGGCCGTCCACATTCTGGTGCCCGTCACCGCCGTTCTGGGCTACATCTATTTGGACTTTCTGTTCGCAAGGACTCTTGGGGGGCTGCTCATCCTCTGCGCCAACCGCCTCATCTACGACGGCTTCGTCCAGGCGGTCCCCTGCCGTCCCCTCTATTCCGTCATCTGCCTGGTCCTTGGGGTGTTCGGCCTGTTCGCCCTTGGCACCCCATGGCGTCTTCGGCAGCTTCTCCAACATTCCGTAAAGGACCGCAGATGGTCATGGGGCATGGCAGGGCTTTTCGCCCTCTTCGCCGCCGTTCTCATCCTTCTACCGCCATTTTCCGCCGGAGTCTCGTGAAACTCGTCTTCAAATATGCCCGCAACTATCTCCACTGGATTGCCTTGGCACCGCTTTTCATGCTCTTGGAAGTCTGGATGGAGCTGCTGCAACCCAAATACATGGCCCGCATCATCGACATGGGGGTGGCCAAAGGAGACATGGACGTCATCGTGTTCACCTGTCTCCGCATGCTTGGCACCACCGGCCTCGCCGTGATCGGCGGCGTTGGCTGCTCCGTCTTCACCACTTTGGCGGGACAGCATTTCGGCGCGGACATCCGTGCGGCCCTCTTCCGCAAGGTCATGTCCCTCTCCTTCGCGGAGACGGACTCCTTCACCACCGCCTCCCTCATCACCCGGCTGACGCAGGACGTCAATCAGGTTCAGCAGCTGCTGCAGATGTTGATTCGCATGGTGGTGCGCCATCCGTTCATGGGGTTGGGCAGCATCTGGATGGCCTTCAGCATCAGTCCACGACTCTCCCTCATCCTCTGCGCCATCGTCCCTCCCATCATCATTCTCTCCACGTACACCTTCCGCAAGGGACGCCCCATGTTCACGGAAATTCAGAAGCGGACGGATCAGCTCAACGCCGCCCTTCAGGAGAATCTGGCGGGAGTGCGGGTCATCAAGGCCTTCGGCAACCTTCTCCATGAGCAGGCCCGCTTCGGCGGCGCCAACGACGCCCTTTCCGGCCAGCACATTCGCACAGGACGTTTCATGTCCACCATGTTCCCTCTGATGATGCTCATCATGAACGTGGGCATCCTCGCCGTGCTCTACATCGGCGGCTGGTCGGTTCGCAAAGGCAATTTGAGCGTCGGAGAAGTGATGGCCATGATCAACTACATCACTCACATCCTCTTCACGTTCATGTTCGCCTCCCACATGCTCTCCGGACTGGCCCGCGCCAAAGCCTCCGTGGACCGCATCGCGGAAGTCCTCTCCACGGAGTCCTCCGTTCGGGACATGGCCGACGACGGTCAGGAGCCGCTCCCCTCCCCTGCCCCGCCGGCCGACGTGTGCTTCGACCACGTCTCCTTCCGCTATCCGGGCGCCTCCGGCCCGCCAGTGCTGCAGGACATCAGCTTCCACATCCGGCCTGGAGAGACGGTGGCGGTTTTGGGATCCACAGGATCCGGCAAAAGCACGCTGGCTCATCTGCTGCCCCGCTTCTACGATGTGACAGAAGGTCGTATCTTATTGAATGGCAAGGATATACGACAAATTCCCCTGCAGCGTCTCCGCAGCCAGATGAGTCTGGTCCTCCAGGAGTCCGTCCTGTTCAGCGGCACCATTGAGGAGAACATCCGCTGGGGACGGGAGGATGCTTCACGGGAAGACATCGCCGAAGCGGCGACAATCGCCGAAGCCCATGGCACCATCAGCCGCTTCCAAGACGGCTATGACACGTTGGTGGGGCAGCGGGGCATCACCCTGTCCGGCGGCCAAAAGCAACGCGTCTCCATCGCCCGCGCTTTGCTGAAACGCCCCAGCCTGCTTATCATGGACGACAGCACATCCGCCTTGGACGGGGCGACGGAAGCCCGTCTGCGGGAAGGACTTCGGAAACATTGCAGCGGCATGTCCACCCTCCTCATCGCCCAACGAATCTCTTCCGTCTGCGCCGCCGACCGTATTCTGGTTCTGCAGGACGGCTGCATCGTCAGCCAGGGCACCCACAACGAGCTGCTGCAAAGCAGCCCTGTCTACCGCGAAATCGTGGAGTCCCAGACGGGCGAGACTCTCCCGCCACCCACATCCATGGGAAAGGAGGTCTGACCATGACGCCCCCACGCCGCCCCGTGCCGCCCAAGGCCCCTGACACCCCCGCGCCGCCCGCCATGCCCGCTCCCATGATGCAGCTCCGGCTTCCCGAACGCTGGACCAAGCTGATTCAGCGAACCGCCGCGGAGCGCCATCGGCAAAGCGCGACCCAACAGCACCATGGCCCCCATGGCATGCAACGCCAAGTGGTCCGCGCCAAGGATTTCCGCGGCAGCCTGAAGCGACTGCTGCGCATGCTGCATGGCCAACGGAAGGGCATTGTCGCCCTGTGCGCCCTTGTGGCCGTGGGCACGGGGCTTGGTCTGCTGAGCCCCCTGCTGATGAAAGGGGCCGTGGATGCTCTTAACGCCCAGCGGGACGGCCTCCATGTGGACATGGAGCGTCTGCTTCTGTTCATCGCCCTCATGGGCGGCTGCCATCTGCTCAACGCGCTGAACTCCGCCGCCCAAGGCTGGATATCCACCTCCGTCTCCCAAAACACGGTCCGCCAGATGCGCAGTCTGCTGTTCGACAAACTGCAGCATCTGCCGGTGCGCTTCTTCGACTCATGGACCAACGGCGAGATTCTCAGCCGGATGACCAACGACATCGGCATGATCTCCAACGTGCTTTCCAGCAGCATGGTCAACTTCTTCGGCAGCATCGTCTCTCTGGTCGGCGCCCTAATCACCATGCTTTCCATGAGCTGGAGCTTGACTCTCGTGAGCTTGGCCACCATCCCCCTCTGCCTCCTGCTGACCCGACTCATGGGGCGTCGCATCCGCTCCTGTTCTCTCGCTCAACAGACCGTTCTTGGCCTGTTGAATAGCCACATCGAAGAGATTACAAGCGCGCGGAAGACCGTCATGTCCTTCAACCACGAGCCTCAGGCCATCGAGGACTTCGAGCTGCTGAACCGTGAACTGCAGCGAACTGGCCTCCACGCCAGTCTGCTGGCCAGTAGCATGTTTCCTATCATGAACATGATCAACAACTTAGGATTCGCGCTTTTGGTCACCTACGGCGGATGGCAAGCGGCCCACGGGGACATCACCATCGGCGTCATCGCCGCCTTCATCCAATACTCCCGTCAGTTCTCCCGCCCCGTCAACGAGCTGGCGAACCAATACAATGAAATTCAGTCTGCTCTGGCCAGCGCGGAGCGGGTCTTTGTCATGTTGGACGAAGAGCCCGAGCCAGCGGACCCCGTTGATGCCATCCATCTGGAGCAGGTCCGCGGCGAGCTGGAATTCCGCGACGTGACCTTCGCCTACAAGCCCGGAGAACCCGTCCTGCGGGACTTCTCCCTCCACGTTCAGGCCGGCCAGAAGATCGCCCTTGTGGGCAGCACCGGCGCGGGCAAGACCACGGTGGCCAGTCTGCTCATGCGCTTCTATGAGCCGCAGGCGGGCGATATTCTGTTGGACGGCAATTCCATCCGCTCCATCGCGCGGCAGGATCTGCGCCATGCCATCGCCATGGTGCTGCAGGAAACCCAGCTGTTCTCCGGAACCGTCATGGAAAACATCCGCTATGGCCGCATGGACAGCACGGACG
>JAEEYQ010000046.1 GCA_016288215.1 Lentisphaeria bacterium | reverse complement strand
CAGTTGGAAATGAGAAATTAGGAATGAGAAATTAGGAATTATACCATAGTATGATTTTTCGAAAAGACATTGCAGTTCGCGCGTCAGCCCCGAAGGGGCGGCGGAGCACAGCCCGGGGTAAGCGTGGCCGCGAAGCGGCAAGCGTAACCCCGGGTATGGCAGATGGTTACGATTGTTCAAGCCCTGAAGGGGCGGCAGAAAACCTCCTATGACAGCGTTAATGGGATTCGTGTCTGCGCAGACGGATTTGGAGCAGGGCGATTTCGGCGGGAGTGACGCCGTCGATGCGGGAGGCCTGTCCCAACGTGGCGGGACGCCGTTTGGTAAGTTTGGCCACCGCCTCCGCGGAGAGGCCATCCAGATGGAAATCGAAATCGGCTGGAATGCGGCAGTCGTCAAGCTTGCGGAAAGAGGCGGCCTGCTGCGCCTGATGGGCGATGTAGCCGGCGTAGCGGGCCTCGATGAGAAGCTGTTCCATGATGCGGGGGGGGAAGACGGGCAGGTTGGGAGTGGCGGCATAGTCGAAGTCGGGATGCTTCATCAGCTCCCACAGGTTATGGCCGTCCACGCGGATTTTCTGCAGTTGGGCCTTTCCGTCGCGGATGGCGGCTTCATAGGCGTCCAGCTGTTGGATTCGGGAGGCGGGGACCAGACCGATTTCGTGGCCAAGACGGGTCAGACGGCGGTCTGCGTTGTCCTGCCGAAGGCTGAGACGGTATTCGGCGCGGCTGGTGAACAGGCGGTAGGGCTCCACAATGTCCTTGGTGACCAAATCGTCGATCATGACGCCGATGTAGGCTTCGTCCCGCCGAAGGGCGACGGGAGTCCCCAGGTTGCCGGCCAGTCTGGCGGCGTTGATGCCCGCCATCAGCCCTTGGCCGGCCGCCTCCTCATAGCCGCTGGTTCCGTTGATCTGCCCCGCCAGAAAGAGATTTGGCCATTGGCGGACGGCGAGGCCGGCGTCCAGCTGATATGGCATAACAATATCATACTCAATGGCATAAGCATAGCGGCTGAGGCGAGCTTTCTCCAAGCCGGGCAGGGTGTGGACCATCTGCCATTGCACATCGACGGGAAGACTGGTGGAGATGCCATTGAGGTAAAACTCGTCTGTGGAGTCCCCTTCCGGCTCAATGTACACATGATGGCTTTGCCGATCCGGAAAACGGACCACCTTGTCTTCGAAGGAAGGGCAATAACGGGCTCCCGTGCTGTGAATCCGTCCCGAATACATGGGGGAGCGGTCCAGATTGGCACGGACCACCTCCGCCGTCTTTGCATTGGTGTAGGTGAGATAGCAGGGGCGGCGTGAAAGCGTAAGTTCCGAAAAGAACGGGACATGGGGCACATCTTCGCGGAAGCTGAAATGCCCGTCGGGGGCGGAGGGCTGCATGTCCATGGCGGCGAAGTCGATGCTCTGGCCGAGGACGCGGACGGGGGTTCCCGTCTTGAGGCGGCCCATTTCCAGATGGAGGAGATCCCGCAGCGCCGTGGAAAAGGCGTTGGAGGCGGGGTCTCCCATGCGGCCGCCGGACATGGACTGAAGGCCAAAATGGAGTTTTCCTCCCAAAAAGGTGCCTGTGCAGACCACCAGTGCCCGACAGCCCCACACGTCGCCGAAAATCGTTTTGACGCCGATGATGCGGCCGTTTTCGACGACAGGCTCCATCGCCTCCGCCTGATGGACCGCCAGGTTCTCCTGCCGTTCGATGACCATTTTCATGCGTTTGGAATACAGCATGCGATCGCATTGGGCGCGAGGGGAGAGAGCGGCCGCGCCACGGGTCTCGTTCAGCATGCGGAACTGGATGGACGTGGCGTCCGCATTGACGGCCATTTCTCCGCCCAGAGCATCTATCTCCCTGACTACCTGGCCTTTGGCGATGCCGCCGATGGCGGGATTGCAGGACATCTGGGCGATGTGGTCGTTGTTCATGGTCAGCAGCAATGTGCTGGCCCCAAGGCGGGCGGACGCCAGAGCCGCTTCGCAGCCTGCGTGTCCGCCGCCGATGACGATGACATCGAAGGATTCCATGCCTTAGGCCAGTTTGCGGAAGCGGGCGTAGGCCTCCTCCCAAACCTGGCTGTTCTTCGGATTGTAGATGTGGGTTTCCGTGCTGTTGCGGATGATGTCGCGGGCTTCGGCCAACGAGCCGACGGCACCAGTGGCGAGAGCCTGTCCCATGATGTTGCCGAGGGCGGTGGCCTCCACGGGGCCGGTCTGGACGGGGCGGGCGATAGCGTCTGCCGTGAACTGGTTGAGCAGCAGGTTCTTGCAGCCGCCGCCGACCAGATGCAGCATGTCAATGCGCTTGCCAATGATGTCTTCGATTTCATCCAAAGTCAGGCGGTACCGCAGCGCGAGGGACTCGAGAGCCGTGCGCAGAATCTGGCCGGGGGTCTCTGGAACTGGCTGGCCGGTCTTCTGGCAGAAGGCGGCGATGCGGGACGGCATGTCGCCGGGGGTGACGAAGGAGTCGTCGTTGGGATTGATGAGGGAGCGGAAGGGCTCCGCCTCCATGGCCATGGCGTCCAGCTCGTCAAAGCTGTATTTGAGGCCGCGGCGCTTCCATTCGGTGCGGCACTCCTGAATCAGCCACAGGCCCATGATGTTCTTGAGGAAGCGGATGGTGCCGCCGACGCCGCCTTCGTTGGTGTAGTTGGCCAGACGCGCCTTTTCCGTTACAAGGGGCTTCTCCAGCTCCACGCCAAGGAGGCTCCAGGTCCCGCTGCTCAGATAGGCCCAGCTGCGGCCCTGGCTGGCGGGAACGGCGGCGACGGCGGAGGCGGTGTCGTGGGAGCCGACGAGCACCACGGGGATGGCAGGGCATTTCAGCTCTTCCTGCAGGCTGGGCAGCAGGGTGCCCGCGATGGTGCAGGAGGGCGTGATGGAGGGGAAGAGAGACCGCTTAAGTCCCATGGCGTCAATGATTTCCCATGCCCAGTCGCGGGTGGTGGGATTGTACAGCTGCGAGGTGGTCGCAATGCTGTATTCGGCACTGACGTTGCCGCAGAAGAGATAGGTGAGGGCGTTGGGGATGAATAGCAGCTTGTCCGCGATCTCCAGCGCGGGGTCGCCGGAGCGGACGGAGGAGGCCAGCTGGAAGACGGAGTTGAGGTTCATGAACTGGATGCCGGTCAGCTCGTAGACCTTCTGCTGCGGAATGCGCTCGTAGAGCCAGGGCTGAATGCCTTCCGTGCGTGGGTCGCGATAGCAGTGCGGGATGCCCGCGAAGAAGCCCTGACGGTCGATGAAGGCGTAGTCCACGCCCCATGTGTCGATGGCGATGGCGGAAAGCTCCGCTTTGGCTTCCAGCGCCTTCTTCAGGCCGATTTTCAGCTCGTTGAAGAGGCCGATGAGGTTCCAGAAGAAGCCGCCGTTGATGGGGATGCTGGCGTTTTCGAAGCGGTGGATTTCCTGAAGCTCCACCTTGCCGTTGTCCAATGTGCCAAGAATGGCGCGGCCGCTTGAGGCGCCGAGGTCAAATGCGAGATACTGTTTCATGGGATTCTCCGTGAAAGGGGTTAGGATGGTGAAAGGTGATGGAACTTCCAGGAAAAGTCTGATTTGTCATTTCCATAATCTAAAGCAAGGAACGTGCCCGTCAATGTGAGAGAGCCTGCGCAGAGCTGAATTGGGGACTTTTCGTTGGTATTTTGGGGCATCCACGCGAAAGGGCGGTGGATGTGGCCGCAGAGCATGCAGTCAATGTCGTGGTGTTCCAGCGCTTTGACAATGCCGTTGGCGTTGTGGCAGCGGCGTCGAGCGGCCAGAGGGGCGCCGTTGCGGGTGCGGACAGGAAAATGGCACAAAAGGATGCGGGGCGCCGTTGAACGGCGGGGGGCCTGGCTCCAGTCCCGAAAGGCATCCATCAGCTCATGAGTCAGCCGTCCGGAGGACATCCAGATGGGCAGAGGATGGGCGGCCATGGCCAGAAAGAATTCCACATCTTCTTGCTGCAGAAGGGCATAGGAAACGTCTGCCGCCCATCGCCCTCCATTCAGCTCATGGAAAGCCCGCTTCAGCGCCTGCTGACAGGCCTTATTGCGGACATAGACATCGTGGTTGCCCGGCACGAAGAGAAAACGTCCGTCCACCAGCTTCCGAAAGGGCTGCAGAAGGGCGACCGCATGGTGGAATTCCTCCGGCGAGCCGACGCTGCCCAAATCTCCCGTGCAGACAATCCAGTCGGGCTTAAGGGCTTGCATGGCGGCCAATGCGCGGTCGAGGTACTCCAGATTCTGTTTGCGACGGCGCAAAAGCCAGTGGTTCAGCGTGCCGAAGAGCCGCTTGTCCAGAAGGAAACTGGCGGAGTGGGGTAAAAGCCCCAAATGGATGTCTGAGAAGTGGATGATGCGCATGGAATTACTATGGCATCATATGCGTAAAAGGCAAATGGACAGGATACAGGAAATATGGAATGTATTTTGGAACCTATCCATAAAGCATCTCAGTCCAGTTCCGCCAACGCATGGAGGGCGCGGAAGTCCGCCTCCATGCAGTTCATCCAGTCGGTGGAGGGCATGGACTGATACCGTTTCGACCACACCGTGGGCAGGCGTCCTTCGTCGTTTTGGGCAAAGGTCATGGCGTTGCCAAGGGCCCGCGCCTTCGCCAAATCCAGCGGGTTGCCCGTGGCGCGGTACATCGCCTCGAAGGCGAGAATGCTCATGGCGACGGAGGCGTCGATGACATCGCGGTACCAGAACTGCTCCACAGCGGCGGTCTCCACGATCCATGGATCAGGGGTGCCTGTGTAGATGGGCATATGCCCCTCGAAGGGGATCCTCCAGCAGATGAACTGCTCCTCCGCAAAGCGGAGAACCTCCCGCGCCTGCGCAATTCGCTTCTCATCCTTCGGGAAGCGCTCCAACAGCAGCATGACCGTCTCAAAGGGAAAGCTGTTGCAGTGGTTCACGTACTTGGCCGTCATCAGCGGCTGGTCCTCGAACTGGCCTTCCCAGTCCCAATCCGTCAGCGGCCCCTTTTCCAAGAAGCCCAAGGCGCGGTCCGCCGCTGCCAAATATTCTGCAACTCCCGTCTTGGACGCGATTTGCACAAGGAAACGGATGACGCGAGGGGGCATCAGCCGATTGCTGCCGATGGGGCTGCCGTCGCTCTCCGACAGCATGAGTGACCACGTGCCATCCTCTCCCTGCAGCTTCACATAGGTGTCCGCGATCTTCTTGGCGGCGTCAAGATACTTTTCGTCCTTGACTTCGTCATACAGCTTCATATAGGCCTGCCCCGCATGACAGGGATACTGGAGCATGTTCTGCCCACGGCGGCCGCCGGCCGCCAGCTTGTTGCCCCAATAGGTCGGCGGCCAGTTCGCCAACGGCGAATCCGGCGGCAGCGAGATGGAGAGCAGATAGTCCGCCATGGTTCGGGCCAGCTTCAGCGCCTCTTCCCGCTTTTCGGGAACAAGATGGCCATAGGCCACCATGGCCGAAATGACGGCGGAGTGGATTTTGGCCGGATAGCAGTTCAGTTCATAGTCGTCCTGGGGCTTTCCATTTTCCGCGAAATACTTGATGTGCGGCAAGTTAGCCATATATTCATAGCCCATTCTCTCCGCCTCGCGGAAGGAGCGTTTCCCTTTGGGATAGATGGTTTCGGAGTTGAAGGGCGTCATCTTCCAGAAGCAGCGCTGCTGGCGGCCAATGGGCTTTGGATAACCCGGCTCGTTCCACACTTCCGTGCGGCCCGGCGGCATTTGACCCCAAATTGACTCCAGGTTCACCGACGGCGAGCGGTCGTGCCATGTGTACACCTTGTTGGCCGCGTCAATGACCACATGACGGTATTGGAGATTGGGGTGCGGGTCTGCAGGAAACACGATGGTCGGCGGATACATGAACCAGATGGCCATGGTGTTCCATGGCTCCTGCCCGTCCACGCCGATGGGCCGCACGGGCTTCGCCACGTCCTCCGCCACCATTTTGGCCAGCTCTTCTGGCGTGGCGGTCATCTCTGCCCCCAAAATTGTCGTCGCAGCCAATGCCATGCAGATCGCCATCATCCTTTTCATCCTGTGTCTCCGTTTTTTGCCTGACCGTCCAGACGGCTGGCAGTTAAATGTTTAAGTTGTTGATTATAAGTAAGTTATATAAAAATTCGGTCCTTGTTCTCTTAACGGCATTCAGAATGTCGCCGATGCCACAGCGGACCCTGCCCATCTATACATCTATATTATATGGAACGTTTGGACAAAATGCAAGAAGGAAGGTGGCTTTTTCACCCTTCAAACTTCACTTTTCGCTCTTCAATATTGCTCTAGAAGATGTTATAGACGTCAGTCGCCAGAGTGGGCAAGATATCGGTTGTTTTTGGCTAACATATTGTTCTAAAATGAGTTAAGCCTTCGGATGAGCCTTGGCGTAGACTTCCATCAGGCGCTTCATGTCGATGTGCGTGTAGATTTGGGTGCTGGTCAGACTGGCGTGGCCCAACATCTCCTGCACGACCCGCAGATCGGCGCCGGCGTTGAGCATGTGGGTGGCGAAGGAGTGGCGCAGCTTGTGGGGTGTGATATCTGTAGCCAGTTGCGCTTCAGCGAGATAGAGCTTGAAAGACCGTTCGATGGAGCGGGGAGTCAGCCGACCGCCGTCCTGATTGAGGAAGAGGGGGCCGCGGCTGCGGCGTCCCGCAAGTCCAAGTCGTTCCCGTTCAACAAGATAATGGCGAAGAGCCTGAATCGCGGGCCGACCGAGGACGCAGAGCCGCTCCTTTCGGCCCTTGCCACGGACGCGGAAAGTGGCCCCCAAAAAATCGATGTCTTCGGTGTCCAGGCCGGCGGCTTCGCTGACGCGCAGACCGGCGCTGTAGATGACCTCCAGAATAGCGGCGTCCCGTGCGGCGGAGAAATCGGCGTCCCCCCGATGCTTTTCGTCAGTGGCCAGACGTCCCCAATAGGCGGCAGGGGCGTCAAGAAGCCGAATGACCTCCTCTTCGGACATCACTTTGGGCAGCCGCTTGCCGGTTTTGGCGGAGGTGACCAGATGGAAGGGATTGCTTTCCGCCAGTCCCTCCCGCATGGCGAAGCGGTAGAAGGCACGGAGGGCGGAGAGTTTGCGGTTGACGCTGACATGCTGCAGCCCGCTGGCCGCGAGATTCATGGCATAATGCCTTGCTTCCGTGGGAGTTACACTGTTCCATGCGCAGCTGCCATCCTGAACCAGGGCGGGATGCCGCTTCAGAAATTGGGCCAGATCCAGAAGATAGCCTTCAATCGTATGCTCTGAACACTCCCGTTCCGTGCGTAAATAGCGTATAAATGCTTGTCCCGCAGGATCTTGGCAAATAATCTCCCGGGTTGCGGACAGATTTTCGACGGGGGGCGATGACTGGCGGCCAGATTCAGCGCCGCCTGCCGTCCCCTTAGCTCCCTTTTTTGGCGTTTGGGGAGCCTTTGCCGCTGAAACGGCCGCCTTTCGGCCTTTGAAGGGGGAGACGGGACGTGTCATGGCTGGGCTCCTTGACGAAGATCCAATTTCAGGCGCCATAGCAGCTCGACGGCCAGCAGAAGGGCCAGCAGGGTGCCGATGGAGGGCCACAGCGGAATGGGATGGTCGCCGTCTTCCGTGGAGGCCGTTTTCATGGCGACCGTTGTCTGACGGGGAGCCTGCAGGCGGACGGCCAGCCCGTTGAGCTCTTCCCGCTCCGTGGTGGATTCGGAAAGGGGCACGGTGACTTCCACGGGCCATTTGCCGCAACGGAAGACGCCGGGCGACCGTGTGTCCGGCGGGGTGGGCAAGGTGGCCAAGGCAGGGGGCAGGGGCTCTCCGCAGGACAGACGGATGACGCCGTAGTCACCGTCAATGCCCTCCGCGCAAAGCTCCCGCAGCAGGGGCAGGAAGGAATTGGTTAGGGGAAAATCGCTCCACGAGGTGTCCAGGCCGATGCTGAAGCAGATGACTTTGCCTTTGCCCACGGACTCTTCAGCAAGGAAGGGAAGGCCTTCCAATGTTTTTACAAGTATTTGGCTTGCAGATGGATAGGCAATTCGAAGACAGCGGCGGATGGGGAACAGATGGATGTCCTGGTCAGGCTGGCTGCCGAAAAGCCGTCCAAGCGGGCTGTCGGGCAGGATTTCGCCGATGCCTTGGCCCTCTTGAAGGGCAAGACCCTTCATTTGGCCATGGAGCAGCCCCAGCCGTTCCAGTCGGCGCAGAAAGCCGCCGGAGGGGTTGCCTGGGGAGACGAACAGCCATGCGCCCGCCTCCACGGCATCGCGAAGGCGCTCCAAATCGTCCTGGATGGCGTTTTCCGCGGCACCGAGCAGAAAGATGAAACGGCAGGATGCCGGATCGCAAGCCATAAGTTCTTGAGTTGTCGCCATTTCCACATCGTAGACAAGAGCCGAGTTCTCTTGGGTGGCCTTGAGGGCTTCCACCACGAAGGGGAGACCGCCGCTGGTCAACTTGTCCGCAACCAGAAGGGCGGGAACAGGGGGGATTCCGCCGATGGCGAAGTCTCTGGAGTCGTCCGCGAGATAGTCGTCGGCATCGAGTTGGGCATGTCCGGTTCCGTTTTCGGGAGCTTGGTCGAAGGCCATGGCGACACGATGGCTGCCATGGGGGGGCAGCTGAAGGGTGTCCGTCTTTTCCTGCTCGCCAATTCGAACCGTGAGGGCGCGGGAGACGGGCTCATGTCCATAATTGTAGGCATCAACCCAAATGCGGGCGCGGCCATTGGGCAGGCGGTTGACCCGAATGGAACGGATGCCCGCGTTGGCTTCGGCGGGGGCGGCGCAGTCCAGCAGATGGAGGGCGATGGTGTCGGGAAGCGCCGTCTGGACCCGCTGCCAGTCGCTGTGCTGGAAGTCACTGACAATGAGCAACTTCGCATCTTCTTCCGGGGTCGAGAGGCGGCGAAGGGCCTCCGCCAGCGCGGGGTCCGGCTTGCCGGCGGTCCAGTCGGCGTGGGTGTCGTCCACCAAGTCAATGAGTTCCTGAAAATTCTCTAACTCATTGATAATCAATATGTTATCTGAAAATTTGATGCAGGTCAGCCGATGGTCGCGAAGCGAGTCGCCCCATTTCAGCAGCTCGGTTTTGGCGCGTTCCAGATGGTGATGGCCTCCCATGCTGGCGGAGCAGTCCAGCAGGATGACCGCATGGCCGCCGGTGGCCGCCGAAGTGGAGGAACGGCGTGGAATCCAGCTGGGGCGGGCGGCCAGCAGGATGGCGGAAGCCAGAATCAGCAGACGGAGGAGAAGCAGCAGGACGTCGTGGAGCCGCCGCCGTCCTTCCCGTGGCAGAGCGGTTTGGCGGAGGAACCGGATGTCCGGAAAGCGGATGTGGCGGATATGGGGCTGCTGAAGCAGATGAAGCAGGATGGGGCCCGCCAGCAGGGGCAACGCCCAAAGAAACGCGGGGAAGGCGAATTGAATCATGAGGTCCTTCCCTTTCGATAATGCAAGTAGGCGGTGAGGGCGTCCGCCAGACTTTGGTCAGTCCGCAGCAGCGTGTAGTCGGTTTCCGCCGCCAGACAAGCATTGCGGACATCCTGATGGAACTGGCTGACTTGCCTCTGATACTCCTGACGGATGGCGGAGGGGACGGCGGTGATGGCCTCGCCGGTCTCGCTGTCAATGAAGCGGGCGGTGCCTTGGAAAAGCAGGTCCATTTCGTCGGGGTCGGCGACTTGGAAGGCGATGCACTCCAGATGGCGGCCATGGAGTAGCCGAAGCAGCCGTGGCAGCTCGTCATCCATGGCCTGCATGTCGGAGAGCCAAACCAGCAGCCCGCGAGGGGCGGCGAAATCCGCCGCCTGTCCAAGAGCCTGTGCGTGGCAGCCGATGCCGCTGGGGGTGATGCCTGCCAAACTGGCCAAAAGGGCAGGGAGCTGGATGTCCCCCTGACCGCGGCGGACGCCCGTCTGCAGAGTTGCGGTATAGGCGAAAAGCCCCACTTGGTCTCCTTGCCGTTTGGCGAGCCAGGCCAGACAGGCCGCCGTCATGGCGGCATAGCGGAATTTGCTGCAGGCGGCGCGGTCGCCCTGATAGGCCATGGAGGCGCTGGCGTCGACGACAATGGCGCAGCGCATGCCCGTCTCTTCTTGGAAGATCTTGGCGTAGAGGCGGTTCTGGCGGGCGTAGACTTTCCAGTCCACCAGCCTGAGGTCGTCTCCAGGCACGGCGTTGCGGTATTGGACGAATTCGCTGCCCTGGCCTTGGGCGGTGCTGAAGTGGCTTCCGGCCAGATAGCCGTCCACCGCATGCCGCGCCATGAGGGCATAGTCGCCGATTCGAGACAGCAGCTCCGGACTCAGCAGCGCCTGCGGCGATGCATCGGGAGATGTGCGGGTCATGGCCGGCCCCCTTGGGTCATTTTGCGTTCGCCTTCCGAATACGGGCGGTGACGGCGGCCTCATAGGCGTCAAAGTCCGCGATGGCCTTTTGGGCGACGCCGGAGGCAATGGCCGCCTCCGCCACACGCCGTGCCACATGGGGAACCACACGGGGGTCAAAGGGCTTGGGGATGACCATTTCGGGGTTGATGCCCTTGCCGAAATCGAACATGCCTTTGGCTCCGTCTTCCGGATAGGCGGCGCAGAGGACGGCCTTCACATCCGTCGGAATGTCCGCTTCGGCCAGCTCCGCCAGCGCATGGGCGGCGGCGAATTTCATGGCGTCATTGATGTCCTTTGCGCGCACGTCCAATGCGCCGCGGAAAATGCCGGGGAAGCCCAGCACGTTGTTGACCTGGTTGGGATAGTCGCTGCGGCCCGTGCCGACGATGACCGCGCCAGCCGCCCGCGCCACGTCCGGCTGAATTTCCGGAACGGGGTTGGCCATGGCGAAGATGATGGGGGAGGGTGCCATGGACCGCACCATGTCCGCCGTCACGCAGTTCGGCGCGGAGAAGCCCAAGAAGATGTCCGCCCCCACCATGGCCTCCGCCAAGGTACGGAAGGGAGTTTGAACGGCGAACTCCCGCTTCTGGGGATTCAAATCCGTGCGGTCGCTGTGGATGACGCCCTTGCTGTCGCACATGATGAAGTTTTCCTTGCGGGCTCCGGCGGCGATGTAGAGGCGGCTGCAGGAGATGCCGGCGGCGCCGGCGCCGTTGACCACAAAGCGGCAGTCTTCGATTTTCTTTCCTAAAAGCTTGAGGGCGTTGAGGATAGCCGCCAGCGAGATGATCGCGGTGCCGTGCTGGTCATCGTGGAACACGGGAATTCCCATGCGCTGCTTGAGGGTCGTCTCCACTTCAAAGCAGGCGGGGGCGGCGATGTCCTCCAGGTTGATGCCGCCGAAGGTGGGCTCCAGGCATTCCGTGGCGGCGATGAGCTTGGCGGCGTCTGTCCGTCCTTTGGCGTCAAAGACCTTGCCGAGGCAGACGGGGAAGGCGTCAATGTCCGCGAAGTGCTTGAACAGGACGGCTTTACCCTCCATGACGGGAAGCCCTGCCATGGGGCCGATGTTGCCCAGCCCCAAGACGGCAGTGCCGTCGCTCACCACGGCGACCATGTTGCCGCGGGCGGTGTAGTCCCACACGGTGTCCGGTTTGTCCCGTATCTCCAGACAGGGTTGGGCGACTCCAGGTGTATAGGCCAACGACAGCTCCTCGCCGCAGTCGCAGGGCTTCGTGGGGATGACGGAAATTTTGCCGGCGCGGCCGGTTTTGTGGTAGTTGAGGGCTTTCTGCTTCAGTTCTTCGGGGGTCATATGGACTCCATTTCTTCTGGGTGACAACGACGATGCCGCCTTTCAAGAATCGCGGCGGACACATATCCCATCAACGTAATGTCAGATTCCGCAAAAACAAACTGAAAGGGCGCATTAACCTCTAAAGATGCGAAATGATGCAGGGTTCCTGTTCTTTTCGGCAAGTTTCTTGACTCAGCGGCTTGACATTGGCTTAATCTGCATTATAAAATATGCAATGCACTGCTTTGGTGCAGAGAAGTTCCACTTTTATTAGGAGAATCACAATGAAGAAACTCGTGCTGCTCGCTGCTGCTGTCGCCACCCTGATGGCCGTGACTGGTTGCGGATCCCTCCGTACCCCGGCTGGTGCCAACAATGAAAAGGTCTGGTACCACACCTTCTTCGGCATCTCCATCGAGAGCGCCGTCTATGGTGATGGAATCATCGTCAACCAGTAACGTCAGGTTCCCTGAAAGGGGACTCAATCCTTCACTTTTATTAAAGAGGAAGAACACCATGAAGAAACTCATGTTGATTGCTGCCGCCGTCGCCACTTTGGTGGCCGTGACCGGTTGCGGATCCCTCCGTACCCCGTCCAAGGGCGACCACAACAAGAAGATTTGGTACAACACCTTCTTCGGCATCTCCATCGAGAGCGCCGTCTATGGTGATGGAATCATCGTCCAGTAAGTGACCTGAGTCCGTTTTATGACCGTGGCTCGTCGACATCGTGCGGCGGGCCACGGTTTGTTGTCTCTGCCCCCGAAAGGGAACGATTGCGGCTCTTTTATATCCTTCTAAAAGATATTCATCCGCGTTCTGCGGCACGCGGCTGAACGCTTCTGTGTCTTCTGTGGACTCCATTTCTATGGGCATCCTGATCGAACATCCCGTTGCCGTTGTGGACGCCTGGCTTCGCCTCCAGCTGCTCCGTCTGCGGGTCTGGGGCCTTTCCGCATTTTGGCCACGACGGCATGAAAAGCGCATTCTGCTCATCCGGCCAGACCATCTGGGGGATCTGCTAATCACCCTCTCTGCGCTTCATGGTTTGATAACTCATTATCATGCAAAGGGATATGCTATTTGCGCCGTTGTCTCCCCCGGCAATGCGGCCCTTGCCAACGCCTGCCCTCTGCTGGATGAGGTGATTCCCTGTGACATTTATGGCGGCATGGACGCCGCCGCCCGTTTGGCCCTGCTGCGACGGCTCTACGCCCTGCGGCCGGAAGTGGCCGTCAATCTGATGACCGCCGTGGGACATGACAGCGTGGCGGACTACATGACGGCGCTGGCCCGCCCCGCCATCGCCTGCACGCAGATTAACTCATTATGGCTCAAGGATTTGCGGACTCCACTCCAACGTTATTTGTGGACGGATCGCTGGCGGCGCCATTACGCCATCTGGCTATCGGGGGACGACAATCGGACGCTGCTGGAGAATGAGACCGCATTGGCCTCCGCAATCTGCGGAACTCCTTTTCAGCCAATGCTTTACACATTAAACAATTGGTCATTGCCGCCTTCTCCCGTGAAAGGGGACTACTATGTGGTGGCCCCCGGTTGCATCTCCAGTCCCCGCTGGCCGCCACAACGGTTTGCGGCAGTCATGGACGCGGTGGCCCAACGGCATCCGGAGTGCGTTCCTGTGCTGACGGGCGTGGCCGCCGAAGCGGAGTTGGGGGATGCCGTGCTGGCGGCGCGGAAGTCCGACGGCCCCATCGTCAATCTCATGGGAAAAAACAGTCTGCTTCAGCTGATTGCCTTGATTCGAGACGCCAGATTCCTTCTTTCCTGTGACACGGGCACCGCCCATCTGGCTCCGCTGACCAAAACTCGCGCCTTTACCCTGCTGGCCAATGGACAGACCGGCATCTATTTCCCTAACCCCTTGTACACGAATACCATCCATATTGCAACCTCGCTGCCGTGCGGCCGCTGCGGCTGGCAGTGCACGGACCGAATTGAAGGGCTGCCGCACTGCCTCCATGCCATCACAGCGGAACAGGTCATCGAGGCCATCCTGCAAAACGGATGGAAGAATTAGGAATTTATTATCCACAAAAGACACAGAATAAACCGTGACTTTTAGATTTAGGGAATGGGTTAGTCTAAACCTAAAAAACGATGCAGTTAAGCCCAGAAATCACAGGCATGGGCGTTAGGCGGACGGAAAAGAGAGAAAAGTAAAAAAGAATGCGTTTTCATGCAAATACTGCATAAAAACGCATTCAGTATTTAGTTGGAATGGGGTTGTTGAGGAATTACAGCTTGATGTCCCAACCGTTTCGGTTGCAGGGGCGCTTCAGCCAGGTGGGATCGCCCGTGCCGTTGGCGAAAGTGCATTTGACGGGATCCCAATCGAAGCTGGCGTCGTACATGTAGCTGATGTTGCAGAGCTGGCAGAGGATGGCGGCGCGGGCGCCAGTCTCCGCCGGTGAGATGGTGGGTTTGCGGGAAATGCAGCAATCGACGAAATTGCCTTCCTGCTGAGCGCTCTTGTAGAGCTGGACGGGGGCCGCGGCCAGGTTGAAATGGCTGTCCAAGGTGTCCAGGCAGCGGGCCAACCGGTTGTCCTCCTTCTGGGACGGATCGAAACCGTAGTCCTCTCCGATGGAGGCGGCGATCTTCTTCATGCGGCTGAAGGAGGCGTCCTCCAGCTCCTTGCGGATTTGGGCGTTGGGTTTGACGCCGCGCCCCAGCCAGACGGCGATGCGGCCACGGTTGACGGCCACGATGCCCTTCGTGCCATAGAACACGGTGCCCCACGCCCCAAAGGGATTATGGAAGATGATGGTGCCGTCTTCCAAGACGAACTTCATGCCGAACTGGCGGCGACCGCCGTGAAGGGGATTGGCGGAATAGGGCTCTTCGGAGCAGATGACCTTCACGGGACCGGATTTGTCCAGATCAAGACCCCATTGGGCGATGTCCAGATGATGGGCGCCCCAGTCGCCGTTGTAGCCGGTGCCGTAGTTGTCGTCAAAGCGCCAGAACATGGGATAGAAGCCGTTGACGCCGCGGGGGGCGCACTGATCCGAATAGGCGGACCAGGGGGCGGGGCCCAGCCACATGTCCCAATCCACGTCTGGATTCGGGGCGGATTCCGTGGCGATGTCCTGGAACTTGCCGGCGGCGCCGTTCCATTGGCAGAAGAAGCGGTGGGGATGAGAGGGGCCGCCCAAGTTGGCGGGGAAGTTGGCGATGTCCGTGTTGTTCTGCGCGGAGGCGTTGCCGTAGTTGCAGTCCACGTATTTGACCTTCCCGATGTAGCCGTTGCGGACAATCATGCAGGCGGTGCGGAACTCCCTCCACGAACGCTGCATGGCGCCAGTCTGGAAGATCCGCTTGAACTTCTTCTGGGCCTTCATGACCAGCACGGACTCCTCCACGGAATAGGTCAGCGGCTTCTCGCAGTAGACGTCCTTTCCCGCCTTCATGGCCTCGCAGGAAATGTAGGCGTGCCAATGGTCGGGCACGGCGATGCACACGGCGTCGATGTCCTTGGCGCTGAGGATGTCACGAAAATCCGCCACGCTCTTGCATTTGGCCAGACGGGCCTTTTTGTTGGCCGCATAGTAGTCGTTGACGTATTTGGCGCCGGCCTCCCGGCGGATGCGGTCGCAGTCGCATACGGCCTTGACCACCACATGCTCCTGTCTGATGAAATTCGGCACCAAAACCGTGCGGCCCTGAATCCCATAGCCGATGAATGCCATGCGGATGGTTCCTGCTGCGTTCTTGGTCACTGACTTGGATGTCGCCATGTTTGTCCTTTCTGTCTTCGTGCACAGTCTTCAGTGTGATGAATTCGGAGTCCATGATGCCGTTGCGTCCCCTTTCGGCTTTCCATGGCGGAACGGGACAACAACCAACACAGTTCTAATATATTATGGAATCTTTGAAATAAAAGGAAGAAGAAGGAAATTAGGAATTTGTCAACATATTGGATTTGCAGCATCGCGTCCCGCGTCCCACGTCCCACGACGGAATCGTGGATCCGCCTTCGCGGTTTCCCAAAATCGCAAAGAAATCCGCCTTCTTCATTTGACACAAATAAAAAATAGTGTATTTTTATTCGTGTGATGATGTGGAGGTGTGATGGCATGGAAGACACGATGTTGACAAAGCCGATGCTGATGCAGTCGCCGGTGGCGGCGGGATTTCCGTCGCCGGCGGAGCAGTATGCGGAGGCCCCGTTGGATTTGAACCGGTTGCTGGTCAGCCATCCGGCGGCCACGTACTTTGTGCGGGCCGCGGGGGACTCCATGGTTGGCGTGGGCATTTATCCAGGGGACATTCTGGTGGTGGACCGCAGTCTGGACGCGACCCACGGCCGCATCGTCATCGCCTCGCTGAACAGCGAGTTCGTGGTGAAGCGGCTGTGCTTTCGGGGCGGGGGCGCCTGGCTGGAGTCCGCCAATTCCCGCTATGCGCCCATCCCGCTGGACGGCGAGGTGGAATGCCGCTTCTTCGGTGTCGTCACCGCCGTCATCCATCGGTTCATTCAGGTGTAGACAACGATGTACGCGCTGGTAGACTGCAACAATTTCTTCGTGTCCTGCGAACGGATTTTCGCGCCGCAGCTGGAGGGGCGGCCAGTGGCCGTGCTGTCCAACAATGACGGCTGCGTGGTGGCCCGCTCCAACGAGCTGAAGGCGTTGGGAATTCCCATGGGGACGCCGCTGTTTCAGCTGCGGCCGCTGCTGAGCCGCTATCATATCGCCATCTGCTCCAGCAACTACGAACTGTATGCGGACATCTCCCGCCGCGTGATGGCGATTTTGGCGGAGGAGTCCCCTTGCCTGGAGCAGTATTCCATCGACGAGGCGTTTATGCGGCTGAATTTGGAGCGGCGGGAGGGCCTGCCCGCCTTCGGCGGCGAACTGCGGCGGCGCATTCGACAGTGGACGGGCATTCCCGTAAGCGTCGGTTTTGGCCCTTCGAAGACGCTGGCGAAGGCGGCCACCCATATCGCCAAAAAACGGTCGGACGGGGTGTTTCTCATGCCGGAGAAACCGCTGGAGACTCTTGACGGACTGCCGGTGGAGGAGGTGTGGGGCGTCGGCAGTCGGCTGGCGGTCCGTCTGCGGCAGCGGGGGATTGCCACCGCGGGGCAGCTGGCACGGGCGGACGAGGTGAAATTGGCCGCCAAATACAGCGTCTGTCTGGCGCGGACGGTGCTGGAGCTGCGGGGTCAGTCCGTTCTGGAGCTGGAGGATGTGGAGCAGCGGCAGCCCCAGACGTTGGCGTGCACGCGGGCCTTCGGGGCGGTGATTGTGGAGCTGCGGGAATTGCGGGAGGCGGTGGCCACCTATCTGGATCAGGCGGCGGAACGGCTGCGGGCGCAGAACCAGGTGGCGGGCGGTCTGATTGTCTTTCTTCAGGCCGCTGGCGCAAATGGCGGTGGCCCAGAAACTTGGAACAACGCCAGTCGCACCCTGCTGCTGGAGACGCCGACGGCCTCCAACGCGGAATTGCTGAAAATCGTTCTGCCGGAGGTGGATCGGCTGTTTGTGGAGGGGACTCGCTACCGTAAGGCAGGCGTGGTGTTCTTCGCGCTGGAAGATGCGGCGCAGAAGCAGCTTATGCTGTTCGAACCGCCCGTCCGCCCGCGACAGCGGGAGCTGTATTCGGCCATGGACTCCATCAATCGGCAGTATGGCCGACGGGCCCTCTTCAATCTGGCCGAGGGCATCAGCCAAAACTGGCGCATGCGGCGGGAGCATCTCACCCCCTGCTACACCACCCGATGGAAGGACTTGCTGATGGTAAATTAGGAATTTGCCTGAAAACGGCGGTGGTGCCCTTGCCGTGATTCGGCTGGAAAAGCGGGAGAGCATATATATAGTATATAGGTATAGGATAGAGGGAATTTGGCGGCCGCGGCCGCCGCGTCGACTGGCGTTCCATCTGAAAGGAAGACGATGAAATTCGCGATGTGCAATGAGTTCTGCGAGGGCTGGCCCATTGAGGAGAGCCTGAAACTGGCCGCCGAGACCGGCTATGACGGCGTGGAGGTCGCGCCCTTCACGATTGCGGACTCCGTGGAGGAGGTGTCCGCCTCCCGCCGACGGGAGATTCGGCAGACCGCTCAGGCGCTTGGTGTGGAAATCATTGGGCTGCACTGGCTTCTGGTGAAGCCGACAGGACTGTACATCAATGGCGCGGACGCGGCGCAGCGGCGGCGCACGCGGGACTATCTGGCCGCGCTTATCGACTTCTGCGCCGATTTGGGCGGCGACCGCATGGTCATCGGCTCTCCAAAATGCCGCAACGTCCTGCCGGGCATGAGCTATGAACAGGCGTGGGACTACGCCGTGGAATGCTTCGCCTCCCTCATGGAGCAGGCGGCGGCCCGCGGCGTCAATCTGTGCATCGAGCCGCTGGCCCGCTGGGAGACCAATTTCATCACCACGGTGGCGGAGGGCGTGCGGCTGTGCAAGGCCATCGACCATCCCAATTTCAAGGTGCACATCGACGTGAAGGCCATGTGCGACGAGGGCCGACCGCTGGACGAGGTCATTCAGGACGGCAAGGGCCACGTGGGCCATTTCCATGTCAACGACGAAAACCGAAACGGCCCCGGCTGGGGGAATACGGACTACGCTCCCATCGTCCGTGGCGTAAAGGCCATCGGCTACGATGATTACGCCTCCGTGGAGGTCTTCGACTTCTCCCACGGCGCACGGAAGATCGCGGAGACGAGTCTGGCGTTTCTGAAAAAGACCTTCACTCCCGCGCGGCCATGACGCCACTGCGGCCCCCGTCAAGCGAAAACCTGCCTAATATAGTCATAACTACTTTAGTATAAGTAATTTACATTGATAAGTCTTGCTGCATCCAGCCTTGTCTCCTGCATGGGATTGCCATTGGCGGAGGCCGTCCAAAGCGGCGGCGCTCCGTCTGTGGTCCACGACCTTGCCGCCGTCATGCTGGTGGCGGGGCTGGTGACGTTGCTTTTCCATTACGCGGGGTGGCCGAAGGTCATCGGCTATATTCTGGCGGGAGTGCTGATGGGGGCCTTCCAGCCGCTGCGCCATTTCATGATTCATGACGAGGCCAGCGTCAACGCCTTGGCGAATCTAGGCGTCATCTTTCTGATGTTCACGTTGGGCATGGAGCTGAACGTGAGGGAGCTGAAAACCCTTGGGGGCACGGTCTTTCCGACGGCGGTGTGGGACCTCTGCCTGATGGTGGTGTTGGGCTTCATCGCGGGGCGCATGGTGTTCGGATGGGAGGTCATTCCCTGTCTCGTGCTTGGCGCCATGCTCTGCGATTCCTCTACTACCTTGCTGGCCAAGAGTTTAGAGGAGATGGGCTGCGCCAAGGAGCGCTTTGCGTCGGTGATTTTCGGCACCACCATCTGCGAGGACGTGCTGACCATCGGCGTCATGGCGGTCGTCAACGGGCTGCTGATGACCGGCAAGGTCCAGAAGGGCGATTTGGCCGCACAGATGGGGCAGCTGGTGCTCTTCCTGACGGGCGTGCTGATTTTCGGGTTGGTTTTGCTGCCCCGCTTCCTGAATCGGCTCATGCGGGAGACGGACAACGAGCTGCTGCTTTTGGTGATTTTGGGCATCTGCTTCGGCATTTCCTTCGTGGCCGAGAAGATGAGCTTCAGTTTGGCGTTGGGGGCGTTTTTGGTGGGGGCCGTCGTGGCCGCCTCCAAAGTCCGTCGTCGCGTCTACGACCATGCCTTTGCGCTGCGTGGCATGTTCAGCGCCGTGTTCTTCGTCACCATCGGGCTGATGGTGGAGCCGGCCCAGCTTCTTGCGAATGGATGGCAGATTTTGGCGCTGAGCCTGCTGGTCATCGTGGGCAAGACGCTGAATTGCCTGGCGGGCGCCGTCGCCACGGGCCAGAGCTTCCGCGAGGCGCTGCAGATTGGCGTGGGGCTGGCTCAGCTTGGAGATTTTGCCTATCTTGTTGCCCTGATGGCCATTAGCCGAACCGGCGGCATGCAGCCGTATCCGCAGCTGTATCAAATCGCCGTGGGCGTCTCCATCCTGACGACGCTGGTCAACCCCTTCCTGCTGCGCCATTCCGTCGGTTTTGGGAAGTGGCTGGAGGAGAAGGCGATGCCACAATGGCTGAACCGCATGCTGCAGGAATATGCCCAATGGGTGCGGCGAACGGGACGGCAGATTGGGCGGCTGGAGGACAAGCGGGAACTGCTGGCCCGATTTGGCTTCTTCATGTTGGATTTGGTGCTCATCGCCGTCATCTTCTCCATCGGCACCTATGTCGTCGGCCAAAATCTTCTTGACCGATATGCTTGGGCCGCAAGGATTTCCGACTGGATCAGCTATCTGGTCTGGCTGGCGCTCTGCATCATGACACTGCCGTTGGCCGTCAGCGCCATCCTGCGCGGCCATGGCATGGGGCGGATGATCGCGGACGCCTCGGTGCCGGCGGAACTGGCGCGGCGGCGTTGGGCGGTGCTGCTGAAGGCCATGACCAAGGCCGTGGTCCGCGGAGTCTGCGGCATCATCGTCGTGGTGGAGTTCATCGGCCTCAGCCTGGCCCTCATGGCCAGCGGCAACGAGCTGAAGGCGTGGCGACAGGCAAACGACGGCGGCGAGCTGCTTCGGGCCCTCGTCCACGCCGCCCCCATTCCCGTGACGCTGGTGGCGGTTGTCATCGTGGGCTGCATCCTCTTCTGGAAGCGCATGAAACGCGCCGCGTTGGAGGGGCAGCAGAATTTTCTGAGCGCCATGAAAAGCCTGGAACGGGGAGCGGACGAAGAGATGGACGAGATGGGGCAGGGGGAAGCTGCCGTTTACGTGCCTGAAGGGGCCGCCGTCTGCGGGCAGACCATCGCGCGGCTGCAGTTGCGCCGACGTACGGGCGCCTCGGTGGTCCGCATTCTGCGAAAGGATGGTATAACTCTCTCCAATCCAGGACCTTCTGACACGTTAGAGGCCGGTGACCGCCTTTTCCTCTCCGGCACGGCGGAACAGCAGAATGCCTTGCGGGAGTTATTGGGGCAGAACGACTTGCCCCCTGTGACCGAGACCCTGACCACCTTGCTGACCCTGCAGACGCGGAAAATCATCCTGCACGCCGCCTCCATGGCCTGCAACCAACGGCTGGCCGACTCCCGAATCCGAAACCGGACGGGGGCCACAGTCGTCCGCATCGACCGTAAAGGCTCCGCTCTCCACGGCGTTCCCGGCCCGGACACGGTTCTGCTCTCCGGAGACGAGATTCTGGTCATGGGCACGCAGGAACAGCTGGACGCCGCCGACATCCTGCTGGGCAACAGGATGTCGCCTCATGGAGAAATCCGTTCGGAGTGACTGCGAACCGCCGCCGCCATCGCATGATGACCAGAAGAGGCAGAGCGACAGGGGGAAGAGACATCTGAAAAAATGGCTGGAACGATGTAACAATGGGCGAATGGCGGAGAATATAGGATAAAAGGAAATCAAATTGTTGTCATCAATTTGAAATATGGGAAAAGATGTTATAATATTGTTTAGGAAATAAATGTGGTGTGACCCGAGGGCGTTTTGGCGTTTCAAGGGCATCGGCACGGTGAAATGACAGAAACCTATATTCAGCACAGAGGCATACTTCATGGCGACAATTGAAGATTACAGGAATTTGATGGCTCAAGTTCGCAAACAGACGGGACTGGATGCTCTGACGCCAGATGAGACGGGGTTGGTGAGCGTTCGGGTCGATGAGTCGTATAGCCTTCATCTCCAGTATATTGAGAATTCCGACAAGATTCTGTGCTTTGTGGAGGTCGCCACTTTGCCGCCAAACGCCGGCGTGGAGGTTTACCGCGAACTGCTTGTTGGCGGGCTCTTCGGCAAGGAGACTGGCGGCGGCTATTTTGCATTGGAGGACACCAGCAATGTAGTCGTCTACCATTATCTGTTTGACGCGGACAAGGCGGCCGCCAATCCGGAGGATTTCGTGTCCATTCTGGAGAAAATACTCTCGCTGGTGGATGTATGGGCGTCTCGGATTCGCGGCGATGCCACGGCTGACGAGGCGCAGGAGGAGAAAGAGGCTTCGTCGGGTTCGGAGGCGGAGTCCATCACCATCCCGAATTTTGAAACCGAAGTGTTTTTCCGCCCATAGAATTATAGGGGGCGTTTATGACGCTAACCGTATCAGATTTCTCTCGTCTGGCCGATGCCTCTTGGTTTAGCCGCCGTGACATCATCGTTGACACGCAGACGAACGGAGTGCAGACCGCGCGGCTTGGCCATCTCATTCGCTCCAGCGGAAAGGACGCAAACGTCAGCACCATGGAGGCCTTCCGTGAGGCCATGAAGGACAAGTATGGACTCTTTGGCCTGCATGCCTTTGACACGGTTCTCGGCACGCGTGCGCAATTGAACAAGCCCCTGCGGGCCTGCGATGTCAAGGCGACGATCTCCAAACTGGACTATCTGAAGGGAAGGCGTTTCGAGAATGAGCTGATGCGGCAGATGGACACGAATCCCGCCTATCTCGAATTAGATAAATCCGTGCGGGACAAGGTGTTCCAAATTGTCAAGAAGGAGAGCAGCGGTCATCGGAAGGAGCTTAAGAAATGTGAAGACCACACGGCGGTCTTCCAGCTGGCGGACAAAGTCATCCGGACGGCCATCGCCAAGGCCAAAAAGGAGATGCCTGCCGCTGAAGACCATGACCTTGGCCCTCGGAAGCATGTGGAGAAGCGCTTCCACGAGCACACGCCATTGGGACTGCGGCGGCTCCATTCCAAAGCCACCTTCAAGGGGACGACCACGTCCGTGGAGGACCGTGTGAAGAGCGGCGCGCTTGGCGCGGGCATGCGCGTCAATTTCGGCCGCTCCAATCCCGCCCTTTTCGAGAAGCTGAAGACCAACGGCGTGGAGCCCGGTTTCCTCTACCAGAATGACTGGTCGCAGGAGGACACGCGGGGCATGCTGGCGGACACATGGTCCCAAGAGACACAGACTGAACTGACGCAGATTTTCCAGAACAGCAGAACCCTTCGGCATGAAGCCCATGGAAAGACCCATCTCGAACGGGGACTCATCGCGGGGCGCTGCCATCACGCCGGCATGGCTTTCGCCTCCGAATTCGTTCTCATGCAGGAAATGGACAAGCTTCGGCAGAATGGTAACTATTCCTCTCCGCTGATTGACGCCATCAAGGCGTCCATTCCAGAGGCGAAATTCGACACCTTCTTCAAAGCAGACGGCACCGAGCCCTCGCCTGAGCAGAAGGCCGCCTTGTCCAAGGTGAAGCGGGACTGCTTTGTCCAGATCCGCGACGCCGTGATGACCTATGGAAAGAGCGGCGGCCCCCATGCGGACCTTCCCATCTTCAAGCATTTCACATCCCGGAACATTCTGAAGCTGGACTACAATGAAGGGGACATGGTTCGCGCCGCATGGCAGAAGGGCGGCTCCGGACTGGTGCGTCTACCGGAACGGACCAGTATCAAGGGCGGTGCCTTCAAAGGCTTCTTCTACCGCAATTTCCGTCTGTCCACGGCGGACAAGGCATCCGCCGGCGCCGTCTCCGAGGCCCTCGCCAACGACTTGACGCGGCTGATGGGCGTGCCCGCCCAGGAGCTGTATCTGGTCCGTGGCGAATATTCGGACGGTCGCCCCAAATTCATGCTGGAGGCGAAGTTCGCCGAGGGATACAAGGATCTGGAAAAAGGCTATATTTCTGATGGACATATAGTTACACCAGAAGGTGAACAGCAGGTCGAGTCTTTGGGCAAGTACAAGGCCCTCTTTTTGGCCCTTGCCGACCGCGATGCCGTGGGCTCCCATGGACAGAACAAGGGAATCGTGGGCGGCCGCTTCTTCGCCATCGATCCAGGCCATTCTCTGGAGGGCAACGGAAAGGATCTGGAAATCCACGACGATTTGTCCTTCGTGGACAAAGGAGCGGGCCCCTTCGAAAAGCGCTTCTGCAATTTCTCCGTCTTCGACGATGACACCCGCTTCGCCAAGCTGCAGGGCGTCCTCAAATTGCGGGAACTGGCCAAGGGCGACGCGATTGGCAAGCTCTTCGGTCAGTACCGCGATGCCTTCAATCCCGATAATGTGGACAAAAAGGAAGAGAAGGCCTTGCGCCTGAGCATTCTGGATAACATCCAAAGCATGGAGGATGAATTCCGTGCTCAGATTGACAAGATCATCACCGTCTGCCAGCCTCAGCTGGATCTCTACGATGCCATGGAAGGGGTGAATCCCGACTGGAAGGAGCCGGCCATCGAGACCATCGCGAATCTGGAGAAGCTTTCCTCCCCAACCCAATGGACGAGCCCCGATGGTTCTGTTCGGCTGAAGCATTTGTCCATTCCCGAAGGGCAGCGCACCCCCTGGAGCGGCAAGTGGGATGCCGCCGGCCATCAGCTGGTCTACACATCCGCCAAGCCTCTGAGCGCGGAGGCCATGGCCCGCGTGCAGACCTTCGCCCAACGGGTTGATTTGAACTGCGCCGTCAATCCTCAGGGCAATGCGGTCATCTTCGTGCCGCAGGACAAGGCGGAGGCCTTCTTCGAGGCCATGTCGGAGGATAATGTGAGCCATGAGACCCATCCCTTTGAGGCGGCTGATCGGGATCTGGAACAAATCATCGTGGACGTGACTAACTGATAGAAAAGTCATAACTATCTGAAAATGAATATGTTACGAATATTTCCATGGTTTGCGCCACAATCTCGATTCAGAAGGTCGTTGTGACGCAAAAGTTGCATTTATTGCAACTTTTGGATGCTTGAGAGACCTTGTGGCGGCCATTTCGGCAATGGATGGAAATTCGCCGCCAAAGGCCTTCGTACACCCCTTTTTTCAGGGGGTGATGGCCGCTAGGGCCCCGTAATTCGCCTCTGTGGCATCGGACATGTCTGCTGGTATATTAATACCTAAAATGACAAAGGGCCCTTCTAGGCCCCTTTTACGCGATTCCACGATTTTCTCGCTTGAGGGCAAATAGGCTTTTTGAGCCCCTTTAGCATTGCAAAAATTGCAATGTTGTGGGCGGCTGGCATCAAAAAACATCAAGAGCAGCGAAGGCCGCTAGAACATCCCGAGCTTCCCGTGCTATATTATAGAATCCTTCTTTATTATAGAACCATCTTTTACATCTGATAGGAGATATTCATGAAGATCACGCATTTTCTCTTTGGGGCCATGGCAGGGTGCCTCCTGTCCTGCGCCACATCCGCCGCGGAGCCATGGAACCTTCGCTGCAGCTTTGACAATCGCGTCACCTTTCTCCACGGCGAAAGGGAAATCGGCTCCATCACGCCAATCTTCTTCCTTAAACAATGGCGCGGCGGCCACATCGTGACATGGGACTACGACATCAACCGCAAAGACTTAGGGGAAAGTACCGGCGTTTTGAACAATGTCCATTTCGGCGCCACCTTGACGGCGGAGGAGGCGGGAACAAACCGCGCACGTCTACGCTACATCCTCAAACCCAAAGAGGCGGCGGAGCTGAACACATTGGCCATCACGCTGAACATTGACAACCGCTTCCTGGCCGGCGGCAGCTTCCAGATCGGCGATGGAGCGGAACAGCCGTTTCCCGTGGAGAAGCCGGCGGACGCGGCCATTTTCGCCGGCGTCGTTTCCGATTTGACCTTGCGCACGCCCGAAGGGACGCTCGCCATCCATATGATGCGGCCGCTGCGGCTGCTGATTCAGGACAACCGAACCTGGAACAGCGACAGCGTTTCCTTCCGCATCGGCTTCAACACCGGCAATGCGGAAAAGTGGGAGGCAGGGCAGATTGAGGACATTTGGCTGGAATTCTCCTCGCTGGACGGCCTGACGCTGGAGAAGCCGTCCATCTACAAGCTAGAGCAGGGGGAGGATTGGATTCCGCTGGACGCGCCGCAGGACATCGTCCCTGGCTCCGCGTTGGATTTCTCCCCCATGGGATTCTGTGACGCGCCGGCGGGCAAACATGGCCGCGTGCTGGCGAAGAACGGTCATTTCGAGTTCGAGAAGCTACCGGGGAAGTCACAGCGTTTCTATGGAATCAATTTGGTTGGCGGCGGCCAGATCATCTCCCATGAGGAAAGCGAGGCCCTGGCTGAACGGCTGTGGCGGCTGGGCTACAACACCGTCCGCTTCCATCACCACGACGGCCCGCTTTCCGACCGCTCAAAGGACGGCGTGACCGACCTGAACACCGACACCATGGACAAGGTCGATTATCTGTTCGCCGCGCTGAAGAAACGTGGAATCTACTGCACCACAGACCTTTATGTCTCGCGGCGAATCCGCAACAAGGCCATCTGGCCGGATCAGGAGGGGGAATTGGACATGCACGTGTACAAGAACCTGCTTCCCTTCAACGAAAAGGTGTGGGAGAATTGGAAAGAGTTCAGCCGCAACTTCTTGCTGCATGTCAACCCCTACACGGGCATGAATTACGCGGAGGATCCGGCCATGGCCTGGATCTGCATGATCAACGAAGCCACATTCGATTTCTGGCGGGTTGACCAGATGGACGCCCTGTCCCGCGAAGCATGGCGAAAGGGCTGGAACGAATGGCTGCTCAAGAAATATGGCGGCTGGCAGGAGCGGAACCGGGCCCACGGCGTCGAGCGGCCCGAAGTCATCGACCCGCTGCCGAAAAGCTATGACATGACAGAGGCGGAACGGACGGATTTCGGCATGTTCATTCTGGAGACGGAACGACGGCTCTATGCGGACATGAAGGCCTTCGTGCAGGGGGAATTGGGCTGCAAGGCGCTGCTCACCAGCATGAATTACTGCGGATTGGAGTATTTCAGCTCCTTGGCGCGGGAAGATTTCGACTATGTGGACAACCATTTCTACATCGACCATCCGAGGTTTCCCGTCAAGAACTGGCAGCTGCCGTCCAGCTGTCCGAATCGGAGCGTGGTTCGAGACGGCAAACTGGGCGGTAGTCATGAGGCGGTCAGCCGCATTTTCGGCAAACCCTTCGCCATCACGGAGTTCAACTATTCGGCGCCGGGCCAGTACCGCGGAATTGGCGGCATTCTGACGGGGTGCGTGGGGGCCTTGCAGGACTGGAGCGGCGTGTGGCGCTTCGCCTATTCCCACTCCAACCACTGTCTTTTCAAGCAGGCGCCGCTGGACTATTTCGACATGTCGCGGGATCCCTTGAGCCAGGCGGCGGAGCGGGCTTCCCTCTGTCTGTTCCTGCGGGAGGACATGGCGAGCCTGAAGGACAGCATCGCCATGACGGTGAACCGCTCCTGTGACGGCAGTGGATTCAGACGGAATCCGGTTGGCAAACTGGAAGCCATGGCGTTGCAGGCCCAGATCGGCATCGCCTTTGAGGACACGGCGGCGGAACGCTCCTTGAGCGTAGCGATGACCGACGACGCGCCGCACGGCCAGAAGCACTTCGGCACGGACAAGGACGTTCAGGGACTGGACAGCCTGACGAATTCCACGGCGGAACCCGCTTCCCTCCAGACGCCTGACGGGCAGCTGAAGCTGCTGCCTGCCCAGGACACCATGATTCTCAATACGCCGCGGACGGCGGGCGGTTATGCGCCGGCGGGGGAGCATATTCATACGGATGTACTTGATATAGAGATACTTACGACAAATGCAACCGTGTGGGCATCCAGTCTGGACAATCTGCCGTTGAAGGAAAGCCGCCATATGCTGCTGACCCATTTGACGGATTTGCAGAACAGCGAGATGATCTACGCGGAGCGTCAGCGCCGTCTGCTGCTGCGGTGGGGCAAGCTGCCCTATCTGGTCCGCAACGGCCAGGCCCGTCTGCGGCTGAAGGTGCCAAACAGCCAGAAGGTGACGGTTTGGGCGCTGAAGACCAGCGGCGAGCGGATGGAAACCCTACCGGTTACGGAAACGGACGGTGACGTGGAGATTCTGCTCGATGTCAAAGGGGAGAACGGGGCGCGGATGCTCTATGAAGTCCAATTGGAGGCACGCTGATGCGATGTGACGCCTGCGCCCATCATTGCCTTCTGGAGGAAGGGCATTTCGGCATCTGCGGCCAACGCCGTGTCTTTCAGGGCAAGCTGGAGTTCCCCTACGGGAAGATTTCCTCTTTGGCGTTGGATCCCATGGAGAAGAAGCCCTTCTTCCATGCGCTTCCGGGCCAGAAGGTGCTCAGTTTTGGCACGGTGGGCTGCAATCTGCACTGCCCTTTCTGCCAAAATTGGGAGATTTCCCAATACGGAAAGGATCCGAAGGCCCACGCTGAGCTGATTCCAAATGTGACGCCGGAGGCGTTGATTCGAGTGGCGGCGGAAAGTCAGGCCGTGGCCATGGCCTCCACCTACAACGAGCCGCTGGTGGCGTTGGAATGGACGCGGGATGTGCTCCATGAGGCGGGCCATGCGGGGCTCTTCCCCTGCATCGTGACCAATGGCCATGCCTCCGCCGAGGCGGTTGAAAAGCTGATTCCCTATGTGAAGGCGGCCAATATCGACCTAAAGTGTTTTCGCGAAGAGGGTTACCGCTGGTTGGGTGGACATCTGGAGCCTGTGTTGGAGACCATTCGCGCCATGGCGGCCGCCGGTGTCTGGCTGGAATTGACCACTCTCGTGGTGCCCGGCTTCAACGACTCCGATGAGGAGCTGCGCCAAATCGCGGAGTTCATCGCGGGCCTCTCGGTGGACATTCCATGGCATGTCTCCGCCTACTACCATGCCTACAAGATGCCGCCCATGCCGTCGCGGACGGATCCGGAGCGGCTGGCCGCCGCCGTCCTCATCGGCGAGGAGACGGGCCTGCATTTCGTCTACACAGGCAATCTGACGGGCGCCCTTTGCCGCGAACACACGGACTGCCCCAACTGCGGAACGCGGCTGGTTTCACGCCATGGCTTCGCCGTCGCGGAAAATCGTCTGGAGAAGGGCATCTGCCCCCAATGCGGCACGGCGGTCGCGGGAAGGTGGAACCACTAGAAGTCGTTGATAATTAGGAATTAGAAATTAGAAATTAGGAATTAGAAATTTTACTAGAGCATCTAGAGCTAGCTAGCTCGAATTGTGCAGCATTCAGCAAATGACGCCATTTCATGATTTTAAGAGTTTTTTGAAATATCAAGCCCCATTAAATCGAAAATCGCAGAAAAGGTGAAAAATGGTAATTCCTTCTGCGGGACGCAAAAAGTGAAAAGTGGCAGGCGTGGCAATTAGAAATTAGGAATTTTTCTAGAGCTTCTAGAACTAGCTAACATTGCTGTTCGCGCAACAACCCCAGAAGCTTATCCACAGCTATGGGGACTCCGCACAATTTGTCTGTTCAGTCATTGTCATTTCTCCTTTTGATGCTAGATTAGAGCCCTTGAACAATTAGGAATTAGGAATTTTACTAGAGCTTCTAGAGCTAGCTTGAAGAGACATGGCAACCACAGAAACAAAATGAATTCAATGCAAGCAGAAACATGTCAGCAGGGAATGTCATCGGCGGCTGCGGCGGCCGACCGTTGGCGGCGTGCGCTTGCATGGCGGATGTGGGCCATACGGATGCTGAACGGACTTCCCGTATGCCTTGGCGTGGCTGGCGGCATGTTACTTGTTCTGCGCCAATGCGTTAGCGCATGGTCATGGCTGTTTTCATTGGCGGTGTTCGCCGTCGGTTTTGGCGGCCTAGCCGTCGTGGCATGGTGGCAGGGCAGGGGAGGTGTCCAATCCGTCCCGCAGCTGCTTTCACGAATGGATTATCTTGGAGGGAACGGCGGTCTTCTGGCCGCTTCATTGGAATGCCCCATCGGCAAGTGGGCGGAGCGCATTCACGTTCCGAATCGATTGCCGTTGCCGTCATTGCCATGGTCGACCATCGGCTGGCGGCTGACGGCGGGCCTGGCCTTCGCGATCATCGCCATGGCGGTGCCGGTCTATCGAAGAGCGGTGTCCGCGCCCACTCCGGTCATGGACATTTCAGCGGAGACGGCGGCGCTGCAGGAGAAGCTTCAGGCCCTTGAGGAGCATCAGGCCCTGCCGGAGAATTTGGCAGAGGAGCTGCGCAAGGAGCTGGACAAACTGCAGAACGACAATGACGGACGGCAGGCGGCCCAGACGTTGGAACAGCTGGAGCAGTTGAACGGCGAACTGGAGCAGGCCGTCACGGAAATGGAGAGACGGCAGGCGAAGGCGGCGGAAACGTCGGAGATGCTGGCGGAGTTGGCCGAATTGCTGCAGGCCCATGACGGCGATGCGATGCAGGCCGCGGCGTTGAATCGGCAGTTTCAGGAGCTGATGCAGTCCATGGCCGCCGAAAATCCTTCGCTGCAGGACCTGATGAAGACATGTTGCGAAAATGGTCAAATGCCTTCTGGAAAGGAACTTGCAGAGGCGTTGCGGCGCCTGGGAAAGCCCGGCGACTCCCAAAGCGGACAACGTGACAACAGCCAGCAGAGTCTGCGGCAATGGCTGCAGGAAAACGCTCCCGAAAGCTGCAGTGGGCTTTGCGAGATGGCGGAGGCTGCGGCCAAAGAGGGAGAGGAGGGGGAGCCTGACGCGGAGGCCGTCGGCGTCTCCCGTGGTCGCGGCGATGCTCCGCTGGACTACACGGGCCTGACGGCGGACGCGAACGGCCCACGGCAGGATGTGGGCGTCGAGGTGGACATCGATCCGGAGCAAAGCCGCCTGCAGGGGCAGTTTGCGGTCGCTCCGCAGGCGGAGGAGACGGCGGCGGCCCCCCAGGCGGGAACGCTGTCCGTTGGAACCGGCGGTCTGAAACATCATGAACGCATCATCCGGCCGGAGCATCAGGCCATTGTGCGCAAGTATTTCAATCCCTAGACGATAAAGGACATCATATGGAAGAACCGCTGTTGACCCCAGAGGAGATGGCTCCGCTGCAAGAGCTTCTGAATAAGATACTTAGCGAGACGGGACGCATGCTGTTGGGGCAGGAGGCGCTCCACCGCATGCTTCTGGTGGGCATCCTGTCCAGGGGGCATGTGCTTCTGGAGGGCCTGCCCGGAGTCGGCAAGACCGCCTTGGTCAAGGTGTTAGGGCATCTGCTCTCATTGGATTTCAAGCGGATTCAGTTCACGCCGGATTTGCTTCCAGGGGACATTCTCGGGGGCAACATCCTGCAGACCACCGCCACCGGCGAGAAGCGGATGGAGTTCCAGCCAGGCGCGATTTTCGCCAACATCGTCTTGGCGGACGAAATCAACCGCGCCTCTCCGAAGACCCAATCCGCCATGTTGGAGGCCATGCAGGAGCGGTCCGTCACGCTGCAGGGGGAGACCCATCGGCTGCCGGAGCCCTTCTTTGTTCTGGCGTCCCAAAATCCCATTGAGCAGGAGGGGACCTATCCAATTCCCGAGGCCCAGCTGGACCGTTTCCTCCTCAAGTTGCAGGTGAAGGGCGTGGACGCCAAGACCTTGGCCCGCATCGTGTCCGAACGCCGTCGCGGAGAGACGCCGCCGCCTGCGCTCCAGCTGTCCCGTCAGGAGCTGGAGCGGCTGTTTCAGGCCATGGAACGGATGTTTCTGAGCCAGGCGGTCGCCGGCTACATCGGCCGGCTGGTGGAGGCCGCCCATCCGGACAGCAGCTCCGTGGCGCTTGTGCGGCAATATGTCCATTACGGCCCGTCGCCCCGTGGCGCCATCGCGCTGGCGGAGGCGGCCAGAGGCGAGGCCCTCATTCAAGGGCGGCCCACCGTCGGCTTTGAGGACGTGGCCGCCGTGGCGGAGGCCGTGCTGAACCATCGCCTGATTCTGAACTATCAGGCGCGGCTGGACGGCGTGTCTCCCGAACAAATCGTCCAAGCCCTTCTGGCGGAGGTGGAACGGTAGAATGGCATCCCCTTTAGTGCAAGGGATTGCGCAAGGTCAATGGAGTGTTCAGAGGAAGAATGGAAAATGAGACGAAATCGGATGAAAAGTTGTAATCTATTGATATTCAGCATATTATGCATTTGCTCCGCCGCCTTCGCCTTGCTGCCCGGCACCAAGTCCACCTCTGCGCCCAATGGACCGAAGGAAGAAGAACGGACGGTTCTGATTACCGCGAAAAAAGGCAATGGAGTGGAAGTTGCTCAGCTGCAGAATCTTAACTATGGCCGCCACCTCATGCGGTATCGTTTTGAGTGCGTGAACACCCGGCCGACCGACGCCGTGGTGGGGGCGACGTGGTTCAATCGCTCAAATTCGAGTCGGCTGTCAAGGCGGATTCTCGTCCCCGCCGGAACCGTGCGGATTCTTGACCTGAGCAGCTACATGAATGATTCCATCGACGGTTATGGCCATGGAGTGGTGCTGCAGATTGACGGCAAAAGCTATTTGGAGGAGTCCACGACGATTTCAGATGGCTTCAATGGTAACTACTCCAACACTTTATGTTATATGTTCGAGTTCAAGGAGTGCGATGAGCTGTATTTTGCATGGGACGAAACCTTCCATGACAGATATGATTCTCGTCATTCCTTCGAAATGTCCATGAAGGAATTTCCCTTGGGAACCCGTTTCATTGATTACGAGGGGGCCCGTATCATCATGATTGGAAAGGATGCCGTGCTGCCGGAGGAGGTGCGGCAGGCGTTGGAGCTGTGGGTCTGGAGCGGCGGAATCCTGATGCGCCTTTTTGCCCATGACGACGATTGGCCCTATCCGGAGCCAGAGGGCATGCACAAGGAGCCTTTTGGCAGCGGCATGTACTGCTGGTGCCAGCCCATGGATTCGGCATTCTATGACATGGTGAAGGCGAAAATGGAGGAAGAGGAGAAGACCGAAGAACGGAGAAGGCAATACTACGGAAGAGAAGAGGGGAAACTCCGCGAGGTCCTAACGGCGGAGACGCCATCGGCGAAGCGGTTCATGGCCTGGAAGAATTTGGTGGAGGATGATTTACAGGCAGAAGATTCGGAGTTTCCCCTGGACTGCAATTTTGTCACCCCTGAAAAACTGCTGCCGTATTGTCCCTTGGATGTTCCGCTGATATGGATTTGGCTGGTGCTGCTGGCCTTCGCGGTTCTGGTGGGACCCGTGAATTATCTTTTTCTGCGGAGACGGCACAAGGAGGTTCTTTTGCTGGTCACCATTCCGGGGCTGTCCCTGCTTTTCTGCCTGCTGGTCATCGGATTCATCAGCATCCATGACGGCTGGAGCTCACGGGGAGTCATGTTCGGCATTTCGTATCTGGATCAGAAACGGCAGTTGTGCCGAACCTGCGCCTTGGTGGACATGTATACGCCCCAGCGGTTCCGCCATCCCTTTGAATTCGAGGAGGAGGAAGCCGTGGACTTCTATGACCCCCGATATACGAGCGGAGCCATTCGTCAAGGGCCGCTTCTCACGGCGGACGACAGGCGAAACTTCAGCTACAGCCCCAAGCTGGCAATGCCGCGGACTCCCATGCTATACAAGGTGAAACGGGCCGAGAGACGGATGGAGTGTCTGCGACTCTCGCGGGACGGCGAGGGGATTCAGGCGCTCAATGCCCTTGGGGAAACTGTTGAACGGCTGTGGGTTGTGACTCCGGATGGCCAGATCTTCGCTTCCAGCGGCCCCATTGGAGCCGGTGAGCGGTCGCATCTGGAAAAACGCGAAGAGTATGCTCCCATTTCTCCCGTTTCCCAAAACGCCTTCAGTGGAATCTCCTTGAGAGTCCTGCGTGAGACGCTGTTCCCCTATGACGCGGACGCCATGGACAAGTGGGAGAAGCGGATACTTCCAGTATGCCTTGTGAAAGGGACTTACATCGCCTTGCTGAAACGCCCCGTCTTCTATGAGCCGGGTCAGAAGCCGGACATCAGTTACAGCATGCATCTGGTCTTCGGCCGCTACAACCCAGAGGACATTCAGAGGGAGGAACCGTGACATGAAAGTGGAAGTCAAGCATTTGAGCCGGATTTTTCCGAAGCAGGTGGTGGCGGTGTCCGATGTCTCCTTCAGTTTCGAGTCCGGCAAGATTTACGGATTCATCGGCCCCAACGGCGCCGGCAAGACGACGACCATCAAAATCATGGCCTCGTTGGATATGCCGACGGAGGGGGACGTGCTCTTCGACGGCATCTCCGTCGTCCAGGACCCCGAAAAGGTCCGCCGCCTTTTGGGCTACATGCCAGACAGCCTGCCTGAATACAAGGACATCCAGATTTGGGAGTATCTGGATTTCTTCGCGCGGTGCTTCGGCCTGGAGGGGGAGGAGCGCCGTCAGACATTGGCGGACATCGAGGCGTTCACCAATCTGAACGGCATCCGTGAGAAGTTTTTGGCGGACTTGTCAAAGGGCATGAAACAGCGAGTCAGCTTGGCGCGAGCGCTGGTCCACAACCCTCAGGTTCTAGTTTTGGACGAGCCGGCGGCGGGACTGGATCCACGGGCCCGTCTCGAACTGCGTAACCTGTTGAAGATCTTGGCCGAGCAGGGGAAGGCCATTCTGCTCAGCAGCCACATCCTTTCGGAGTTGGAGGACATCTGCGACGGCGCCATCATCATCGAGAAGGGCCATTTGCTGTACGCCGGCAGTCTGGCCGACCTGGAGCGTGGGGGCGTCCCGTCGTCCGTCGCCGCCCTTCCCGTGGAACAGCCGACGGGGATTCCTGCCGCGACGGAGGCCGCGCAGACGCCGCTGCCGTCAGGGGCGACGACGGCCGCAGGAACGGCGATCGGCGGTCCTCCGCCGTTGCCCCGCAAGGGGTTGACGCTGATCGTCCATTGTCTTCGTGATGCGGAGGCCATTCGGACCTGTCTGCTGGAGCAACCCGCCGTGCGGGAGGTCCGGCTCTTCGGAGACAAGGAACTGCAAGTGGACATCGAAGGGACGGAAGAGAACATTCCCGCGGTGATGGCGGCGGTCTTCGCCTCTGGCCATCCCGTCGTGGGCTTCCAGCAGAAGCTGCTGAATCTGGAGCAGGCGTTCATGCAGATGACAAAGGGGACGGTGCAATGAGAATCTCGCGGAAGAAGGAATGGAACGACTATCTTAACCCTGTGCTGGTCAAGGAGATGCGTCAGTATTTCCATAACCGGCTGATTTTGGGCACGGGACTCTTCGCGTTGCTGTATCCGCTTCTGGTCTTCGCCAGTCTGCCCTTTTTCAGAGACAAAGAGGCGCAGTTGCCGCCGGAGACAGGCGCAACCGTGTTCGTCTTCCTGTGCATTGGTCTGGCCCTTACCTTGCTAAGTTCCTGCTGCGGTGAGCAGTATAGGCGTTTTCAGAAGGAGCGGAGTGCCATGGAATTGGATTTCAGCAGCATTACGACGCTGTCGCCAGCCCGCATCATTCTTGGCAAATACTGCAGTGTTCTGGTGCTGAGCCTGCTGGTTATCTCGCTGTTCTTCCCGTTCATGACCTTCGCGTATTTTCTTCGGGGCATTGAGCTGAACATCATCCTGATCACGCTGCAGACCATATTCACCACCACCATCGTCCTTTCATCCATCCTGCTGCTATTGGGGAGTTCCCGAAAGAAATGGACGATTTTTGGCATTATTCCGTTTCTATTGGTCATTTTATCCTATTTTGTGTTTGGCTTCATCTCCATGCTTATAGACCGTGCTTACGGCGTCAGTTCAACTGGAATGGATGATGGAGATGTTCTACGGTGTATGAATTGGGTCGTGGCTCCCGTTATGTATCTGGTGTTTTATGTGCTTACGGTATCGTGGATTAGCCATGAACATGCCAATCGGATGAAGGCCCCGAGGCTGCTGGGGCTGGCCATGATGGCGCTATCCATCATCGGCTTCGGATTTGTGATGGCCTACAAGGGGAATCTGGAGAAGATGGTGGTGCCGCTGTCCCTTAGTCTCATCTATAGCCTTGGTTTCTATATGCTTATCCTCGCGCTGATTACATCCATGGAACGGCTGAAGTCCGGCCAGCGGGTTTGGCGGGACGCCCCCAAAGGCGTTCTGAAGCGGATGGGGTATTTCGTGGTCTCCTCTGGAGCCTATGGCGGCGTGGTCTTCCTGTGGCTCTACCTGCTCGTCCTGTGGATCCTCCAGTTCATCGCCCATACAGGCTCCATGGATGTCGATTTGGCCGAAACCTTCACCTCAATGGCGCAACTGCTCGCCTACGTGATCTTCTATCTGGAGATGACCTTGTTCCTAAGAACCTTGCTGCCAAACATTAGGCCATATCTCTGCACCATTCTTGTCTGCCTGGTCTTCAGCTGTCTGCCGTTCATTCTCCAAGTCCTTCTTGCTGAAATTCAAGGCAAGGCGGTGGATTTTCTTGTCTATCCCGCCCTCTGCGCCACCTCCATCGGATGCTTCTTCAATGATCTGTTGGCCACCTATACGGAATGCTCCTATACCTTCGCGCTGATCGGTTTCGTCTTCATCGCCGGCGAAGTGTGGAAAGCGTGGAAACAATTGAATAAGAAGGACTTAGAGAAATAATAGTGGGGGGGGTGCCACCGCGGCTCTAAATCTCTAACTTTCTCGTGCACCGTGGGTTACGCTTCGCTCCACCCACGTCAGGATCCTGCTTGCCCTGCCGTAGCCCGAAGGGCGAAGGAGGGTCACCGCTACGCGGTTCTAAAACTCTAACTTCCTCGTGCACCGTGGGTTACGCTTACGCCTACGGCGTTGCGCTTACCCACGGCTATTATCCTGCCGCCGCCAAAGCGGCTCTTTTTGATCACCAACGACAAAGAGTGAAAAGAGTCCCCGTCTCACGTCCATCGTCCCATGAAAAGAGCCCCCGTCTCTCGTCTCCCGTCTCCCGTCTCCCGTCCCCCGTCTCCCGTCAGACTCATGTCTCCTACGGTTCTGTAAGTTGTTGCAGCGCAGGAATTAATGCATCAATCTTCTGGCGGGTGCGGACAATGACCTTGGGATCCTTTGTATAGGTCACCCACGATTCGGACAGCTCATGGGGAACGGCCACCAGTTTCTGCGCCTCCTCAAGCAACGCCTTCTGTTCATCAGATTGTGGCGTGTATTTGGCCGCCAAGTCCCGCAGGATGGCGAGGGCCTCGTAGTCCTCAATGCCATCCCGCAAATTCTCCAGACGGGTGGAGGCCAGCGGCGTGGCGTCGGGGCCGGGGTAGATGAGAATGCCGTCGGAGTTGGTGTTGTAGGAACAGCAGTTCCATGGCTCGTCGGGCCATTTGGGGGCGTTCATGTTCCAGTTCTTCGTCGGTTCATAATGGTTGATAAGATAATAGAGGAATCCGGTCAGCTTGTATTGGAAGAACTGCCATGGCAGGATGCGGGGGCAGACGCCATCGAAGTCGATGAAGAGATTGGCGTAGGGGCGGCCGGGGCCGCAGCAGACATAGGCCCACGCCTCCTGGCCGTTGGCCTGTGCCTGGCGGTAGTCGCCGATGGTCTTTTCATTGATTTGGCTGGTCAGCGGCGTCCAGATGTCAAAATTGTCCTTATGCCGTTCCATGAAGGGGTTGGCGGTTTCGCGCTTGATCCAGGGGAACTTCTGATGGATGTGCTGATGGGTGGTGTTGATGCAGTAGTCCATGTGCGCTTTCTTGTCGGGCGGAAGCATTTCCGTCTCGTCGTAGGAATGGAGGTACCACGTGAAGTCGGTCCAGTTCTTCTCCTTGATGAAGGCCTCCCATTGGGACAGCCAGCCGTCAATTTCGGCGAGCTTTCTGTCCGCCTCCTCCTTGTTTTCGGAGATGCCGCCGATGCACATGAGGCAGGTGGCGTTCATGCCGCGGTCATAGCAGTACTGCATGTCCTCCATGGCGGGGACGACGCGGGTTCTGCCGTTTTTGAGGGAGGAGTAGATGACCGTGGGACTGAGGCGGTGGGCCAGCAGGAAGTCATACATTTCCAACCACTTAGCCTTTGGAAGGACGTCTTCGCATTCATAGGAGGTGTAGAGGGGGCCGTGGCCGGTCTGGTCGGTCATGCCGAGGCGCCGCTTCACTTCGTCAGGCTTGTACCAAATCTCCCACATGCCGGGGCTGATGCAGAAGGCGGTCTTCAAGGTGCCGCGAACCGGCAGAGAGTAGGGGAGGACATTGAGCTTGAGGGAGGCGTTTTGCGGGGCCACATCATCGGCATGGATGGTGATGATGCCGCGGTAGTCGCCTGGGGCGGTGCCGTGGGGGACGTCAACGGTGAACCACACGGGCTGGACAAAGCCGGGCTCCACGTCAAAGGGGGTGTTGGGCATGAGCACGTCCGGCCACTGCCAGCCGCCTTTCGGCCCGAGCACGGTGCGAATGTAGCCGATGGGATGGACGGAGATGCGGTCGGCGGGAAAATCGGGGGACTTCCCGTCCATGGCACGAAGGTCGGAAATGCTTACGGTGACGTGCTTTAGCGGTTTGTCCAGCGGAAAGACGACAAGCTGGAAGGACTCCCGCTCGCGACCGGCGGCGGAAATATGGACATTGCGGTTGAAGGTGCCTTCATACAGCTGTGCCTCCCGAAACACCTTCACCATGGGACTGGCCTGCCCCAGCAGGAAATCCGTCCGTTTGTCCTTCTCCACGGGGGGATAGGCGTCTCCCGCCGCCAGACAAAGCTCTTCCACATTGTCATAGGGGATGAGTTCAAAGGAGGCGGACATCCAGAGGGTTTGTGAATTCGTTTCCGTGTAGTCGGCGATATTGATGTGCGGCTGTCCTTCGCCATGTTCCCAGATTGGAATCGGTTTGTCCAGCTGCTCCGTTCCGTTGATGGTCCATGACGTGATCAGATGCTGCGAGAAGTCACAGGTCATGGTGCAGGGTTGCCCCTCTTCGAGGGTCATCTTGGCGGGACGATTGGCGTTCAGCGTGGGACGGCGCCCCGTCATTTCCACCACCATGGCGCTGTTGACTCGAAAATCGCTGCCCCAACCGCCGATTTTCCGGGGATTGAAGGTCCATGTAACCCGTAAGATCTTGCCGTCAAAGCCATTAGGCAGCTTGTCAAGGGACACGGGAATGGCGACGATGGAATGTTTGCCGTCCTTGACCGAGGTGGTGACAAGCCCCTCTTCCGTGAATTCACAGGAGCCGCTGATCCTCCATTTCGCTTTTGCCTCCTCGTCAACGGCTTTAAAATCCACCTGCCACAACGGCTGCCCAACGGCGGAAAGGGCAACGGCAAGCCAAAGGAACGCAAGAAGATGAAAGCGATGCATCATGGAAATCCTTTTCTGTTGGAAATGGTTGATAATAAGGAGTTAGGAGTTATATCCCCCGCAGACAGCCGCCTGCGGCTGCCTGCGTTCTGTCTATTCTGTGTCTTCTGTGGACTCTCTTTCTGTGGACTCTCTTTCTGTGGACTCTCTTTCTGTGGACTCTCAGCGGTTTTGGTAGCTCCGTTGGATGACCATGTCCTGCCAGTTCTTGTCCAAGGTGACGAAGCGGGCGGACCAGCCGGAGATTCGCACGGACAAGTTAGGGTAGTTTTCGGGGTGACGTTGGGCGTCCTGCAGGGTTTCTGGCGAGACGCAGTCAAGCTGCAGATAGAAGCCGCCCAGTTCCAAAAAGGCCTTCAGGATTCCGACGATGGCCTCCAAACCGTTGTCTCCCTTAAGGGAACGTGGATCCAGCCGCAGGTCAAGAGGGCAGCCGTTGGGGATTTTCGTGAAGTCCACGGCGCAATAGCCTTTCAGGACGGCAAGGGGCCCTTGACGGTCGGTTCCAGGGGCAGGGGACAGATTGGCGGCCAGAATGTCGTGGGCATGGGTTCCCGCCGCCGTGGCCAGCCGTCTGGGGGCGAACTCCAGCTCACGGCCAAAGGTGCTGATGCCAACGGGACGAAGAACGCCGTTGATTTCATGCTGTTCGCCGGCGATGTCCGCATAATCCTCCACGAGACGTTTCAGCAGCCCATCCGCCTCGTCATGGCCATTACCATAGAAGGGTAGGGTGTTGCGGACGAATTGCCGCTCGGCCTCATGGCCCTGCCAATTTTCCTTCAAGAAATTCTGTAACTCATTGAAAGAGAATAACTTATCGTCAAAGACAAGCTTTTTGTATGCCATCAGGGCGTTGGCCACATCCGGCAGACCGCCTGCATGGATGGCGATGACTGAATAGGCGGTGCCCCGATGGGTATAGCTTCTTCCTTTGGCGATGCAGTCTTCGTAGAAAAGGGAGAGCAGGGTGGCGGGATGGCGGGTGGTTTGGTTGTCCTCCAGGTAGGCCTGCGACATCCGCTGGTGCTGCTGTTCCACGGTGCGTCGCAGCTGGGCCAGAAAGGCGTGGTACAGCTCCTCAAAGTCGCTGAAGGTCACAGCGGACTGGCCGGGCTGCATGCCCAAGGCGTCCTGCAGAATGGCAAGGGCGTCGAAGGGGACATAGCTAAAGGCGGTGCGGCCGGGGATGATGACCTCCCAACACCCGTCGTTGGTGAAGGAGCGGGCCGTTCGCTCAGCCAGGCCGAATTTGCATAAACCCTTGATGACCAAGGGTTCATTGTAGATGGAGACAATGCCGCCGCCTTGCCGTTGGATTCGCGCGATGCGACGAAGCATATCCGGCGAGGTGTTGCCGTTGCAGCGGAAGCCAATGGGAAAGTCGCTGATGTGAAGCTCCTCCACCACATCCAAAATCAAATGGGTCACGGGGTTGGTGACCTCCGCGCCGTCTTCGTCAATGCCGCCCAAAATCACGTTTTGGTAGTGCTGCGCATCGCCGGAGCCGATGAAAAGGCCCTTCCATTCCGTCCCTTTGATCCAAAAGTGCGCCAAAATCTCCCGTGCCTCGTCCAACGTGATGATGCCGTCGGCCAAATCCCGCTCCAAGAAGGGCCAGAGCATTTTGTCCAGCCGTCCAAGGCCTGGCCAGACGCCGCAAAGCCGCAAAAACACATAGAAGCAGGCCAGAGACTGGACGGCCTGAAAAAAGGTTTCCGGGGCCTGTTCCGGAATGGTTTTCAATGCCTCTAACATCTTCTCATAGAATGGATTGGATGCATGATTAAGTTGTTGGCGAATCTGAACGCGATAACGGTCAATCCAACAGCGCATGGCGTTGAGGCATTCCAGCCCGGCCTGAAGAAAATCCTGTTCCTCCGCTTCGTGCGGCGCCTGCATGGAACGGCGGATATCTTGCTCTAACCCCTTGATTCCCAAATTGATGACACGTTCGAAGCCAGGGGTCGTGTGGCTGGTTCCCATAAAGTAATGGCCAGGCGTGTTGTGCTGCGGGGCCTCCAGATAGGGGGCGCTGCCGAAAAGCCGTTCATCGGGAGAAAGGCAGAGAGGAGCCTGCTCGGCGACAAGCCGAATGTTCTCCGCATAGTTCCGATGGGCGGAGAGGGCCGGATTTGGCTCAAAGCGGAAGGGCGCGTCGATGATGCGGTCCCGACCATGGCTTGTGGTGAGATATTGGGCCGCCAAGGCATAGGTCGTCTCCGAAAGGCGGCGTGGGGCCTCGTCCTCATGATAATACTGTAACGTATTGCATGCCATGTCAATAGGAATTCTGGGTAACTCGGTGCCCCGGTCAGTCGGCGACAGAGAAATCCATGTCGAAATAGGTTTTCAGCGCGGCGAAAAGGTCTCGTCGTGAGGGAAGATACTCCTGATGGCTGGTTCCATCCTCCTTCCCCACGTTCAGCAGGAAATTCATCTGGCCCGTGGAGGGGTTAATAACCGTGCCAATGCTGTTTCGGCCGCATTCCGTGGGGAGATGCACGAAGACGCCCTTCAGGAACACGGAGTCCGGATAATGGGTGCAGTAGTAATGCGGATAGACGAAGTCAATGGGTTCCTGAGGAGCGTCGTCAAAGGAAAATACGTTTATAAAACTATCTCCATCAAGGACTTGGACAACATTGAACAGACGGTCGTCATGAACAATGCGGTAGATGGAGCCGTCCCGCTCCTGCTCCAGACCATGGCGGAAGAGCAGAGGTGTCCGCGGGGCCTTCTGGCCCACGCCCACGTCCGCGATGTAGGCTTCGTCTTCAAACGTGACTTTGATGATGCGATGCCGCCGCATGGGAACGGTCAGCGCCTCTCCTTTCAGCCACCGTCCGAGGAACTCCTGGGTTTGAAAGCCCAATTTCCGCAGCAGCCAGCCGAACAGCCCGTTGAGTTCAAAGCAGTAACCGCCTCTGCGGTTGAGGACAATCTTCTCGTACATCGCCTCATAGGCAAGGGATACGTCCCGACGGAAATAGATGTCGAGATTCTCGTAGGGGACATGCATGGCATGGGCGGTCTGGAGGGCCCTCAACAGTCCGACGTTGGGGGTGAGGTCAGAACCGGCAAACGCGATGCGGTCCAAGTAGGCCTGAATATCCATTATCATAATAGTCTCCAAAACAATGAGTTAGGGGGTCTTCGCCCCATCGTCGGCGTGCTTGGTTGGTCCTTCTGTCGATGACGCGTCCTTCTCTTCTGACGGCGTCGCCGCTTGTTCCGCCGTTGACTCGACTGGCTCGGCCACGGGAGCCGCCTGTTGTTGCAAGTGCTTCTCCTTCAGTCTTTTAGTGGTCTCGGAAGCGGAATTGCACAGCATCCAGAGCAAGATGATCAGGATGCCCATAACAAGCACGGTGAGAAAGAATCGCCGATAGGTCAGGATGAAATCCTTCATGGGTCACGCTCCCTTTGGTCTCCGTTTAGGCCAAGACTCTATACCTTATATATAATATATACCCAAAAACAGCAGTTGGATTTTTCTTCCATGCAAATCAGAGCCGCTTTGGCGGCTGCAGGATATTAGCCGTGGGTAAGCGAAGCGAAAACCACGAACAGGCTGGAGTCTGACGGGGGACGGGAGACGGGGGACGGGAGACGGGAGACCAGGGCACTCTGCTAGAGATTTTTCTTTCCGAAAATCCGATAGAAGGAGATGATATTGCAGCCATGGGCGTAATGGTATTCCACCTTGTCCATCGTCTTGCGCAGGAGGAGGATGCCCAAGCCGCCGATGGGGCGTTCCTCCAAGGGGAGCGTGGTGTCGGGCAGCGGTGCGTCCAACGGATTGAAGGGCTCGCCGTCGTCCGCCAAAGTGACGGTGGCGCCAGGGGGTGAGTGGGAGAATTGAACGTCCATCTTGATGCCAGTGGCTCCCGAATGGCGAATGATGTTGGAGATCACTTCGTCCAACGCCACCATCAACTGGGCCTTCTCCCGTTTGGGGCAATTCTCCTTGTCCAAGGTCTTGCTGAGATGGGCGGAGATGATGGCCAGCGCCTCCTCATTGCAGGGGAAGGTTCGCGTATGTACTTCCAGCGCAGCAAGATATTGAACGGCGAGCAGGGTGATGTCATCGGCCTGTGGGGCGCCGGCGGCAAAGTCCTCCGTGCCACGGCGAACGGCCTGCACCAAGTCCCGCGGGGCCGTTTTCGTCACATCGTCGCCCACGGCATCCTCCAGCATGTTGGCAAGCCGCTCCTCTCCAAAGAGCCCGCCGGATTTGTCCATGGCTTCGGTGACGCCGTCGGTATAGAGGAAGAGCGTCTCCCCTGGTTTCAGGTAGGTCTCCTTGCTGCTGTACGTGATGGTTTCAAAACAGGCCAGCGGGCAGCCTGAGCGCTGGCGAAGCCATTCTGGCTGTTCATGATTCCGCAGGCGCAGGGGCGGATTGTGTCCCGCGTTGGCGAAGAGGATTCGGCCGCTCTCCAGATCCAGGACGCCGACCCATGCGGTCACGAACATCTCCGCGGGGTTGTTGTGGCACAGTTCGGCGTTCACCCGCGTCAGGGCCGCCGCCGGATCGAAGGCGGTTTCGGACAACAGCGTGTCCTTGAGCAGCGTGCGGGCGTTCATCATGTATAGGGCGCCGGTCACGCCTTTGCCGGAGACGTCGGCGATGAGGAAAGCCTGATGGGTCTCGTCCAGCGGGAAGAAGTCGTAGAAGTCCCCGCCGACTTCCTTTGCCGCGGTCATGGAGGCGGAGATGCGGAAATGTTCGGTCTCGGGGAATTCGGTGGGCAGCACCGCCATCTGGATGGTGCGTCCCAAATCCAGTTCGGCGGCCTGTTTCTCCGCTTCGGAGGTGTAGAAGGCCCTCAGGCGCCCCGCGTCTTTTTCAATGCGCCATAGCATCAGTACGAAAAGCGTCAGCACAAGGGCGAGAACCACGGCCATCACCACTTCGTAGACGGTGCGGGTGACATAGTATTCGGAGGGCGGCAGGGCGGCGATGATGCGGTGTCCCCCGAAGATCACGGCGCGGCAGTAGCAGTCCGACCCGAAGAGCCGCTGACGGAAGGTGGTCTTGCCGTCCTCTTTCACATTGGGGTCCAAGGGGTTATAGCCAGTTTCCGCAAGGGTGGTCGCCTCGTTTGAATGGCGGGCGGGATTGGAGATGAGATGACCGTCCTCTAGGTCCGCGCACAGGAAGAAGCCCGTCTCTCCCAAGAGCCATTTGTCATAGACGAAACCCATGATGGAGGGGAGAATCCGGCTGAGCCGCGTTTCGTCAAGGCCCACCTGCAGCAGTCCCTCGCCCTTCGGAAAGGCTATTCCCACATACTTGCGGCGGACTTCCGGATTGTGCGCCCCCGCCCGAAACGGCTGCGAAAAGGCCTGATGCACGCCGTCCGTGAGTATCAAAAACTCCGCCGCCTTCGGTTTGTCGGCGAAGGAGGTCCCCACCAGTTTCGGATCCGTGGAACCGAGATTGCGTCCCGTGCGGTCCGTGACGTTGATTTCGTCCACCCAATGCTGCGCGGCGAGCCGGTTCAGCTCTTCCGTCGAGACGGGCTGCGATTGGCCCAGCTCCTTGACAATGGACTGTCCCACATGCATGAGCATGGTGTCGATGGAGCCATTGAGGGTGGCTTCCAGGTTCTCAATCGCATAGTCCAGCATGGACTGGGTCTGGCTGTCCGCCCGTTGAGTCGTCAGCGTCCAGGTGACGGACAGCATGGCCACATACAGCACCAGAGCGGCGATCAAGATGAACCAACGGCGTTCCATTGGTTTCGTCTCTCGTATGTTATCTTGCATTTCTTGCATATTTTGCATTCAATGGATGCTGTTTTGGGGAACTCCATCCGTTTGGAACGGTTCCGGATCTTTGGTTATAAAAGTTTATGCAGCAGATAGTAACGAAGGTGAATCATTTGCCGAAAACATCGCGCATGGCCTCCAGATAGCCCATGCCGTAGCGTTCCTCCGGCTCCAGCATGCTGCCTTCCGTCCATTCGTTCCAGCAGTAGACCGTGAGCATGGTCTCGCCTTTTTGGAGCATGCGTTCCTTGGTGAGCTCCAACGCTTTGCGGAAACTAGCCGGCGAGTTGTCCACGATGAGCGGCGAATAGGGGTAGCCGCATCTCCAGTCCCATGTGTCGGTGACGCTGCAGCGGGGCGAGGGGTCCCATCCCATGGAGATGTTGGGGTAATAGGGGATGGCAAGGCGCCCCGCCATCTTGTCCCATTCCTTGAAATAGCCTTCCATGACATGGAAATACGGCGTCTCCGTCTGGTCTTTGCAGAAGCCTGCATGATGGACCCAGCAGTAGCTTGTGGCGGTGTCGAAACCCAGTTCCTTCACGCCGACGTAGGGATCGATGTCGCCGTGCTCTCCAGGCAGGACATGAAGGCCCCACACGACGGCGTTGAGCTCAAGACCGGGGAAGCCGGCGGCGATGGTGCGCTCGCGGAAGTCGGCAAGGGCCTTGCGGGTGGCGGCGAATCCGCCCAGCCCCTGAATCAGATTGCCTAGGTCGTAGATGGAGAAATAGGGCTTGCCATCATGCTTTAAGTAGTTGGGGTGCTTGAAGTAATGCGTGATGATGTAGTCGGTGATCCGGACCAAGGCGGCGGCGTCCACTTTGCCGTCGTAGAGGACTTCCGGCTGGTGGCTGCGGCTTCGCGGATGGATGTCCAGCCAGTCGTGGTTCGCCCACATGAGCGCGAATTTGAAGTCCGTTCCGGCGACCGCCGGCAGAAAACCGTCGTCGAGGCAATGGGAGAGGAAGGTGCCGTCGGTGTAGTGATAGTAGTCAAAGAGGAAGGCGTCGATGCCATGGGTGGCGGCGGCCTTGATCTTGCGGCGCATGACCTGGGGGTCGGATTCGTCTTCATAGCCCCAGACGGGCTTCAACGGCTGATGGTGCCCATGGAAGCGCGGCGGCGCGACCTTGAGCAGTTCCCATTCGCTCCAGCCTTTGCCATGCACGATGGCATTGCGTTCGTCGCAGGGATGGTAGTTTGGAAAATAGTAGCAGGCAACTTCGATTTTATTATCCATGGGAGTCCTGTATGGTGAAATACGAATTCGTCGGGGCAGGGCAGAGAGGCCCTGCAAAGTCGGTCATTGCATTAAGATAACAGCTGTTTTTTGAACTGCAAATCCCCTTGAGCCCACTTCACTATTCGCTCTTCGCTTTTCAGAAGACGCGGAACACGGAAAGTGAAAAGCGGAAAGTGAGAAATCACAAAAAAGTGGCGAATTTACATAAAAAATCAATAGGCCTATTGGAATTTGCCAAAAAGTTTTGTATAATTATACACGTGTTTCCTGTAGCGGTTTCCCCTTTGTCTCCCCGATAAAAAATTGGGGGGGTAAAACCTTGCACAGGAACAAGTTAGAAAGGAAAATACCATGAAGAAAGCCTTCACCCTCATCGAACTCCTCGTCGTCATCGCCATCATCGCCATTCTGGCGGGCATGCTGCTGCCCGCTCTGGCCAAAGCCAAACAGAAAGCGCTGGCCGTCAATTGCGTGTCCAACATGAAAGGCTGCGCGGAGAGCATCATGCTCTACTACGATGACTACAACGGTCGAATTCCCCTGTACTACGAAGTGAACGGACGTCTCCACGGCAAGCAGGTCAACCTGCTCTCCTGGGCGGGCACCATGATTGCCCAAGGCTACATTGAAGAGGATTCCGGCGTCATCATCTGCCCCACCTACGGTTCAAAGGTCATGATGGAGAACCCGCAGAACTACAGCAACGAATTTGGCGCGGCGGAGACCTACTGGCGCTGCTATGGCACCATCCACCATCAGGGATGGCCCGACGGCGTTTTCGAAATGGGTGCCCATCGGTTCCAGCGCTTCCTCATGACCAACGTGCTCAAGAACCCGTCCGCCTCCATCATGCTGTCCGACTCATGGGAGTACGGAACGGCCGCGACCAGCCTGAACTCCCCCACCTATTGCTGCCTCATCAATATGAACCATAGTGATATGGTCAAGCTGATGCACAACGAGCGCGCGAACATTGCATTCTGCGACGGCCATGTCGGCTCCTGCACCGCAGGCGACATTCTCAACAACTACAGGAAAATGACCAACAACTCCAACGCCACCATCTATTTCTACGCGCAGGACAACACCAAACTTCATATGCCCTAATTGCTGATTTCCAGTAAGTTAGAGTGAAACAGGCCGATGGCCGCCCTGACCATCGGCTTTTTCATGTCGTGAAGATGTAAAAAACAAAATGCTGTCCGTAAGTGGACTTGTTTTCATAACGTATTTAATATAAACAGGTTGCCTAGCAAGGTGCTTTATGAAATCGTTCTGTAATTTGCTGTTAGTTGTAAGTTGCTGCTTATCAGGATGTTGTGCATCCTCTTCAAGCTTCTTCAAGGAAGCTGTGGTCTCTAGCCATGAGGAACTGAAGGATTATCAGGGGATGGAGGCCGTCAAGCATATTGTCGGCGACCTGCGACAGAAAGCCTATATTTGCAATTACGAGCAACTTGCAGTCAACTATGGCGACAATGTGGAGTTCCAACTACGGCAGGAACAGATTGTCCTGACCCCGCAGACACAGAGATTTTTGTATGAAGAGTATATTCCGACACCCCGCTATGTAAAGGGAACGCGGCCGCAGCTGGAGAGAATTGTGGCCGAATTGGTGGAAGGGAAGCCAACCACGCAGGAAAAAGTTCTCTCTATCATGCGCTATTGCAGAGACTTAAAGAAAAAGCACCTGCCGGGGCCCGGAGACAAAAGATGGTTCTACGGCGGCACGGAGGAAATGCTTATTGACAAAGGAGAGGACTTGTGCGAGACGTTGGGGCGCCTCTTCACCGCATTATGCGAAGTGGCCGACATTCCAGCCCGTATCATCATGCATGACATTGGAGGACATATCACCGCAGAAGCCTATGTGGACGGCCATTGGGGATATTGCGACCCACGCTTCGGCATCTATTTCCTTAAAAAGGACGGACGCATGGCTTCTCTATGGGAGCTCATGCAGAATCCCTTGTTGACCTGCAAGCAACCGGAAACCGTAAAACAGGATGTTGGAGGAATTTACACTTGGGAAGAACGCGCCAAGCGCTGCCGCGAGAAGTTCTTCGCGCCACAGGAAATCAACGGCTTCCAATACTACTCTCTGGCGGATGCATCGAAATACAGCTACGGCACGGTCTCCGAAGAGCTCAGCGTGGCGGCTGGGCTGTATGTGATAAACAATGTCTATGCCGCGCTCATCACGGAGATCTTCGGACTAGGAGAAAGCCATCTTGAGGATTACTTCTGGAAGCCGGAGCCTATGAAGAAACTGGAATTCGTATGGCGGACGGACGGATACACTCCATGGTGGGAGCTTAAACCGCCAATTAAGTCAGAAATACTTGAAAATAAACATATTACGCCATTTGAAGGAAGCGGGGTGGAGTATCTGATTTTCGGCACTGGCCCTGGAAGCACCTTCACGCACCGCACCAAGGCGGGCGAATTGTTCGGCTATGCGGTCAAGGACGAACAATGGAAGACAAAATTCACTCCTGGAGACAAGTACGTCGTTGACAACATCAATCAACTTATTTCGGAAGGCATTGATCCACAAGCCCTTATGGCTGATTTGGCCCATCAGCACAAGCTGAAGCTCTATTCACGGCTGGAGATGAATCACGAATACGGCCCTGTGGATTCACAGTCGTGGATGTGGATTGGATTTGTAGGAGAATTGAACAAACGGCATCCCGAATATCGCATAAAGGGCAATGCCAATCTGGACTTCAAGTTCAAGGAAGTCAGGGACTTCAAACTGGCCATCCTGCGGGAGCTGGCGGCCTCAGGCGTGGATGGAATTTCTGTGGATTTGGCCGTCTATCCGCCGTATTTCACGGAACCGGATGCGGAAATCATGAATGGATTCATACGAGATGTCCGCAAAATGTTGGATGAAGAGGGCGAGAAGCAGGGCAAACGCATTGCAATGCAAGTGGCCATACCTTCGCAACATCTTGATTCCTATGGACTTGACTGGAAAACTTGGCTGGACGAAAAATTGGTGGACGTGCTGGTTCCCACCGCCGTTCCCATTGGGAAGAACCGCTATGAATTCGATGTGCGCCTCGAAGGCTTCCTTCGCCATAGCCAAAAGACCAGCGGGAAGATTTACGGTGGCCTGGACCAGAGCCTCCGCATCTTCAATCGCGATGATGATCCGGACGGGATTCCCCGCTATTCAAGAGGCAAGAGTGAACACGAAATCAATGCGCAGATGCTGATGTTCATGCGTTCCAAAGCGGACGGCGTGGTCTTCAATCATGCGGTAAGTTCCTTTTTCGTAAACCATAAGGACTTTTTCCTGAAGGTGAATGACCCCGCCAATGTGGAATTTGCGCCGAAGAACTATATTGCAGGTCCCTTCCTTGACCTGACGCCCATCGAACCCAAACGCGCCGCCTCCGACGCCGCGTTCACGGAAACTCAATTGGCCTTGCTGCGCGTGGCGGACGACATTGCCGCCGCCAAACGCAACTCTCTGGAGCCCAAAGTCTCCTTGATCTTGAATTTCCGCTCGCTGAACAGCCACGAAAAGCTGGATGTCTATCTCAACGGACAGTTTGTGGGCTCCCATACGGGCAATGGCGAGGCGGATGAGGCGTCCTCCAGTTTCGGTCTGCCCAAACGGGAGACGGACCTTATGGTCCCCGATTGGTGGAAGAAAGGCATGCATACGCTTGAGGTGCCGCCTGAACTGCTTTGGATGGGAGAAAATGTCATCCGCATGGTCTACTATACGGATATGCCTGCGGAACAGGAGCCTCTGCATATCCTCTGGCCCGAAATCCAAATTCGCTATTGAGCTAAGCCATTCGCCTTTAGGCATTTGGCCCGCTTTTCACTTTTCACTTTCCACTTTTCACTTTCCACTTTTCACTTTCCACTTTTCACTTTCCACTTTCCACTTTCCGCTTTTCACTTTCCGCATCCCGCGTTTCACTTTCCACTTTTCACTTTCCACTTTCCACTTTTCACTTTTCGCGTCCCGCGTCCCGCCTATTGCGAATTTCCAAGCCTTCGAAATGGAAAATCGCTGAAAAAAGGTTACGTTATTGGCAACGCTTCACCGTGAAAAAGGCTGGAAAATGACGGAGAAAAGGGAATGAATCGTTGGATTGGAATTTGCATGTTGTTGTCCTGCTGCCTGTTAGCGCAGGTGGAACTGCGCGGCGAGCGCTTCGTCCTGCGGTTTGAGGATGGCAAGCTGTGGCTGCTGAACGCCCAAGGCCAACGGGAGATTTCCATAGGAAACATGGACTTTGCATGGTGTCCGCCGGTGGCGGTTCCCCTCCATGCCGAAAAGATCGCCGAAGGAGCGATGGACATCGGCTATCGGGTGGAAAATGACGCCGATGGCAAGACTGAGGTCCAGGCCCGTGTGGAACTGACGCCCTTTGGGTTTGACGTGACGTATGCCATTCGGGTTCCCGATGACTTCAAGGGAAGTTTGGGCGGCGTCATGCAGGAGTGGGCCGGCTCGGATCAAAAACGCCGCGTAGACAAGATCGGCGTCTGGAAGCGAAGCGAGAAGGGCGGTGTCCCTTATGAGGAGAAAGATTGCTATCTCCGTAGAATAGAGGGAGTTAGCGGTGAATTGGATGCATGGTATGTGATTACCGGCAACGTCATGTGGGGAGACACCTTTCGCGAACATCTGAAGATGGAGAAGACGACAAAAGAAGAGGGGATTCAGCCTTATCAGGGGAAAATGTCCTTTGTGGTGACGAAAAAAGGAGTGACCGCGGAGGAAGTCGCCGCCCGCCGCGCCGGCCGCCCCCTGTGCGTGGCGTTGACGACCGACCGTCCCTTCAACATCTTCTCCGACGGAATGCCGCAGGTCACGGTGACCGCGACGAACTGTCAGCGCAACGCCCTTTCCGCGGCAATTCGGATATGGGCGCGGAATTTTGACGGAACGGTGCTGGCGGAGAACACCCACCAGCTGGATTTGGCTCCCGACGGCAGCGCCAAATGGAACATCGAACTGCCTCTGGCGGAACATGATATGGCATTTGTGGAGGCAAGCGCCGTCATCAATGGAACGGAGATCTTCTCTCGGTCAACGGTGGCAACCCTTCCGCCATTTTTGTTTAAGTATCTGGATAAGAGCAACATAGGAATATCCGCCTTTTTCAACGTCCCCTCAAGAGAAGAGGTGTTTCGGCTGATGCAACGGCTTGGCGTCCATTATGTTCGCGAAGGCAACAGCCATGAGCTGCGGCCATACGGCATGGTGGCCATGATGCACAACAACGTGTCGCCCAAACAGCCCTTCCAGGAGGCGGATGCGGCGAAACTGGACGGCATGGTGGAACAGTACCGAAAGCGCGGCAATGTGGCGTGGGAGTTTTGCAATGAATGGAATTTTGTGAAAGACGCGGAGGACCGGACTCGGAAGGTGAATGTGTATCTATCTTGGGTTAAGGAGATTATGCAACGCAAACAGGCGGGAGCGGACATCAATCTGGTTTGCCTGGGTCTTGGAGGCGCCGATCCGCTGTTTCAGGAGGAAATCGCCAAGCAGGGCGGCTGGGACTGGTTCGACGCCGTGGCGCTGCATCCGGGCCGTGGCAATATGACTCCCGATGACACAGGGGAAGGATGGACCTATCTTGGGGCCATTCGCCGCACAAAGGCCGTTTTGGACCGTCTGGGGGTGAAACCGCTGTATCTGACGGAAGTCTATGCCAACACCCAGTCAAACAACTGGTGGGTGGACTCCATGCGCCAATCCGCTGAAAACACGATACTTACCTTTGCCATTGGAAAGGCGGAGGGGATGGCGGCCGTGCTGTTCTACCAGATGCACAACGGAGTGTGGTTCGATGTGGGAGGCATCAACATCAATGATCGGGAGTACGATTTCGGCCTGCTGAATCGGGACTGCAGCCCCAAGCCCTCGCTCATGGCGTTCGCGACAATTGCGGAAGAGCTTGATGGCGCGGAATTTGTGCGTTATGTCGAACGAGCCGGAACGGCGCTGAGGGGTATGGAGTTCGTCACCCCGACGGGACGTTTCGCCGTGCTTTACGATCGGACGGACGGCACCGTCCAAAGTGCGAAATCCGATGATTTCATCCATCTTGAGCCATGGATAAGTCATTGGAAGACAAAAACTTCCCATGTGTTCAAGGCCAAAGGGGACGTGGTCGTGCGGGACTGCATCGGCCGTCGCCGCGTCGTCACGGCCGTCAATGGGCAGGTGACGCTGGCGTTGGACGGCGCGCCGCTCATTGTCCATGGGCTGGAGCTGGAGTAGGGGACCCGAAACGAGGAGATTGGCGACCATGAACAACGTGAAGGACTTTGGTGCTGTCGGAGACGGCATCTCATTGGATACCAAGGCGATACAAAATGCCATCGAGGCGGGAGGCATCGCCTATTTCCCTCCGGGGACCTATGTGTGCGGAACCCTCTATCTGCGCGGCGACGGCGGCCTTGAGCTGTCTCCAGGCGCCGTCCTGCTGGCCTCCAGCAACCCGAAAGACTACAACGCCGATGACTTCGCCCCCTTCAATAAAATATACCCCACCGAATGCGTGTCCGGAGCCCATTTCATCATTGCGGACAACGTGGACAACATCGTCATTCGCGGCGGCGGCCGCATCGACGGCAATCGTCCGGCCTTCTATGAGCTTCCGTCGGACATCGTCTGCTCCTACGAGACCATCACCTGGCGGCCGGCCCAAATGCTGTTCATCCGCAACTGCGAGAATGTGACGATTGCGGACGTCCAGTTGACCAATTCCCCTTACTGGAGCTGTTTCCTCTATGGCTGCTCCCATGTTCGGATCGATGGCCTGCGGATTGTCAATCCGATGCACACGCCCAATGGCGACGGCCTTGACATCGAGGCCTGCCGCGGAGTGACCGTCAGCAATTGCCAAATCGAGACCGGCGACGACTGCATTGCCATCCGCAGTTCGTCCGATTTCGGCATGGAGCATCCCGTCGCCGAAAACATCACCATCACAAATTGCATTCTGACAACGGTTTGCAACGCGGTGCGCATCGGCGTGGGCGGCGGGCTGATTCGCCGTGTCACCATGGACAACTGCCAGATCATCGGCTCGCGGACCGGTTTCTGCATCGCCACGCAATATTGGGCAAACGCCAGCCTGCAGATTGAGCAATGCATGTTCAGCAATCTCTACATCGAGGCAAAACGGCCTTTCTCCCTCCACAGCAACGCCTGGGGACGGACCGTGGGCCCCGTCACCGCCCGCATCGAGAACCTCCTTTTCTCTAACATCAGAGGAACGGTCAGCGCGGCCAATCTCATTGACGCCTACCAATTTGGTGACATTCGGGACATCGTGTTCGACAATGTGCGGCTCACCGCCGCCGAAATCGCTCCCGAGGCCGTCTTCCAAGACGACGACTTTGACTACACGGAGCGGACGACTCAGGCGCCCAGGGCCTTCTGGCTCCTGCGAAACGCGGAAAACATCTCCTTCACCCGCTGCGCCATCCGCAAAGAGGCGCCTTTGGAGGAGGTCACGCGCCTCATCGCCTGCGTGAACAGCACGCCCAACGGCACAGTCGCCGAAGACAAGGCAGGAGGCCGTTGCCCTTGAAATATGGAATGGGACGGGAGACGGGAGACGAGAGACGAGAGATGAGAGACGAGAAGGGCTAAGATAGCCGTTGCTGGGGTTAAATGTTGATCATGAAAATCTGCTATAAACAACGTTTTATAAGCAATTTACACATCTCGCGTCTCACGTCAAATGTCAAATGTCAAATGTCAAGTGAAAAGTGAAAAGTGAAAAGTGAAAAGTGAAAAGTGAAAAGTGAAAAGTGAAAAGTGAAAAACTGCTATTTCACCATCAGGGGTTCTGAATCGTTACAAATATCCACATATCAATAAGTTCAAAGACATTACAGGGCAGGGGAGTCATCTGCCATCATGACCGTCATTGCCATGCGGCGGCTCGGAGGCGACCATGGGGGAATCCATGTCCTCGTCGGCCTCTTCGCTCTTCTCTTTGCCCTTTTTCCCCTGCTTTTGTCGGTTCCGCTTCACCAAAATGGCATTTTCACGAATCAAACCCGCTTCCAGAAAGCTGAAGTATGGCTTTTCGGAGGATACTGCGGGGCAACTGCTGACAATGATGTGGTCGATGATGGGAATCCCCAACAGCTCTCCCGCCTCGTATAGCGCCTTTGTGGTCTCTATATCCTGTTTGGACGGAATGACATTGCCCGACGGATGATTGTGGCACAGGATGATGGAGGTGGCCGCGGCGCGAATCGCTTGGCGAAAAACCTCGCGGCTATGCACTAAACTCTTGTCCACCAATCCAATAGAGACCAATTCATCCTTCATGAGATTGAGATGTCTGTCCAAAAGCAGGCTATGGAACTGCTCCTGTTTGCAGCCCAACAGCTTTGTACGCATGTACGGAACGATGTCATCAGGGGATTTGAAGCAGGGCAGGCGAGTGGCCTTTAGATAGGCCAAATGTCGGGATAGGGCGAAGGCGGCGCAGATTTCGATGGCCTTTGTCTGGCCAATGCCAGAGACTTGAGACAATTCACTGATGGATGCCTGGCTGAGTGTCTCCAGATTTCCCTCAAAGGCGGCCAGCAGATCATCGGCCAGAGCCAAAACCGAATGGCCTTTGGTTCCCGTTCGAAGAATAATCGCCAAAAGCTCTCGGATGCCAAGGGCAGATGCCCCATGACGGAGAAGCCGTTCGCGCGGCATTTCGGATTTAGGAAAGGGATTCATTCACATTCTTTCACATATTGATAAATAAAGCATATAATTGAATTCATATTATATCATGATTTTGCAATATTTCCAGTAAACAGTCCACAGAATTCCAAAGAGTCCACAGAAGACACGGAATAAACAGAAGCGAACAAGCTGCTTGGCGGCGGCAGTTCTCGGTTCATTTATAATATATCTGAAGAAAAGTTATCAAATCGCGGTTCATTTATAATATATCTGAAGAAAAGTTATCAAAAAGTTATGAACAGGTCCATGAGTTGATAAATACAAGTAATTGGTAATAAACAAATTATCCCATATCTAATCTGGCTTTTCCGTTATCCAAAATTAAACATAATCGATATTATGCGACGTTATATATAGCGCTTTTCCAAGCCCTGGAGCCCAATCCGACGGCGCTTTTTCACGTTGTTTTACAATTGTCTATCATGTCGCTTTTGGAAAATTCTGTCGTTGACGGTTTGCCTTTGCCATTCTACGGAATTACATTTTTGTGTTGTCGTTTTCAGCCCTCAACCGCTTTCATGGCGAATATCTCATCAAACAAAGCCTGTTTTACATGTCAACTGAACATCTTCACGAAGGCCAACGTTTTTTCTGCAACCATTGCCATCAAGAGTCCCTTGTGTCCGTCAAACGGATCATGGATGGATTCAAGGTCACTGGCGAAGTTCTGGTCTGCGCCTTCTGCAAGTCTCCCATTCCCGTTTCGAATTCAGAACCATCTGATGCGCAAGGTGTTACAAATAAAAAGAGCTCGTCTGGCCTCGACAAGTTGTCCAATTTGTTCAATATGTCGGACAAAGATACGGAAGATGCGTTGCAAGTTACTCAGCTTCAAGAAGATAAATCAAAAATGCGGTTTTGTCGAGACTGCCGCTACTATATCAAGCATCCGTTTTTCAGCCGTTGTCAGTTGAAGAATCAGGATGTGGAACCCATGGATGACTGTGAACAATTTCAACGGGCTGCCACCAAATGAAACGGTTTTTACTGCAAATTTGTGCCATTTTTGCCATCATGGCTTTCTCTGGATGCATTTCGGCAAAGAAAAACGTGGAATATTCTGCGGAAACGGGTCGTCCGCAGGTTTGGACGGTCTATATCCCCTATCGGGACCATTCACCGCAACTTGTTGATGTGGTGCCAGTTCCGAACTATGATACATGGACTGAGGAGCGGATGAAACGGGACATTCAGCGGATGGTTCAGGCTGGAATCCAGGGGGTTTTGCTGAAAGTTTCCCCTGAACAGCTGGCTGACCCCTTCAAAATGGCCCGTCTCATCCAGTTTCGAGACCATTGCCGCCGCGACGGCCGCCTGAAGACCGCGCTCTATCTGGATTCTTCTAAGCCGTTGGCGTTGAATTGTCAAGACCTGCTCCGCCATTTGGCGAAACACGGTTTTCTAGCGGGGCCAGAACAGAATGACGCGCTTAACGGCCAGAATCTCACGCTCAACGGTCGTCCCTTGATTGTGGTGGGACGCAATCTGAAACTCGAAGGCCACAATGCGAAAGAGGTCAACTGGCGGCAATTTGGCCTGCAGTGGCCGGATTTGCCGGACCTCGAAACGGAATCGCAGACCGCCTACGCCCTCCAGTCGGCGGACTCCATTGTGTGGCTGCGGGTTGGATATTGCGGAAGTTGTTCCACATCAGATAATAGAAGCCAGAAGAACCATTGGTCCATTTCACGGGGACGCAAGGGTAACGCCTTCCGGGACCGCCTTGCCGCCGCCCGCAGGGAAGGCACCCGCATTCTGGCCATCGATTCATGGAACGATTATGACACGGGTAGCTTCTTGGAACCGAACACCCGCGACCAGTTCTCCTGCATGGACATTTTGAGGGAAGAACTGCCGTAAATACAATAAACATAAAGAGAGTCCACAAAATACACGGAATAAACAGAATAAAAAGATGCGGACTACCGCTCAATGAGCGGCAGTCCGCGGTTCTTTTATTTCATTTGAAAAGAATTAATCCGCGTTCGGCCGCGGAACGCGGCTGAACGCTTCTGTATATTCCGTGTATTCTGTGGACTCTTTTTCTGTATATTCCGTGTATTCTGTGGACTAATATTTACTTCCGACTAGTTCGCGGGGGAAGGTTTTGCCCCGCCAGAATTCGCAATGGGGCTCGAAGGCAAGGGAGACCGTCCCCTGCCCTGCGGCGTCAAAACGGCAGGATGCATTGACGACCACAGGCGTGTTCACATAGCAGGTCTGGAGTTCCAGGTCATTGGGGGCAACCCATCCCATTCGGCAGGCACAGTGACCATAGTCAACAGTCTCCTCATAGATGCCACCCTCGTTCCATTTCCATAAATTATTGCCACTAAACATGTTACGTTTTATTCCGTCTTTTGAGGCCAGGGTCATGAGGCACCCTGCCCCCGTAACGGCAAATTCAACGCTTTCAAACCCAAGTGCGTTCTTCTCCAGACGATAGCGATAGGTTCCTTCTGGAAGTCCCTGTTGCAGAGTCGGTTGCCGCCGCCACGGCAGGTTAGCGTGAGCCAGACATTCCTGCAAATCGTGGAAGGCATGAGGGGCTGCCGGAATGGTGGGCTCGGGGGAACAGGCGGGCAGCAGATTGTCCCAAATGGCGGTCAAGACCCGCTGCATGTCATCGACGCCGCTGTTGACGGCGACCACCATGTCCTTGTCGTCCAACACGATACAATATTGACCAAAGGCGCCGTCTCCCCGATAGCAGCCCGGTTGGCAACGCCAGAACTGGAAACCATAGCCCTCCCCCCAGTCCATGACGCCGTGATGGGCAGTGTCAATTTGTTTGGCGGTGGCCTGTTCAATCCATTCCTCCGAAAGCAGCCGCACGCCGTTCCAGACGCCCTTCTGAAGGTAGAATTGGCCGAAGCGGGCAATGTCCTCCGTCCGCAGATTCATCCCCCACCCTCCCGTGGAGATGCCCAATGGGCAGCCTTCGCTGGTGACCCGCCCCATGCCCAGAGGCGCAAACAGGCGTGGGCGAAGATATTCCATCGTCGAAAGACCGGTCAATCTGGTAATGAGCGCGGAGAGCATATAGGTTCCTAAGCTGTTGTATACAAAGCGTTTGCCTGGCTCGAAGACAATGGGTTCCCGAAAGAAGTCCCTCTGCCAGTCGCGGGAGCCGTTGTTGAGGACCGTGGCCGCCGCGCACGCTTCATGACCGCAGCTCATGGTCAGCAGATGGCGCACTGTCATGCGGTCCATCTTTTCCGGCAACGGCGTGGGCATTTTGTCCGCAAAATAGGCGGTCAGCGGGTCGTCCAAAGCCAGAAGCCCTTCTTGGATGGCAAAGCCTATCGCCGTGGAGGTGAACGACTTGCTCAACGAGAAGAGCTGATGGGGAAACTGGGGCTGATAGGGATACCACCAATTCTCCGCAATGACCATGCCATGTCGCAGAATCATGACTCCGTGCACATAATTGACGCGGCCAAGGGCCTGAATGGTCTTCTGGATTCCTTCGCTGGAGACGCCTGCCTCTTCGGGCAGACAACGGACGAGACGTTGGCAGGTCATGGGATTCCCTTCATTTTTGTCGTGGCGCCGTGGCAGCAAACCCTGCCGGCGCGTCAGGCTTCAAGTTGAAAAATGAGCGGTTGGATTTATCTTAATGATACGTCAGTTTCCATTCAATTTAGCCTGTTTCCGGTGAATTGCGATGCGGCCGGCCGAATTTTGAGTTTTTTGTCATTTGAGTTTTTAGTCAAGGGAACGTGTCCGTTTCCTTTAACCTTATTATATAATATAGGAGTCCAACGATGAATCAAATTTCTCCGCTGCAGCAGGCCCGTTATGAATACAAGCCGAAACTGCCGCCCGTTCTGGCCCAATGCGGTCCCTTCGTGAGCGCCCAGCTGGGTGCCCCCACCCAGTCCGTGGCCGATCAGGCGGCCATCAAGGCCCTGTTTCCGGACACCTATGGGCTGCCCGCCGTCAAATTCGTGCCTGGCGCCCCCTTCCCCACCACGCCCATCAAAGTCGGCGTCATCCTGTCCGGCGGCCAGGCCCCTGGCGGCCACAACGTCATCGCGGGACTCTTTGACGGCCTGAAGGCGCTGAACGCCAAAAACGAGCTGTTCGGTTTTTTGGGCGGCCCCAGCGGCCTCATCGACGACAAATACATCATGGTCACCGACGAACTCATCAACCAGTACCGCAACACCGGCGGTTTTGACATCATCTGCTCCGGCCGCACCAAACTGGAGAAAACCGAGCAGTTCGACAAAGTGGCCGCTAACTGCAAAGCCCATGGCATCCAGGCCATTGTCATCATCGGCGGCGACGATTCCAACACCAACGCCTGCACGCTGGCGCAGTACATGATCGCGCAAAAGACTGGCGTCCAGGTCATTGGCTGCCCCAAGACCATTGACGGCGACCTGAAGAACGAGTGGATTGAGGTGTCCTTCGGCTTCGACACCGCCACCAAGGTCTATTCCGAACTCATCGGCAACATCATGCGCGACGCCAACTCCGCCCGCAAATACTGGCACTTCATCAAGCTCATGGGCCGCTCCGCCTCCCACATCGCTTTGGAATGCGCCCTGCAGACTCATCCGAACGTCTGCATCATCTCCGAAGAGGTGGAAGCCAAGAACATGTCCCTCAAGCAGATTGTGGACGACATCGCGGCTCTGATCGTCAAACGCGCCGAAAACAAGATGAACTACGGCGTCGCCCTGATTCCCGAGGGCCTCATCGAATTCATCCCTGAAATCAAGGTGCTGATTCAGGAGCTCAACGACCTGCTCTCCCCCGAGAAGTTCGGCGCGGAATTCGAGGCGCTGGCCGACATGGACGCCAAAATCGCCTTCATGTTGGGCAAACTGACTCCCGCCTCCGCCGCCCTGCTGGACTCCTTCCCCGCCCTCATCAAAGCGCAGCTGTTGGGCGACCGCGATCCCCACGGCAATGTGCAGGTATCCCGAATCGAGACGGAAAAACTGCTTATCACCATGGTGGAAGCCAAGTTAAAGCAGATTAAGGCCGAGACGGGCAAAGCCATCAAGTTCAGCACCCAGACCCATTTCTTTGGCTATGAAGGCCGCTGCGCCGCGCCGTCCAACTTCGATGCGGACTACTGCTACAGCCTGGGCTTCACGGCCGCCTCCCTCATTGGCGCTGGCAAGACCGGCTATATGTCCTCCGTCCGCAACATCTCCGCTCCGGCCGCGCAGTGGGAAGCCGGCGGCATTCCGCTGACGATGATGATGAACATGGAACACCGCAACGGAAAGGACGTGCCCGTCATCCGCAAGGCGTTGGTGGAATTGGACAAGAAGCCCTTCCTGACCTTTGCGGCCAACCGCGAGGCATGGGGCATCGGGCAGAACTTGTATGTCTATCCCGGTCCCATCCAGTACTTTGGACCCAGCGCAGTCTGTGATCGGGTCACCATCACCCTGACTCTTGAACATGCATAAGGTGCTGAATACCAGTATTTAATGCATAACTTATTGGGGCTTAGTAATTTAGACAAATTCTAAGCCCCTTTGTTTCCCTGGCTCCAAAGGCCACCCCTCGGGGCTGACGCGCCATCCGCCGCGCCGCTCAAGCTAGCTAGCTAGCTCTAGAAGCACTAGAAGCTCTAGAAGCTCTAGAAGCTCTAGAAGCACTAGAAGCTCTAGAAGATAAACTTCTAATTGCTAACTCCTAATTCCAAATTCCTAATTTCTAATTCCTAATTCCTAATTCCTAATTGAAATGGAACATCCTTTCAGTCGGCTGGAACTGCTTGTGGGCGACGAGGGGCTGCACGTCCTAAATCATGCCCATGTCCTTGTCTTCGGCTTGGGCGGCGTGGGCTCATGGGCGGCGGAGACGCTGATCCGCAGCGGAATCGGCCATGTGGGACTGGTGGACTACGATGCCATCAAGCTCAGCAACATCAACCGTCAACTGCCGGCCACCCACAGTACCGTGGGACGGCTGAAGACCGACGTCATGCGGGAACACCTTCTGGACGTCAATCCACAGGCGGACATCCTCTGCGTCCCCACCCGTGTCACGCCTGACAATCTGCCGTCGGTTCTCGCCGCCTTCCCCGACTGCGACTATATCATTGACGCCATCGATGAGAAGCTGGCCAAACGGGAGCTGATTCTGACCGCTTTGCGTGAGAACCGCCCCATCATCTCCAGCATGGGAGCCGCCAATAAGCTGTCCGCGGCGGACATCCAAGTGGCGGACATTTCGGAAAGCCATGGATGCCCTTTGGCAAGAGGAATTCGCAAGTTCCTGCGGCAGAATGATATAGAATCTGGACTCCAAGTGGTCTACTCCCCCGAACTTCCTGTACGACTCCAAAACGGCGCCTTCAAAGGCGATGATCCGGATGCCCTCCCTGGAGAAAAGGGTCCTATGGGCACCATCGCCTACGTTCCCATGCTCATGGGCATCCGCTGTGCCGCCGAAGTTGTTCGCCATCTTCTTGAAAAACAAGAATTTAGACACAGAGGCGGAGAGTGAATTGGCAATTCGGCTCTTTCCGGGCCCTGAAAAAACGTCACATTTGCAAGGTCACATGCCATTGCGCACGATGAAAAAGCCGCGAAATGGCTCTATTGAAGCTCCTCCGGTTGAGCGAAGGGAAGGCATCTGAAGGCAAGTTCTGAATTGCAACAAAGAAATGCGTTTTGCGAATTCTCTGCCAATTGGGGCTTGTGGCATCATAGAACGGATTGGGCCAATTGCCCTCTTCTGCCACAAAATGGTCTCGTAAAGACGTTTTTTTGTGATTTTTGTAGAATAAATGTGAAAAATAATGAAAAAGTTGCAATTGATTTGATTTTATTTCAGAAATGCAAGGCTATAGTATTGTCGTTGCATGAAAGAATGCAGTTTCGCAAGGGATACCATCATGCAACCTTCGTTTTTTGCAATCCTATGGCAACGAAAGGACAGACCATGTCAAAGCGTGAAAGCTACAATTTGGCTGAAATCGGCAGCCGTCTGAAACTGATTCGGACCAGCCAGAGAAAGACTCAGGCGAGAATGGCTCAGGAGTTAGGCATCAGCCTTAGCCACTACTCAAAGCTGGAAGTGGGCATTGGGGGAATGAGCCATGGCTTGATTATCGCAATCTGCCATCAGTTTGGCGTGCCAGAAGCGTGGCTGGTTCGCGGCGAGGGCGAGACGCCGGATTTGTCCGCTGAAATCACGAATGTCTCCGCTCAGGAGACCATCGCGGCCATCAATTGCCGCCGTGAACTTTCGGTTCTTTCCCAACGTCTTCTGCAGGAAGAGGATGAAATGCTTGAAAAGGTCGTCACTCTGCTGATGGATGACAACCTGAAGGAAACGGCCTCCAAAGTGGCCGACACCATGAAGATTCCCATGGTTCGGGCTCTCACCATGCTGGTTCGGGAAAAGCTCCGCTAATCCCCTGCCCGACTCGACCCGATGTGACATTCCATGGCGGAACGTTTGCTTCGTCATGGAATTAAAGTATTGCGTTGCAATAACTTGAAAAAATCTATGTGGGTGGCAAAGAGGCAGAACGCCTTCCACCAATATGAACGAAACCCCGTTTCCAACTGGAAGCGGGGTTTTGAGTTCTATAGAGTCAGAAGTATTCAGCTGCGTTCAGAGATTTATCTCAAAAAAAGTTGCGATTTTCGGAAATTTGTCTCAAAAAAAGTTGCGTTTTTCGGAAATTTGTCTCAAAAAAAGTTGCGTTTTTCGGAAATTTGTCTCAAAAAAAGTTGCGTTTTTTGGAAATTTGTCTTTGAAAAATTTTAATCTAGAGTATATTTATAGTATTTAACAATTTGGAGTCCAAGATGAAACGCACAGCAATGCAATCGTTAATAGAGTGGAAGAAGTCTGACAGACGAAAACCTCTGCTTTTTCAAGGAGCACGTCAAGTTGGAAAGACATGGTTGCTGAAAGAGTTCGGAAAGAATTATTTCGAGAATGTCGCATACATCAACCTTGACAAGAACGACACTGCCCAACGGATATTTGACAATGATTTTTCTATAGAGAGAATCGTAATGTCATTACAACTATATTGTGGACAAAGAATCGATCCGGATAAAACACTTGTCATTCTCGATGAGATTCAAGAGGCACCACGTGCTGTGACGTGTCTGAAATACTTTCAGGAGGATGCGCCACAATATCATATTGCGGCGGCTGGTTCTTATCTTGGTGTGGCTTCACTGCAAGGCACGGGATTTCCAGTCGGCAAAGTGGATACTCTGCATCTCCATCCCATGAGCTATCTTGAATTTCTTGAAGCACTTGACATGGAACGTTTTGCACAATTGTTGAAAAACAGGGATTGGGAAACTGCAAGCGTCTTCCAGAATAGATTCATCGAATACCTTAGATACTATTATATTGTCGGCGGAATGCCAGAGGCTGTTTCGTCATTTGCAGAGGAAAAAGACTTTTATAAAGTCAGAAGAATCCAAAAAGGGCTTCTTAGAGATTTCGAGAGGGATTTTGGAAAACATGCGCCTCCAGACATAATTGCTAACATCCGCCTTGTGTGGAATTCCGTCCCATCACAATTGTCAAAGGAAAATAAGAAATACACTTTGTCTCAATTGGGAAAAAACGCGACAATGGCCAAGTATGCTACTGCTATCCACTGGCTGTGCAAGACAGGATTATTGTATCGTGTCCATCGAGCCTCTAAGCCAGACATGCCGCTTCCCGCATATAGAGAGGAAAACATATTCAAGCTGTTCACGCTTGACGTGGGCTTGCTTGCAGCACAAAGCGATTTGGATACTCGCTCAGTTCTTGATGGCAACAGGCTATTTACAGAATTCAAAGGTGCCTTGACAGAACAATATGTCCATCAGCAACTGCTTGCAGAGACAGACATATCGCCTTTTTATTGGGCAAATGGAAGCAATGAGATAGATTTTCTGTTTCAACATGACATGAACATAGTCCCGCTTGAGGCGAAGGCGGAGACAAATCTCAAGTCCAGAAGTCTGATGTGCTTTTGCCGCAAGTACAAAATGCCGTATGCAGTTCGCACGTCAATGGCGGAACATAGAAAAGACATGACAGACACGCTGCCCAGCATACAAAATGACAATGCAGGAGATTTCAAGTTCATGCTAGAAAACCTGCCTCTGTATGCCATTTCTCAAATCGAATCCATATGTGATGAAACCTTACAAAGAATATAGTATATAATTAATCGAATCGTTATATACACAAATATATCATTTCAGAAAAAGAGCACCGAGTGCGCTGCAGTCCTGAAAGTGGTATATGAAACTTTTAGTGGAACAGTTTTTATCCACAGAATACACGGAATAAACAGATGCGGACTGCCGCTCGTGAGCGGCTGTCCGCGGTACTTTTAACGCTTCTGGTTATTCTGTGTGTTCTGTGGTTAATAAACACCCTTCATGGGTGACAGAGGAGCGTCTAGGCATTGTCCGTTGACTCTTGGCCTGGGGCTTGATATTGACGACGAACGCAGGCGAAGAGCAGAAAGCCAGCGATATAAAGAATTGGTGTCAAGGCAATTGTGGAGACAGCCTGGGCTTTGATGTCCCGCAGGCGCGGATGATAGTCGTTTCGTGCATATTCGGCACGTATCTTTGGCGGCATGCGGTCAATGTCATAGGCATCGCTGTCATCGGGGAGCGTGGCATACCGCTGACGCAGTTCCATGCGATAATGCCAGCCGCACCAGGTCATGCCCATAGAAAGCGGCAGGATGAACAGGGGCAGAACAGCCAGCCACAGGAAGAAGCGGCGGCTTCGCCTCCACAGAAGCCATGAGCCCACCAGCAGCCAGATCGCCGTCATGGGGACCGTCACCGCCCAACGCAAGTCGTAAAGCCATCTGAAAATCGTCAATGAAAACAACATAAATTATTAGAAATTAATAAGTTATAGATTTTCTGGTGATCGTCCTGTCTTTTGTTCAACTCTCCTGTCATGACTCGATGGGATGCTGCCAAACGAGCCTTTTTCAGGGTGATGATTTGAAAAACGGTGAAAGTATGACACTTTATTGGATGTCGGAGTAAATGTCACCCTTCATCGGCAAATTGCAAGCGGAGACATCCGACAAAAAAGGCTGCATGCCGTAATCGAGCGGAATTCAGGCCTTATATTCCTTATATATGGAGATGACCATGAACATGACGACCTTCGTTTTTCCCCTTGCGGTGTTGCTTCTGGCTGGCCAGTCCCTTCACGCCGTCGGACCGGACCGACGGCCGAAATTTGACAAAAGTTCCTATCGTGGAACCCTTTGGACACAGGTGAATCCGTGGTGGCATCCCAACAAGCCGCGCACGGGATGTCCGTTGGGCGGACCAAACTATGCCCGCAAAGTCTATCCGGATGACCCTGTGGCGTATTGGCGGGAGGCCATGGCGGAATGCAAGGCGAAGGGGATGACCGGCTGGCAGTTCGAGTTGCCCGTAAGCGCCCCTGGCTATGGTGTCACGCTGAAAGAGGCCATCAAGGCCGCTGAGGAGCTGGGGGACTTCAAGCTGGCCCTGTTTTTGGGCGTGTTCCGCGGCGCGGTGGGCAACAGCGTGGAGGGGGCCATCAAGGCGCTGTTCACTCAATTCGACATGTTTGCGGACGAATATCGGAACTCCGACGTGTTTTTCCGCGTCGATGGCGCCCCCGTCCTCTCCATCTACTCCAGTTGGGACTTCTCCCCCGATGAGTGGCTTCAGATTCAGGAGGCCTTCGAGGCCCGCTATGGCCATTCCATCTGGCTGGCCAATCTGTGGTGGGGCACCTATGTTCCTTCAACCAAGCAGGAAGAGCTGCGCAAATGGATGCCGGTCTTTGACGGCTGCACCGCCTATGCCAACTGGGCGTCACAGACGGAACTGTACCGCCTGGTGGGCGAGGTCATGCATAACGAGTTCCCTGACAAGATCTTCGAGGGCACCGTCACCAACACCTACTCCGTGCATTACCTCCATTCGGGCACCTTCACCTACGTCGCCCGCAAATACCTCAAAAGTTGGGACAGCATGATGGAATGCCGTCCGGACTCCATTGTCATGACCAACCTGTTCGACCATTGGGAGAACTCCATCATTCTTCCCTGCTATGAGCGGGAGGATTTCCTCCTTCGCTATGGAGAGCTGATGATGGCGCGCCTCTTCGACAAGCCGTTCCAACGGCGGCAGGCCCCCGAAGTGGTGGTCACCAGCTACATCGACATGGTGGCCGGCCTGCGCGAGCTGCTTTTCGAGGTGATTTCCCTGCCGGTGGACACATCGGAGACGGCCTACACCTACACGCTGGAGCTTCTGGATGAGACGGGACAGCCGATCCATGCGTTCCCTGCGCAGGAGATAAAACTGGATGACCTTGATACCAAGGAATTTACAATCGGTTCAGCCACCTTTGCAGGCCGTCTGCTGACGCCGCGTCTGAAGGCGACATGGCATGGCGAGGAACAGCGCCCTCTGTTGCTGCCGCCCCTTTGGGTTGATCCCGCGCTGCGGGGCAGCCTGATGTTCTGGGCCCGGTCCACCGCCAACGCCCTCCATTCCAAGAGCGGAAGCCATGACTGGATGCTCAACGGTCAGCCGGCCGGAAGCGTGGTCGATTGGCGGCAAACTATGGGCAAGGCCTTCGCGGAAGCCAATTTAGAGCCATTGGACCAAGAGGTGACACGGGTACGCGTCATGCGCAACGGCGAGGAGTTCTTCTCGGAGAAGCGCAAAAACCTGAACCATATCTTCCAGCTGGATTTGCCATGTCCACGGCTCAATGACGACTACTATTGGCTGGAGATGGAATGCGCCAATGGCAACCGCTTCAACACCCTGCCCATCTGGGTCACCGCACGGAACGGCGAAGCCAAGGTGGAGACCGTCATCGCAAGTAGTTCTGGCAAAGAGACTTGCAAAATCACCCTTCCGCCGGGCCGCGTACCCGCCTTTGACTATCCCTGCGAAGTGAACAACGGAAGCAAGCTGATGGACGTGGGCGGACTTCTCCACAACGGCAATTACGTCGAGGGCGCCGTGGGCGAACCTTTCGGCTCCCTGCGCCGCACAGGCTATCGCCACTACGTCAATGACATGGACACCCTGCCCCGCCCCGGCCTCTACCAAAAGGATGAGGACGGCAAGGGCTTCATTCGGCTGAATGCCGACAAAAAGGCCTTCTTCATGCTAGCCGGCGGCACCGCCTTCCCCTATTCCTATACTTATGAGATTAGCGTGAGGCCGTTGGAGACGGGACGTCCCATGGGCATCTTGGGCACGGTTCTCGGCCCCCTCAACCTCTTTTTGGACGCCGAAGGCCGCATGGTGGCCTCCCGCGAGACGGGTTTTGAGCACACGGAGCCGCCGTCAGAGCACAAGACCGTCACAGTTTCATCGTTGAAGCCGCTTGAGAAGGGAAAATGGAGCCGTATCGCCGTCACCTACGACTGCCAGACGTTGAAACTCTATGTGGACGGCGAACTGCAAGGCGAGGAGGCCAGTGGCCTCGACGCGGAGCACGCCACCTTGAACTATGTGTCGGTCGGCTGCCGTCTGCGTTTCCTTCAGGAGCCCTATGACTTCTTCAACGGCGACATCCGGAACCTGCGTTTGACAGGCCGTCCCCTTGCCCCCTCTGAATTCCGCTAGAAAGAGTCCACAGAAGACACAGAATAAACAGAAGCGTTCCGCTGCGTTCCGCGGCAGAACGCGGGGAGTTTAAAAAGGGAGTCCATAGAAGACACGGAATAAACAGAAGCGTTCCGCGAATTCCTAATTTCTAATTCCTAATTTTTAATTCCTAATTTCTAATTCCAAATTTCTAATTCCTAATTCCTAATTCTGAGCAAGTTCCATATCGCCAAAGCATTCCGGCAGATGGAAATTCAGTGAATGGACGGGAACCCAGCTGATCCAGTGGGGATGGGAGGTCTCGTCACCGCATTTGTAGAAATTCGCCTTCCATTCGCGGTCCCGCGCGGTGTCGATGGTGCCGCAGTAGGGTTCCATGGCGGCGAAGGGCAGCTGGAACTGGGCAACCCATGTCAACGGCTCCCGCCGCTCCGGCTCCACCGTCTCCGGCAGGGTGGTCTTCACTTGAATCAGCTTGCCGTACTTTTCGTCCACCATGCTGAAATCCTCAAAGCCATCCTCCGTCCGGCGGGGATTGCGGACATAGCTGAACCAGAAGGAGCCGCCCGCATTCATCTCCAGATTGAAGTAGCCGGATCCCACAGGCGGTTTGCAGAAAAACTCCACGCAGGAGTCCAGACAGACAGGGGCCTGATAGCCCAGATGGGTCACGCGAACATAGTGGTCATGAACCTGATAGATGCCGTAGAGACCATCTTGGTCGTAAAGCACTTTCAGGGTTGTCTCCGGCCGATGGTCGCTGCTCTCCGGCCGCACACAGGCGATGGAGACCGCCTCCGCCGCCGTCCAGACCGGATCATCCCAATTGGCTTCCAGAAGCGGCTTGGTCGCCGTATAGTTCACGGTGTATTTCATATTGCAACTCCTTGAATGCATTTTCTTTCAATGATAATCCGTCGGTCATCGAGTGGTGATGATGCGGGTGTGGCAGATTCGATCGTGAAGCGTGCGGTTCTCGTTGTCAAAGCATGCCATGAGGTATCCGATGCCGCAGATGAGCGCGGAAAGACTCATGCCGAAGTAGCGCCCAAGAGCCAGACGGGTGCTCAACGGACCGCCGTCCTCTCTCACGACGCGAATGCCCATGACCATTTTGCCGGGGGTCGCACCATATTTGCTAAAGAAATAGGTATAGTAGACGGCTCCGAGGACGAATTGGACGATGCGCGCCAGTAGCTCCATCATGGCTTGGATAATTTCGCCGTCACCCAAAAGGCTGAACGGAATGGCAATGACAAACATAAGAATGAACGCCACCACAAACAAGATGATGCCATCGATGAAGATGGCGGCGAAGCGGCGGGGGACGGAAGCCAGTTCCGCCGAGCTGGCTGCATAATAGTCGGGACTGTTCACATCCCGTAGACAGTCAAAGCAGTAAAGCCGACCGTCTTTGGGAAACAGCATATTGCGGGGCACGGATTTTCCACAGGCAGCACAGGTTCCAACTTCTTCTGAGCCAATGTTTTGCGAGGCATTGACCGATTCGGCGGCGGCCATCCCCTGCCCCACGTTTTCCGCAGCGCCAAGAGCGGCCTGCAACTCCGCCACGGTGTTGGCCGGCTGCCATTCGCCAAATCCCTCATGCCACACTAAGGCATTGGGCTCCAGCTGGCCGGACCTCAGCATCTGCAGCAGAATCTCCTTCTCCACGGGGCCCTGTTGCTGATTGTTCATGGCATAATACCACATTGTCGTTCCTTTCCTCCGACAGCCACGCCGTGGAAGGTGGCCTTCGGATTTGTCCATGTCGTTGATAATGGCCAAAGAGAGCGAGAGCCCCCTGCCCTGTCGTATGCAAGCTTAGGCAATCTCCGCATGCAGCTTCTTCATGACGGCGAAAGATTCTGTGACGCACTGCTTTGGAGATTTTCCATCGGGATAGACCTCCTGCTCAAGCACCATCCAGCGGGTGCCGCCAATGTCGCGGCAGGCCTGGAAGATCGGCTTCCATGGCACGCTGTCCTGACCCAAAATGCCCTTCTTGCCTTCAACGTCATTTTGCGTGACTGCAGGTTTGATGTGGACGGTGCGGAAACGGCCCGGATACTTCTTCATCAGCGCCACGGGATTCTGCCCCGCATAATAGGACCAGCCGCAGTCCTGCTGAAGAATGACCTCCGGCCGCGTGTTCTCCGCAAACCACTCGAAATAGGTCTTGTTGTCCAGTTTGCCGAATTCGCCGGTGTGATTGTGGTAGCCGCAGAACATGCCAAGGGGCTTCAGTAGCTCTGCGGTCTTGTTGAAGATGTCCACCAGTTCCCGCCATTTTTCCGCTTGATAGAAACGACCATCGTTTGGCACGACTAAATAATTGCAACCGATGGTCTTATGGAATTCGATCGTGCGCTGCAGATGATCGCCGACGAAGGAATCCGTGCCGATATGGGTTCCTGTGGCCACTAACCCCAAGTCATCCAAGCGCTTACGCAATTCCTGTGGCTTTCCGCCATAGGGGCCGTAGCCGGCGAATTCCACGCCTTTAAGTCCTAGGGCGGCAACCCATTGGAGCACTTCGTCAAAGTCCTTTCCGGTGTCTTGCCGCAGAGAATACAGCTGAATGGAAAGTCCGGGCTTTGGGGGCCTTTTCGCCGCCTCCTCCGCCTTCGCCAACGGCAATGTGCCCAATGCCACGCCGGCCACGGCGGCCGTCTGCAAAAATTCGCGTCTGTTCATATTGCAAGCTCCTGGTTAATCGTCAGATTCCATGCATGCACCATGCATTTCAAACCTTGCATCAGCAAAATGCGGACATTGTGGTCAAGCCGCCACAACGCCCGCATTCATGATCATATGGAAAAGGAAAAAGGAACAGCGGGAAGACCGCAGGGCCTTCCCGCACGTGCCATGGTCTATTCCTCTTCTTCGGCCTGGAGGCGCGCCGCCTCGGCCTGAATCTGCGCCGCCAGCTGGCTGGGAACGGGATCGTAGCGCTCGAATTTCATCTCGAAGGAGCCCCGGCCCTGGGTCATGGAACGCAGCGTCGTGGGATAGCTATAGACTTCCGCCTGAGGAAGTTCAGCATTGAGGACCTGCATGCCGTCCTCGCGGTCCATGCCCAAGATGCGGCCGCGGCGGCTGTTCAGGTCACCGCTGATGGAGCCCATGTACTCTTCGGGGAAGACGATGCGCAGGCTCATGATCGGCTCCAGCAGCATGGGCTTGGCCTTCGCCATGGCTTCGCGGAAAGCGCCGCGGGTCGCAATCTTGAACGCCATTTCGGAGGAGTCGACGTCGTGGTATTTGCCATCGTAGACAGTGGCCTTGAAGTTGATGACCTTGGAACGGCTCAGCGGGCCGGCCAGACGGGTTTCCGCAACGCCCTTTTCAACGGCGGGGATGTAGTTCTTCGGAATGTTGCCGCCGACGACCTCGTTGGCGAACTGGTACTCCTCCTGCCCCTCGACGCCCTGGAAGGGCTCGATGCGCAGATGGACTTCCGCAAACTGGCCGTGGCCGCCGGACTGCTTCTTGTGGCGGAACTGGGCCGAGCCCGTGCCCGTGACCGTTTCGCGGTACGGAATCCGCGGCGTCTCAAGAACCACCGCGCACTTGGACTCGTTCTTCAGGCGGCTGACGATCAGGTTCAGCTGCTGGTCGCCCATGGTGCTCAGAATCGTCTGATGGGTCTCCATGGGACGCTCAACCTTGATGGTCGGGTCTTCGTTCAGCAGACGCTGCAATCCCGCGCCCAGTTTGTCCTCTTCGCCCTTGGCCGCGGCGGAAATAGCCGTCTGGGTCGTGGGCTGGGGATATTTTACCGCCGAGAACTTCACATCGCTGGGCTTGGTGCCCAACACATCGTTCAAGCCGGTGTTCTTCAGTTTGGTCACCGCCACGATTTCTCCAGGGCCGACCTCATCAACCGTAACCTGCTCTTTGCCTTGAACCAACAGCAGATTCCCGACGCGCTCCTTGCTGTTCTTCGTGCTGTTCGTCCATTCCGAGTCGGCTTTCAGCGTGCCGCTGAAGACCCGGACGAAGTTCATCTGGCCCACGAAGGGATCGTTGACGGACTTGAAGACGAAGCCCAGGCCGTCGCCGCTGCCGCGGTTGATTTCCCCTGCATCCAGAAGCAGCGGAATGTCATCCAGCGGCGAGGGACCGAAGTCCATGATGGCATCGAGCAGCTCGGTCACGCCAATGTCCTTGGCGGCGCTGCCGCTGAAGATGGGAATCAGGGAACCGGCCAACAGGGCCTTGCGGAAGCCGGCGTGCAGGTCCTCAGCGGACAAATCGCCATCCTCAAAGTATTTGTTCATGAGCTCTTCATCGCTTTCGGCCACCGCTTCGACCAAGGCGCCGTGGTATTCGGCGGCTTCAGGAGCCGGCTCGGCCCCAAAGACGGAGGCGACGCCCTTCAGCGCGGCCTTCTCGCCGACGGGCAAGGTGCAGGGCACGCAAACCGTTGCGCCATAGGCACTTCGAACCGCCTCCAAAACCTCTTGGAAGGTGGATTGGTCACGGTCGCAGCCGTTGATGAAGATGGCCCGCGGAAGCTTGCGGGCGGCGGCCTGATGCATGGCGCGGATGGTGCCCGGGCCAATGCCCAACATGGCGTCCACCACCAGAATCATCATGTCCGCCACGTTGATGGCGTTCATCGCCTCGCCGCAGAAGTCCGAGTTGCCGGGCGTGTCCGCGATGTACAGATGGCCGTCCTTCCAGGGGGCATGGAGAATCGAGGTGTAGATGCTGCTCTTGCGCTCCTGCTCCTCCGCGCGGTAGTCCGAGACACTGGTTCCATTGTCGACACTGCCGCAACGGCCGACAACTCCAGCCTTGAATAGGATAAGATCCGCCAAACTTGTCTTGCCGGAACCGGCATGGCCTGCCAATACAATGTTACGAATCTTTTCAGGGGCACAGTTTTTCACAGAATTCTCTCCAATGATTGTGGTTTGTTACGTTACTTAAGCGACTGCCTGTTTCATGTTCAATGTAATAGGCGTAATGTAATCACGTTATGCGTATTGTAAAACCATCAGGTCCAAAAAACAGCCGCTCTGTCGAATATGTCATGTTTTGACATGTTTAAAAGGTCATGATTTGCGGAAAAGGGCTTGCCTTTCTGCCGCCGTCAGCTCCCGCCACTGACCGGCCTCCAGTCCATCGAGAACCAAATCTCCGATGGCCACACGAATCAGCCGGCGGACATGCAGCCCCACCGCCGCGCAGAGCCGACGGACCTCCCGCTTCCGCCCCTCTCCAAGCCAGACGGTCATGCGGATGTCGCCGTTGCGGCCAAAGACGGCCTTTACGGCCTTAGCCTGCAGGAACTCCCCATCGTCCATGATGCCTTCCATCATGATGCGTCGGCAGGAGTCGTCATAGTCCCCTCGGCAGAACACAAGATATTCCTTCAGCACTTCGTGGGAAGGATGGGTCAGCATTTGGGCAAACTCGCCGTCATTGGTCAGCAGTAGCAGCCCTTCGCTGTCCCGGTCCAGCCGTCCAACGGTGTAGAGGCGGCCGAATTCCGCTGGAATCAGTTCATAGACAAGATGTTCCGCATGGCCGTCCTGGGCGGAGCAGGTGTAGCCCTCCGGCTTGTACAGCATCAGATAGACCTTCTTCTGCGGGCGGAGAAGCTGCCCCTCGTAGCGCACCTCGTCCGTTTCGGGGTTGACCCGAAAGGCGGGAGTCAGGACCGCATGGCCGTTGACGGTCACGCGTCCTTCCACAATGGCCTCCTCGCATTTCCGTCGGGCGGCCACGCCCGCCTCCGACATGAATTTGGCCAGGCGGATGCCCTGCCGACTGTCCTGCTCTTCCATGGTTTGGGGTTCCTTTTATTGATTTTTGTATGTTGTTATGTTGCAATGACTTAGCAAAATTCTAAAAGACGGGGACGGGAGACGAGAGACGGGAGACAGGAGACGAGAGACGGGAGCTGTGGGGACGCGAGACGCGAGACGCGAGACACGAGACGCGAGACGGGGGACACATTTCGTCAGTCCAAAATCTGGCGGATTCGTTGAGCCAAGTCAGCCAGACTGTAGGGTTTACGCAAAAAGCCCTTGGCCCCCGAATGCAACAGCTCCTGAGCGTCCTCCTCCGACACATAGCCGCTGGAAAGCAGCACCTTCACATTCGGATCGAATTGCTTCAGCAGTGGGAAGGCCTGAGCCGCGTTCATGCCCGGCATGATCATATCCATCAGAACCAAATCAATCTTACCCGGATTGGCGCAGTAGATTTCCACCGCCTCCTGCCCATTTCCAGCCAGAAGCACTTCGTATCCAAGCTCTTCCAGCATATCGCTGATGACATCCCAAATCATGTCCTCATCGTCCACCAGCAGAATCGTCTCATGGTGCCCCCGCAGGGTGTCTCCATAGCCGGTCTCCTGCAGCTGAGGGAAGAGAAAGGCGAAACCTTTGGCCGCCCCCTGCCGATGAACCAGCAGGTCGCCGCCATGCTGCAGCATGCAGCCGTACCAGAAGAAGGGCACATCGGCGCCCATGGCCGTCATGCCGCCGGTTCCCATCAGCAGGTGCTCTCCAATGCTGAGAAACTCCCGCAAAGGCAAGTCGGGGAAGGCGGAGGAGGCTGACTCCGCATCGGTCGGAAGCATGTCCAGTCGGACGTAACGTCCTGCGGGGCAGGAAGAACGGGCCATTCCCACATCGGTTTCCGTCACGACGCAGGAGCTGCCGTGAAGCTGCCAGCTCCGATTCCGCTCCTGTTTCTGCAGAACCTCGAAAAGCAGCTGCTGAAGCAGGAAGGGGTCGCCCTGAAGGTTCAGAATGTCGCCGGAGACCAGATGGACGTCTTTCATGCCAACTTTGTGGCAACGGTCAAGGACGCCCTCCAGAAGGGGCTCCAACGCCAATCGGTCCCGAATGATGTTCTGCGGCACTCCATGCCCGATTTGCGCACACCAATGGCGGATGTGCTCCGTCTGTTTCATGCTGTGTCGCAGATGCTCCGCCGCGGCGGGAAGGGACTCCACTTCGTCCTCCAGCAGTTCCAGAAAGGCCTGCAGACGGTTGCCGCTGCGGTCCAAAACCTGGAGATGCCCCGTCAGGCTAGCCAGCCACTCCTGCATCTGCATGCTGTCATCAAAACTGCCGAACTCCTTGGTTTCCAGGTTCATAGACAAATCTCCGCTTTGACTTCACACGTCTTGGGCTTTCAACAGATACAGGGCGAGGGCGGCGGCCACCGACGCATTGAGGGAATTGACCTTGCCCCGCTGTGGGATGGCCGCCACATGGTCGCTGTTCATCAAAATGAATTGGCTGACCCCCGAGTCCTCGCCGCCGACCACCAACAGCAGCTTTTCGGGCTGTGTCTCCCGAACGGCCTCCAGGGAGCTCTTTCCCGCGCCATCCAACGAGACGATCACATAGCCTGCTTCTTTGGCGATTTTCACATATTGGTTGGCGGAGCAGTTCACCGCGATGTTCAGGTGCTCGCAGGCCCCCGCCGCCGCCTTGGCCACGGAGGGAAGCACCATGGGAGAATTGCGGCGTGGCAGCAGAATGTTCTTCCAGCCAAGCACTTCCGCCGTCCGCATGATCGCCCCCACGTTGTGGGGGTCTTCGATGGAGTCCAGCAGCACGAGCCGCGGGGCCTCCAGCATCTCGCTGAAGGGGGTGTAGGGGAACGGTGCCGCGTCCGCCACGGCCCCCTGATGCTCACGGGTTCCAGACAGCTCGAACAGCTTCATCTTGTCGCACCATTCCAGCGGAACTTGCCGCTCCGCCGCGAATTGGGCCAGTTTCCGCAGGCGCGGATTGGCCTTGCCCCCTTCGTTGAGCCAAATTTGGCGAACGGGACGGCGTCCCCCTCGAATGAGCTCGAAGACGGGATTGATTCCATATAGACAATGGTATGATTCCTGCATGACGGTCCCCCTGCCCTTTTTAGGCGTCCACGAGGTCAACGGAAACGGGACAGTGGTCCGAGCCCATCACGTCGGCATGGATGGCGGCGGCGCGAATCTGCGGTCGGAACGCCTCGTCGACGCAATGGTAGTCGATTCTCCAGCCCACGTTCCGCTCGCGGGCTTTCATGCGATAGCTCCACCAGCTGTACTGCCCCGGCTCTGGATGAAACATGCGGAAGGTGTCGACGAAGCCCGCCCCCAAAAAGGTGCTCATCCACTCCCTCTCCTCCGGCAGATAGCCCGGATTGCCTTCATTCTCCTTCGGGCGGGCCAGGTCGATGGGCTGATGGGCGATGTTGTAGTCACCGCAAAGGACGATGTGCCGTCCTCTCGCCGTCAGCTCTTTGCATTTGTCCAGGACGGCGGCGCAGAAGCCCAGTTTGTAGTCCAGCCGGGCCCCGCCGTCCTGGCTGTTGGGGAAATAGCAGTTCAGCAGGAAGAAGGCAGGATATTCGAAGATGAGCGCGCGCCCTTCCTCGTCAAATTCAGGACATCCTAAGTCACTGACTGACAAGGGTTCCTGACGATAATAGGTCATGACCCCACTGTAGCCTTTGCGAACGGCGGACTTCATGACGGATCGGTAGCCGCCGACCGCCGTCAGCTCCTGTTCCAGCTGGTCGGCAGAGGCTTTGGTCTCCTGAAGACAGACGCAGTCCGCCCCGCAGGCCTCCAGCCAGTCCACAAACCCTTTCTTCTGCACGGCGCGGATGCCGTTCACGTTCCATGATATCAGTTTCATCTATCTGCCTACTTCATAAGGACTTGTTTGACGGTCCACGGGAATATGACTTCATGCAACTCCACATCGTCAAAAAGGCACCCCTTGTCCTGGCCCGTGGGATCTTGGAATCCAATGCAACCGACATAGACATTGAGGGCGGCGATGTTGTGCCCGTCAGGGACCGTGACGTAGATGGTGGCGCGCTTCCATCCTTCGCCGACGTCTTCGGTGAAGGCGGTGGATTGCTGTCCCCAGACTCCCGTGTCCGGTTGGTCACGGAAGAAATAGATGAGAGTCGGCATGGAGAAACGGCTTTCGTTCTTGCATCGCGCACGGATGATGAACTGCTGTCCTGCCTTGATTCCGGAGATGGCCTGCGAAATGCCCCCGTAGGTGACATTGACCATCCGAAGCATGCCGTTTTCGCTGCGGATGGTCCCCTTCGGCGTGTCTTCAGCCTGCCATGCCGGCCAGAACTGTATTCCGCCGTCGTATTGGTCTGGGCCGTTTGGCTCACCGCTGTCGCCTGACTCCAAAGAACCGTTCTTCAGGAGGTTCACGGGGTTGGCGTATTGGTTCATTGATGCGAGCAGATTTCGTCCCGACTGAATGGCCTCTATGCAATAGGGCAGCCGTTCTCCCCAAAATGGACGGTTGGACTTGAAGCTATTGGGCCAGAAGTTGCCCTCTTCGCACCAAAACCACACATATTCGTCCGCATAGTCAAGGGCATGGCTGACGTTGGAGGCGAGAAGCTGCGTCGGATTGTCGGATTTGTCACAAAGATTGTATTGGCCTGCATTCTCCCGCTTTACGTAGCTGTCTAGATAAAAGGAAATGCCCATGGAGGTGATTTGCCAGAATTTGGCTCTGTTGGCGGGGTCGATCCATGCGTCGGCGAAACGACGGTAGCAGCCTGTGATTTTGGCGTAGTCCTCCTCCGAGGCGGCGTGGTAGCCGGGGCCTTCGTTTCCATCGACGATGGTCATCGTGTCAGGTGCGCCGTCATAGACGCCGTTCATGAAGGCGATCATCAGCCCCGTTTGTGTATTCTCCTGCATTTCAGGATGTTCCGCCATGTAGGACGAAGTGCAGAGCGATGCCCAGTAGAAGGTGAAAAGCGTCATGTCGGGAAACTGGCGGCTGATTTCCTCAATCCATTCTTTGCCGCGGAGGCGGACTTGCCGCGTGGTCTCCTCAAAGGAATGCCCAAGGTGCGGACGGAACATGAATGGAAGTTTGGTCAGGGCATAGGGTTCGAGGTCCAGACAGAGGCCTTCAAAGCCCGCTTCCTTTGCGACCCAGGCAAACATGCTGAAGTTGTTGAGCGTCCGCTTCCATGCCTCGTCGTCAAACCAGTCGCCATTGAAGGGCGATGAGTTGAAAATGAAGAAATTGTGCTTCAGTCGCGTCGACTGAAATTTGCGAAAAAAGGGAATCTGCTCTGCAAAATCCTCCTTGGAAAGCAAATACGGCGCCCCGACATGGTGCAGCGGATAGTAGGTGAAGGTCTTGCCGTCGCGTGTGATCTTTACGGCAGGATTGATTCCAATGCCGTCAAATGGACAGTGGGCGTCTAGGTTCTTAAAACCTTCATCCATAACCTCTTCGGGAGTCGAAGGAGACACAAAGCCGAAGTGGATGATTTTCTTCTGATCGACTGGAACACGGCGCGAATATGCCCTCGGCGCCAACGATAGCATGGCGCACATTGACAGCAGACATATGCAATTGACATGTTTCATGGCCGAAATTCCACTTCCCGCTTCCCCAACTTGCAAATTCCTAAATCTCCCCCTTGCCCCTTATATACCTCTATCTATATAATGTAGTTCATGTCCCAAGGTGCTTCAACTTGACGCCGCGGTTTTTCAGACGGATGGCCCCTCACTCCGCTCCACGTCCCGCGTTACGGACACCACAGGTTGATTCCGCAAGTCGGATGCTCTTTTCGCCAGATTGAAAACTGGTCGTATGTACGGATTCCATCGGCAATCACCGCCTGATAATACTCAATGCCCATGATGTGTTCGTCCGCTGGCGTAAGTGCCTTGAGTTCAAGAATTACACGGCGTGTCTCTGGAGTCAAAACTGCTATGATACGCTCAGCGACATGCTCAAAATAGCCATCAAATTGGGATCCCTTCAGAATCTGGATCATGTCGATCTGCCACTCTTCTCCATCAAGATCATACCATGCGTGCCATTCAAGACATGCCTCCTCCGTTGCGGCCAGATTGCGGTATCCGAGGCGCGTGACATTCGGGTTGGAGCAGATTCGCGAGATTGCCTTGAAGCTTTCTCCCACATCCAACGTGTCTGTGTAGATATGGAAGTCAATGTCACGATGCGTCATCAGGAGCCCCATCGCCAATGAGCCGACTGGATTGACCTTCGCGCCAATCCCCTCCCATGCCTCTCTGACGCCGCTACGGAAGATGACTTCAAAGCCGCGCTTCTGGGCGTCCTCGGCAATCATCGAAATGTCGGCGGCCGGAGCATAGTAAACACGGGACATTTCACCGTGTATATCCTTTCGATTTCCCCAAAAGGAGAATCCATATTTTTCATACAGACCAACATGGTCGGTGGCAAGGTAGACGAAAGGCGAGCCATTTTGCGCAGCGCATTTCCGCGCGTGGTCAAGAAGAACTCCTATTTGACGTTGGCCACGGTATTTAGGGAAAGTAAAGACGAAGCCGATCCACGGCGTCATACTTGGCTCCACAATGCAGTCCTGTGTCGTCAGCGTCAGGAAGGAGACAACCGCATTGCCGTCAAGCAGGAAAAAGAGTTTTCCTTCGCCTCCAAGCGTCTTATGAAATGTCTCCTCTTCCAGCAGACGCAAAAGGAATCCGCCAGCCGACCATTCGCATCGGCGCAGCTCCAACAGCAGCATTTGCCTTGTGGAGGCATCGGACTCAAAGTATTCAACTATCCTCATAAATCCTTTATCGCGTATTGCATGAAATTACCGTTCTTCACAAAGCCGAAATTGGCATAAAGCAGAACTCCCATGTTCGACGCCGTGATCTGAACCGTGCCGCAACCGTATGCCTTTGCCTCCTCCACCACAAGGGAAAGCAGCCTTCGGGCAATTCCGCGACGGCGGTATTCAGGCTCTGTGAACATGCTGGACAAAAGGCCTATCCTGCCGTTTGGGCAACCATAATACGGCGGCTTCTCGACAAATGACATGCCGCTTGTGCCGACGATTCGACTTCCGTCCAGACATAGCCATGACACGAATGTGCCGTCGGCCATATGCCTTGTGTAATAATCGCGCAGCATGGGGGCAAGGTCCCGTTCATCTTTCGCTCCTTCCTCGCGAAGCTGGCGAATGCGCATCTGGATGAACGTCTCCAAGTCATTGTCTGTCAGCTTTCTATACACGAGTTCCATTGTCTTCCCCCCTCACGCCACAAAAGCTACGCCAAAACGCACAAATGCATAATATTATTCGTCCTGATTCGGATTGCAAGCTGACACAATGGAGATGGCGCCTCAATGATTGAAAGAGTCTTGCCGTCACACATCGCAGTTGGGCACAGCTGCAAGGACGAAGGAGCCATCTCGGAGCCACCTCTTCCAAAATGGGACAGCCAAATTCCACGTTTCGCATTGCATATTTCTTTTTATGATATATATTGAATGATTATGAAAGAAACTGAAATTCCCATCATTTCATTCAAGGATGGAACGCTGTTGGTGGAGGCGTCCAAAGACACGTTATTGCCCATCAGGGAAATCTGCGTGTATGATGAACGAGTGGACTGCTGGCGTGCGGAGGGAATCCGCTATGCGGAGCTGATCATGAGCCTGCATCGGCAGAATCTGCCCTATGACGACCAGGCAAGACAGTACACGGTGCTGTCTCGCCGTATGGCGATGACTCATCCGCCCCGAGACTACCAAGCGGCGGCCATCGAGGCATGGGAGAAGGCCCAGCGGCGAGGCATTGTGGTGTTGCCAACAGGCACGGGAAAATCCTTCGTGGCGCAAATGGCCATCAGCCGAACAGCGCGTTCCGCCATTGTGGTGGTTCCAACGTTAGACCTTGTGGAGCAATGGGTTAACCAATTAGAACAGGCCTTCGGAAGCCCCATCGGCGTCTTGGGGGGCGGCAGCAAGGACATCAGCGACATCACGGTGAGCACCTACGATTCCGCCGTCCTGCTCATGGAGACCATCGGCAATCGGTTCGGACTGCTTGTGGCGGATGAATGCCACCATCTGCCCGGCCCCATGAACCAGATGCTGGCCCGATGGGCCATTGCCCCCTATCGGCTGGGGCTCAGTGCCACTCCCGAACGGGGGGACGGCACCGTGGGAACCCTGGAGGACCTGATGGGTCCCATATGCTATCGGCGGGACATCCGTGAAATGGACGGACGCGTGTTGGCCCCCTATCGCACGGAACGCATTGCGGTCCAACTGGACCCAGATGAACGGCAGGCCTATGACACCTATCGGGAGACGTATATCGCCTTTGTCCGCGCCAATGCCATTGACTTCTCCCGTCCAGATGGTTGGAAGAGTTTTCTAAATGCCTGCGTCCGAAGGCCTAATGGGCGAGAAGCCATGAATGCCTTTCTCGAGCAGCGGCGAATAGCCCGCACAGGAAGGGCGAAGTTGCGCAAGCTGTGGGACTTGCTGCGTCTGCACAACAAGGAGCGCATCTTGGTCTTCACGGCGGACAATGAGACCGCCTACGAAATCGGTAGCCGCTTTGTCCTGCCCGTGCTGACCCATCATACCAAACTGGCGGAGCGCCATGCGCTTCTGGAGGGATTCCGCAACGGCGATTTGCCCTGTCTGGTCACCAGCAAGGTGCTCAACGAAGGAGTGGACGTGCCAGAGGCCAGTGTGGGCATTGTGATCTCCGGCAGCGGCAGCATCCGTGAGCATGTCCAGCGGCTGGGACGGATTCTGCGGCCGGCGGCGGACAAGCAAGCCGTTCTGTACGAGCTAATTAGCTTTGGCACGGGCGAGGGAAGTGTCAGCGAACGAAGGAGACAGCACAGTGCTTACGAAAGACATGATCAACTGTAGGTGCACCGGCAGGGAAATCCGCCCCTCCTTCATTCCGCTGGACGATGCCGCGGCCTTGGAGTCGGCACGGGAGCTTCTGGATGTGTATTGTCGCTGTAAAGAAGCCACCCGCAGTCAGATAGAGGAACTGGTGGAGCCTGTGGTCATGGCCGCCGACAACCCGAAGGCCGCCAAAGGGCTGGCCAAACTGACGGAGGATTTGGCAGTCTATTCCGCCCGAGAGGATGTGGACTTCACCGCCCAACGGCTGCGGCTCTTCGCCATCTCCGCTTCGGTGCTGCGCCACGAGAACTGGCCGGAGGAGGAGGAATATTTGCGGCTCATCCGCGAACAGGCTGGCAAACCCAGTCTGCTTGATGATGGACAGCTTTACGCGGATCTTCCTGAATACGATAGACTTCTGAATTTTCCAGAACTGACGCCCCCTCAGCTTCTTGCCCGCTACAACTGCGCCTTGGTTCAGGCGCTGCTGTTTTTTGCGGACACCATGACCCTGACCATCCGCGGTGAGGAACCGGCCCGGCTGCGGCGGCTCTTCAAGTATCTGAAATTCTTCCGTCTGCTGGCTCGTCTTTATGAGGGGAAATGTTCCGACGAGCTGAAATTGGTCATCGAGGGGCCGGGCAGCCTGTTCACGCAAGGCAAACGCTATGGCATGCAACTGGCCTGCTTCTTCCCTGCCGTCTGCACCTTGAGGCAATGGACCATGGAGGCGGAAGTGGAATGGAAGGAGAAGCGCAGGCTGTTGCGGCTGGATCAGACAACGGGCCTGAGCTCCCATTACCATGTCTACAGCGCCTATGTTCCAGAGGAGATCAAAATGTTCCATAACTACTTCAAGGAGAAGGTGAAGGACTGGAGCATCTTGGAGCAGACCAGTTTTCTGAAGGGGCGGAAGGGAGAGCTGATCTTTCCAGACCTGAGTTTCCGCAGCCCAAAGGGCATGGTGGTTCATCTGGAGCTGTTCCACAAGTGGCATGCAAGACCGCTGCAGGAACGGCTGGAGTTCATGGACAGCCAGCCCGATTTTCCCCTGCTCATCGGCGTGGACCGCTCCCTTTTGGCTGAAGCCGGCCTGGAGGAACGGCTAAAGGCAACCCCGTGGTTCGACAAAAAGGGCTTTCTCTTCAAAGACTATCCCACCGTGGACAAGACTCTCCGCTGTCTCGCCGCCTTTTTATAGGCTCTTGCTGTTATTCCGCCGCCTTTTCGAGAGGATTGAGAGGCTTGGCGGCGTCCAACCGCTCCAGAGAGAAATCGTCCAGCCATACCCGACCGCGGTTTCCATTGAGGCCGGCCGCCACCGCGATGCTCTCAAGTCCTTCTGGGATCGTAAGTTCCACCGAAAATGGACGCCAGTCAAACGGCTCATTGGGGAAATTCGCCGCCGGTTGGTATTCGGCTCCCTTCCCTGACCTGACCAGAGTGAAGCGGAGCGTGCCATGCATCCAATCGATGGAGCCCGCCGCAATGCCATCCGATTTCACCCAACAGGACAGTCTCCACACGGAACCGGGCGGCAGCAACGACAAAGGGAGATGTTGGCGGATGAGGCGGTATTCGCCGTCGGCCCCATCAATGCGAATGGCGTTTTTGCCATTGTGGACCGTGGTCGAATCCACGGTCGCCCCGTTGGGCATGCTCCAGACAAGGGAGTCCGAAAAGAACTGCACTATCTTCTCAACCCATTGATTTTCAGTATGTTCCTCAAATCCAAAATTCTGCAGGACTGTGCGTTTCGAAACGGTGGCGACCGTGGCGAAGGACGGCATTTCAGGGGATTTGCCGCCGTGGTCCTCGGTCGTGAGACAGGCGGAGAAGAGGCGCCATTGACCGAAGACATCATTGGTTGGCGGGGTGTCATCGTGCCAGGCGATGAAGAAATTGCTGCCATGCAAAAAGACATTGGCGGGCGGGACTGAAGCCTGCCAATGGATGTCCGCAAAACGCAGCCGCAGGGAGTCGTCATTGTTTAAAAGTCGTATCTCATTGATATTCAATATATTATGAAAATTCTTCGTTTCGGCGGTACGTTGAGGAGCCGAATCGCCCTCCATCAAGGGACGGCCATCGGAGAGCATGACAACGCGAGTGGACGGCTCGTCGGAAGGCAGCATCCACCCCGTGAAGTTTCGGTTGCCTGCGGCGGACTTGCGGTTTCGGATGCCGCAGATCAGACCGATGCCACCATCCTTTTCATGGAGCCGGTATTCCATATAATAATCAACGGGAGCGGACATGGTCTCAAAACGGTTGAAGCCCCGCATCGTGCCGCAGAACTGCAGGCGGATGGCGCCGTCCGCGTTCCGTGTGATGCGGGAGAATGGCTCTGCGGCGGAGTTGGTGGAGTAGTGCATCCGGTCTTCGCCGAAACCTGCATCCGTGTACAGGATTGCATTGGAGACCAGAGGAACCCAGTTGTCCGCCGCGTCAGACGATTGTCTGCCCTCCAGCTGCTGCAGCGTTCCATTGCGGGCGATGCGGAGGCGAAGCTCGTCATTTTCAAAGATGTAATGGCTTGAGCCGGAATAGAATGCGCCTACATTTCGCTGTGGGGCGTCGGCCTCATTTGGATTGAAAGGCTGTAGGGTGAATCGGAACGGACAGGTTCCGAATTCAGGCAGATTGTCCAAACTCTCCGCGATGAAGAGATGGGGGGCATGGTCGTCTCCGACGCGGTCCAGAAGGAAGACGGCGGCGGGAAGGCGCGTTGGATCGAACTGAAGGCAGAGGGACGCCGTCGGCGTGGTGAAGGCGATTCTCGCCTGCGCGGCCGTGAGTCCAAATGGCCAGAAGAGAGAGTTCCACAGGACGTTGCCGCCTTGTCGGAGATAATAGATGTTGCTGATGTTGCCGTCGCAGTTCGGATGGCGCGTGCGGAAACGGTCTTCCCAAACGCCGCCGGCGGCAGACGCCTGCCAATGGCATGGGGCGCCGTCAGGCACGTTGATGCGTAGCAGCAACCCCTTGCGAACCGACGCGGCGCCGTCAGCGCTGGAGTCAAAGGATTGGAAGGACGGCAGCGGCGTACACTCCCCATGGTCGCCAATGGCGAAGGCCTCCACGTCAAGCTGTGGCTCAGATGACAAGGTGCGGCGGAAAAACGGCGACGGCTCTAGAGGACGCCATTTCTCCAGACGGCCGCCCAGCCGATAGACGGCCATGCCGTTTAGAGGCACAGGCAGCACGACCACATCGTCCACGCGCCGCAAAGGCACCCGCTGCCCCGTCATCAACTCCATGGCTTCTGTAAGTTGTTGCAGTGCAAGAGGAAGCTTGGAGACGGGAAGCGAAATCTCACGGGACGCTGAAGGGAACGGCAGCGTGACGACGGCAATGGAGGCACGGGGGCCTTCGCCATCGTCCCATGCGTATGCCTTGGGTGGATTGGCGGTCTGGTTCGCGGTGCGCAGGACGGCGAAGACATCGTCTGGAGCATTGACCGCAAGATAATCGGCGGCACCGTCGCCCATCTCCACAAGCGCATTGCGGATGGCGAAAATTCGGCGGAAGATGTCTCCATGGCCGTCCTCCGCGTCTTGATAGACCATGGGAATGCCTGGTATCCAAGAAGATATGGCCATGGCCCGGCGAAGCCCCTCCGGTCCGTACCAATATTCGGCACGGAGGGAGTCATGGCTTTCGATGTGGCGAAGGCGGATTTGGCCAGGCAGGTCCGTGCACTGCTGTTCATGGAGCCAGCGACGCAGCGTGCTACCAAAAGTCCGCGGGTCCCGCGTGCGGATGCCTTGCATCGCATCGTAGCAGAGCGCAAAGTCATAGAGGCAGTCGCTGACGGCGCCGAACACGTTGGCACCGGATTCCGCAAGTGTGGCGGCGGCCGGATTGCCCTTTCGCGCCCCTTCCCGAATGCCCTGCATCATATGAAGGCCTCCAGGTGTAAGACCTTGGCTTGCACGGGGATACGGTATATTCGGATTCCAGTTCGCGATTTTGCTTCCATCAATGGCGTCCACGCGGTAGCCATCCACGCCGTAGGTGTTGACATAATGGGCTGAAACGCCCTTCATGTAGTCGATCCAGCTTGGCCAGTTGAAGTCAAAGCACCAGTAGTTCAACGTAGAGTTATCTTCCTGCCGCACAAGCCATTCGGGATGCGCGACAGCCCGGGGGCATGTGTCCGTGCCGCCGTGGGGAACGATGTCCTGCATGACGTGCATCCCCAGCTCGTGGGCGTGGTCCACAAGCCGCTTGTAGTCCTCCGCCGTGCCGAGTCCAGGTTGAAATTTGTAATAATCGTTTGGGCAGTAGGGACTTGCGTCCTCCAACGGCAGAATCCATATGGCATTGCAACCCAATTCGGCAATGCGGTCCAGCTGCTTGAGACTTGGCACGAAGCCGCCCCAGTCGGCCCAATTGCTGCCGATGGAGCCGTTGGGATGGAAGGAGTAGAGCGTGGCGCGGCGAACCCAGTCGGGGCGGTCGGCGGGCGGGACGAGGCCCCGGTCCCGTTGCCATTCGTGGACACGCGTCAGCGCCACGTCCGCGTCGTTGTCCTGAAACCAGAGCCAATAGTCGCCAAGTAACTGATAGTCATTGGGTTTCATATGCCCTTGGATGTCCGCGAAAAGAGAGGCGGAGACGGAATGGTCATGGTTTTCGAACGTGGTGTTGCAATGGTCGAAGCCAGCGGCCAATTCATCGGTCAAAAAGAGGAATGAACGGTCAGAGGCAAGCTGGAAGATGCAGACCCGGGATCCCGACCAGGCGGCGTGGACAGCATGGTCCGTCACGTCCGCCGCCGTGACTTTCTCCCGTGCCGTCCGATTGGCGGGCAACTCGTAGGACATGCCATCGGACATCGGCACCTCGAACCAATGCTGCCGAAAATGGCGGATTTTCGTTGGCTCTTCCCCTGTCCAAGCGATTTCAAACCAACGTCTTAGCTGTGCCTTTTCCGAAATCAGCTGCGTATGGACGCGAACGGTCCAATTGCCATTGACCACATCCAGCCGAAGGGTGTCATCCGCCGTCCGAACGGCATTCTGCAACGTCCAGACGGATTTTTCGGGCAGCCAGTTTCCGTCCATGCCTTTGATGTTCAGCCATGGGGCGGCGTCTGAGGCGATGGCGACAGTTTGGCCGTGGCGTTCAAGGGACTGGATGGAGCCGTCTTGCGGAGAGAAGGAAACCCGCAGGGCATCATCGCCAAATTGCAGCGCCGCAGGGGTTTGCTGAAAGGGGATGACGGCGGAGAATGCCACTATCGGCAGCAGAATGGCAAGAAAGAACGGTTGTTTGTTCATCATGAGTTTCCCAAAAACACGACCATCGTGTCATTAATTTTCATAACATGCTCTGTATAAGCATGTTATAGATATAATTGACATGAAACGGCATCGGCGCCTTCCACGCTTAATGTCGAGGAGGACAACTGCATACAGTTTATCCCACAAGGGCCAGAAGTCAAGTTTCCATAAGACAAGAAGATATAGAAGATTCCATCATCCGCTAAGCACCGTATGATGGAGGTTGTCATGCAGAATAGTCCAGCCGGTTGCCGCGGCCCATTGCATCAAATTGGCCAAAGCGGGACGGAAGCCATCGTGGAAATGGTTGGCCATCAGGAGACGGCCATGGGGAGCGAGCTGACGGCGACAACAGGCCAGAAAGCGGCGCAGCTCCTCTTCGCCGTGGAGGAAACGGCCACCGGCAAGTCCATTGCAAATCATAAGATCCACGGGCTCAGGAAATTGGAAATCTCTGGCGTCTCCAGAGCAGAAGGTCACGGGAAAGGCGGGAAACGCCTGCAGTCGCCGTTGACGCTGTGAGTCATGGGGAAGCTGGCGGTTTTGCGCCATCCAGGCCTCCAGAGGCTCGGCGGTCAATCCCATGGCATGAACTTGAACCCCTTCCTCCTTGGCCAACGACAGGATTTCCAACGTGTTCAGTCCCACTCCACAGCCAATGTCCAATAGTCGCAAAGGACGATTGCGAGGCCACTTGCGAAAATGGCATTGAAGGGTCTCCATCTGATCGGGATAGCGGTCGGTGTCGGTTCCAAAGCGCGGTGGATCCGCCAAGGCACAGAATAGAGAGATGCATTGGGCCATGGGAAAGCAGACTCGGCCGCCCAAGTCCTCCGGCAGACTGGCCCATAGGTCTGGCAGGCTTTGCCAAATGACTGCTCTGCCGTTCCCTTCATAGAGGGAGCGAGGCATCCATGAGGCATGGGGCAGGAAGGAGGCCGCCACCCGGCGTAATGTCACAACATATTCTGATACAGGAAGATACATCTCATAACGTCCCCGAAGTTCAGGTGAGATGACCAGTCCCTTTCCCCACCATGGCGAACCGCCGTAGGCGCACCATGTCTTCCAGCGGGCCGTCCAGTCAATGGGATGAAGGAAGCCATGGGGGAGCGTCTCGTCATGACACCCCTGCCCTATCGGCCATGTCATGGACGCCTGCGGGGTGTCCAATGCCGCCATGATTATGGGAATGGCATTCTTACTCCCTCCACACCAATTACTTACAGCAGAATGGCGGCTGTCGTTCACTTGGTGTACCATGCCAGAGGCTGAATTCGAAGTTCTTGAACGGCAGCCAGATAAGCCTCCACATAGGCGCGGGTCTCCAGCGGTGCGCGGCGCATCCGCGCTTCAGGTGACGTCACGATTTCACGCATTCGGGTGAAATAGCCGGAACCGGCTGCGGCATGGCTATTTACAGCAATAGTGAGCCGCTGTCCCTCTGGCCAGGTGGCTTGCTGTGGCCCCAGTCCCCTAAACACCGCATGACCATCTGATTGGATGTGGAAAAAGGCCCCCCAGATTCCGCAAAAACCATAGTAGTCCTTGTTTCGCCATTGTTCCGCAACGATTTCAGCCAATTCATCGCAGGTGACATCCGCCAGAATGACGGCGTTCTCATAGGGCACCAGCCGGAACAAATCATAGCCATTCAAGGGACGTTCCGCCGTCAGCGACCATTTGGATAGACGGCTCTGCAGCACCACAGACGCCCCCGTTCCATGGGCGATGGCCTGGCTGATGAGCTCCGATGTGGCACAGGAGACTCCAGGACGCCCCCGAGACGGAATCTCTTCTGGCAAGGTGCAGCCGACAAGTCGATTCTCTTCATCATAAAGCTTTTTCTTCCAAGGAGTTAAAACTTCATCAACCGTCGGATGCACTGGAAGTTCTCCATTCAGTTGCCGTAGATGAGAGCGGATTTCCCGCACCTCATGGGCCGCGGTGTCCACCATGATGGTCACCACCGCCAGCTCCTTTGAATAGCAGCCCGGCTGCACATACCATGTGCGCTGGCCAATCTTCTGGCCGGGAATGGAACGGTGGGTATGGGCTCCTAAAATCAAATCCACTTCAGGAAATTGCTCCGCCAGTTGTCGGATTTCATTGACGCCACGGCGGTCCTGATACTCCACCCACCCCTGATGAGCCGCAATGACAATCACATCCGGATGGACGGCATGGACGGCGGGAAGCAGTCGCCGCAGCGCCGCCTCGCCAGACTCCACCTCCAGCTTGGCCGCCTCGTCGGGAAGCAGCCAGTTTGGCATATAGGAGGCCTGCAGCCCGATGACGGCCACGCGGACACCCTCCCGTTCAAACAAACGCCACTCTGTCAGACGAGGGCCGCCCTTGAGCTGCACATTGGCAGAAAGGGCCACGCTTTCCAGCTCCTGGATGAAATGGCCATAAGTCTCCATCCCATAGTCATATTCATGGTTTCCGGGCACCCACACATCGTAGGGAAGCCGCCGCATCGCCTGAAGCATCGCCTCTCCGCGGGACATGGCCGTCGCCAACGTGCCCTGAAAGCTGTCGCCGCAGTCGATGACCAAAGTCCGCCCTGCCCCGACAAGTCGCCGCTCTTCCTCCATGGCCGTTGCCATACGTCCCACTCCGGGGCTTTTGCCATAGTCCAGCGTGCCATGCATGTCCGCCGTCTGCAGAATCGTCAAGGTGCGAAGCGTTTCCGCCTCCACCGTAAACATGAGGCCCCAAAGTGCCAATATCATGACTGCCAATGTCCTGCATGGGCTAGGACGAAAGCCGTGTGATTGTTCATAACATATTGATTGTAAATATATTATGAATTTATTCCTCCAAAACGCAAATAGCTTGCCACGCCATGATTTCATCTCCATGAACGGCGTTTCTTCGAGAGTCATCTTAGCTCCCCTGTTCTTTGGCCATCTGTAGCAGGATACCATCCCGCAGACCATGTCCATTGGAGGTAAACTCCGTCACATGAAGCAGTTGGAAGATAGAGAGAACAATGGTCAGCCCGGCGGGAAGGATATCGGCGCGGTCGGCACGCATGCCGGGGACCCGTTGCCGCTCCGCAACGGTCATGGGTGCCAGCCGTTCCAGACAGGCCATGGCGTCGACCATTGAGATGGACAGGATGTCATGGGATTCATGGTGTCCCTGCTGACCTTGCAGAATGGCGCGCAGGCCATTTCCCGTCCCCCCCGTCAGACTCACGGCCACAGTTGAGCGATGTTGTTCTATGAAAGTCATAACTTCCTTATAATAAGGAAGATACATTTTTTGCGCCGCTTCCATGGCCGCCTTCATTATGTCGGGGCCGAACGGACCGGCCATGCCAAAGGTATCCCGCCAAGAGACACAGCCGGCCGCCAGACTGACGCCAGCCATCATGCGGTCCATGGTCCCCAAACTGACTTCCGTGCTGCAGCCCCCCGAATCCACATTGACGAGAACCGTCCCAGGGGGAAAGGCGCACGCCGCCCCTTGGAAAGTGGCTTCGGCCTCCTGTTGGGCCGACAGCGCCACTGGACGTTCCGGCAAGTCCAACTCATCTTGACATCGTTGCAGAAACACCTCGCCATTAAGGGCTTGGCGGACTGCCGCCGTGGCGACGCCACGCCAAATCAATGGTCTTCCCATGCTTTTCAGCCGACGCCATTGGCGCTCCAATGCCGCCAACGTCCGCTGGCATGGCTCCGGCTGAAGCAATTGGGAAGCGGACATGCCTTCTCCCAAACTGGTCCGTTCCCCAAACTCCTCCAGAACAGCGCCGTCTTGCGTCATGACTTTGGTCATGACCGTATTGCTGCCGATGTCCGTGACCGCCAGAATGCTGTCCATGGGAAATAACGACTGCGCAAGGGGTTAGTGTGTAAGGAGACGGCGGCGGCTTCTTCAGCAGTGGGCCATCGCCCACGCCAAGGCCTGCTCCACGGGAAGAGTTTCCTGGCTGGCTGCCACCATGTCGCGGCAGATGACCACGCCATCTGCAAGTTCTTGACTCCCTTGCATTAGCACCACTTTCGCGCCGCATTTGTTGGCGGAGCGCATCTGAGCTTTCAGGCTGCGGGCGCTGAAATCCGCCTTGACGCGACAGGCTGTGTTCTCCCGAAGCCGTTGAGCCAGCTGGAGGCCGGGCAGAACCGCCTCTTCCCCCAAACTCACCACATAGACATCCGCCTCATGGACTTCAGGCGGCACCATGCCGAGGCTTTGGCGAGCCAGAAGCAACCGTTCCATGCCGGCGGCGAAGCCAATGCCTTCAACGGGCTTTTTGCCGCCAGGCAAGGTGATGCGATAGCGGCCGCCGCCGGCCAATGCGTCCTGTGCGCCTAAGCCGGAGTGGGTGATTTCAAAGACCGTGTGGATGTAGTAGTCCAGTCCGCGAACCAGACGTGGAGCCAGCTCGAACTCCACGCCAAGGTCTTTCAGACCCTGGCAGACCTTGCTGAAGAACATCTTGCTGTCGTCTCCCAGAAGATCCACGATGTTTGGGGCGCCAAGGGCGATTTCATGGCAGGCAGGATTCTTGCAGTCCAACATCCGCCAGACATTGGTCTCCAGACGACGCTGACAGTCCTCGCACATGTCTCCTGCAAAGCGACTGAAATAGTCCTTCAGGGCCTGGCTGACCCGTGGACGATCCTCCGGAAGGCCGCGGGAATTGACCATCACATGGCCGCCGGTCACTCCGATGTGTTCCAAAAACTGGCTCAGCATGGCAATCACTTCGGCATCCATCCAAGGGGATTCATTGCCAACGGCCTCCACGCCAATCTGATGGAACTGACGGCGGCGCCCTGCGGCGGGTCGTTCGCCACGGAACATGGGGCCGAAATAGAACACGCGGGACTCCTCCCCCTGCTCCAGCCCCTTGAAGGCGATGGCGCGAATCACGCCCGCCGTTCCTTCAGGACGCAGAGTCAGACTGCGGCCACCACGGTCCTCAAAGGTGTACATCTCCTTCTGAACCACGTCCGTCTCATTGCCCAAATTACGGACAAAGACGTCTGTGCGCTCGAAAATCGGCGTGCGCAGCTCCCCGTATCCATAGCGGTGGAAGACATCGCGTGCGGCGTTTTCCAGCGTAATCCAGTCCAAGGTCTCCGGTTCCCACAAGTCCGAGGTTCCGGGAAGAGGTTCGTTGACTGCCATGGCAGAATCCTTTGGTCGATAATCGTCTGATGATGACACAATAACACTTCAGAACCCTGCGTCGGAATCCATGGAACACTTCTCCATAAGAGGCTTGCCCCATTCTCTAACCTACTGATTCATCATATGTTGAGAGAAAAAACAACGCCCCCTGCCATTCCGACTTTGACATGACGCCTTTTGACGGGGTTCTGAACAGGGACAAAAGAAAAGCCAGCACATCTTTCACATGCTGGCTTCCGATAATAGGCCTCGAATTGTCGGAACCTCTTCTCGCACAAGACGATAGACGATTTCGACAGAAGCCGATGCAGGCAAATCGCCTTAGCCGATCTTCTCCGGATCCAGCTTCAGGACCAGTTTACGCATCTCTTTGCCAGGCTTGAACTTGACAACAGCGCGCTCCGGAATCTTAACCGACTTCTTGGGCTCGTTGGGGTTACGGCCAACACGGGCTTTGCGGCGCATAATCTCGAAAACGCCAAAGTTGCGGAACTCAATCGTATTGCCGCCGGCCAGCTCTTCCGTGATGGTATCCAGCGTCAGCTGAATAACCGCCGCCACATCGTTCTGCCGCAGATTCGTCTGTTTGGACACGCGGACAACCAGATCTCTCTTTGTCATTGCCATTGAATTGCCTCCATCCTTTTATGAATATTAGGATTTGCCACTTACAGTTTACAGGGCACAGTAAGTGCCCCACTACCAGACAACAGACTTAACATACAACCCGTTCACAACTTGGCAAGTCATTAACCCATGTAATCCAACACTTTTTTCATCTTTCTTCAAAAATTTTGACAATTTTCCAGTTTTGTCCCCTGAAAGACCGCGGATTTCGAAGAGTCCGCAGTCCAATGCTCATTGCCCGCCATCCCCCAATGACTCCATATACTATATATAGTAGAATATTGTATAGAGGAATCGGCGACAGAAAGCTTGAGGTTGGAATTCGGAATTTAGCAAGCTATAAAGTTGTCAACTTCATCAATATAAGTCCCATAGGACGGGTCGGATTGACAAGCCCATGGGACATAATAATACAAATTATTGATTATCAATCATTTAAGTTTTTATGACAGATTGACCGTCATTCAATGGTCAGCATCGTCTCTTCGGAGAAGACGCCCTGGGTCTGCGGGTCATACATGGCCTCCGCATAGAAGGGCGGATTGGCGAACCGTCCTCTGGAGACAGCGCGGGCTGTGAAGGAGATCACCTTCTCTTCAGAATTCGTCACATGTCCAAAGGCCAGGAAACGGTCATCCTGCTTTTCCATGAACATCGGATTGAACACCGCCCCATCCGTCTCTTTGGGCAATGGTAGCGCCGCCTTTCGAGACGCCAACCGCGAATCCTCCACTTCCAGACCGCCGGGAAGCAGATTGACCAGAACCAGATTCTTTATGGCTCCCGTGGTCTTCAACCGCAGCTCCACATTGACTTTTTGTCCATGAGCCAGCTTGGAAACCGCTTTCCCATTTTCATCTAAATATCTGCGGCTTAGATGGATGCCATTGCTCACCCTCTCCAGTTTCTTGGGCATGCCCACAATGATCTGCTGCACATAGAATCCCTTTTCGCCTCCGTTGCGGATGATGGCGCCACCGTCGGCAGACAATGGCAAGGCCATGACCCGATCCGTGTCAATGGCCAGTTGCTTTGCGTTGGGCAAGGTTAGGTTGCCAACGGCCTTTTCCGCGCCATGATGGGCGGCGTAGGCGGCCATGGCCACGATGCCCCATGCATTAGCCTGCGTGGTTCCCCAGGCGCTGCCATTGTCCTTTTGGCACTGCTGCAGATCCATGGCCAGCCGATGGACCAATGGATTGTCCGGCTGAATCTCCATCAGAATCGCCAGCACCTGCCCCAGACGGGATTCTGCGCTGTAGGTATCCCCTTCGAAAGACATTCCATCCTGCACCCGCCAGACCTCGCCGTCAAGGGCGTGGAGCACATGAGCCATGCCCTCCCGCGCATAGCCGCCACGGACAAGGGCCGCGCCAGCCAAAAACAGCCCCAGATCAGTCTGCTCTTCAGAGGCGATTCGGCGGGCAAGATTGGCGCAGCTCATGTCACCATCGTCAAAGAAGGACAGCACATAGGCCACATAGCCTCGGAAGTCCCGGCTGATGTCATTCTTGTCCCCCAAACGGATCAGATAGCGCCGCAGCGACTGCTGAAGCTCCGGCTCCAAACCGCCCAAAAACTCCTTTCCATATTGGACAAGGAAATTGGTGGCGAAAACGGAAGCCTCCTCCCATTCCGTCATGCCTCCCGGCCAGGCGGCGAAACCGCCGCTGCCCAGTCTCATGGACAGCAGACTCATGTAGACATTGTGGATTCGGCTCTCCGCCGTCCGCTTCTCCGCATCGCTGATGATTCCCGCCTTCAGCAGATTGTTGAGGGCCAGATACGGGAACGCGCCGGCTGTGGTCTGCTCCAGACAACCGTAGGGATAGCTGTTGAGCCAGTCCAACGCATCCTTCAGGCCGATGGCGGGAGAGGCGGCGAAACGCAAGGTCACTTGAGGTTCACCATGCCAATCTTCTTGAACCGCAGGAAGTTCCAGCTCCTTTCCAGCTTCCAGTCGGAAGGAATGGATGCGGGTGACGGACGGATTCACGCCACGAACTGTCACCGGCACACTGTCCGCAAAGACGCTGTTGCCGGCCTTCAGAGTGAAATGAACCTCCTGTCCTCCCAATGTCTCTCCTGCCGTGCAACGCAGGGTATGGGTGCGGCTGGCCCCCTTGGGCAACTGTCCCGTGGCTTGGAGGGGCGCCTTCGACGCAAGGGAGTCCGGAAGGGCAACGGTGAACACATAATCCCCTGCCCCCTCTTCGTCCGTGTTGAACAGTTTGAAATGCAGGTCGAACTCATCCCCTGGGGCCACGGCCCGAGGGGCGGTCGCCAAGACATTGACCTTGTCCCGCAAGATGATGCCACTGGACGCGGAGCCCACCGCCAAGCCGGACGCGCCGACGGCCATCAAACGCATGGCCCCCAAATGTTTCGGCAGCGCGAATCGCGTCGTCGCCTTGCCTTCGGAGACCGGCAGGATGTCCAGCAGGACAATGGCCGGTTTCTTCGAGAGAATCTCCTCGCGGAAACGGCCCCCTAAGCTGCCGCCGTCACCGCCGATGCGTCCATCGGGGCCGATGTGGACGTCCGGGAAGAGCAAGCTATAGGCGTCAAAATATTCAGTAGAACATAAATATCTGCCATAAAAGAACTTATAAATATCCGGCGTCTTGAATCCGGTCAAAGAGAGAATGCCTTCGTCCACGGCAAACAGATGGACTTCCCCATCCAGCGGCTCTCCGTTGTTGTTCTTGAACAGCACCGTCACCTCCACATCCTCTCCAGGTGTCGCTCTTGCAGGGGCTTCCAACGCGATGTCCAGTTCATGGACGGATTGGTCCACGGGAATCTGCAGGAGGCCAAAGGAACGGAGGATTTTCTTCTTGGCATTCCGGAAGACCATGGTCACGCCAACATGGAAAGCGTCTCCGACAATCTTCTCCGGAAGCGGCACCTCAAAGACATTCTCCCCCGCTTTCACATCGAAGCTGGCGGCGCTGTGGATGCAACGGCCGCCGCAGACGATATAACACTGCCCTTCGGAAGGCGCCTGCATGGTGACTTGGGCGGTTTCCCCCGGTCGATAGTGCTCCCGATTCAGCTGGAACGTCAGCACGGAAGGATTGGCGCTATGGGAGGCGCTTTCGTTCTGCGAATGCCAGAAGAACAGACGGGTTTTCAGACCGTCCGCCGATTCTGCCAGCAGCTCGTAGCAGCCATCTTCCAAGTCAGGAGACGAAAACTCCACGGATGGTTTGTCCATGACCAGCTCCGGCTGGCATGGCACCTGAGTCCGCTTGCGTTCCCACACATTTTGGATCTTTCCATGTTCCTCTCGTTGAACATATTCCCAATTGATTTTGAACAGAGTCAGATTGTAGGTTCGGGTGCCCGCTGGAATCGAATCTGCAGGATTCCATCCCAAAAGCCGCCCTTCCAACGACACCATGGCGGAAGCCATGTTCGTCTTCTGCTTGGCAAGGCCCAAAAACACCGTGGAGGGGAAGCTCACCACGGTGGTTGTGTCCGTCACCGCACGGCCACCCGGTTCGGAGACTTCCGCAACCGCCGTCAGCATGACCGGCACATGGGAGACCCCGTTCTGCAACGCAAAGCCTGGGTATTGAAAAGACACCTTGCCATCCGCCCCCAATTTCTTCAGGGTGCTGAACTCCTTGGCATCCCGATTGCTTTCCGCATCACCCACCGCATAGCCCTTCCAATGGGCAGGGAACGGCATGGGCTCACTCATGACACGAAGTTGGCAAGTTCCTTCCGCAACGGGAGTTCCGAAATAATAGTCGGCCTGGACATCAATAGTGGTCGCCTCGTCGGCCATGGCTTCCGTCTTGCCAGAAGTCGCTTTCACACGGATTCGGTCTGGCACATAGAAGGCCACCGTGAAATGACTTGTCCCCCAGCTGGTCTGGTCGCCATTGTCGCAGGTCACGGTGTACTGCCCTGTGCGGGCGTTTTGGGGAAGAGAAAGCAGCGTCCGCCCATGGCCATGGGCATCCGTCGTCACGCGTTCCGTGAAGATCTTCTTGCCGTTGGGGTCTGTCACCGTCAGCAGCATGGGGGCGTTTTTGTAGGGCAACAGCGCGCCGTCCTCGCAGGAACGAACCCATGCGAAAAGACCGATGCTCTCTCCAGGGCGGCAGACGCCGCGTTCGGAGTAGAGAAAAGCGTACGGCGTGTTCCGGAAGCCATTGCCCTCCGCCTTTTCAAAGACGGACAAATCGCATTCCGTGTTGCCGTCCAGCCGCAGGAAAGTGGCATCTCCTGCGTTGGCGGCAACCACCGTGCACGGGAAGTCACTCTTGTCCTGAAAGTCCTCAAAGAAATTCAGCAGCGCCTGACCATGCTCATCCGCCACGCCGCGACCCATGAGACGATGTTTCGTGCTATAAAGGAAAATGGCGCAGCCGGGGGCGGCCTTGCCGTCGCTGAAACGGCGAACAAAGACCTGAGCCTGACGTGACGTGACGTTCACGGCGCATTGGATCACCATGTCGCTGAGGATGATAGGCAGTTCTTCAAAGGGATATTCATTTCCATCATTGGAAAGGCGGAGGATGTAGACGCCATTTCCCCGTTTCGCGAAAAGCGGCGAGAAGTCGATGTCCCTCTGGACTTTCTTGTCCTTCGGCAGACTGAACTCGAATTTGCGGTCCTCCACCTCTTCCATTTCATGAATGGCGTTCCACCATTCATCCCCCTGAAGGCGGCTGAAATTCTCCGGGCAGGCACGGAAGAGCTTGGCGTGGAGGCGTTTGACATTGACCAGACTTGTCGGCAGCACCACGCGACGGGCCTCCCCCTTTTCGTCCAACGACGGGAAGAAAGGGCCTTGAACCAAAATGCGGCAAGAGGGGGACATGGGGGGAATCTTCACGTTGAAAACCCCATCCGTCTCCATGACAGCGCCATCCGTGGAGCGCAAGGGCGCCTTTATGACAATGGTATAGGTCTGTCCAGGCTTGAACTTGCCTTCTATGTCCCAACAATAGTGTCGTCCCTTGAGCGACATGTCCTCCAGCTCAGGTGAAATCTGAAGATTCTCCGCCTTTATGGAAATTTCAGGATTCTTCTTGCTTCCATGAACCGCGAAATAAACGCTCAGATTTTCTGAATACTGGTAATAGTTTAACTCCTTGACATACAGGCGTTTTCCTTCATTATCCCCTTTTGTGTCATTCGTCGTGTCCGCCGCCTCAGGGGCGGAAGGCAAAGGCACCGCCAATGTCAAATCCCCTGTCGCCGTCGTTGCCGTTGCCGAATCCACCAATTCCGTCAAGGGGGCATTCGACGATGTCTCCCTGCCCTTCCGCATGGTCAGCAGACAGATGTTCATCACAATCGACACGATACCGACGGCCCCAATGACCCAAACGCCCCATTTCCCTTTCATTCTTTCATGTCCCCCCTTCGTCATTTTTGGCGACCATGGATACACCGCAGGAACCGCCATGATTGTCTCTGTTGTTTAACTCACTATCCAAACGGGAGATACAGTTTCTTCCCGTCTTTCATGCCAATGCATTTCATTTTAAAATATTGTCATTTGACGAAAACGCAAAATACCACATGAAAAATAGTGAAAACAGGAGGTTTTTTTCAGAGAGTCACGACACATGAGAACAAACGGAGAATGTGCAGGACTTCAAATTATACGACAGAAGAAGCCCATAGAACTGTCGTAGATTGCAACTTGTCGCAAGTTCACAATAGTTTGGAATTGCGGATAAACTGTCGCAAGAACAATGGATCCAGAATTTTACGACACATTCAAATGATATGGTAATGTGCAAAATTTGTTGATGAGTACGGCAATAATTCTCCGCCAAGCACCTTCGCACACCCCTCTTTTTCATGAAAAATGGCCGCTAGGACGCTGTAGCATGCCTCTGTTGCATCGCACATGCTTTTAGGTATATTAATACCTGAAATGACAAACGCCTCTACAAGGGCCATTGGGTGAATTTCCCGCAAATCCACTTGAAAAAGCGCAATACGTCCTCGTGACCGTTGACATTGCATTAAATGCAACTTTTCGGAATGAAACGACTCCACTTTATGACGTCACAGCTATCCACCCAAACGCAATGTTCATAGACGCAAAAAGCCCCAAATGGTGACACCTTGTGACACCTCGGGGCGATGTTGGCATAAATGGCAATGTATGCGGGAAATCGAGTCCCTTTTTCAAATTTGTCTTTTTTGCGTAAAAATGCGGTTTTATGACGAAAAACGGCTTGTATAGGCTACTGTGAGTCAGAATCTTCATACGGCCAAATCCTCGGCGTTTTTCCAGCAGTTCCATCTGGAGCACAGCAACCAACACGAGAACCATGACTGTATGGAGATCTACTTCTTCTGGGACGAAAACACCTATTAGTTCATCGGAGGCTGGTTGCCATCCCACCTCAACAACCGAATTAACTGAAACGACATCTCGAACCATTGTCGTCTTCACATTACTTGATAAACAATTGGTTGATACATAAACAGTTTTTGTGCCGTTTTCGAGGACACAAAGGTTGGTTTTACGGGTAGCGTGCGGTATATTATCATAGATTTATGAAGATGAAACCGGAGTGCCGCTGTGAAAGAATGCCAGAACATCGAGTGGAAAGAAAGTTGGAGTGACGAATATCTTAAGTGGATATGTGGCTTTGCCAATGCGCAGGGTGGCAAACTCTATATCGGCGTCAATGACTCCGAAAAAGTAGTCGGCGTTGCCAACGCGAAAAAACTCCTCGAAGACATCCCAAACAAGATTGTTACCACCCTTGGCATTGTTGCCGAAGTGAATCTGCGGTCCAAGAGCGGACGGGATTATCTTGAAATCGTAGTATCGCCGTCTTCTTTGCCGATCGCATATCACGGCGTCTATCACTATAGTTCCGGCAGTACGAGGCAGGAGCTCAAGGGCGCTGCGCTTCAGCAGTTCCTTTTCCGCAAAATGGGTCTGTCATGGGACGACGTGGTGCAGGAACGGGCAACGTTGGATATGATCTCGCCCGAAGCCGTCGATTATTTTCAGCGCAGCGCCATCCGCAATCATCGCATGACGGAAAGTTCCTACACCAAAGACATCCGGCTCGTACTGGAAAATCTCAATCTTCTGGATGAAGACGGGCATATCAAAAATGCGGCAATCCTGGCCTTTGGGAAGAATCCTGCAAAGTATTTTCCGCTCTGCGATTTCCGCATCGGCAGATTCGGCTCGGATGAAGCGGACCTGATGTTTCAGGATGTCATTTCCGGCGACCTCATCCGCATGGCGGACCGGGTCATGGAAGTTTTGAGATCGAAGTATCTGATTTCTCCAATCCATTACGAGGGTCTTCAGCGCATCGAGCCGCTTGAAATCCCGGAGGATGCATTGCGGGAAGCCATTTTCAACTCCATCATCCACAAGGACTACACAGGCGCACATATCCAGATGCGCGTCTATAACGACCGCATTGAACTGTGGAATCAGGGTAGACTCCCCGCCGAACTTACGCCGGAGAAACTGCTGGAGCGCCACGCCTCATATCCACGGAACAAAAACATTGCGGAAATTTTCTACCGTGCAGGATTCATTGAGAGTTGGGGACGCGGTATCAGGAAAATCATTGACGGCATGACGCAGGCTGGACTCGCTCAGCCGAAGATCGAAGATGCCGACGGGGGAGTGCTGGTCACCATATTTAGGATTGCACTGGCAAGTTCGGAGAAAAGTTCGGAGAAAAGTTCGGAGAAGACTTGTGAAAAGTTACTGGTGCTCATTGCCCATGATCCAGATATAACCATAAATCAGATGGCCGACGAGTTGGGATTAAGCACACGGGCTATCGAAAAGCAACTGGCGAATTTGCAGAAGAAGCAACGACTCACCAGAAAGGGCGGCGATAAAGGAGGCCGCTGGATCGTTTTAACAACGGAAACAGATGAGAATATAACCGGCTAGAAATGTCCCTCAAGATGTCCCTGAAATGTCGCTCAAGGTGTCCCTCAAGGTGTCCCTGAAATGTCACTCAAGATGTCCTTGAAATGTCGCTCAAGGTGTCCCTGAAATGTCGCTCAAGGTGTCCCTGAAATGTCGCTCAAGATGTCCCTGAAATGTCCTTCAAGGTGTCCCTGAAATGTCGCTCAAGGTGTCCCTGAAATGTCCTTCAAGGTGTCCCTGAAATGTCGCTCAAGGTGTTCCCCAAAATCTGACCGGAAAGGAGAGAAATGATATCATGATCCCGCTGTTTGCTTTCATCGCACTGATCGGTCCGATGGTGTTTCTGTTCTTTCTGAATTGTATTCCGCGCTGGTGGCGGCTGGGAATCTACCTCTTTTGCATCGCCATGCATCTTTTTGCCGCACTCGTTTTCTATTCATTAAGCTGGATCGAAAGAAATTGCGCTTCGGGAGAGCGTGCACAGAACTTCTTCGAGAATTTGCAGCAGCAGTTGGCGGCTGGAACTGTGCATCAGGATCTTTTGACACTTCCGAGGTATGCTTCCGGCATGATCCTGACGCTGCTTGCCGTCGCTGCAATCCTTGCCGGAGCGGTATTTGCCTGGCGGAAGATCCGTTGGTACAGCTGGTTTGTTCTGATCTTCGCCTTCGTCATGACGCAGTTTTTCTTTTCCGTCTGCACTTGGGCAAAAGACCGCGAAAGCATCGTGGACCATAACGAAATGCGCATGATTATCTACGGATTGATCGAGCAGAAAAGAACAGAGGGCGTGACCGACCGGCAGATGGCGGAAACGATCGCCGAAAACCTGAAAGAATTCCGTTATTCCTACGAAAACCGATGCGAGGAAATCGAGTCGAAGAAGCGAATCGAAGACGCACTGAAAAAACTTCGCCGAGTAGAGATTCCGCCGGGAGAGAAAGAAACGGCAAAGATCGTTTACCTTGAAACCGGCTTTTCCCCGCGGACGGAAAGAATCGTGATCGATCTTGAAAATGAAAAGATCAGTTATGAATTCAGCTATACCATCGGGAAAATCGGCAAGGAAGGATATAAAAAACGAGAACTTCCTCCGAAAGCCGTAAAGGCTCTCAAGGCAGAATTGGCCGGCTTTTCCGCAGACCGATGGGATGAACGTTATTTCGATCCCCATGTGTATGACGGGACCCAATGGCAGTTGGAGATCATCTTTTCCGATGGCTCATCACGGAAGATATCCGGCTCCAATGCCTGGCCGAAAGACTTTGAACGGCTTGGCATCCGCGATATCAGGAAAAAAATAAGGGAAGATGCGAAACCGTGAAATATTCGGCGTAGATTTGAGCTGGACTTTCGTGCCAGAGCTTGGTTTCCTCTTGTTCCAAAAGGCGATACGCCCTTGAGCGGTAAAAAGTCAGCAAGGCCTGTTTCAGCGTCAATTGGCGATCATGCATAAGTAGGGATGTGATTCTTGCCGCTTTCCCTGGAATAAAATCACAAAGTGCGCTCTGAGTCATTTTTTCAAGCATGGCACAACCTCCGTCAGTTTTCTCTCGCTTTTCCAGAAAACGTTCCATTTCGGCAACCAGTTGGCTACGGCCGAGGGTATGCAGCATGTCGTAGTTCTCCAATAGAAAATCCAGCAGTCCATAGTCCTCAAAACGTTCCGCGATCTTGGCTCCGGATGCACCAAGTTTCATCTTGTATGCTTCAATGCAGAAAGCCAGAAATTCCACTTGCATTTCTTCTGGATTCACAACATTTATCACGACGCACCTACATTCCACTGATTACTATAATCCCTATGACGTACATTTTTCAAGCGACTATACAAGTCTTGTTATATTTTTTCAAATAAAGTCAACAAGACCTATTTCAGCGTCAATTGGCGATCAAGAGGAAAAAATGCAAAGGGGAAAAATGCGATCTAACACGCAAATTTAGGAAAAAATGGCGGAGAGGCAGGGATTCGAACCCTGGGTACGGTTTACCGTACACAGCATTTCCAATGCTGCTCAATCGACCACTCTGACACCTCTCCATGGGTCATTCGACTGAAACAGCATTAAATTAGCATCACTTCCCTGAATTTCAAAGCAAGAAGCCGAAAAAAGTTCATTTCTGCAAAAAATAAGGGTGGAAGCGTCCATCGCCGCCACGTCTCCATCGAATGAGATGCAAACTGCGGATGCGCCGCCTACTCCATGGCTCCCACGTCCAGCTTGCAGACACGGGTCACTTCGGACTCCGTTGTCAAGCCCATGGAGACCTTCAGGTCACCGTCTTCCTTCAGCGTCCGCATGCCGTGGCGGCGGGCGATTTGGGTGATTTCCGTGGTGTCCAGATGTTCATTGATGGCCTTGCGCAGGTCGTCATTGATTTCCATGAGCTCGAAGATGGCGATACGGCCCCGATAGCCCGTGCCCAGGCAATGGCGGCAACGGCGGCTGTCATCGTCCTTTTGCCGTCCTGTGCCGCCGCATTCCGTGCAGATTCGGCGGACCAGCCGCTGAGAGGCGACGCCCAGCAGGGAGGAGGAGATCAGGAAGCCCTCCACGCCCATTTCCATGAGACGGCTGACGGCGCCGGCGGCGTCGTTGGTATGCAACGTGCTGAGGACCAAATGGCCCGTCAAGGCGGCGTGGATGGCGATTTCAGCCGTCTCGCGGTCGCGGATTTCTCCCACAAGAATCACATCCGGATCCTGACGGACGATGGCCCGCAGGCCGCTGGCGAAGGTCAGACCGATATTGGCCCGTACATGGATTTGCGTAAGTCCCTCCAGCTGATATTCTACCGGATCCTCAATGGTGATGATTTTGCGGTATTCCGCGTTCAAGATCCCCATGATGCAGTACAATGTGGTGGTCTTGCCACTGCCCGTGGGGCCCACGACCAAAATGATGCCATGGGGCATGTTGTAGAGCCGGGCCAGCTTCTGTTTGGTGTCATCCAGAAGTCCCACTTTCTCCAAATCGAAGATGGCGGCATCCTTCTGCAGAAGACGCAGGACAATGCTCTCGCCATGCATGCAGGGCACCGTGTTGACACGGACATCGATTGGGTTGGCGCCATTGGGCAGGTCGATGCGGCCGTCTTGAGGCAGCCGACGTTCGGCTATGTTCATGCCCGCCAACAGTTTGATACGGGAGGCGATGGCCGCGTACTGGTTCTTCGGCGGCTTCAGCACCGTCTGGAGCATGCCATCCACGCGGAAGCGGATGGCCACATCGTTTTCCCTCGGCTCCACATGGATATCGCTGGCACCCATCTCCTGGGCTCTCGTGAACATGTCGTTGACCAGTCGGACGATAGGGGCCTCTTTGGCCAGATCCCGCAGTGCCTGCTCGCTGTCCCCCTCCATCCCGTTGCCGCCAGCCACGTCTGGATTGTCGTAGAGGGAGCCGATGAATCGTTCGATGTAGGCGCGGCGGGCGAGAAGGAACTCCACGTCCGTGTCATAAAGCGCACGCCATTGGCAGGCAAGGTTTCCCGCCTCATATGGAGAGGACACCGCCAGAACCACCGACTCGGGGCCCCAGGCCACCGGCAGGCAATTCTTCTCCGAAAGGAATTCGAAGGTCACATCCGGATAGTACTGCACATCATGGACTTCCTCCTCATCCAGCAAGGGAATGCCCGAAACTCGCGAATAGATGGCCATGAGCTCCTGTTCGGAGAGTCGTGAATTGGCCACCAGCTCCCAATCCGCCTCCGGCGACCCGCCTGGAGCCGGCGCATCCGCCTCCGGATGCAGCTTTGCCCCAAGCTCCCGTTGGACAGACTCCACTAAGGTCTTGGGATCCAATGACAAGCGCATAAGCGTTCCGGCCGTCTCTGGGGCGGTCGCCTCCGGCTGTTTCAAAGTATCGTCGACTGCGCTCATGGTTCCCCCTAGTAGAGTTCCGTGCTCCGGGTCTTCTCGATTTCCTCCAGAGAGGCCTTGTAGCGGCGGATCAGCTCCTCCTGCGGATTTCGTGTATCAATGACATTGACTGTGATAAGCACCAGCAGTTCGGACCGCACATAGTCATAGGAGTTAGTGCGGAAGAGATGCCCAAGAATCGGAATGTCCTTCAGGAACGGGATGCCGCCATTGGAGTCGCCGCGGGTGGTCTGAATCATGCCGCCGAGAAGCAGCGTGGAATTGTCCGGAACCAGAAGCTCAGTCTCCATCTCCTTCTTGGAGATGTTGGGGGGCATGTAGGAGGACGTCACTTTCGAGTAGTCCGGGCTGGACACCTCTTGCTCCACCACAAGCCGAACATCATTACCTGCTGTGATATAAGGAGTTACAGACATAATCACACCTGTTTCCAGATAATCGTAGTTGGTTCTGAAATTGTCGGAGCTGGAGGAGTAGGTTGTGGACTCAGAGGGGACGGCGACGGAATCGCCGACCTGGATTTTCGCAGTCTGTCCATTGATGACCACGACTTGGGGTTCGGACAGGATTTTGGTGTTGCCGTCTCCCGCATAGGCACTGATGAAGGCCAACGGGTTGGCATTCGAGTCACGGAACAGCAGCCCCAGACCGCCGCTGCTCCAGCCGGAGGCCGTCTCCGTGCCGATGATGGTCGCCGTCGTCGGCGGGATTCCCCCTGCCCCGGACCAGGCGCCGCTGAAGTTGGTTCCGTTTTTGCGGTTCTTTGTCCAGGCGTAGGAAAGGCCGTACTCCGTGTCCTTCGTCAGTTTGATTTCCGTGATAATCGCCTGAATGGCAACCTGTTGCGGAGAGACATCCATGCGTTTGAGGAAAGCATGGATGGTGTTCCATGCCCGCGGCGTGGTCTTGATGGTCAGGCGATTGTTGGTTTCATCGCCATAGACGGTGACTTCCGTCTCGAAGACCGATGTGTTGAGAGAATTGGCCGTATAGCCCGTGGACGTGGTGTTGGTGTTGGTCCGATTCGTCGTGGTCCGATTGGCGGTGGAGCCGTTGCTGTTCGCGGTCCCGCTTCGGTTGCCCGTGGTGGAGGCGTTTCGGCTGTTGGAGTTGGTGCGGCTATTGGAGTTGGTGCGGCTGCTGGAGGATGTCGTCCGCGAGCCGGAAGTGGCGGAGGAACGGGCGGAAGTGCTTCTTGTGGAAGACGTTGAGGAACTGCTGGAATTGGTGGTGGTCGTAGTGTAGAAGAAGGTGTCCAGGGCGTTGGACAGATTGTCCACCGTGGAATGCTGCACGTTGTAGAAATAGACTTCCTCCTTGGCCAGGTCGTCCGCCTTGTCCAGCAGCTTCACCCAGCTGCCCACTTCGTCCAGCACCTCGTCAAGGGCGGCGGAGACCACCACGACTCCCGCCCGCGCGATGGCCGTGACCTTGATGGCGCCGCCGGACTGGCCGGCCGCCGTCGACACGGGCAACCCCAACACGGGCAGAAGCAGATTCAGCTCATTGGCCAGCTCCTCCGCATCCACTTCGGTGCAGCGGAAACAGCGGACCGGCCATTGACGCTCCCCTTTGTCGTCCATCCGCTGGATGAGCTCCTGCAGCTTGTGGACGTTGTTGGGGGTCTCGACGATGATTAATGTATTGGATTCCACTAAATCCGTGATGCTCGCCCCATCGGTCAGGAAGGGCTTCAGCTGTGCCATCACGTCCGCGCTCTTTTTGTAGCGGATGGTGGCGAAGACCACCTCCACGTTGGACTGGATTTCGTGGTCGGCGAAAATGCGGTGCTCTTTGGGCATCTTGTCAAAGGGAAGGATATGGATGAAGCCCGGGTTTTTGGAGGCATAGGCTCCGGAAAGCCACAGAATGTGCTCAAAGGTCCCCCATACCTCGCGGGCCGTCATCTCGGACTTCACGGTCATGGTCACCGCACCCTTGACCCCTGCATCCACGATGTAGTTGAAATTCAGCAGCTCCGGCGCCCCGAAGGCCGCCACCACCTCATTGATGGTCGCCGCATCGAAAATCAAATCCACCGCCAGCACCTCCTCCGGATCCGGAACGCCCTTGATCAGCTTGTCCGGATATTCGGAGACCCTTTCAGTGGGCAGACTGGTCTGGATGCGGGAAGGCAGCTCCAGTTTACGGTCCACATTGGGCAACGATGCCGTGTCATCGGCTGGAATGACCAGCGGCTGGTCATCGAGCTTTTCCGCCTCACGAGTCTTTAAATCGTTGAACGGCAAAGGTTTACGTTCTTTTTCAACGGTCTCCGCACCTGCTTTTGGCTGTTTTTGGAAATTCTGGCAGCCGGCGACCGCGATGGCGATGACGCCACTCATGCACAGCAGCCCATTCCGCAATGCACGCCTCACATGTCCCTGAACCTTCATGGTTGTCCTTCGCATTTTCTTATCAGATGTATTGTGAATTTGCTTCATCTTCGTCCCTCCCTAGTTGGCCGACCGGCTTTGGTAGCGGCGAAGCATATTGCTGCCGTTTCGGCTGAACCGTCCATCTCCGCCGGATGAGGGCTGTGAATTTCCGCCACGGACGGCGTTTCCTGCCGCTCCCGGCTGGCCACCATTTTGCGCATTTGACGCATTTGACGGACCTTGTGCATTCGGCATGTTTGGCATGTTACCGCCGCCAGGTCTGAATCCAGGCCCAAAGCCTCCGGGCCCGAAACCGGGCCCGAAACCAGGCCCGAAACCGCCAGGGCCACCGCCCCAACGTCCCATGCCCCTCCGGTTCATGCGAGGATCATTCCCCGCCTGATTCGCGTTGTCCTGCTTCTCTTCTCCCTGCGTGACCTTCCGCAGCCGCTCCACCTCGCTGGTCTGTGCGGCAATCACATTCTGCCGACGCACGGACTCCTGCTTGCTGTTCAGCTCAATCTTCAGTTCCACCTCTTCGGCCCCCCGCTTCAAAACCACCAGATTCCGGGCGGGATCAATGATGTCCACCACATATCCTGTCTCATTGAGGGAATCCCCCTGCCGGAACATGGTCTTCACCGTGGCGGTTTTCTCCTCCTGCACCTCCTGCGGCTGTCCAGGCATGCCTGGCATTCCAAACGGCGGCATGCCAGGGCGACCGCCCATTTGGGGTGGCATGCCGGGACGTCCGCCCCCCATTTGGGGTGCGCCGCCCATCATGTTACCCCGTCCTCCAAACATTTGACCCGGCATTTGGCCAGGCATCATCCGCCCCCGCATTCCACCGCGGGGCGTGCGGGCCACCTGCTTCTCTTTGATGATGGCGATGGGAACCGCGGCATCCCGCTTGCCGATCCGCGCGATGCCCACCAACTCGAACTGCGCATTGTTCTGCTCAGGTCCCTGTCGGGCTGCCGTCTCCGCCACTGCATCCTGCCTTTCTGTCCGCTCCGGGCTGAACAGCGTGTTCTCCCACAGCTCATCCAACGACGCGGCAGACACGACGCTCTGCCGTTCTGTCGCAACCGTCTGCGAGGGAACGGGTTGCTCCACTGTCTTTTTCCCCTTCTCCCCTTTCGCCGCAGGCTCCTCCAGCTTCAGCGGAGGCAGTGGACGACACATCTTCTTCATGGCGGAGGAACTGGCCCCCGCCCCCACGGCCAATATCGCGATAATCGACAACCATGCCATCAGACTCATGGCGTTCCTCCTTTTCCCTTGCCTGTGTCCAGCCCGCCATGGGAGGACTTGACTGCCGCGCTGGCCGACGTTGCCCCCCGCTGGCCTTTGGCGCCAGTTGGGGTTCCCGCCGCCGCCACGGCCTCCGTTCCCGTCATCTGCTTGCCCAAGATGAACTCAGAGGCCTCCTGAGTCATGGCATAGGCCTTCAGCCGACCGGACAAATTGACCCCTTTGGGCGTTCGCGGGTTGTCCGGCGCGATTTTGCAGTAGGACCAATAGAGAATCCGCTTGGAACGGTCCACTTCCGCAAGGAAGCGGGCCACCTCCTGCATGGTGGTGCCCTTGAGCTCCAGACGGATTTCCACTTCCTGTATCCCTGTGTACTGTGCAATCTTATTCCGTTGCGTGTCCACCTTGCTCAACGTGACCTTTGCGGCGCGGGCCATCCCGTTGATCTCCTTGATCACCTCCTGCTCGATGGCGCCGCCTCTGGCGCCCACCGCCCAAAACGGAATGGCGCGGGTCTGCATGTCCGCCAGCTCGCTTTCCCAATCCGCCACCTGCTTCTCCAATACCTTCAAATCCATCTTTCTGGACTGAAGACTTTTGGTCTCCTCCTCAATGCGGCTCATGGTCGGCAGACGAATCATGCCCAAATACTGCCGTGCCACCATGACAGCCAAAACCACCAAGACGGCTCCCATCACAATGTGCTTTGTCTTTATTGTTGCATTGACAGGCATCGTATCCCCTTTATGCAAAATGTCCTGCTGTCAGCCATGAGCAGACTGACATCATCACAGGAAATTTCATTTCAATCAACAAATGCATTATATTGCATTCAAAATCATTCATATTAATTCATTTCTTCACGCCAGCGGGCACAACGGGCGGCGGCGGCGGATTCACCTGCGGCTCCCCGATGGGAGCCGGCTCTTCGTCTATATCTCCATAGACACCATTTTCCAGAGGCAGCTGTGCGCCGACTTCCGCATCATCGCCATCGACGTCGTCCTCCAGCGTGGTGGAAGCGGGACTCTGCCCTGCCTCCTGAGCACGGGTCTTCTCCGCTGCACGCTCTTCGGCGGCCTTCCGCGCCTTCTCCGCCGCCATGGCCTCCATCCGCTCCTTTTCCTCCGGAGTGTCATAGCGGGCGTTCAGCTGGAACTTGACGATATGCACATTCTCCCGTCCATTGAACGTGGAGCCCGTTTCACGCACATCTCCAAGAACGGGAGAGCTTTCCAGCTTTGACGCCAGCTCCAGATCCTGCTTGGTCTCCTGAACTTGGAAGAACACCTGGCCATCCTTCCACTCCCATGAAGAGGCAATCCAAGCCGGTGGCTCAATCAGGCGGGTCATGGACAGCAGGACTTCGGAGAGCTTCGGTGTGTCCATGGACACATCGCCAATCTCCTTTTTCAGATTCTCCATATAGACATGGTGTTCCGGCCGGAGTTGAGTCTGCAGATTGGCGATTTGGCGCTCGACCTTCTTTCGTTCCGTGTCCAGCTCCCGCAGGCGGGCCAAGCGGTTCTGCAACGCGGTAATGGTTCCGCCCAACAGGCAGATGACGATGCAGGCGGCCAACACCCCTGCGATGATTTTGCATCCGCGATAGCGTTTGGGATGAAGAGCCGTCGGCAGGGGGATACCCGTGGCCACGTCCCGCTCCGCCTCCCGCGTCATGCCATAGGCGGCCAGAACCAAGGTGCCCGCGAACTCCCGCTGCTCCTCCTGCGCCATGGCGGCCAGAGGGCCCAGCTCCAGATTCTCCAGCGTCACCATCTGGGCCAAGCCCAAAGCAGGCTCAGGCTCCACGGGAACCAACTCCCGTCGCCCCTCCCCTACGGCGACGCAACGAACCATCTCCTTGCCGCCTTTGCCCTCAAACTGCACAGGCTTCCCCTCCAGCAGGGGATCCAACACCACCGGCGGCGGGATGAGCAAATCCAACGTCCCCAGGCCATTGACCGCCTCCAGACTCTGATGCCAATAGTCCGACCGCAGATAATACAGACGGACATGGCTCTTTTTGTCGTTCTTTTCCGACGAAAGCACCCGATAGCCCCAGACCAGCTTGTCCGGCTGGATGGGTGTGCATTTGCGCAGCTCAAAGGCCAGCGCCTGCTTCATCTCCTCCCGGCCAAGAGCGGGCATGGTCACGTCCGCCATGCCCCAGCCGCCGCCCATGGGGCCGGCCATGGTCATGGTCATCTCGCCCGCGTCCATCTGTCGCCGCGCCTCCGCAAAGGCCTCCGCCAGAGACTCGTCCTTTCCAAGCTGATGGGACCAGGCCTTGGTCACTGTCAGCCGTCCGCCGCCACGGGTCAGGTGCAGCGCTTGACAGCGGCCATTTCCTGTCCACGTGAAGGCCAGACATGCATTTTGTACAAAACTGCTCGGCATATGTATCCTTTCGCGCCTCCCGCCACGGAGAGGACGCTGTTCCCTATTCTCCTCAGTCGTCCATCACACAACCATATAACGCCTTTTCCGCAAAAAAGTTGTCACATCACGTCCAATTATTCATACTTCCTCTCCCAGACGGCAAGCGTCTCATGGGATTGGTCGCTGTAGAAGTTTTCGGATGACGTCTCCACCGTGCGTGTCACCCGATAGTGCAGGCGCACGCCGTCCGGATTGGAGACCATGGCGCTGATGGTTGCCTCATTAGACTCCTGAAAATTGAATTTGTTGCTGATCTCATACCATAAATCCGCATCCAAAGATTCGGACAGGCTGACGCCATCCCGTTCCCATGCCTCCTTCGCCAGCCGAATCTGCTCCATCTCGCTGTCCGAAAGGTCCAGCAGAGTCTGGATATAATCGTCGGAAGACGCGAAAAAGGACGGCTTTTCTCCTTCGGAATCCGTGGAGCTGAAGGACATGGAGCGGGGCGGGACGATGGCCACGGCCCCGATGATGCAGGCCTGCCAGTTGGGGAGCCAATAGACTTCTTCCCGAAATTGGATTTCATGGTTCCGCGGCAAGGTGGGAAACCCCTCCTCCTCATAGTCGGCCTTTTCCATGCCGTACAGGCTCTTGAGGTTATCGCCGTCCGTGTAGTCATTCAGCACATCCTGAAACTCCTCAATCATCTCTTTGGTCTCCGTGTCGTCCATGTCCACCAAATCCATCAGCGAATCTGGCTTGTCCACGCGGAAGCCCTGGTCAGCGGCGTTCAAATACACCATGCAACGGCCATTGTCAAAGGAATGGCTCTGGCGGTCCAGCATCCAGGGCTCGAAATCGCTGTAGGTCTCCCGCGTGTCCAGCGTCTCCCCCATTCGTCGGTCGGAGAAGAGGCGGCGGTCCGTCAGATGCATCCAAAAGCCCACGTCCGTGGCGGACTCTGCCTGATACTTGAACTCCGACCGCAAAACACAGGTCTTCGACTCCCTCGCCAGCAGCTCGCTGACCGTCATCATGTGGGCCACCATGAGCAGCGTGCTGGCCAGCACGCCCAGCACCAGCACCAACGCCATGCCGCCCTGTCCGTCCGTCCGCACGCGGGAAGGGGCTTTCGCCATCCTGTCCAAGTCAAGGGGGCTAATCATCATCGTCCTCCTGCGGCTCCCATTTTCCATAGCGCTCACGATAGGAATTGCCCATGGTCCGCCGAAGCCAAGACTCGATCTTCCCGTTCTGCCAGACTACGGTCATCTGAATCGCCAGCGGCACATCCGTCCGTCCGGAGTCCTCCGTCTCCCATTCGTCCACCCATTTCAGGCGGCTGCTCCAGGCATCGGTCATGTCACCGCCCCAATCCGCATAGCGAAAGGTGACTGACTCCACATCTCTGGCCAGCACACTGGTCCACAGGCGGTCGCCGATGTTCTCCCAATAGATGAAAGGACGGTCGGAATAGGTGGCGCAGAGATTGCCATCCTTCACCATGATCTCCACAAAGCGCAGCGCCCCCTCCTCCTCGTCGTTGAGCCGATGAATGTAGGCGACGCGGAGGGACTCGCTGTTCGCCACGATGAACGGCACTTCGTTCTCCAGCTCGTCATTGGGATCCGGCCACAGGAAAGGCACCACATGACTGAAGATCTGGTCCACGGCGCGATCCAGCGTCAGCAATTCGCTGAAGGTGTTGCGTTCCTGCATGATACGCGTCCACGAATTGGTTGTCTGCCGCGAATAGGCGAACAGTGCCACGGCCACCAGCATGAAAATGCCTACGGCAATCACCACTTCCAAAAGGGTGAACCGTCTGCCTTGTCTGATGTTGGCCTGCCTTGCCTCCATGCCTCAGTTCCAATCCTCATCCTTCAGCACTTTTCGAACTCTGCATTCGGCCATCACATTGCCGCTCACATCATAGACGGTCACATGAAATTCTCCAAGTATCCATCCATCAATGGGTTCCAACGCCTCTTCATGAATGTCCTCCACTTGAATCAGTTCACAGGTCGCCGAATAGCCCTGTGGCAGCAGATCCGCCGGAATCTCCGCATAGGGGCCACCCACCAGATAAAGCTCCATCACGTTGGACAGCAGATGCTGCCGCCCCCAACGGTTCTCCGCCCGCAGCAGCCCCGACCGCGCCGACCCCACAATCGCCATGGTGCCCGCAACGGACACGGCCAGAATCGTCGCCGCGATCATGACCTCCATCAGCGTAAAAGAATGTCGTCTCAGTCTTGTCATCGAAACCTATACGTTGTCTGCCTCATGTCGTCAACGAGACAGCACTGTTCACATTAAACGTGTAAAATAATAAAATATAATTTCTCTTTGCAGAAAATACACAACGGAAGGGACGGATTGCCGTCATTACATGCAAAAAAAAGGGCATTCCCCAGCAATTTGGGGCTCCATTAGCATTTTAGCTATTTAGAACCTATCCCCTTCGCAATATTCATGGCTGTAATACAGCTCCGGCTGAATTAACCATTGCAACTGCATTCTTGGACTATCTGGGTTCTGAGTTGAATTAATTTTATAAAATATTGATAATAAGCATGTTACAATACTTCATAATATTTTTGGTCTCTCGGGCATCCCATAGCCATTAGCATCTATAATTCCTATTATTTCTATTGAGTTCATGGTGAATGCTCATATGATTTGTGTCTCTATGTGCTATTTTTTTCACATGGATACAATTGTCTTCTCCAGATTGTACACGATATTAATTAAGACTTTTCCAAAGTCTACTGTTTCCATCAACCCATCAACCATCAACCCATCAACCCATCATGAAAGGCAAAACCATGAAAAAAACCTTCACCCTCATCGAACTGCTCGTCGTCATCGCCATCATCGCCATCCTTGCCGGCATGCTGCTGCCCGCTCTGGCCAAAGCCAAGCAAAAGGCACTGGCCATCAATTGCACCTCAAACTTGAAAGGCAGCCTGGAGTGTGGTCTGCTGTACATGGACGACTACACGGGCTTGTTCCCACTCTACGACCAAGTCAAGACCACAGATTTGGGCGCATCACAAAACAACTTCACGTGGTGCGACACGCTGATGCGCATGGGCTACATGGAATTTGGCTCCCCCATCATCATCTGCCCTGCCTATAGCGGCAAGCCAGACCAGGGCGGCTACAACGGCCACGACCCCAACAACACCACCTACGCCTTCGTCCGTTGCTACGGCGTCGTCACCGCCTTCAACTCATGGAAGTCCAAGGTCATCGAATATGTCAACGGCAGCAACAGCAGGTTTTTAGCCACCAACCGGGTTCTGGCTCCCTCCTCCTGCGTCCTGCTGGCGGATTCGTGGGGCATTTGGGATGGTGAGAAGGATGCTCCCGTCTATGCCGTCGCCGTCAATGACGATGGCGGCGTGCGCAACCACTACTATTTCAAGACCATGCATAACGGGCGCATGAATGCCGCTTTCGCAGACGGACATGTCGGCTCCCACAGCGGCGGTGACATGTTCAACTTCATCAAAACGATGCCCCTCGTCACCACCAACGCCTTCCATTTCTACAGCGAAGACGACACCTTGATCAAATACTAGTCCATTTGGCCCTAAATGTACTCCTTCCCGGCATGGTCACGTTCTTCAGAGTGGTTGTCATGTTTCTCCTCCATGAGCGAAACCGACCCTCTGGGAAACTTGCATGGCAGAAAAAGCCCCACCGTCATTTGCTTTTTCATGGGAAGGAGTACATTAATGGGCAAAGCATCGCCTATATACCACTATATATAATATGTCGTTGAAATGACACAGACAGGAGCTTCTTCATGAACATGAGACGAATTGACCCACTTATCTCCTTGGTCCCCATGCTGTTGCTTGTTGGGTGCAGTCATCTGGAGCTGAACCAGGGAAGCATATACGCCCACGGGGAGGACGTTGTCTGCAACGATGGCGGCGTTCAGCTGTCACGGGAGTCCGTAATCTTGTTCAGTGATGACTTCTCCTCTGCGGACAGCGGACGCTGGCAGACCTTCACCAATTTTGAGGACAAACTCCTCTTTCATTTTGGCAAAGACGGCGTCTCCGGCCTGATTTTGGAAAAGAAACCCCAAGTGAAAGACTCAGACACGGCTTTCGAGCTGATTTCCAAGCCGTTCGATGTGGCTCAAGGCTGCGAATACACCCTGTTCATCGCGGCGACGGCAGACAAGGATTTCTACAACGCTGTCGGCTTCAGCTCCCAATATCGGAACAAGATCACATGGCTGGACGCACAAGGGACCCCCCTGAAGGACGAACAGGGTTTCAAATACCACACTCCGAAGGACATGGTGGAGGAAACCATCATCCAGGGAACCGTGCCCATGAACGCCGTGAAGGCCCAAATCCACCTTGGAGCGGACGCGCCAAACATCGAAGCCAATGAGCGTCTCTGCTACCGGCAAGTGGCCTTCACCAGCAAAATCCATGAAAACAAATGGTTTACAAAAGGTTCCTTGGTCTCAAGGCCCTTTGTCATCCAAGGCCCTGCCCCCATCAGCTGGAAGGCCAAAATCCCCGCCGGCACCAACATCACGGTCCAAATCGCCACCGCGCCGGATGTCAACGGCTGCCCCGCCTCATGGACGCCTTTCCATGGCCCGAATGGCAAAGCGGACTCCTCTTTCCCCATGAAGGAGACGGAGTGGATGCCCCCCGCCGGTCATCAATGGCTTCGTTTTCAGGCAGAACTAACTGGAAATGGGGAAGTTACACCAACTCTTACCGAAGTGAGACTGGGCGGAATTGTGGACGCCAACTGGCTCGGTCAGGACAAGATAGCTCCCGCTGTCCAACGGCTGACTCCCGCCGTCATTGCCGACCCCGCCGCCGCCCATGCCTTCGTCATCCACGACCGCGGCGGTGTGAATTGGAACTCCCTGACCGTCACTTTGGACGAAGAGGACATCACGTCCCTCTGCTCCCGCAACGGCGAGACCATCACCTTCACGCCCCCACAGCCCCTGCCTCCCGTTGACATCGCTGACAGCAACGGCAACGATGTCCGCAAAATCGGCTTCCATACCATGACCGTTAGCGTATCGGACTTCAGCGACAACACTTTCTCCGGCCAATACCACATTTTAGTCGACCCCGTGGAACAGACGGAGAACATCGCCACCATCCGAAAGGACGGCGCCGTTCTCATCGACGGAAAGCCTTTCTTCCCCATCGGCCTCTACGCCATCTGCAAGCGGGAGTTCAACGACAAAAACCTCGACAAGGCCTTCGCGGGCTTGAAAGCCGGCGGCTTCAATCTGGCCCACACCTACCGCTCCGCTCGAGACACGGACTTCCGCGAGTTTTTGGCGGCGGCGGAAAAGTATGGCTTCAAGCTGTTTATCGCCTCTCGCCATAGCGCCAACCACTTGAACGCCACCGACTATCTGCGGGATGTGGTGCGCGAACGCCACCATCCCTCCATCCTCTCATGGTACTTGGCCGACGACACCGCCAGCTATGTGCAGGGAGACACCCTCAAGGCGCTGCATGACGCCATCCACTCCATCGACAAGGCCCATCTGACCTCGCAGGCGGACGCCGTGGGCACCACCAGCCCTTCGCGCTACTATGATTTCGTCCATTCCACGGACATTTTCATGCCGGAAGTCTACCCCCTCCGCGTCGGTGTGGCCCCCAAGCAGGCCATTCCCCAAGTCATCGCCGACATGAAGGCCATCCAGCAGGATTTGGCCGATAATGGCAATCCCGTCAAGTCCATCTGGCCCATCATCCAATACTTTGACGGATGGGGCGGCTGGGACACCATGCCCACCTTCCAGGAGCTGCGCTGCATGAGCTATCTCTCCATCATCCACGGCGGCAACGGCATCACATGGTACACCTACGGTGGCTTCGACAAAAACCACGGCGTGACCTCCACCCCAGAGACATGGAAGAACATCTGCATTGTCGCCACTGAGCTGAACAAACTGCAGGACGTCTTCCTGACCGAAGGCAGCGGCCAGCCCGTGGCGGTGACCGTCACCGACGGTCCGCAAAAGGACGCCAAGGACTACGATTCCATCAACGTGCTATATAAACGCCTGGGCGACAAGCAGTTCCTCATCTGCGCCAATTCCGCTGACGCCGATGTCTCCGCCAAATTCAACGCCAAAGGCGCCTCCTCCTGCCAAGTCTGGTTCGAAAACCGTACCCTCCCCATGGACGGCGATGGAACATTCGCCGATGTCTTCAAACCCTTTGACGTCCACGTCTACGAACTGAAATGAGGTTTTTTTGACAATTTTCGACTAGTCAGTTTGCAATATGGAGAAAAACAGGTAATGTAATGGATGTCACACACGTCCGGGTGGCGGAATTGGCAGACGCGTTAGGTTGAGGGCCTAATGAAGTAACATTCGTGCGGGTTCAAGTCCCGCCCCGGATACCAGATATGCCCTGTTCGAAGATTCGAACGGGGTTTTTTGTTTCCGTCTTTCTGCAAAGTGTCCGACTTGCAATCTGACCAAGAACGGGCATAGTATGTTTCGGTGAATTCATCATTTCTCCAGAGGCGACGCATGCCGTCAGCGGATTCGGAAACGCAAAGGTCAAAGATGCCGTTCTGTTCAGGGACGGCGTGAAATCTATCACAGAAGGAGTGGAATTCCATGGATGTCATCCAATCATTCAGGCTTGATGGACGCACGGCGATTGTGACGGGCGGAGCGGGCCGGTATGGAAAGCAAATTTCAGAGGCATTGGCGGAAGCGGGAGCCGAAGTGTTCATCGCCGCACGGCATGTTGATGCGTCACAGGCATTTGCAGACTCGTTGGTCGCCAGAGGCCTAAAAGCCCACGCCATCTATCTTGACCTCGAATCCACAGAGTCCATCGACAAGATGGTGGCGGATATTGTCGCCCAAACCGGACGGATTGACGTCCTGATCAATAATGCCGTGACACGCTGCGCCTGCGGCGGCGGCTGGAAGAAGGCGCTGGAAAGCTACGACGCAAGTTTACACGTCAATGCCTCCGCCCTGTTCTATATCACGAAAGCGGTTGCAGATGTCATGAAGAAGAGCGGCAAAGGCTCCATCGTGAACATCGGCTCGTTCATGGGTCTGGTGGGACCGGAGTTCGCCAACTATGCGGGAACCAACATGGGAGACGACGACCCCAACCCCATCTACTTCTATGAAAAGGGCGGCATGGTGAATTTCACGCGGTGGGCGGCAAGCGTCCTGGGCAAGGACGGCATCCGCATCAACGCCATTCATCCGGGCGGCCTGATGGAGCCGCATCTGCCGGAACGGTTCGTGAAGCAATACAGCGAACGGACGCAGCTTGGGCATCTCGCTGGACAAGAGGATCTTAAGGGCATCATCGTCTTTCTGGCCTCCGATGCGTCCGGCTATATCACGGGAACGAACATTCCTGTGGATGGGGGCTACACGGCAAAATAGCCGCAAAGCAATCCGCTCAAGCCCCATGGCCCCGTTTGCAAAAAACGGGGCCAAACGTCTCATATTCAGTGGCTTTCTGTGTGTTCTGTAGCCGACTTCTAGGTGTCACTATGGCTTTATACAATATATATAATATATGGTATAGACAGTTGAAGGCCATCCCACGACGAATTCTCGCCATGGGGCCGACAGAGAAACGCAAAACATCCCTTTTTGCGCTTCTCTGTCTCCTCCCCTGCCTGCTTTCCGCCGGCGAACTGCAAACCCGCGGCCGCACAGTGGCCTATCTCGCGCCAACGCCCTCCGGACGCTTGATGTTTGACTTACGCTGCGTCCAGATCGGCAAATATCTCACGCCGCTGCATTATCGTCTGACCAATCCTGATGGCCAATCCATTGTCCCGGACGGCAAAATTGACCTAAGACAAACACAACCATTTGATTTAGAAGGACTTACACAAGGCATCTACACCTTGGAGTATGATGCGGGCCCCAATGCGGGACGTTTTCGGACTAGAGAGGGCAAATTCTCCGTCCCCGCCACCCGTGATCAGCCCCTGCATCCCATCAACGACCGCCCCACACTCTATTTTCAGCTTGACGCACAGGCCGACCAGCTGACGGGACTCTTCCGCGGGGATGCCCCTGCGGAACATGCGGCACTGACCCTGCGAAACAGTCAAGGGCATATCGTCTTCTCCGACAACACCATAGGCAAACCCAAACACAGCTTGCCCTTTCAGGTGCCGATTCCCGAAGCGGAACGGGGCCGCATCTGGTCGGCTGAAATCACTGACGTACCCGACCAAGGCTTTGAAGACGTTCATCTGCAGTTTGAAGAAGGCGCCTCCCCCACCGTCGCCCTCTCGCCAGAGGAGCTAACCCGTCCACCCTACTCTTTCTTCTGCAAAAAACTGGATGACGGCAAATGGAGGCTGTTCCTCCAAGTTCCATCACAACCCAATGCAAGGCAACAAGTTGCAATTTCCCTTGCCACGTCCTCCGGAAAAACGGCGGAGGCCTCTGAAGAACAAACGGACGGGACAGCGGATGCTCCGACGGTGCTGATGTCCATCAGCGTTGACTTAGAGCCCAACGACCTGTACATGGGAACCTTCACCCTTCTGCTAATCCCTTTGGAGAAGGATGCCCAGCCGTTCCGCATGGAACGCTCCATCGCCATCTGCCAGGGGAAACAGTTCACGGAAATCCCATGGGTGGAATCTGGAGAGCCGGCGACGATCACCGAGCTGGAGGCCGCCCGCGGTTTTCAGCTCTTCCAACGGGCCGAACCCGGCGAGGTGCGCCCAAACGCCGTCCCCCATTCGGAGGAAATCACGGAAACCATTGCCGCAGAGACCTCTCCGGGCATGACAGCCACCGAATTCTTTGCCATCTATCCCCTCCGTGACCGTTCCGTTAACGCCATCACCCTTGGCCCCCTGACTGGACCCAGAGCTTTTCTATTCAAGCATCAACGTATTGCGCCACAACAAGTTACAATCGTTCAAGCACGCATGTGGCCACAGCGGACCGATTGGAACGCCGACACCTTCGTCGTCATTCCAGAACTTCTGGAACATCCTGATACGATTGAGCTTAGAGAAAAATCCCCAGCCCTTTTCGCCATCCAAGTCGATGTTCCTCCAGACACCAAGCCGGGACGCTATACGGCACCGTTGTTGATGGACGGCGTTCCATTCGCCACCTATCAGCTTGTGGTGGATGAATTTACACCACCGGAAGTCCCTTCCGTGACCTTCGGACTCTATGCGGACGGTGAACGGTGGACCAGACAACGCTTCTCTGACGAGGAGATTCTACGTGAAATGCGGGACTTCCGTGCCCATGGGATGAACGCCCTGATGCTTTACCCCTTCACAGACGGCAAGATACAATACCGCAACGGCCACTTTGACATTGATTTGTCGTCCTTCCGCCATGAGATGAAGCTCTACACCCAAGTCGGGTTCCCCGGCGTGGCCGTCATCTCTTTCCAAGCCTTTGACAGTTTCATTAACTCATTGAAAATAAAAGAGTTAGACAAGAAATCGCCACTATACCGCGCCGCCTTTGACGCCCTTCTGGAGGAAATCCGCCATATGGCTGAAGAGGACAGCTGGCCGCCCTATTGCATCCACACCGTGGACGAGCCCAACGCCTACAGCGAAAACAGCGAAGATGCGGTTCGGACTCTCCGCTGGATCAAGGAAGCCGGCATGGACACCTTCAACACCTGTGAAGTGAATTTTGTGCGCTCCCACCTGGCCCCATGGCTTGACTTCCGCTGCTACGCCAACATCGGTTTTGTGACCTCCAACACATGGAAACGGAACGCTGAAATCCGACAGGAGACTCTGGACGCGGGCAAGACCTTCTGGTGGTACGGCACCGGCTGCTACACCAACGGCGGCCTCCAGCAGGACGGCAACCTCTATTCCAACCGCTTCATGTTGGGTCTCTTCAACTGGCGGACCCAAGCCACCGGCGCCTGGACATGGACCTTCCTGCGCGCCCATGATGATCCCTATAACGATATGGACGGCAATGCATTATATGAATCCAAGGATGCCTGCATCTGCTATCCCATGCCTCCCGACACCTCCACAACGCCCCCACGCCCCCGCCACGAAGTCATTCCGACCCTGCAATGGGAAGCGCTTCGCGAAGGGGCCTACGATTATCGCTATCTTGCGTATTGGAAGGAACTTTGCACTATTGGCGAAACCCTGCCCGCCAAGGCGGCCCGCGTTCAGGACAGCCGCGAGAAAATCAACGCCATCATGGGCACCATCCCCTGGACCTGCCTGGACGGGCAAGTCACTAACGGCCAACTCCGTGAACTGCGCCGCGCCCTTATTCAGGAAATCAAGCGGCTAAGGCATTAAGGCTAAAGGCTTTAGATTTCTAGAAATCTAGAAGCTAGAAACAAGTAGTGGCAGTTATAGACCGCTTGAATCGGTCGTTTCCTCTTTGTACTGCTTGTATAGATTATTGTCAATATAGGTAATTATATTTTGTGAATTTTCATACTTCAGGAAGATGCTTCTACCATTTCCTGAGAAAACATATTCTTTATTTCCTGTTAAATTCACTTTCCCATAATTTGGGTCTCCCATTTTTGCTTTGTATTTTTCTTCAAGTACAGCCTTTATTGCATTCAAATCCGAATCGGTTCCCGGTTCAGAAGCTGAAATCTTATAGACAAGGTTAGTTTTTGGAGTGAAATACAGATTGACGTATTCAATTTTTCTGACGGGAGTTTTAATTTTGACTGTTTTATAACCATATTGGTAGTCATCTTTGCTCAGTTTTTTGGAATCCAGACTGGCTCCAAGTTCAAATCCTCCTAATCCAATGATTGGGACTTGAACTTGCTCACCATGGATTTTAACATCTTCTTGCTTTTCAACTTCTTTTATTCCTTCAGCTGTTGCTTTAAGAGCCAACATTTGGAAACCAACTATACCGAAAGCAAAGATACAGAGAATGATGGCAGAATATCCTAAACCATTTTTACCCTTCTTCTGCACATGTGATACAATAATCCCTGCTATTGCCAACAAAAAAGCAGGGACGAGCAAAAATAATGAAAATAATCCCAATATTGGAATAAGGGATAAAACAAACCCAACAATACTGATGACAAATGCCGCAGTCTTCATGTTTGGTACTATGGGAAATTATAAAATAGCCAGTTGCCAAAATATAAAAATGGCAACCCTGCCAGGATTCGAACCTAGACTAACTGGACCAAAACCAGTTGTGCTACCATTACACCACAAGGTCGCCTAAAGCCGTTGGAACCGAATGGACAACGGATTTCCTTGTCCTTGCCATCATCAATCCTGATGACCGTTCCAAATGCAACCCTATTACTATATAGGGGATTTTCCACTTTGCCAATCGGCATGTCCCCTGTGAACGCATTTCTTGCATGAAAACGCATTCGGCCAACGAAACGCGGACCGAATGCGTGAAGCCGACGGCCGCCTTTTAGGCGTCGGCGAGCCAGGCCTTCAGTTCGGCGATGGCGTTATCCGTGTCCATGACCCATTCACAGTCGCAGAGCTCCAGGGAGCTGCGGATGGCAGTGGCCGCCAGACAATCCGGATAGGCGTCCAAAATGGTCTTCGCCTCTCGGCAGTTCTCCGCCAGCTCAGGCAACGCCTTGATGAGGAGCCTCACATCTTCAATGACGGCGTAGCGGTCGGCGTCTCCGGCCAGTTCCTTATACAACTTCATGCCATCCCGTGCGTTGCGCAGAAGAATCATGCCCATGTCTCCGCTATAATTGGAGAACTTGCTCATGACGGTGGCGAACTTCTCTGTGATTCTCTGATCATGTCCTTCCGGGAAGATGCGCTTGGGGTCTGTGAGATTGGCTACGTCATTGTCATTACGGAACTTATCACGATCCTCCGCCTTGCGGAAATCAGGAATCCGCTGAGGTATGCCGCCTGCCAACGAACTGCGGGCCGCCATGATGCCGACCAACGTCACATCGCAGGATGAATAGACGTCCCATGGCCCCTTTTCGCCTGTAAGAATCTCTCTTGCAAAGTAATAGAGCTCCCAGAAATCGCCGCCGCCATGGCCGGCCGAATCCGCCAGTTCTCCCAATTCGGGCCATTCGGGCTTGACGTTGAGAATGCGGCCATGACCGGAGCTGCCGATGCGGACGTAGCAGTTGCCTGTGAAGTCCAAATAGGCCCGCGTGCCCCAAATCCGCTTGGAATGAGTGTCGCATGTGCTGCTGCCAATGAGGTTTCGAACCACGCCGCCATTGCTCATCTGGATGAGCGACGGTGCCATCCGGCCATTGCCAGGGGTCTTTAAAAAGCCTGGAAGAGAAGGAGTTATGTGAAATGCGGTGACTTGCTCCGGCCTCAATCCCGTGATTTGCATGACGGGGCCGAGGGAGTGCGTGTTGTAATAGTGGGAATGCAGCCATGACCGCCAGTTGTGGGCCTCATAGCCAGGCATGACGGGCACGCCGTCAATGTAGGTGAAGCTCAACGAACGGCAATCATGGTTGTAATCGTATTCTGCATAGGCGAAATCACCAAAAATCCCTTGGCTCCAGAGCTTTTTGGCATATTGATTGACCTTCATGAACGGATAGTTCTCCAAAAGATGGTAGACCTTGCCCGTCCTCTCCACCGCCTCAACCAACTGAACGCCCTCCGCCGGCGTGAAGAAGGAAGTGACCTCGCACATCACATGCTTGCCCGCGTTCATCGCCTTGATGCAGTCCTTCGCATGGGCGGGAAACCAAGTGGCCACCAAAACCGCGTCAAAGTCGGCGGCGAGGAACTCGTCTTCGTCCGCCGTCACCAAAGCGTCCGGACAGGTTTTCTTGAAACGGTCCCGCATATGGGCATTATAGTCGCAACCGGCTACCACATCAATATTTAGCGCCTTTGCACTTTCAATGAAGCTACTGCCGCGCCCTAAACCCCAAATGCCGAGCTTGATGCGTTTGTCCGTATTGAAGCAATTCATCGCCTTTTCTCCTTGCATAAATTTGCATTTATGATATACAGATGAAATATCAATCTCCTCTTGCAGGTGATTCATGAAGCTAATATAGCTCTCTTAAAACAATAGTCATGCGTTCTTGACTCTTTTTTGAGCAAATGAAGGTGGAATGTAAATCAGAACCTTGATTGTTCAATAAAGCCACAAAACCTGCTTTGCGGATTATGGCAGCTCCAGTCCTCCAGGGCAATTCAATGGATTTGGCCAGTCGTTTTCAACCTGCGTCTTGACAAGTCGCCATTGGCACGCTAGACTAAAGCAACGTCCAATAGCTGGATGAAACGGAACTGGATTCAGCAAGACGGCGCATTTGCATAAAAATGCAATGTTTTGCATTCATTTTAATATAGACCATGAAGAAGGGACAGGGGAAGTTGACCCTAGCAGCACCCAAGAGAGCAGTGGACGGGACACCCAACGGTCCGCCTCATGACGGCGATGGACAGCCGTTGACCGTGATCGTTCAGGATGCCCCCGGCTACAATTCATGGCCCTTTGTCCAAGGGCTCGGCGGGGCTCTTGTCTGCGCCTACAGCCGCGGGCGTGAACACAGCATCACGGAGACCTGCCGCGGCGTCTATGCCCGCGTGTCATGGGACGAAGGCCGCCATTGGCAGCCGGAGACGGCGGTGGTCAACACGGCGGAGGCCGCCGAAAGCGCCATCGGCAAAGGGCTGGACGACAACGGCGCCATGCTGCTATGGGTACGTTGCATCGGCGCCTCATGGCACCATGACCTGTACCGCTCACGGGACGGCGTTGCCTTCGAACGCATCGCCACCTTGAGGCCGTCCCCCATGCCCATGCAAATCACGGACATCCTGCCCCTGCCCGGAATTGGTCTCCTATCTCTTTGGTTTTCAGGGAATTATCATAATCAGCCAGAGAATTCGTGGGGCACACTGATCAGCCATGACAACGGGCGGACATGGCTTCAGACCGTCGTGGAGGATGGGCTGTGGAAGCAGGATTGGCCCACGGAGCCGTCCTGCGTCCATTTGGGCGAAGGGCGGCTTCTTGCAGTGGCCCGCTCCGAACGACGAGACGACGGCGGTGGCAGCCGCCAGTTCCAGCTGCAGTCCGAAGACGGCGGCAAAACCTGGCGGAAATTTGCCACAAACATTGGCGATGTCTGCGAATCCACCCCAAGCCTGCTGTTGGATGGCAAAGGCGGACTGCTATACAACTATTATTATCATCGTGGGGCGGGGCTTCTGAAACGCCGCGTGGCGTTGGCAGAACGGCTATGGGACACCCCGTCCGCCTGGCCTGACCCGGAGATTCTCTGCCACGGCAGCGCAGACGCCCATCATGCGGGCAATGTCAACACCTGTGCATGGGGCGGCCTCCACGCCTGCGCCTTCTATTCAGGAACTCCACTTCAGACAAACGTGCACGTGGCCTTCGCGGCCCCTGCCATGGCGGCGAGGGAAACGGACATCAAGACGGAATCATAACAGGAGACGATTCATGAAAGGCATTGTACTAGCCGGCGGCGCGGGCACACGCCTGCATCCGGTCACCCTTGGGGTGTCCAAACAGCTTCTTTGCGTCTACGACAAGCCCATGATCTACTATCCCATCTCCATGCTGATGCTGGCGGGAATACAGGACATTCTCATCATCACGACACCGGAGGACCAGCCCGCCTTCCAGCGACTCCTTGGCGATGGCTCGAATTTCGGCGTTGCCTTCTCCTACGCCGTGCAGCCCAGCCCCGACGGGTTGGCCCAGGCCTTCCTCATCGGCAAGGACTTCATCGGCGGTGACACCGTGTCTTTAGTCTTGGGAGACAACATCTTCCACGGTTCCAGACTAGGCGAGATCTGTCGGCAGGCGGCGGCACGGACCCACGGCGCCACCGTCTTCGGATATTATGTCAAAGATCCGGAACGCTTTGGCGTGGTGGAGTTTGACAAGGACTTCAAAGCCCTCTCCATTGAGGAGAAACCTGCCCATCCCAAATCCAATTATGCGGTCACGGGACTGTATTTCTACGACAATGAAGTGGTGGATATCGCCAAATCCCTCCGCCCCTCCGCCAGAGGAGAGCTGGAGATCACTGACGTGAACCGCACCTATCTGGAGCGGGGCACCCTTCGGGTGGAGCGGCTTGGCCGCGGTTATGCATGGCTGGACACAGGCACCCACGACGCCATGCTGGACGCGGCGAATTTCATCCGCACCATTGAGACGCGGCAGGGCCTTCAAATCGCCTGTCTGCAGGAAATCGCCCTTCAAAATGGCTGGATGACTGGCGACGATGTGCTAAAAAGCATCAAAGGATTGATGAAGACTGAGTACGGACAGTATCTTCAACGTCTGATACTTTCTTGAATTCGGGGAATTTTCCTATATAGTTTAGTCATCGCCCGAAACGGGTGCCGCCAGCCACCGTTGGCAGCATCCTCTCTTGTTCTTTATAATAATAATGGAAAGACGGACATATGAAATCGATTCACATCGGCATCATCGGTTTTGGAACGGTCGGCGCCGGCGTGGCGGAGACCCTGCTCAACAATGGGGACATTATCGCCAAACGTACAGGCTATCATGCTGTCCTTAAACGCATTGCAGATTTAGACACGGTCACGGACCGCGGCGTCAAGCTTCCGGAGGGCATGTTGGTTTCCGACGCCATGCAAATCATCGACGATCCGGAGATTGACGTGGTCGTGGAGCTCATCGGCGGCACGACCATCGCGGCCACGTTCATCCAGAAGGCCCTGGAGCGTGGAAAACACGTGGTCACCGCCAACAAGGCACTGCTGGCCACCCAAGGCAAGAAGCTCTTCGCCATTGCCAGAGAACACCATGTGGACATCGCCTTCGAGGCCAGCGTGGGCGGCGGCATCCCCTGCCTCAAGGCCCTGCGGGAAGGCCTCGCCGCCAATCGCATCAAATGCATTCTCGGCATCCTGAACGGAACCTGCAACTACATTCTGACCCGCATGGAAAGCGAACGGACGGACTTCGAGGTCATTCTGAAGGCCGCCCAAGAGGCCGGCTATGCCGAAGCCAATCCCTCGTTGGATGTGGACGGCTTTGACACCGCCCACAAGGCCGCCATTCTCGCCTCCCTCGCCTATGGCCATTGGTTCACGGCTTCGGACGTGCTAACGCAAGGCATTCGGAATGTGACACTTGACGATATTCAGTTCGCCGCCGACATGGGCTTCCGCATCAAACTGCTGGCGGTCATCAAAGAGCTCAACGGCCGGGTTCAGCTGCAGGTTCGCCCCTCTCTGGTTCCCGTCACCTCCCTTTTGGGCAACGTCAACGGCGTCTTCAATGCCGTCTGGATTCAGGGCGACGTGGTGGGCAACACCATGTACTATGGCCGCGGCGCCGGCCGACAGGCCACCGCAAGCGCCGTTGTGGCGGACATTTTGGACGCGGGCTTCCACATTCTTGACCACTCCCCTGCCCGCCCCCTCGGCATTGACGACGACGACGCCATGGAAACAGTATCCCCCGACGAGTCCTACTCCCGCCATTACATCCGTCTGCAGATCGCGGACCGCCCCGGCGTGCTGGCGAAGGTCAGCGGCGTTTTGGGAGACTGCGGCATCAGCATCTCCACGGCAACCCAGAAGGAGGCTCAGGCGGCCTACACCCAGATGATTCTCATCACCCATCAGGCCCGTGAGTCCGCCGTCCGCAAAGCCATGGAGATTCTGGACACCCTGCCGGAAGTCCACGAGAAGCCGGTTGTGTTCTGCATCGAGACCTTGGAGTAACCGCACCCAACCATGACCGCCGAGACCGCCAAACCTGTCTTCTCCTGCAAAAGGGCCCTGGTCGTCCTTGCCTGCATCATGCTGTGCATGGCCCTGTGGCCCGGCTATTCCTATACGCCGGAAGACATGGACTATTTTGCGGGCGGCATGACGGACCCCACCTATCCGCGCAATCTGATTGGCTATGTGGGCGCCCACGTCTCATGGGCCCTGCTCATCACCTTCGGCTTGGGAGCCTATGCCCTGGTGGCCCTTGTGCTTCTATGCGCCCTTCGCCGCATGCTGTGTCCATGGGGCCTCCGGCCGGTCACGTGGGAATACTACGCCGCCTTCCTTCTCTTCGCTCTTGGCAGCGCCTCGCTGTTGGGCATCTGGCCGGATTTCTGCGATGCCTTCCTGCAGCGCCTCAACATCGCAACCCTGCCAGGCGGTTTGGTGGGATACCGTCTGGGCAGCCCCGAAATCGGTTGGATTCGACTGCTGTTCAATCCGACGGGCGGCGCCATCATCTCCTGCGCCTTCATCGCCGTCTCATTGGGAATCATCGGCGTCTTTGACTGGCAGTGCGTCGGTCGCGCCATTGGCGGTCTCTTCCACAAATCGACAAAAGACGACGAAATGGATGCGGACAACGCCAATTCCGTGCCGCCTTTCGCCCAAGCGGAACCGACGCCCAAACCGGCTTCCGGCCGTCGTCAGCAGGAGCCCCTCCCAACCCAAGCCCCTGTCTTCGCCTCCACTCCGTCGGAGCCGGAATCGGAGCCCGAGCGACCAGCGGCACAGCCTACCCTGCCTTTCATGTCCCAGTCGCCAAAGGCCGCTGCAAAGCCTGCGGCGACAACGGCTACGGCGACTGTCCCCACCGCATCCCATGGAGCCGCTTCCACCGACGGACTCTCCAATTATGAACTACCTCCCATCGACATTCTTGACCCGCCCCGCGAAGGCCAAATCAACGTGAAGGCGAGGGAAATTGAGGAAAATAAGTACATCCTGCAGAACACGTTAGACAATCTGCACTTTGAGGCGCAGGTGATGAACGCCGTTCCCGCCCCCCAAGTCACCCTGTTCGAGATTCAGCCCGCGCCCGGCATCAACATCAAAAACATCGAGAAGCTGGACAAAAACATCTGCATGGAATTGCGGGCGACCAGTGTCCGTATTCTGGCCCCTATCCCCGGCAAGCCTTTGGTCGGCATCGAAGTCCCCAACAAGGTCCGTTCCGTGGTCACCGTCCGCGAAATGATACAGGATCCGTCGTGGGAAGAGGCGAAGCGGAAGATGGGCATTCCCTTGCTTCTTGGCCGTAACATCAACGGCAACAATGAGATATTGGATTTGGCCGAAGCACCGCATTTGCTGATTGCGGGTGCCACGGGCAGCGGCAAATCCGTCTGCATGAATCTGCTCATCACCTCCATGCTGTATCGCTTCCGGCCCGACGAGCTTAAATTCATCATGGTCGACCCGAAAGTGGTGGAGTTTGCCGCCTACGAGTCCCTGCCCCATCTGATTGTGCCTGTCGTCAACGACGTGAAGAAGGTCGCATTGGCCATCAACTGGGCCATCAACGAGATGGAACGCCGCTACCGCCTGCTGAAGCTCGTCAATGTCAACAACCTTAAGAAGTTCAACAGCAGGACGATAGATCCCAACGCGCCGCCCATCTACGATGAAGACGGCAATGAAGTCCCCGCCAAGCTGCCCTACATCGTGCTGATCATTGACGAATTGGCGGACATCATGGCCACCGTCCGCAGCGAAGTGGAAACCGGCCTGGCCCGTATCGCCGCCAAGTCCCGCGCGATCGGCATCCACACCATCATCGCCACCCAGCGGCCGGATGTGAAGGTCATCACCGGCGTCATCAAAGCCAATTTCCCTGTCCGCATCGCCTTCGCCGTCACCTCCCAAATCGACTCGCGCACCATTTTGGACGGCAAAGGCGCCGAATCCCTCATGGGCTACGGCGACATGCTCTACCGCCCCAAAGGGACGGACGGACTCAAGCGGGTTCAGGGCGGCATGGCCAGCGACAAAGAGCGGGACGCCGTGGTCAAATTCGTCAGCGACCAAGCTCCGCAGGAGTTTGATGACTCCATTCTTGCCGGCCCCGAAGGGCAGACCGCCGAAGAGAGCGACGGCGGCAGCCTTCCCGAAAGTTCCATCCCCGAGGCCCTGCTTCTCAAGGCCATCGAGGCCATCGGTCGCACGAAGAATACATCGGTCAGCAATCTACAGCGTTGCCTTGGCGTAGGTTACAACAAGGCGGCCTCCATCGCCGAAGAGCTGGAGCGGCGAGGGGTTCTCGGTCCCAAAGTCGGCAATGTGAGGGAAATTCTCGCGCTGCATCTTGGCGGAAGCGGCAACGGTGGCGACGGCATGGACAACGAGGACGCGGATTTGTCGGACGACGATGAACCATAATCTCTAAACCATGGAATTTCACAGGTTTATATAATGCTTCGTTTACGCAACAGAATGGAAAGCGGGGCGACGCCCCGACTGCCCCTGTCTTGGGAGGACACTCCCGAGCCCGAAGAGCAGTCTGCTGCGTCCGTCTCCCCTCAGGAGCCTGATCCCGCAAAGCCGGAGCCGCCGTCGGTTCCATCGGAGCCGGAGACGCCCCGTCCCCTGTCCATGGAAAATCCATCGCCCACAGCCACGACTCCCCCCCCCTCCGAAACGACGACCGCTGCGGCATATGCCCCTTCTGCCCCTTCTTTCCCCATGGCAGATTCAAAATCAGAAGTATTTGCGCAAGAAGAACTTACAAAATTTGCGCCAGCCGACGGCACGCCAGCCTCCCCTGCTCCTGCGTCCACGCCTGACCATGCGTCCGCACCGCTTCGTCGCAAGCTGATTGTCCGCCGTTCCATCCAAGAGACGCCGCAACCCATCACCCCGCCTTCTGCCGCCCCGCCGCAAGAGGATGAATCGGCCCTTGAAGACAGCGTTGACCTTTCGCCAAATCTGGGCAAGCTCCTGCTTTCCCAACGCATGGCCGCCGGCATCTCCGTTCTGGACATCTCACAGAAACTCCGCTGTTCCAGCGAGCTCATCGACCATCTGGAACAGGGGGATTACACGCGGCTGCCTCCCGACCAAACCTGCTTCCGAATCCTGGAACTCCTTGCGGTGGAATATGATCTGGACGCCGATCTGCTCAAGCGACTCTTCGAGCAGGAAAGCGCCCCCTACAAGCACAAAGTCTCCTCCTATGTGGAGCAGCCCCGCCGCCTCTCCCCGCGAACCAGCATCCCCGGCATCCTGATTGGCGTGCTGATTCTCGGCATCTTCTGTCTCGTCCTCTTCGCCCTCTTCTACCGCTATTCCCATGGAAATGACAAACCGCAGCCATCGGACAATCTGACGCCCGAAGTGGATCTGACTCGCTTTGCCGTCCCGAAGAATCCGCCGCTGGATCTGCTCCGCATCCCCAACAAATGATAGCTCCTGCCTGAAACCATGTCGAAAAAACGTTCCCATTGGTTCCGCAACATCTGCCTGATTCTGCTTGTCCTGTTTCTGGTGGCAGTCATTGGCACGTATATCGCCATCAGACAGCTGCTGACCTCTCCTGTGTCTTTGGGCATTCGGCCTGAGACCGCCAACCAACAGGAGACCGTTCAGCTGGACACCACCTTGCGCGAAGCCTTTGAAGCCTATGACCGTGGCAAAGCCAACACCCTGCGGCTTACCGATAGAGAGCTAAATCAGCTTCTGACAATGAGTACAGACTATCAGTACATATCTGAGATGGTGGCGGTCAAAATCGAAGACAATGTGGTGACCGTCTCCGGAAGCCTGCCTTTGAAATCCTGTCCTCTTTTCCGAAAGCGCTTCATCAATGGAAAAATAACCGTCAGAGCGAAAGTGAGCGAGAAAGAGTTATTGGCGGAATGCCTTGATGTCCAAATCAACGGCCGAAACTTCCCTAAAAACTGGCTAATGTCCTTAAACCGAACCTTTTCCGACAAAGCGCTGAAGCTGCATTCACTGCACGTCTGGCCCCGTCGGCTCCAGTCCATCGGCTTTGAGGACGGTGCGCTGGAGATTCGCTTCAACGGAACGCCATAGCCGCCTTTCCTTTTCCGCCTCATCATTCCCTTGCTTAAGGAACGCCTTTTGTACGAAACGAATCCCATTCTGCTGAACGCCACCGAGCTTCATGCGCACATTGGCACCACTCTGCTTTTGGACAACCAGAACCTGATACTCCACGAAGGGGAACGGGTCGGTCTGATTGGCAGAAACGGCTCCGGCAAATCCACTCTGCTGAAGATTCTTGCCGGTCGGGAGCATTTCTACACGGGGGACGTGGCCGTCAAGCGGGGGCTTCGCATCGCCTATCTTCCGCAGGAGCTGGATTTGGACCCCACCCGCACCGTGCGGGAGAACATCATGGACGGCGCCGCCGCCCTTCTGGAGCTCCTTCATGAATATGAACATCAGGCGGCAGGGAAGCGCCTCTCAGAACTGGAGGGCATCATCACCGCCCGCGACGGATGGAGCCTGGACACTCGTCTCCAGACCTTGGCAGCCTCGCTGGAGACTCCCAGCCTGAACCGTCCCGTGGGCAACCTGTCCGGCGGTGAAAAGCGCCGCATCGGCCTCTGCAAAGTCCTCATCGACCTGCCGGACATCCTGCTTCTGGACGAACCCACCAACCATCTGGACACGGAAACCATCGCCTGGCTGGAAGATTTCATTCTCCACCACACTTGCACGTGCCTTTTCATCACTCACGACCGCTTCTTTTTGGACCGTCTGAGTACTCGTATCCTAGAGCTCTCCTACGGAAAGCTTTACAGCTACGACGGCAACTACAGCAGCTTCCTTGCCAAGAAGGCCGAACGGCTCAGCGAAGCAGAGCTGCAGGAGCAGAAGCGTCTGGCCTTCATCCGCCGCGAAATCGACTGGATCCGCCGCGGCCCTCAGGCGCGGGGCACCAAGTCACGAAGCCGCATTCAGCGATTCGAGAACGCCGTCAATCAGGAAGCCCTCAAACGCGAGCAAAATGTGGAGCTTCTGCTTCCGCCCGCCCCTCAGATGGGCAACATCATAGCCGAACTCAATGATGTGTCCTTAACCCTTGGTGGAAAGCAACTTCTGAATCATTTTACATTTCATTTCGAGGCCGGCATGCGGCTGGGCGTCATTGGGCGCAACGGCATGGGCAAAACCAGTCTGCTGCGGCTGATTTTAGGGGAGCTTCAGCCGGACGCCGGCCAGGTCCGCATCGGCGAACGGGTCATCTTCAACTATGTGGAACAGCATCGCGTCATCCTCCACAATGAAAAGACCGTCTTCGAAGAAGTGGGCGAAGGCAACGACTTCGTCATCTTCGACAATCGGAAGCTCAACCTGTGGACATACTTAAAGAACTTTCTCTTTCAGGACGACGAAATCAATTCCCTCATCGGCCAGCTCTCCGGCGGTGAGCGCAACCGCATCGTTCTGGCCAAGATTTTGAAGGAAGGCGGCAATTTCCTGCTGATGGACGAGCCGACCAACGACCTGGACCTGCCCACGCTTCGGGTTTTGGAAGAGGCTCTGATGGAATTTGACGGCTGCATGGCCATCGTCAGCCATGACCGCTATTTTCTCAATCGAGTCTGTACGGATATCCTTGCCTTCGAGGGAGATGCAAAAGTCGTCCATCAGCCGGGCAATTATACCTACTATGCCCAAAAGCTGGCGGAACGGCGACAGGCGGCGCAACTGTCCACACAAACGGCACAGCCCGCCTCCACGTCCCGCAGTTCTCACCAGGAGCCCTCCAGGCCACGCAAGCTTAAGTGGGCGGAGAAGAAGGAGTTAGAGGGCATGGAAGAGGCCATCGCCCAGGCGGAGAACGCCGTCGCCGAACTGGAGGCCATCTTCTCCCGTCCGGATTTCCACATCAAATATGGCAAACAGACAGCCGAACTGACGGAAAAGCTCGCCATGGCCAAACAGGAGGTGGAACGCCTCTACAACCGTTGGGCGGAACTGGAAGCCATTGAGGGGAATTAGGGATTTCTAATGGCCAATTTTATCCGCTAATTCTTCCGGCAGTTCGAGAGCGCGGGTTTCCTCCCCTTCGTGAGACAGGGTGATATGGATGGTGTGCGGAGTGTCCAGCAGCTTTTCGATGCGCTCCGGCCATTCCACCAACGTGATGGCCTGTGGATTGAAAAGATATTCATCAATGCCAAAGGCCAGAGCGGAAGCTTCGTCTGTAATTCTATACATGTCAAGATGATAGAACCACCCGCCGGATGGAATTGCATATTCCTGCACCACCGTGAACGTGGGACTGGTCACCGCTTCGGTGATGCCGAGCCCCCGTGCAAAACCTCGGCTGAGGACGGTCTTCCCCGCCCCCAAGTCCCCATGAAGGGCCACAACCGTGCCCTTCGGAATGACATGGGACAATTTCGCCCCCAATTCCAACGTCTTTGCCTCTCCTGACGAGATGACGCGCATGAAAAACCACCTTTCCATAATTGCCGTTCGTGGGGGCCACAGACCGGCTCGTCCATGGCCCCACACAAATTACCTTCATATTAATATAATCGGTTCTTTGCGTAAGGCCGTTTCCATATTAAATTAAATAGGTGTCATGTATGCATATTTTTGCATGCGAGGGGGCCCGGCAGTCGGGCCATGGCTTCCATCAATGGGGTGGATAAGGAACATGAAAAAGCTGATATTATTCATAACCTACTTATTATTAACGAGTTACGCAATTTCGGAATCATTGGGCACCACGGATGCGCTGTTGGCGGTCGTGGGAGATCAGGTGATCACTGTCTCGGACGTGCAGAAATACACCACTCAGGAGGAAGGCGCCTTGGCCCGTGAATTCAGCGGACAGGATCTGACGCGGCGACTGGTTTCCATGCGGCGAAACGCGCTGGACAATCTCATCGCCAAAGAGCTGATTTGGAAGGAGTTCGAGGCCATGAAAGCCAAACTGCCCCAAGATCTGGTCCAAGAGCGGCTGGATCAGCTGGTCATGCGGGTGGCCGGCGGAAATTGGATCAAATTCGAGGAGATGCTCTTCAAAGAGGGCATGACCGCAAAGGAATTCAAGGAGAAGCTCTACAAAGACGTGGCCGTGGAACTGCTGACCCGTGACCGCATCGAAAGGGGCATCACCATTCCAGAATCCGACGTGGAGACCTTCTACGCGGAAAACGCGGCGCTTTTCGCCAAACCCCGTAGCTACCATTTGGGCATCATCCAGCTCAAAAAGGACGGCCGTCACGCTGACCGCCTGAAAATTATTGAGGAAATCATCGTGAACGGACTCGCCCAAGGGCAGGACTTCGCGGAAATGGCCCAACGCTATTCAGAGGACGAACAGGCGGCAAACGGCGGTGACCATGGCTGGCTCTCCGATCTGGACCCCCGCCTCATCGAAAAGCTCAAAGAGTCCCAGCCAGGCCAAATCCTTCCTCCCATGGAATTGGGCAACTCCATCTACATTGTCCGAGTCATGGACATCGATGGCAGCGGCGTTCAACAGCTGACTCCCGAAGTGCGCAAGGATATCCGCAACCGCCTGAAGCTCATGGAACAAGAGCAACGCTACAAGGCCTTCATCAAGGAGCTTTCCATGAAATATCCCGTGCGCCGTCTGGACAAGAAGCCCGTCAATGCCAAATGAGCCATGTGGTCAGACACCCATTTCCATATTGAAGAAGAGGACACTGCCACCGATGTCATCGCGGCGGGGCGACAGGCAGGCGTGGAGCTATTTATCGTCCAGGGAACGAGTTACGATGACATTGACCGCACCGCCGCAGTGGCGAATCCGGCCAGCGGGGTCTATGCCACCGTTGGACTGCATCCCCACGTGGCCTCCACCTACCACGGCATGGAGCCATTTCGCCGTCTTCTGGCGGAGCCTGGCGTGGTCGCCGTGGGGGAGATTGGACTGGACTACCATTACGACATATCCCCACGGGAGAGCCAGCGGAACGTCTTCGCCCTCTTTCTCCAGCTTGCCCGGGAGCTTGCCATGCCTGCCGTCATCCATTGCCGCGAGGCCTTCGACGATTGCTACGCCATCGTGAAGAACGCCGCCCTTGATCCGAATGTCGGCTTCGTGATCCACAGTTTCACGGGCACGGTTCCCGAGGCACGCGCCTGGCTGGATTTGGGTGCCATGATCTCCGTCAACGGCATGGTGACCTTCAACAAGGCGGACAACATTCGGGAGGCGCTGGCGGTTGTCCCGTTGGATCGACTGCTGCTGGAGACGGATTCCCCCTATCTGGCCCCAAAGCCATTTCGTGGACAACGGAACAATCCATCCTACATCCCGCTCATCGGTCAGCGTGTGGCGGATGAAAAAGGGCGCACGCCGGAGGAGATTGCGGCAATCACATTGGCCAATGCCAAACGCCTGTTTCGCCTTCAAGGGCCGGATTCTGTCCAAGGGAACCCACCATGCCTGCAACGGTAAGTGTCATTCCTCTAGACTCTTATGATGATCCGAAAGCTGTCCTTTCGGCATTGCGGGAGGCCTTGGCCCCCTTTGGCGGCATCAGTGCCATTGTGCCAAAGGGAAAACGAGTTCTGCTGAAGCCCAATCTGGTGGCGCCCTCCAAGCCGGACATGGCCGTCACCACCCATCCGGCCATTCTCCGCGGTGTCCTCGAGCTGCTGAAGGAGACCGAAGCCATTGTCTCCGTAGGAGATGGACCTGGCGTGGGAAGCACCGCCGCCGCCGCCGCCGTCTCCGGTCTGCTGGAGCCCATCAAGGAGAACGGCGCCACGTTGGTGGATTTCAAGGGCACCCGAACCTACGAGGAGCCGAACAACCGCATTGCGAAGCACATCGACCTGACGGAGCATCTGGCCACCCACGATGTGCTCATCACCCTGCCCAAGCTGAAAACCCACACGCAAATGGCCTTCACGGGCGCCTTGAAAAACCAATATGGACTGATTCCAGGGGCCGCCAAAGGCCAGTTCCATTTTCGCTTCCAAGATCGTAACTGCTTGGCGGACTTGATGATAGACATAAATAGAATCGCCAAGCCCGCCTTGGCCGTCATGGATGCGGTCGTCGGCATGGAAGGCCCCGGCCCAAGCGGCGGGACACCCCGCAAAATCGGAGCCCTCATTGTGGGAACCGACTTGGCGGCGGTGGACACCGTGGCCTGTGCCATCATCGGCCTGAAACCAGAGGATGTGCCCGTCACCATGGCCACCCGACGAGCCGGCTTCGGCGAAACTGACCTGAACCGCATTGCCATCCATGGCGCCGCCATCGATCGCATGCGCATTGCCGATTTCGAACTGGTCAAGGCACCCTGCAACATCATGCGCATCCTGCCTCTGCCCATCTGGGCCCTCCGCTGGCTGCGCCGTCAGCTGGTCGCCCGCCCCGTCATCGACACTGCAAAGTGCATCCGCTGTCTTCGCTGCCAGAACGGCTGCCCTGTCCAGCCCGCCGCCATCCAGCCGACGGCGGAAGGCGGCCCCGTCCTCAATGACCAAACCTGCATCCGCTGCTACTGCTGCCATGAGTTCTGTCCCGTCAAAGCCATTGACTTGAAGCGGAGTCTGTTGGACCGCATGCTCCACCTGACGGCGTTGGCGAATCTGTCGACTCGGGCCCTTGGAAGCGTCATGCGCGCCTTTGACCCGCGGCGTCTCATGCGTAGACCCTGACGAGCCCCTATGATCAAATACCCTCCAACTCCTCCACCATGGCTTGGCCAATGGCTGTCCCGCGAGGACTTCAAAAGCCGTTTCAGCCAGATGATGGTCAGTGGCTGCCAACATCTGATCACTGCGGAATCGTCATTGTCTTTGAACTGGACGCAGAACCAGCTACTAGCCCATATTGGGCGACACACCGCCACCTGGACTATGGGCGAAAATGGCACATGGAGCGTGGAATGCACCTGCAGCTTTCCCAACCCCCATTGCGTGCACGCCTGCGGCGCCGACTATCTGCTGGCCCTGGTCTGCCGAATGAATGGCTGGAACATGCCCGGAAACGTCTTCACGCCAAAGCGGCCTGCCGCCACCGCACCGTCCTCCTCCTCGGGCCCCACGTCACGGTACAGCCAGTCGGATTTTCTCTCCGACGCCGTGCGTCGCCCTTCACAAGCGGCAAAACTAGAGGTGGAAGCGGACTTCAAACATGAGGCCGGTATGGTGGGCATTCGCTTCTACTATACCCTTGACTCTATACGTAACTTGTTTACCCTCATGCAGTTACGCAACAATGCCTATCAAGTGAAGCAAGGTCAGGAGACTCGGCTGAAATGGTCGGAGGCCGATGCACTCTTCCTGCAATGGCTTCTCCCACGGCTGCGCGAGGTGCCCTTGCGCCTGCTCTCCATGAAGATGCTAAAACTCTCCCTTGCGGAGTTTCAGGATTGGCAACGCCATTGGCAGCGCAGCGACCCGCCCCGCTTCATTGACAAAGACAGCCAAGAATTCATCCGTCCGGACGGCGTCACCGTCCCCGCCAGTCTCCAGTTCGTCCTGCACGACGAAGGCGAATGGATTCGGGTTGACGCCCAATTCACTCTCACCAATGGTCTAAAAAAGCTGTATCACGAAATTTACGAAATCTTCACAGGAAACGCCCCCCTCGCCACCCGACACCTTTTGGACAACTACACTCCGCCCGTCCCCTGGAGTCTGCTCAATGAGTTCTTCAAGAAAAAGTCCCCTCGAATGCAGAGGCGGGCGATTTGCGCACATCTGAAGAAGCTGGTCAACAACCGGTTGGATTTGGTCACAGGCTCCTGCGTCCGCCATGTCCACGACCTTTCAGAAAAGCTCCAAGTCACGTTGAGTCAAGACAATAACGAATTCCGCCTCATGGGCTATCAAAACGGCAGTCCCATCCGGCTGGACTCCACCTTCGTGCCAGCCAAAGACATGACGGTCACCGAGGAGAACGGTCTTTTCATCATCCATGACAACAGCGGAAAGGAAGGCGCTCAACTTCGGGATCTGTTGCTGCAGCTGGGCGACCGCGGCAATCGGGAGCAGGACGGGGTCACCCTTCCCGCCAAATTGGCCAACACGGAGCCGCTTCGTGAATTTTGGTCAAGCCTGCCCCAAAACGTGGACAAACTCTGCACGCCAGACGTGGATGCCGTTGTAAGTCAGAACTCATTGTACCCCAAAATGTTAATCAATGTTGAGACCCATGGCGGTCTGGTGACCTTCGCCCACTCCGTCCTTTTGGGAAAACAGACCATCTCCTGCGAGGACTTTCGCCGCAATGTTCGTGCCAAGATGCCCTTGTTCCGCCTCTCCACTGGTCAATGGCTCTCCATGGACCTGCCCAAGGCGGAAGCTCTGCTCAAAACCATGGAGGAGCAGAATTTGACGGACGTGGCCCAAACGGTTCTGTCTTCCGAGGCAAAGGCCAAATTCAAGGCCATTGAGGCTTTGGAGCCGGAGCTGATGGGAAACCGACGGCAGTTTCGCGAGATGCTCTCTCTGGACACCGTCCCCCAAAAGCCGCCACTGCCCCAAAGCCTGCTGGAGGTCCTGCGCCCCTATCAGAAGGTCGGCGTCGATTATCTTGCGGACCGCTGTCTTTGCGGTGCGGGGGCCATTCTCGCCGATGACATGGGTTTAGGCAAAACCCTGCAGCTTTTGTCTCTCTTATATACTTGGAAACAACAACTTAGAGAAAATGAACCATGGCGGGTCCTGGTCATCTGCCCCGCCTCCGTCATGGACGTGTGGCAACGGCAGGCGCAGCAGTTTCGCATCCCGTTGAACATCATCTTGGTCAAAGGGACGCCACAAACCCGCGCCGCCCTTTTGCAGCAGTCAGGACAGGCGATTTTCGTCACCCACTACAGTTTGGCGCGGCAGGACATCGCCGCCCTTGCCGCCATCCCTTTCGATTTTGTCATTTTGGACGAAGCGCAGTCCATCAAAAATCCAGACGCCCAAATCACCCGCGCCGTCAAGACCTTGAAGGCGGAGCACCGTCTGGCCATGACCGGCACGCCCATCGAAAACCATCTGATGGACTTGTGGTCCATCATGGATTTTCTGAACCCCGGCTATTTGGGCACAAGGGAGACCTTCGCGGCCACCTACACCAACACGCCGGAGTCTCTCGCCGACCTGAGCCGCAAACTGGCCCCCGTTCTGCTGAGACGCACCAAAGAGGTCGTCGCCCCCGAGCTGCCGCCGCGCACGGAGGCATGCATCCGCATCGCCATGAACGAAAAGCAACGCCAACTCTATGACCATGCTCTGGCCGCCGCCCGCGTCACCATCCAATCCCAAGGAGACGGTCATGGGCAGACTCAGATTCTGACCGCCCTGCTCCGCCTCCGCCAAATCTGCTGCGACCCCGCTCTGGTCTTTGGAGAGGATGTCGACGCCCCTTCCGCCAAACTGGAAACGCTGCTGGAACATCTGGACGAACTCACCGCCGCCGGACACTCCGTGTTGGTCTTCAGCCAATTTGCCTCCATGCTGGACATTATCGCTAAGTCTCTCTTCCAACGTAATATCCAAACCTTCACCATCACGGGAGACACCCCTGTCGCCTCCCGCCCCGCCATCATTTCCGCTTTCAATAATTGTCCCGCTCCCGCTGTCTTTCTGCTTAGCCTTAAGGCGGCGGGCACAGGCTTGACTCTCACCAAAGCCGACTATGTCTTCCTCTATGATCCATGGTGGAACCCCGCCGTGGAGAATCAGGCCATCGACCGAACCCACCGCATTGGACAGAACAAGGCCGTCTTCGCCTATCGTCTCATCATGGAAGACAGCATCGAAGAGAAGGTTCTGGAGCTTCTGGCCCAAAAGCAGGAGCTGTTCCGAACCGTCGTCGATTCCGCCACCGCCCAGGCTCAGAACTTGGCGTTCAGCCTGGCCGAAATCCAGGAACTTCTGCTCTAAAGGATTGGTCATGAATGATTTCCAATGCCAATGCTGTGGGGCCTGCTGCCGCTGGCCAGGCATCGTCCGCATCGATGTCAGCGAACTGGCTCCCGCCGCCAAGCGCCTCCACATGAGTGAACAGGAGTTTCTGGACACCTACACTCGTCTCGCTCCAGACCGCCGTTCCCTCATCCTCACGGAACAGCCCGATGGCGCCTGCATCTTTCTCACCCCAGAGAACCGCTGTCGGCTTCATCCTGACAAACCGCTGCAATGCAAGACCTTCCCCATGAAATGGGAGGTGTCGCCCCGCTATCGCCGCCAATGCAAAGGCCTGCAAAAACAGTCAACACCGCAACCGACGACGCAGGACGAAGGCGTTGACAACCAACCGCCGCCCTGCTCCATCGGTCTCATCCATGTTCTCGGCCACCCTGCCCTTGCCATGGACATCCAGGCCCATCCGGAAGACTCATTCGTTCTCAACTGCGCCAATTTCTGCCAACTTCTCTCCCGCCTTTCCATACCATATATATATTATGGATGCCAGAACTCCATCCTTCCCGATGGCGGCACCTTTGTCAGCACAGGCAAGCCCGTGGGCAAATGGGTCTACGGCAACCGCTGGCACAAAATATATAACTCACGTATTACCAATGCTTTAAAGAAAAACATGCATTGTGATGGCCGGCCCGAGCTGATCATGTCCATGTACGGCGCCGCCCAATCGGACATCTCGGCCTTCGGTCTGCCCGTCGTGGAGCCCATGGTTGGCTATGACCATTGCTGGGCGCCCTATCGGGTCTTTCCCTCCTATGCCCATCAGCACGCCATCTACTCCCGCTGCGTGGAACAGACCGCCACAACCCGGTTCTTCGACACTGTCATCCCCCACTTTCTTGACCCCGCCCCCTATCGCCCCCTTGAACGGGAGGACGACTATCTCCTGTACATTGGCCGCGATGACCACGGCAAAGGGGTGGACATCGCCAAAGAATGCGCCGAAGCCGCCCACATCCCCCTGCGCTGCATCCACCATGGCTGCCGTCTGCCGGAAAAGGCCGTCCTGCTGGCCAAAGCTCGCGCCGTGCTCATGCCCACCCTTTATGTGGAACCCTTCGGCTACGTGGCGGCGGAGGCGCAGCTCTGCGGCACTCCCGTCATCTGCACCGATTGGGGCGCCTTCACGGAAACAGTCCGCCACGGCGTAGACGGCTTCCGCTGCCGCACCGCCGCCGAATTTGCCCAGGCCATCCAGTTGGCACCCACCCTCAACCGAGAGGAAATCCGCCGCCATGCCCTGAACACCTTCACCATCGATGCCGTCGCTCCCCGCTACGCCGCCTATTTCGACTTTGTGTGGAAGCTCCACGTCAACGGCGGATATTATGCTCCAAATGCCATTCTTCCAAGAGGTTAGAGAACAATACATATGCCATGGAAATGACGTGGCTTGTGGCCCTGTACGACCATGTCTGGACTGTCTGGCAAGCTTTTCCATGATTCTGCCCGAATTCACCTTGAAATTTGGGCAAAAACTGCCATAGTACTCTTTTGCGAATTCCATGGTTCTCCTTTGGTTACCCACGAGGTTTCTTTTATGATATCATGAAATCGCATTTTATCCCATTTGCCGTCATCATTATGCATTCATTCACCAATAGCTAATTCAGGAGAAGAATCATGTACATGAAACCGTCCTCATTTCCATGGATTGGCGGATTTTTTGGAATCACCAGTCTGCTGATGAACACTGTCTGCACTGCCGCCCCCCAGCCGGAGAAGTTCAGAGAATGCCCAGGGACCCTCTACCGCAACTGTGTCCATGTGGGACAGAAATACGAGATTGGCACCGCCGTACCCTATCATCTCTACGTGCCAGGCAACATGCCGAAGGAAGGCGGTGCCTTCTACGTCCTGACGGAATTCAATCCGGAGGACATTGTGGAGCCCTTTGAGCAGTACATCCATGATGAAATCGTCCCGCCAGGTCTGCTGATCATCGTCCATCCGGGCACCTTGCACCCCACCCTGCCTGGCGGTGCGTCTCGCTACATGCGGGCGGAGGAACTGGACCACAACGGTCCGGAGTTCGTCAACCTGATCGCCGACGAGCTGCGGCCGGAAGCGGAGCAGATTGCGGGCGTGACGCTGTCCCGTTCGCCGGACATGGGCATGATCGGCGGCGGCTCCTCCGGCGGCATGCTGGCCTGGAACGGCGTGTGGTACCGCAACGACGTGTTCCGCCGCGCCTATCTGTGCAGCCCCACCTTCAGCGCCATGCGGGGCGGTGAAGAGCCCATGGTGCTGGTCCGCAAGACGGAAACCCGCCCCATCCGCATGTATGTGACCTGCGGCACAAAGGAGCCGGACTATTTCTTCGGCAATTCCTTCTACGCCGCCTGCAACGCCCACATTGCCTTCGAATTCGCCAAATACGACGCGAAATTCGAGAACTTCCCCGGCATGGGACATTCCCCTTACTATCGTGACGGCAAGGTGATATACCGCATTATGGAATTCCTCTGGAAAAACTGGAAGACCGACCTGCCCGTCCGTCCTCTCGGCAATCAGATTCGAATCCAAAACCTGCTGACGGAAGGCTCCGTCTGGGAGGAATGCCCCGGCCCCATGCCCGCAAAACCCACGGCAATAAAGACTTCCGTCGGCGAATACACCCACGACGGCACTCGCATCCTGCTGAAGAAGGGCGATGGAAGCATCAGCCCCGTGGCGGAAGGTCTGGACGAAATCTCAAGCCTGGCCCTCTCCTCTGATGGATGGCGCCTCTATGTGGGCGACAGCCGCCGCCGCTTCGTCTTCGCCTATGCCATCAACCCCGATGGCTCCCTCGGCAGCCAATACAAGCTGGCGTCCCTCCATCTGGCCCACGACTGCCGCTTCATCGGCGCCAAGGACATCTGCTGCTCCGCGCAGGACCGCGCTTTCGCCGCCACGGAGCTGGGCATTCAAGGCATTGTCTCCTTCGGACTGACCGACCTGATCCTCCCCCTGCCTCAAGACCTTCCCGCCGACCGCGTCGCATTGGTGGACAACATGCTTTACGCCGCCTCCGGCAACCGCATCTTCCGCCGTCCCGTCAAGGTCACGCAGCAGAAGGAAGGCGAAATCAAGCCTCCCGCCACGCCGGCCTATGGAGATGGCGGCGACTACAGTCGTCCCCATCTGCCTCAAAACTGACCCTCTCCCATACCATATATAATACATCTCAAAAGGCTTTTTATGAACGACATACCGGATTTTCTTATCCAACTCCCTGATGCACAATGGATTACAGCCCAAAATGCTCCAGCGAGGAACAGCGTCATCCGGCTGCGGAAGCGCTTCATGGTGGACCAAGCGCCGAAGAGCCAAAAGCTGCTCATCACGGCGGAATGTCACTATCTCTTGTATGTCAACGGGTTATCTGTTCATCATGGGCCAATCCGCGGCACCTGTTCCCTCCAATATGTCCATGAAATTGACATCGCCCCCTGGCTTCATTCAGGGGAAAATTGGTTGGCCGTGGTGGTCCATTCCGACGGAAAGGACACCTTCAACGCCTCCCCCGGCACGGCGACTCCCGCCCTGCTGCTGAAATGCGGCGATTGGGTCAGCGACACCACATGGGAAACCCAAATCGCCCGCGACTGGAAGAATTCCGAAATCTTCTTCACCCTGCAGATTGGCTTTCGGGAGGAACGGGATCTGCGGCTGGCACCGAAGGGCATGGAATGGACCATGGGCAGGGACGATTCGGACTGGTCTCCTGCAGTTTCCATTAACCCATTCCGTCCCAAGCAGTTACGACTCTGTTCCATTCCCCCGCTCTTAGAACGCGTGGTCCTTCCGATGGACGTGCCGCTCTGCGCCACGCTGAACTTCAAAGGGCCTCAGCCCGAAGAGGTTCTGAATCCATGGATGGAAGACGCAGAATGGACGCCTTCCGCCGCCGCCGTGGATAATCTGGCCTCCCTAATGACCGCCACCCCCTGCGGCGTCATCCGCCCAGGCTCCCCCGTGGCCATCCTGCTGGACTTTGGACAGGACTACACCTTCTATCCGGAACTGGAGTTGGACTCGGAGGCGGCAGGCGTTCAAGTGGCCTTGACCTATGGAGAAGCTCTGCGCAAGGACAATCGGCTTGTCTTTAATATGCAAACTGTTAATATTTATACATTTACAGATATATATACCTTGCGGGCGGGGCGCAATGCCATCGGTTCGGCCCTCATGGAGCGAGGCGGCCGCTATCTCCAAATCGTCATCTGGAACAACATGGCGCCCGTCACCATCCGCAAGGTTCTGTGGCGGGAACACCGCTACAACATGGCTGACCGCGGCCAGTTCCACTGCAGCGACCCTGTACTCAACGACATCTGGAGAATATGTGTCGAGACGCTGCACGTCAACATGACGGACATCTTCACGGACTGTCCGTGGCGGGAGCATGCCTTCTGGGTCAACGACCTGGTTGTGGAGAACCGCACCAGTCTGGCCGCCTTCGGCCCGCTGGAAATCCATCGGCGCGCCTTTGAAATGGCGTTTTCCGAACAGCGGAAGGATGGTTGGGTCCCCGGCGTCTGCCCCGCCCCCCAAACGCCAGACCGACATCTGGTCCTGCCCGCGACCAACCTGTTCCTTTTCGAAATGCTGTGGGATTATTACATGTGCTCCGGCGACCTGAGCACCGTCCAACGCCACATGGACGCCCTGAGGCGAATTCTGGAAGCCGTTGAGGCAGAACGGGATGAAGACGGCTTGGTGGGCGCCCCCATGGACACATGGAATTTCTACGACTGGGGTTATTGCTTCTCCGACGTGGACTTCAGAGGCCAGCGGGAATCCATGTTCAATTCCCTTTACTGCCAGGCCCTCACGATTTACGCGGACTTGCTGGCTCTTCTGGAGCCGCAAACGGACACCACTCCCTTCCTGCAGCGCCGACAGCAGGTCGCCAACGCCCTGCGACGCCGTTTCACCGACGCGACAACCGGCCTGTTCGCCGACCCCTACCGCTATCATCTACCCCATGAGAACGCGCCCGCCACGGTCGGCAGGATGATCACCCAGCTGGGCACCGCCATCGCCCTGCAGGCCAAGACCTTCCCTGAAGGCGCCGAACCGCGCTTCGCGGAGGCGTTGGACAATCCATCTTACCGTATGCCAGACCTTTATCTGCACTGTTATGTGCTTCGTCAAATGCGGCGGCATGGCATGGTGCCACAGGCGCTTCGTCGAATCCGCACCTATTGGGGCCGCATCTTGGCAGATGATGCCAAGACCCTGTATGAGAACGGGATAGCCAAGTTTGGATATGATTTGGGAGAATATGGGAGCAACGGCAGCCTTTGCCACGGCTTCGGCACCACCCCGCTGGAGTTCCTGCAGGCCGCCATTTTAGGCATCGAGCCGCTGGCCCCCGGCTTCGCCGAATTCCGCTGCGCCCCCACGCCTGCCGACTTGCAGTTCGCCAAAGGGCAGGTTCCCACTCCCCATGGCAACATCCACATCGCATGGGAAAAAACCACGGAAGGCCTCCGCGTCTTCCTCCAGATTCCCAAAGGGACTACCGCCGTCCTTCCCGATGGCACTCGCTTAGGCGAAGGAATGTACATGGACTTGGCAATAAAGAATTGCTAAGTTGATATGTAAAATCATAAGTTATTATCCACTGAATACACAGAATATACAGAAGTGAAGTGCCGCTCAAGAGCGGCGCTTCGCGGTTTTTTATGTGATTTGAAAAGAATAAATTTGTGTTCTGTGGACACTAGTGTCCGGTTAAATTGAGAATGTGTTGTTTGTATTTTGCTGGAAATCAATATGTTAATGGTGCTATTCAAAACGCGATGATTTGAAATTGTTGTCTCCAAAAGACATGCTTTCACTGAATAAACAGATTGAATTAAAGACAAGATTTGAACCAAAACACGAATTGGAATCTATTTTCATAGGCTCTTTTTTCATAAAAAAGGATTTCATACTCAACTTAACCGGACACTAGTGTTCTGTGGATAGTAAACTTCCCTGGTGGGGAACAGAGCATCAGAGAAAAATCCACTCTGTCGATTTGCGATTTGGTAAAAATCGGCTATATTTTTAGACGAATGAAAATAAATAAAGTTATTTTATTCTATTGTAATAAGTTATGCAATAAGGAGCAGTTTCGAAAATGGATGCGAATGCGTTGAAACGATGCCGTGAGTTGGCGAAGACGATACGACGGCATTGCCTTCAGATGGTATACAAGGGAAAAAGCGGCCACATCGGCAGCATGCTATCCACGGCGGACATCTATCCCGTGCTTTACACACGGATTCTGAACGTCTCTCCGGAGCGGATGAAGGATCCTGCGCGGGACCGTTTTCTCTTGAGCAAGGGGCATGGAGGCGCGGCGTTGCTGGCCTGTCTGGCGGAGTTGGGCTACTTCCCAAAGGAATGGCTGGATCAGTACTACTGCGATAACGGCAAGCTCAGCGGCCACATCTCCCACCATGTGCCTGGCGTGGAGTTCTCCAGCGGGTCGTTGGGACATGGGCTGCCCGTGGCCTGCGGCATGGCGATGGCGGCAAAACAGAGCGGCGGCACGCAACGCATCTTCTGCATGTCCAGCGACGGCGATTTGAACGAGGGCAGCACATGGGAGGCCATCATGCTGGCCGGTCAGCACCATTGGGACAATTTGACTATGTTGGTGGACTACAACCGCTTGCAGGCCTTGGGTTCCTCCAAAGACATCATTGATCTGGAGCCGCTTTGCCCCAAACTGGAGATGTTCGGCTGGCGGGCGATGGAGGCGGACGGCCATGACCCGCAGGCCATCGAGGCGGCGCTGTCCACGTTGCCGCTGGAGGCGGGGCGGCCCAGCGCCGTCATCTTCCGCACCGTGAAGGGCAAGGGCGTGAGCTTTATGGAGAATGACTACAAATGGCACTATGGCGGGCTGACCGCTGAACTGCTGGAACAGGCGTTGCGGGAAGTGGAGGCGGCACAATGAGAAAGGCATTCAATCAGGAACTGTTGCAAATCGCGGAAAAGGATCCGCGGGTGTTCATGATTTTGGCGGACATCGGCTATGGGGAGATTGAGCCCTTCGCCAACCGCTTTCCAGACCGCTTCATCAACTGTGGCGTGGCGGAGCAGGAAATGACTGGCGTGGCCTGCGGCGTGGCCATGGAAGGCAACATCGCCATCACCTATTCCATCGCTAACTTCCCGACTATCCGTTGTTTGGAGCAAGTCCGCAACGATGTCTGCTACCACAACGCCAACGTGAAGATCGTGATCATTGGCGGCGGCGTCTCCTACGGCGAGCTTGGGGTCTCCCATCACTCCACGGAGGACATCGCCATCATGCGGGCTCTGCCCAACATGGTGGTGCTGGTGCCCTGCGACTGCAAGGAGACACGGGCGGCCACCCGCGCCATGATGGCTTACGAGGGGCCGGTTTATTTCCGCTGCGGCTACAAGAACGAGCCGGACATCCATGAAGAGGACATCGACTTCCGCATCGGCGGCTCCATCCAAGTCCGCGAGGGGCATGACGCCACCGTTTTCTTTGCGGGGCCCGTGGGCATCCATGCCAAAGAGGCGGTGGATGCCTTGGTCGCCGAGGGAATTCGCTGTCGGCTGGTGAGCCTGCATTCCATCAAACCCATTGACAAGGAGGCCATTGTTCGTGCCGCACGGGAAACTGGCGGCATTGTGGTGCTGGAGGAGCACAATATCTGCGGCGGCGTCGGCGGCGCCGTGGCGGAGGTTCTGATGGATGAGGGCTGCGGCAATGTGCCGTTCCGCCGTCTGGCTCTGCCGGACCTCTATGTGACCAAAGTGGGAAGCCAAGGCTGGCTTCAGGAACAGTATGGATTGGGCAAGGCCGGCGTCATGGCGGCCGTCAAGTCAATGTTGGGGAGGTCATGATGAGCACAGGACGGCTTCAGGGAAAATGCGCCCTCGTCACGGGAGGCGCCCAGGGGATTGGCCGCGCCGGCGCGGAGCGTTTCGCGCAGGAAGGGGCCGAGGTCTGGATTGCGGACTTGAATGCGGAGCGGGGGCAGGCTGCGGCGGCGGAAATCGGCGGCCATTTTGTCCGCTGCGACGTGGCCAAGGGGCCGGAGGTTCAGGCGGTCATCGCTGCCTTGCCCCGGCTGGATGTCCTCTACAACAACGCCTCCATCTATTGGAGCGGACACGATGGACGGGTCACGGAAATCTCTGAAGTGGATTGGGATCGCATCATCGCCGTCAATCTGCGCAGCATTTTCTTGTTCTGTAAATATGGGATTCCGAAGATGTTAGAGCAAAAGAGCGGCAGCATCATCAACACCGCCAGCAGCGCCGGAGTCATTGGCATTCCAGACTGCGATGCCTACACCGCCACCAAAGGCGCCACCGTGCAGCTCACTAAATCCATGGCAGCGGAGTATGGACGCTTTGGCATTCGGGTCAACTGCATCGCGCCGGCGGCCATCATGACTCCCATGATGCGGCAGAGCAACCCGGAGAATTCCACCTTCGATGAAAACAGCTTCCTCAATCTGCGGACGCCCCTTCGCCGCTATGGCACCCCGGAAGAGATTGCCAACGTGGCGCTTTTCCTCGCCAGTGACGAGTCAAGCTATCTCAACGGTTCCATTGTGGTGGCGGATGGCGGCATTACCATCAATGGAGACCTCTCCTATCCGGACAATCGCTCTAAAATATTGAAATAAAGTAAGTTACAAATTATATAGTGTCAATGTGCACGGCAATAGAACCCTATGGATGAAGAATCATCTAAGATATTGACATTAAGTGATTTAAAGATTCGCCACACCCTCATGGTGCTGGATGCCCTGCGACGAAACGAGGGGATGTCCCGAAGCGAGCTGGCCAAATCCGCCGGATGTGACAACACCACGGTGACTCGTTCAGTGCGGCTTCTGATGAACGGGAAGCTGATTGTCGCCTCCGGCAAGAGCGAGTCGATGAAGGGACGGCCACGAGAGGCACTGATTCTGAATCCAAAAGGGCCTCAGATTATTGGCATCTCGTTGGAACCCAATAGGATAGACGGGGTATTGGTGGATTTGAGCGGCAGAATCCGCCAGCGGCTCGACACGCCCATTGCCGCGATGTCCTCAGGGGCATGCTACATGGATGCCTTTCGGGAGACGGTGTCCACGCTGTTGAAGGCGGTGAAAGGGCGGTGTCTAGGCATGGGCGTGTCTACATTTGGCGCCGGCATGGATGCATCTCATTTGGATTTCAGTGTCCATTTCCCTGATTTGCAGGAAGTTGACCTACTTGAGACATGCCGTCGGAACTTTGGTGTGGAGCCGGAAGTGGCGGACATGATGCGCTGTCGGATGCAGGTGGAACTGGCGCGGGAGCCGGAGTTGCGGAAGGGCATGGCATTGTTGGTCTGGCTGGGCGGCGGCATCGGCATGAACATAACAGTAGATGGACAGCCCGTCCCTGGCCATCGAAACCACGGCGGTGAATTGGGTCACAATGTCTGCGAGCCAGATGGGCTCCCCTGTGCCTGTGGCCGACGGGGTTGTCTGGAGACGCGGTGCTCCACAGGCGCCGTTTTGATGTTTGCTCGTATGATATTGCAAATCAATGATTTGAACATTTCTCAGCTAGGGGCTTTGGTTGAAGCGGACCAGCCGGAGGCAGTGGCTCTTGTCCATGAAGTGGCCCAGCGCCTGGGCATTGCCTTGGCAAATCAGCTTAACAATCTGAATGTCAATAATTTAGTGCTTGACGGTGAATTGCTCCAGTTGGGAGACCGCTTCCGTGACGACCTTGAAACGGAAATCCGTCGGCTGCTTTTCCCCATCGCTGCCCATGGACTGCAAATTCATTTCCGTCATATGGATGACGATGGACTGGCCCTTGGCGCCGCTTCTCTAGTGCGAGAGCGGCTGTTCTCCGACCCCGTGTTTTTCGCTAAGGCTTTGTCTCCCAAAAGGATAGGAAAGTAACAGTTTTTTATCCACAGAATACACGGAATAAAAAGATGCGAACAACCGCTCAAGAGCGGCGGCTCGCGGTTCTTTTATGTCATTTGTAAAAAAGCCGCATTCAGTTGCGGAATGCGGCTGAACGCTTCTGTATATTCCGTGTATTCTGTGGATAATAAAAGCCTCAAGTCACCCAAATTGCAAGAGTCAGATTTGGCGGTGCGTCATGGATGGCTTGGCAGCAGCATGGCATCAAGACAGATTGTCATGGTGCCGTTTCACGATTCGTGGAGGTAAACCGCTCCAGCTGGTTCATAAAGCGAAGATCGTCTTCGCGAGAACGCCCCCGCGTGGTAAGGTACCCGCCTGTGATGAAGGAGTTCATTCCTGCAAGCATCAGAAGGCCTTGGAAATCCTTCATGGTCGTCTCACGCCCCGCCGCGAACTTAAGCATTTTCGTGGGGTTGATGAGACGAAAAACGGCGAAGGCTTTGGCGACGTCGGCGGGTGCCATGATGGAGTTTTTCTCCAAAGGCGTGCCTGGAATGGGAAGAAGCACGTTAAGCGGACAGCCATCGACATTCAGGTCATGACAGGCGAAGGCCATTTTCACACGATCCTCCCACGTCTCGCCAAGTCCGAAGATGCCCCCACAGCAGATGGTTACGTCGTATTTCTGTAAATATTTGATGGTCAGAATCTTATCATCTATGGAATGGGTGTCGGAGATGAGTTCGGCATAACGTTCGGGGTTGGTCTGAAGATTCATGTTGTAACGATAAGCTCCATGGTCGGCCAGCGCCTTTGCTGTCTCCTCCGAAAGAATGCCAAGGGAAAGGCAGAGGCGCATCTCGGGAAGCGCCGCCCTGATTTTGTCCATGGCGAGGAGGATTTGTCGAAATTCAGGAGCACTGGCATCACGGTAACCCACACCGCTGGTGACGATGCCATAGGTTCTGACCCCGCTCTCAAAGACGGCTTGGGCATCTTTGACGAGTTCGTCTGGAGAGAGCAGCCCATATGCCTTTATGTCCGTATGATGATGCCCCGACTGAGCGCAAAACTTGCAGTTTTGGGAGCAGACGCCCGATTTGGCGTTGATGATGGAGCATGCCCAAAAGTCGGGAGCATACTTGTCACGGACTTTGTTGGCCAAGGAGACAAGATCCAGAATGTCATTGCCGTCAATTCGGGTCAACGCCATGGCTTCTTCAAAGGAAAGGGGTAATCCATCCAAGACTTTATAGGCTTGTTCAATGGCAGGTGCAAGCTTCATGGTCATCATCTCCTCAATATCGTGCGGCAAAATGCAAAATGGAAAGGAAACCGCATTGCCATGTCAACGTTCTGCCTCGGCCCGTTTCAACTCTTTGCTCCAGTCTCGGCTAACATCAAGTCCGGAAAGCACTTCGGGAGCGGGGAGATGAATCTGAAAATCATCCGCATGGCAGTAGCGCAACTCTCCATTGCGCAGTGAAAAATTGACCACATGGCCGCCGTGCTGTCGCGCCGTATCCACGAAGTGGAGATGCCATCCAGGCGCATTGACCCCGTTGACGTATTCTGGAAGCCGAAATCCCACCAAATCGCCGGAACAGTCGGTCAAATTGAAAATTGCTTCGTTTTTCGCCGCCTCCGCCAATCCAATTCCATCCCTCTCCTGACGAACGACCGCACGGACTTTCATATGACGGAATTCCCCTGTGAAGTGGATTGCCAAAGGCACATTTTTCAGCGGACAGCACTCCGCCATATACTCTTCGAAGAGTTCGTAGCTTGGGATGTCCGCAAGCTGGACACTGCGCGCAGCATGAAATTGGGCGACCGTGCCGAAGGGGATAGTCGCATCATCCTCTGGCAGATAGACATGACCATCGGCGCACGCCTGATAGACGACTCCATCGATCATCTGCATTTCACCGTCCAGCCGATCCATGGTGGCGATTGACATGCTGCCCATCTTCTTCAGTTCGGCAACGGTGATGACTCCGCCATAGCGTCCGCTGAGCAGAACACTGAATAACGATATCTGCGTGAATTTCGTTCTCTCTTTCATATTTACATCCGATACACCCATGTTTCCACACCGTCGCCACAGAGCATCTCATTCCCATTGGCGGTTGTGCGTTTTATGTTCTTATTGCATAATCATTTCATATTCAAGATGTTACAAATTTAATATTTGTTCCATCCACAGACTATCGAAGAGGATTATTCCGTCTGCTGTCCTTGGCTTGAGTCCTCCGCACTGTCCGTGCTGTCCAGCCGCTTATGGAGGAAGTCGGAGATGGCGGTGGCCATCTCCATGCCAATGCCAGGGACGGCAGCGGCAATTTCCTCTGGCGTCTTCTGGACAATGGCCTTGACGGAGCCCAACGCGGTGAGCAGCTGTTTGCGTCGAGTGGGGCCGATGCCCGGGATGTCCGTGAGGATGGAGTCGTAGATGCGGCGGTTGCGGAGCTGTCGATGGTAGGTGTTGGCGAAGCGGTGGGCCTCGTCGCGAATGGCCTGAAGCAGCCGCAGGCCAGCATGTTCCCTCGGCAGTCGCAAGGGTTCCTCCCGACCAGGCAGAATGATCAGTTCCTCCTTTTTGGCAAGGCCAAGCACAGGCACGGGAGGCATGTCAATTTCGTAGAAGACCTGCAGAGCCGTGGCCAGCTGCGTCTGCCCTCCATCGACAATAATCAAATCCGGCAGGGGAAGCTTCTCCGCCAGAAGCCGTGTGTAGCGTCGGGTCAGCACCTCCCGCATGAACGCGGTGTCGTCCCGCGCGTCTTCGGAACGGATGCGGTAGTGGCGGTAATTGGAGGTGCAGGGGCGGCCGTTGACGAAGCACACCATGCTGCCCACGGCCAAGATGCCTGAGATGTTGGCCATGTCAAAGCACTCCATGGTCAAGGGCGGCTTTTCCAGTCCCAACGCCTGCTGAAGCGCCTCAAGGGAAGGCATGTCCGTTTTGGATTGACGGCGGCTGATGGTTTGGTTGCGGAAGCGCCGCGTCGGTTCCACCACGGTTTTGAGGTTATTGAGGATGTCCCGTGTGGCGGCGGCCTCCTCAAAGCGCATCTGGGCCGCCTGCTGCTGCATTCGACTGTTCAGCTCTTCCATAAGCGCATGGGCGGCCTCTTCACCCCGCAGGATGCTAATCACATCGTCCAGCTGTTTCCGATAGGTTTCCTTAGACAGGTTGCCAAGGCAGGGACAGCTGCAGTTTCGCACCACGTGTTCCAGACAATGGACATGATCCTGTTCCGTGGGGGAATGGGTGGAGCAGGTTCGGAGACGGAAATGGGTTGCAAGAAAATCCACGGTGTCCCGGAGGGCATTGGCTTGGGGAAAGGGGCCGAAATAGAGGCGGTTGTCATCGCGGCGAAGGCGCACCAACGTCAGCCGAGGGAAAGACTCCGCCAAATCAATGCAGATGTGGAGGAAGCGTTTGTCGTCCCGTAAGTCCACATTGTAGCGTGGGTTATATTGTTTGATGAATTGGGACTCCAGCAGCAGGGCCTCCTGTTCCGTGGCCACTGGAAAGATTTCGTAGGAGGCGATGCTGTGGATCAGCGCACGGCGGCGCGGATCGCTCTGCTGGGCTCCCGAAGGGCGGAAATAGGAGCACATGCGGGAGCGCAGATTGCGGGCCTTCCCTACGTAAATGACCTCCCCAAGGGCATTTCGATACACGTAGACGCCAGGAGTCCGAGGGACATTTTGAGAGCGGAATATGGGGTGGTCTGTCATGGAAAGATACCCCTTGTGAGAAGGAGGCGGCCGCGACGGACGGCCTATTCCTCCAGGTCATCCATGTCATAGCTGATCTGGAAGGTGCTCGTGATGCGCTGAACCTCCTCGATGGTCGTCGCACCATCGTTCACTTTGGCCCATCCGTCCTGACGCAATGTCCGCATCCCTCTTTCAATGGCGGTTTTGCGCAATTCGCTGGTACCGGCGTGGACGGACACCATGTCCTGAATCTCCTCATCCAGCAGGAAGAACTCATAGATGGCCACGCGGCCTCGATAGCCGCGGTATTCGCATTCGGGGCAGCCCTTGCCCTTCCAGGCATGCACATCCTCCGCCGGAATCCCCAAGACATCCGCCATTTCCGCACGGATGCGGCGGGGAATCATCTCATCCTCCACTTTGCAGTGCTTGCAGATTCTGCGGACAAGGCGCTGTGCCAACGCTGCAACTAACGATGCTGCAACTAGATATGGCTCAATGCCCATGTTCACCAGTCGGTTGACGGCGCCCACGGAGTCGTTGGTATGCAATGTTGAAAGAACAAGATGTCCCGTCAAGGCGGATTGGATGGCAATGTCCGCCGTTTCATTGTCACGGATTTCGCCGACTAGAATGATGTCTGGGTCATGACGCAGAATGGCGCGGAGGGCGCTGGCGAAGGTCAGGCCGATTTCAGCATGCATCTGAATCTGACTGGTTCCCTGCAATTCATATTCAACCGGGTTTTCAACGGTGATGATCTTGCGCTCCGGATTCTTATCGCGAACGTAAGCCAATGCGGCGTAAAGGGTTGTGGTTTTACCACTGCCGGTAGGGCCGGTGACGAGGACAATGCCGTGGGGCAACGAGACCAGCTTGGTCAAAAGGGCCAACTGATAGCGACTCAGACCTAACTGGCTCATTTCCAAGAAGATAGCACTGCTGTTCAAGACACGGAGACACACCGTCTCGCCGAATCGCGTCGGCATGATGGACACACGCAAGTCGGAGGTTTCGCCGTTGAGGACCAAACGGATACGACCATCGTGGGGCAGCCGTTTCTCCGCGATGTTCAGGCGGGCCATGATTTTGAGGCGGGAGATGATGGCGTCATGCAGCGTCACCATCTGGGGCGGCGTGGGAATCTCCCGCAGCATGCCGTCAATGCGGTAACGCAAACGGATACGGCCACGAAACGGCTCGATGTGGATATCCGTTGTGTGCTGCCGAATGGCCTCCGCGATGATTTCATTGACCAGCTGAATGATGGAGGCGTCGTCATCGGCGCCCACGGTGTCCAAGTTCTGCTCTTCCTTGTCATCGAAGGCACCCTCCACCTCACCCTGAAGGCCTTTGCGCTCCTGAGTGATTTGCAACACCTTGCCGGCGCCCAAACCATAGATTTTCTTCAGCTGGGCATTGACGTCGTTTGGCGTGGCCAGAACCGGATCCAGCCGGACGCCCAATAGCAGCCGCAGATTCTCCCGATCACGGATGTTTGGCGGGTTGGCAAACGCCGCCTTCATGGTGCCCCGTTCCAGAGAAATTGGCACAAACTGGTAATGCAGAGCGACTTTTGGAGACACCTTCTTGACGGCGTCCTCCGCCATCTCCATTTGAGTCAGCTCCAAAAACGGCACGCCTGTGGTGGCGCTCAACGCCTTGTAGATTTCCGTCTGGGTGCCGAACCCCAGTTCCAGAGCTGCTTGATAGGCAGGGATTTGGGCACGACGCATGCGTCGGCGAACCTGTTCAACCTGCTCCTCCGTCAAAACCCCGCGCTGCTGAAGCACCGTCAGCAGATCGCTTCCCAACAACTCGCCGGCATTCTCCATGCCCTGCACATTCTCACTCATTCCACAACGACTTCCTGCTCAACGCCTTTGACAACCGTGACCTCTTTCCCCTGGGGCTTCACCACCAGCTTGTCCTTGTCGCACTCCGACACCTCCAGCACATCAAACAGCTTGGTTCCAGGCGAAAAGCGTGCACGAACCGTCTTCTTCGTCTTGCTGTCCTGCGCGACGATGAACGCATATTCCGTGTCCGTCGTCCCTTTCATCATGCCCCGATAGAGGACTTTGATGACGCGGGGCGGCGGCGGTGGCGGCGCCGGCTTCTGAGGCTCCTCCTCCTTCTTCGGCGGCTCCTTCTTGGGCTCCTCCTTCTTTGGCGGTTCCTTCTTGGACTCCTGCTTCGGCGGATCCTTCTTGGGCTCCTCCTTCTTCGCCTCCTGCTTCTTCGGCGGCGGCGTGTTCTGGCCAGGCGTCACCGGCAGCTGCTTGAAGAAACGCAGCGGACTCAGCTGCGGATCCATTTTGGCGGCGTCCATGTAGGCCAACGAATTCATATTGATGAAGGCGGGCTTCGCCGGCAATGCCGTGTTGGTGGACATCTTGCCATCGTGCTCCGCAAACAGATTCACAAAGAACAGGGAGACCGCGATGAGCCAGATGATTCCGACCACGGTCAAAAGAACCCGCTCCCATTCATTCATCAGTTTGTGCAATAGTTCCTGCATCCCGTGAGCCTCCCTCAACTAAATTCCGATGGGCTTGGCGGCCGTCCCCGCGGATTTGCCAGAGGACGACGGGCTGACTTTCACTTTCACAGATTCCGCAGTAGGCCGGAAGAACGTGGAACAGACGATGACCGCCCGCACATTCTCATAAATCAGTTCGCCCTTCGCATTGGGTTTCATGGGGTCGCGGGAGGGGAACAGACTTCTCAACTCCATCTGCACCACGGGCATGAACCGCATGACATCATCGACGGACGCAAGCTCCGCCGGCGGAGGCTCCTCTTCCTTCTTCTCCGGCGACTCCGCATTCTTCTTGCCGCCCTTCTGCTCCGGCATCGGCGGCTCCCGATACCCCGTCTGCAGACTGCTGATGAACGACAGCACATTTTCCAGGCTACCTAACAGCTCCGCCTTCACGGAGAATTCCAGAAGATAGGGGTCCTTGTCCTTTTCATCCATCTTGTATGTGGTCACGGGAAGGACGGTGATCAATGAACCGCCCTGCCCCCGGCCGCCACTTTGGGGTCTGGGGTTTCTGGCCACGAACAGCTTATGCTCCCGAGCCAGGCTGACAAACTCCTCCGTCATCCATAACTTCAAGATCATCTGATACTTATTGGGCTCCGCCGTCGTCTCGTCCATGCCATAGACAGCGGGGTCCAACACCACGCCAAGCCCCTGGCAGAGCGCATCCAGACGGTCGAACTGATCCTTGTATTCGGTCTGAGAGGCCTTTGTGACGAAATTCTCCACGCTGCCGTAATCGTTGCGGATACGGGTGTCGAACATGCCCGTGGCCTGCGACAGCACCGTCTCCGCCCGCTTTTTGAAGCCGCCGGTCCGCTTGTCGCTCAAAATCTGCTGATATTCCTCAAGAATCTTCCGCATGCGTTCCGAATCTCCGGGCCATTGGGACTTCTGAATCGTGCCCAACACGCTGTTGTATTCGGAATTGGCCTCGTCATAGTCACGCCACGCCGGATACAGGAACACAAACCCATAAATGGCGCAGACAATGAGCAAGACGACACACACCACCAGAAGGCGGCGATGCCCTTTCGGCCATTTTGCCAGTCTTTCATCCAATGACATATGTGTCTCCTTTATGCAAGGCCATTCGGTTCAGTCCAACCGCTGCCATTCCACTGAATGTCGAGCTCAGACTCCCGATGGCTTGCCTTTTCCGTCCTGCTCCGCCTTGTCCGCGCCTTTGCCCCGCCGTTTTCCGCCTTTGTCCAGCTCGGATTTCATCGGCAAAGTCACATCCGTCTTCTTGTAGGGAATCTTCAGCCAGAAGTCGTTGAATTCCCCCAATGTCGCCTTGTTGTTGGCCAAGAAGCGCTTCCACGGCTCCTGCACAATCAGCTCGTAGCCATTCTTGTCCGTGTCGGCCAGCCAGTCCACCTGGTCGCTGAACACCTCTCCCGCCTTCAAGGTGTTCTGAATGTTCAGCACGGCGGCGAAACGGGTCGTCTTCTGCTGACGGGGCGTGTATCCGCCGACCACCAACGCTTTAAGCAACGGCATTTCGTCCACCAGAACGGTCTTCAGCTCCGCCTCCGACGAGTCGTTCTTCTTCTCCGATGCCTCCGCCTGCGGCATGAACATCCGGCTCTCCCGTGCATGGCGCCGCGGCTCCTCTGTCTTGATCTCCTCCTTCTTCACCTCATGGCCCTTATAGCTGAACTCATCCCCCACATAGATGCACCATTCCCCTGGCTGCATGGCCCGCCGAAGCTCCTCCATGCCCTCCAGAATCCGCCCACCACGGCGCCCGTTCTCCACAATGGGAATCAGCATCCGCTGAAAATAGGCCAGTTTTCCCTGCGCCTCATCCAGCTCGGGAATCAGATTCTTGCATTTGTTGAGCTCAATCATCTTCTCGTCATAGCGCTCACATTGTTCCTTACACCATATCCGTAAATAGACCATGCCCGCAATGGTTGTCGCAAAGAACAACGCCGCGGCAATCACCAAACAGGGGAAACGATCCTCCTTCTTGATCTTCCAGCGGACAGACGCAGGGGCAAGGGACAAATCGTAGACGCTCATTCCCATGGCCTGCAGAGCCAGACCAAAGGCGATGCACAGCTCCGGAGCCGGCCCTTCCTTCCATTTGGGAGCCAACAGCTCCACGGGGCAGCCGTAATTGCGGCTGATGTGCTCCGTAAAGCCCTTCAACGCCGCGCCACCTCCACTGATCCAGACTTTGGCGATCATCTCGTTGGCCAGTTCCTCCTTCTCGCCGCCACGCCATTGTTCCATCGTGGATTTCAGCTCATTGTCCAGCTGGCGAGAGGCAATCACCATGGGATCGGTGGCGCTTTCCCAGTCCGGGTCCATGCCCCGCTTCACCTTCTCCGCCTCCTCTTGGGAGCATCCCATCTGATTGGCAAGGACACGCGTGAAATTCTGCGAACCGAACATCATGCTGCCCACGTACAGCACTTCGCCGCCGGCCACGACAAGAACCGTGGAATTTTCGCAGCCCACGTCCATCAGCAGTTGGGGAGTCTGTTCCTCAAGTTGTTCCGGATGAAGATAATAGAAGGTATTGGCCACGCCGAGACCCGCCATGGCGACGTCTCGAAGATTCACCTTGGCGCCTTTGAGCTTGTCGCAATATTCATTGACGGACAGCTCGCGGCTGATTCCCAACAGGACCGGATTCACCCGCCCATAGGCAGGCTGCATCGGCTGATAGCCATGCAAAAAGGTGTCTTCGGACAAACCGGCAAGCTGGACGGTCTCATAATGGACCATCTTGTCCAGCTCCTCGCCCTTCACGCCAGGGGCGAAGTCGCAAACCTGCGTCGTGGCCATAAACTGCGGCAGGCCAAGGCACAAGGGCGTGTCGTTCCATTTGGCGTCCTTCACCATGGCGGCGATGCTGCCGTACATCTCCTCATCGTCCAGAATGCCCTCCGACTGGATGTCCAGCACCCTGCAGTCCCGGATGTGCACGCTTCCGCGGCTCTGCTCCAGCTCGAGCAGCTTCACGGAAGTCTGGCCGATGTCCAGCCCCAAACCTGATTTGAGCGTCTTCTTTTTCATGGACTTCTTATGTTCTGCAATCCCAAAGGGGATTCTTCAACGCTTCAACGCTTCAATGCCTCTATGCCTCTACGCCTCTACGGCCTATTCGGCGGCTTCTGCCTCCGCATCGACCGTCTGCACAAATTCGCCGTGGTCGTTGATGATGGTGGCCGTGACGAAAATCAGCAGATTCTTCGGTTCGGAGGTCACTTCGGTATGGCGGAAAAACACCCCCAGAAGCGGCAAATCCCCCAAAAGCGGAATCTTCTTGACCGTCGTGGAATCCGTTCGATCAATCATGCCGCCCATGACCACCGTCTGCCCGCTGGCGACCGTCACCGTCGTCGTGACGGACTGCTCTTTCGTGCGCGGCAACTTGATCTGGGTCAGCGACGTGGAGGAAGAAGATGACGAGTTGTTGTTATTGCCGCTGCTACTGCTTCCGGATGTGGTGTAGTCCTCCCATTTGAGCAGTTCAAGAACCTGTGGATTCAACCCCAACATGACCGTCTTCCCATCGTTGCCGATGTTGACGCGGACGCTGAAGGTGATGCCCAACGGCAGTTCCGTCGGAGAGCCGGAGGGCACCAGAACCTCTTCCGTGCCACGGTCGCCGCGGTCAATGGACTCCACATCGTATTCTTCGAAATAATAGACGTTTTCGCCCTTGCGGATCCGCGCCGTCCGATTGTTCATGACGGTGATGCGGGGCACGCTCAGCGTGGTGCTGGAGCTCTTTTCATCAATGGCGCTGATGAGCACGTCAAAGGTGCGGTCCGCGATGACGCCACTCAGATTGAGGACGCCCACGCCCTTTTCCGCGCCAGCGGTCAGAGCACCCAGTTCCGTCAGGAAGTTCGTCTCCTTGGCACCTTCTTTGTCCGTGGGTTTCTTTCCATCGACAAAATTGCTCTGCTTGAGCTGCGCCCCCAAATCCCGCAGATCGGACTGGGCGATGGTGACGAAGCGCGCCTCAATGGCCACCTGCAGCGGCGGCTTGTCAAATTCTCTCACGAACTCCTCAATCTGGCGGATGTGCTCCGTGGAACTGCGAACCACTAAGATATTGCGGTCACGGAAGATATGGAAGGAAGCCCCAGCTGGACCAGCCTCCAGCACGCTGTTGAGGACCTCCTCCAGCTCATTGTCCGTCTCCGTATCGCCGCCGGGCACGATGGGCACAAAGCCCTGCGGAAGGCGAATGATGCGGCTAATCATCTGCGGGCCGCCGTTGGTCTCGTCCGACTGGGTCACCCACACCAGATTCTCGCCCAAATGGAAGGCGACTCCCATGTTGCGCGCAATGTAGGAGAAAAGCTCCTTCACCGGCAAATCCTGCACATGAATGGTCAGAGTCTTGTCACCCTGCAGCGCATCGTCCGCCAGCACGTTCATGCCCTCTTCGTTCAACACGCTTACCAACTCCGCAATGCTGGCATTTTCCAGATGAACGGTAATCCGCTTGTTGACCAGCTCCTCCATGGGGCCTTCCGGCAGTTCGATGGGCTTCAGCGAAGAGTCGATCACCACGGTCTTGCCGTAAGTGGAAGGCAGCACGGAAACCACTTCCGTCTCATTCATCATGTCCTGTTTGCTGACGCCAGACTCCCCTTTCATCCGAATCCGGCGGCGGGCGTTTACGATGGACTCCTTCAGCAGGGCCACTTCATCGGCGCAGCTGGGCTGGTTCTCCAATGCCCGCAACGCCCGGTCCGCATCTTCTATCTTGTTCTTGTACAACAGGTCATGAACTAAATCCAAACGTTTGCGAATGGCCTTTCGCAACTCGCGCTCCTCCTCTTCCCGCGCAATCTCCGCACGCTCCTCCTCCGTTGGCTGCAAAGGATCTTTGGGGAAATGCGTGCAGGAACCGACGATCAGCGCCAATCCAACAAAGCTCAGCAGAAGCTGCTTTTTCATCCGATTCATCCTAACTGTGGTATTCATCGCCTTGATATTCGCAAATTGACTTGTCTTCACTCTCATTCGCCGATGCCTGACAGTCGCCGTCATGTCTCTCAGAACACGCCATTTGCGCATTCCTTAATTCATCAGGGCCCTGCGGCCATCCAGTCCTTCGAAACTCACGGCAAAGTTTCGGCTTCGCAATAGCCGCCTTCGCCAAATTCTCTTTCGACTTACGGTTAACGCTTGAATGACAGGTTTTATTGGAGACAACGCCTTTTTGCCGATCCATGAAGGGAGCCTTTCCCATGGACACCCCTTCGAGTCCACCAGTCACCAAACTCACTTGTCCGCAAAGGAAAGCACTTCAAACACCTTCAGCTCAGCGTCCTCCTGCAACAGTGCCTCCGGTTTCTCCTTCAGCCGATTCATCAGCGCCTGAATGAAATTCTGCGGCGTCTTCACTTGGGTCCAGACAACTGGAATGAAACCCGCCTGTTTTTCTCCCACGCGGACAATCACGCCGTCCCTGCCTGGGCGGAGTTTTTTGTACAAATCTTGTAAATCATTGTATACCAATGGATTAGGTATTGTCAAAAGACTGATTTCCAGTTTGCCGGCGGCCAATTCCTCCGCCGTCATGGAATGACCGTCCTTTCCAGCGGCCAATTTGGCGGCATCCACCACCACAGACACGGCCAACGGCTGCTGATCAGGCATGGTCGTCAAAGGCCCATAGATCCGCTCTCCCACCGTGAATTTCAAAATGCAGCCAAATTTCTCCATCAATTTCGGCGAATAACTGGGGAACGCCGGCGGCTCGGAACCTTCTATCTTGCTGTACATGACTCGTCTAGCCAAATCCAGAAGCAGATTCTGCTCCGTCCGGTTCAAGGTCTTCAGCAGCAAATCCCGTTGATCGGCGTCCACGCCGGCAATTTGAGGACGGCGGACATCCGTCTCCTGATAGACAATGCCTCCTGCGTCCGTGACGGGCGACGGGGCGCTCTCGTTGTGTCTCCGTCCTTTTAGCGGCACGAGATTCAGGCATTCATAACCGCAATGGCGAGCCAGCTCCATCACCACCGTTCCGCCAGATGGCAACCCTTCCACCGCTGTTCCCTCGCCAAGTTGTTGATGCCAAGAGGGATGCTGTTCCACAAACGAACGGGCAATCATGGCCACACAGGCATTTTGGCGATAATCCATGGCCACCGCCAAATGCCGTGTCAGCTTCTCCATGGCTGCGGGGCCGCCCACGCGAACCGGAATCACGCTGACATAGCGGAGGCGAACCTGCAGAAACAGCAACAGCTCGCGAATCCCCGCATTGGCTTCCGCCAACGCAGAGCTGACCTTCGCGACTCCATCCTGCACCATCTGACGGATGCCCGCGTCATTGACACGAACCGTTCCCAATGTCGTGCGGTAAGCCGTCTCCGGCGGCGGGACTAGATTGTCTCCACGTGATGCATTCTCATCCGGCAGAAGAACATAGACAACAGAACAGTCCGTCGGCAACGTATTCAGCATGGTTCCCCACGACGGGCCCTGATTCTCTTCTCCAGCCTTCCAGCATGGCAACATGACAGCGCGAACCTGTCGTTGGGGCACAACGGTGGAGCTCATGCCCAAAAAGCCTGCAATCCGCTGTTCCACTTGGGTTTTGATGGGATCCGCCTTCGCCGGCTGGCGTCCCACCCCCATGGGCTCCGAAGCGCAGCCAGAAGACAGCAACAACAGTGCCACGGTCATGCAGACCGCCGCCATCGTCCGCCCTTTCATCAAAACGGAAAGACAGGTTACAACATGCAACATCAATCGGTGAGAGCTTCCCATTTCCTCTATACCTTATTATATATGGAAATACATGGCATTGGACAACGGCCACCGCCATCGGTTCCATTCACGGCTGCGCCGCATTTTGGGCATCCACTTTCAGCGGTGCCGTGTTGCCTTCCGCTTTCGGCTCCTCCGACGCCAGCGGCGGGAAATGCCTCTTCAGAAACGCCTGCTGTTTCTTCAGCGCATAGCGAGCCGGCTCGCTTTCCGTATACAGAACGGTGTTATGGACGCCATTGGGAATCAGGTCGTAGACATAGCTCTTTCCCAACTTGTCCAGAACCTTGCGGAAATCGTCATGGCTGAGATGGAAGACGCTTCCCTCGTAGGCGCCGCCCATGAACAGGAGCATGGGGCACTGCAGCATGTTCGCGTTGAGAATGATGCTGCGTTTCTTCAGTCCCGCCAATTGGCTGGCCACGTCCTGATTGCAGAAGTCCGCCCAACTCAACCAGTTATTGGCTCCACGGTTCATGCGGTCCCAATAATAGCGCTGCGGATTGACCAGCCAGGCGTCGTAGCTGACCACCGCCTTCGCCTTTGCGCCAAAGCGGGCGGCCGTCAGCAGCCCCACACCGGCTCCGAAGCTGTGTCCCACCATGGCGAACTCGTCCGGCCGAACATAGGGCAGCTTCCACGCCGCCTTCACCATGGAAAGGCAGTCGTTGACTTCGCCTTCCAGATTCTCTATCTCCCCTTCGCAGGTCAGGGCCTTGCCGTCAATGAGCACTTTTGGCGTGAAAAGCTCCTCTCCCCGCATGGCCGGACCAATGACCACATAGCCCATGCGAACCACGTCCGCCAGCCATGGCATGAAGCCAAGAGACAACCCGAAGGCCGCCCCATGGCAGTACAGAATCAGCGGATAGCGCACCTCTGGCTTCCGTTTGACTGGATAGAGCAGGACACCGTATTGCTTCAGGCCATCCACTGTCCATTCCACGACATCCAACGCCACATCCGGCTTCTCCGAAAGGGTGAAGGACGCGCGGACGCGGAAGCTTCCGTCTGGAATCGGCCCCCATGCCGTGGGCGGCAGCTCCTCCAGGTTGTCCAGCAGCGTCAGGCCGCGCTTCCACGTCGCCGTCGCCGCCTCTTCTTTGCCCTGCGAACTCTGCAGACGACCGTCAAACCAGGCCTGCATGGCCGCCTGCACATTCAAACCCTTCAGAAATGGCTCCTTCAGAGCCCGAACCAGAGCTTGCTCATCGGCGTTCTCAATCAGGCCATAGCCATAGGAGTATTTTTCCAGCGGCTCCAATCCGGGCCGCACGCTGTCTCCTGCCAACGCTGCCGTCATCAGGGCAAGCCCCCAAAGAATCCCCCACCATGTCCTGCATGCCTTCATCGCGGTTTCCTTGTCTGTCTATATTGGCAGCCCCTCCAGATGGGCCACAATGGCGTCATTGACCAAATCCGACTCATAATAGTCCAGCTGCCCCCAGAAGGGCTTGTCCTGTATGATGGCGGCCGATGAATGCGCACGGCCTTCCGCCTTGGCGACGATATTGCTCCAGGCGGGGGGCCACTTTTTGCTTCCAGATACTCTAAGTACTTGCAATGCAGATACTTCTGAAAGTCTTTCCAATTCCTGTTCAAGAGAGACGGCCTTCAGTTGGGTCGCCATTTCGGCACCCACCTCGAAGCCGCCAAAGTCCACGGCCTCCCCCCTACTCCAACGTTCGTCCGCGCTGGCACTCTCCGCAATGCCTCCCATCACGTCCTTGATCTTCTGGCGACGCTCCAAATCCCGCAGCAGCTCATCGCCGCTGAGGACGGGCTCCACCACAATCACGCTCTCCGCATCAGCCATCTGCGCGGCCAGCAAAGCCCCTGCTCGGGCCCCCAACATGACACAGCGGGGGGTTTCCGACCATTCCCGCGCCAGTCGAACCGCCTCCACGGTTTCCTGACTCCATGCCTTCCAGTCCACCTCCCCATGGGCGCAAGAACTGTCCCCCGTGCCACTTACGTCAAAACGCAACACCGCCGTCCCCCCGCTGGCCAGGCGCCGCGCCAATCGAACCAACATGCGAAAGGCACAGCGCTTTTCCTCGCCAAACGGCTCGCAGACGACCACGCTGCGGCGCGGCGCGACCTCCGCCGGCTTGTACCACGTCCCGTAAAGGTGGCGTCCGTCAACCTGAAAATAGCCATGCTCTTCCGTATATGCGTCCATCGTCTTCACTCTTCAATTCGACAATCGACAAACCATGTCTCCTCAGCCCGAAATCGGTGGTCATCCCATTTCGGGCTGAGGATGATGAAGCCCCCCAAAGGCCATTGAGCCTTCGAAGGCGTTAAGTTTCTCCTACAGACTCAGTTTTGGCATCTTGTTCAGCACAATCTTTTCGGCTTCCGGATTCCAGAGGCCGTTGTGCCGTGCGCAGGCATCCGCCAGTTCGGCAAACACGGGGTTGGTCTTGCCCAGCTCCGCAAAATCGCTGATGGCGGTCAGCGGGAAGTCACAGTGGGTGTAGATCAGCTTCTTGCCACCGGGGATTTCAGGCAGATGCAGCGTGGTCTCCCGCGCGGCCGTCAACCCGCCCACATGGGTGATCATCATGGAGGGGTTCAGCTTGCCCCTGCCAGCCAGATCCAACGCTTCCTTGATGTCGTCCGTGGTGCCACCGCTGGTGCCCACGATGTGGGTGCCGTTGTAGTGGACGTTGTAGAAATTGAATTTGGCGGAGAAGGCCGTGTCCGTGGGGCCGGCGAAGAAGTCCAGGCAACCGTCACGGCCGAGAATGGCGTCGCCCTGCTCGACCACAGGGGCCACAGGAGCCAGGACGAACACGTCGTTGAAGCCCGTGCCGCCGCTGATGTTCATCAGTTTGTCCACGGCGTCGGGGCATTTGGTGTTGAGGTAAATCAGCTCCACGCCGTTTTCCTTTGCGTTCTCCGGGGTCAGAATGGAGGCGGCGCGGGCCAGTCTTGCGTCATCGATGTCCGTGACCACAATGAGACCAGGGCGGCGCGGGCCATGGACCAGATAGTCAATCAGGCCGAGGCCCATGGGGCCGGCGCTGGCCAGACAGGCGACCTTGCCGCCTTCCACGATTCCCATCACATGGTTGTAAGTGGCTGGCGGAATGTGGTAATGGGCATGGCACGCGCCGATGAGGCAGCTCATGGGCTCGCTCAAGGACGCCATGTAATAGGCCTCGCCGGAGTAATGCAGCAGGCAGTTCATCTCCATTACGCAGGACGGAATGCGGATGTAGGTGGCGTCGCCGCCGATGGTGGGGAAGGAATAGCCGGGGGAGTCTAGGCTTCCCTTGTACATCAGAGCCGGCTGGATGCCGAAGTTCTCGCCGGGCTTGAACTGGTCAGCCCACTTTGACCCCACTTCAAGAATGCGGCCGGAGAACTCATGGCCGATGATGGGCGGATTGGTGGCGCAGTCGTTGGGAACCCGCTTGTGGTCCGCACCTTGCTTGGACGCCTTGTAGCTGGACATGCAGATGGAGTCGCTGACGATTTCGGCGATGATGCCGTCATCCCCGCAGGGAGGCAGCTCAAAGCTCTCCAACCGCAGGTCCATCTTTCCGTAAATGCGCAACGCTGTCGTTTTCATGGATAATTCCTTTCTTCTGAGGGTTGCTTTGTTATGTCATGGAATATGGCATTGGGAAAACTCACATGCTCTCCAACGTGTCAATGGTCAACGTATGGAGACCATCCTTCAAAATGCCGCGGACCAGTTGGCAAAGCCGCAGGCGGGCGGCCTTCAACGCAGCGTCTTCCGCCGCAAGGACAGGACAGTTGCGGTAGAAGGCGCTGAAATCCTTCGCGAGTTCCAGCAGATAGGCGGCCAGCACGGAGCTGTCCAACTCTCTGGCGGCTTTATGCATCGCCTCCGGATAGAGGGAGCAGCGCAGGGCCAACTGCCGCTCCGCATCCGCATCCAAAAGCGACAAATTCACATCTCTTTGATTTTCAGAGACTTCCGAATCGGCCTTGCGCAGCATGGAACTGATGCGAGCGTAAGCATACAGCACATAGGGCCCCGTGTCGCCTTCGAATTTGATGGAGGCGTTGGGGTCGAACAGAATAGTCGTCTTCGGGTTGACCTTCAACAGCATGAACTTCAGGGCGGCCATGCTGATGACCTGCGCCCGCTCCTCCAAATTGTCCGGCGCCACCCCGTTCGCTTTCTCCAACGTCGCCTCTCTGGCAAGGGAGGCCATCTCGTCGAACAGGTCGTCCGCGTCCACCACCGTTCCCTCGCGGCTCTTCATGCGGCCGCTGGGCAGGTTGACCATGCCATAGGCCATGTGCGTCAGCTGGTCGGCCCACGTGTAGCCGAGGGCCTTCAAAATGGCGAAGAGCACTTTGAAATGGCGAATCTGTTCATCGGCGACCACCCAAATCTGCTGGTCCGGAGCAAAGTCCTTCTGCTTAAGTAAGGTCGTGCCAATGTCTTGGGTCACATACACGCTGGTGCCATCGCTGCGCAGCACCACTTTCGTGCCCAGATTCTTGTCCGCAAACTCGATGATGACCGCGCCGTCCTCCCGCTTTTTGAAGACTCCTCTGGCGAGTCCGTCCTGTATGATGTCCTTCCCCAGCTTGTAGGTCTCGCTCTCCAAATAGGTATGGTCGAAACGGACGCCCATGCGCCGATAGGTCTGAGCAAAGCCGTCGAACACCCACTGGTTCATCTGCTTCCAAAGGGCGCGGACGGACGGATCCCCCTGCTCCCACGCCACGAGCATGGCCTGGGCGGTCCGCCCTGCCTCCGTCTGCAGAAACAGCTCGTCGGAGTCTTTGTCGGCCAATTCGGGCTGAGCCGCCCGCAGCTCATCCAGCTGGCGGTGATACTCTTTGTCAAAGGCCACATAGAAGTCGCCGACCAGATGGTCGCCCTTCTTTCCAGTGCTCTCCGGCGTGGCCCCATTGCCGAAACGCTGATAGGCCAACATGGATTTGCAGATGTGGATCCCTCTGTCATTCACCAAGTTAACGCGAACGACGTTGTGGCCGGCACGTTCCAAAATGGTGGCTGTGGCCATGCCAATGGTGTTGTTGCGCACATGGCCCAGATGCTGCGGCTTGTTGGTGTTCGGCGCGGAGAACTCAATGAGAATCTTGTGCCGCTCTGCCTCGGGCAACGCCACGGCGTCCATCAGCCCTTTTTCATCGCTGACGGTGTCCCGCATCAGCGCCGCCGCCTTCAGCCGGATGTTCACAAAGGCCTTGACGGCCTCCACGCTCTCCACATCCTCATGCTGCCGAAGATAGTCGCAGACCTTTCCGGCAAGCTCCATCGGGTTCTTGCGCAACAACTTAGCCAAGGGGAAGCAGGACACGGTGATGTCCCCTTTGAAATTCGGCGGACACAACTCCGCCGCAACGGCCGGAAGGGTGGTCTGGAATTCGCCCTCCAAAAACGTCTTAATGTCGTCTAAAATCGTGAAATGCATAATATTTCAGTTTATTTCCGTTTTGATAACTTTTATTGCATTACTTCGGCCCGAATGGTCGCGCTGTGTCCATGGGCGTCCAACCCCTCGTTTGCCGCAAACTTCTCGATATAAGGAAGTTCCGCCATCAGGGCATCCTTTTCGTAATGGACAAGACTGGAGCGTCGGAAGAACATCTCCACCGTCAAGCCCGTGAAATAGCGGGCGGCGCCGCCGGTGGGAAGCACATGGCTGGGTCCGGCCACAAAATCGCCGACAGGCTCTGGGGTCCATGCCCCCATGAAGATTGCTCCAGCGGCCTTGATCTTCGCGGCCAACGCATTGGGCTCTGCCACAAGGAGTTCCAAATGTTCTGGCGCATAGCGGTTCACAAGGGCGGCCGCCGCATCCAAATCGGTGGTCTCGATAAGGAAGACGCCGCGGCTCAACACTTTACTGACGCAGGCCAGACGGGACAGACTGGCGCTCTGGCGGTTCAGCTCCGCCTCCACCTTCTCCAAAAGCGAGGGATCGGTGGTGACCAAAACCGCCTGCTCGTGACCGGAGCCATGCTCCGCCTGCGCAAGCATGTCCGCCGCCACAAAGCGCGGATCCGCCGTGGCATCCGCCACAATCATCACTTCAGAGGGACCCGCCACCAAGTCCAACGCGACTTCGCCATACAGCTGACGCTTCGCCGCCGTGACATAGGCATTGCCCGGCCCCACTATCTTCTCCACCTTCCGAATGGTGCGCGTGCCATATGCCATGGCCGCCACGCCGTAAACGCCTCCAAGCCGATAGACTTCCGTCGCGCCGGCAACCTGGCAGGCATACAGAAGCGCCGGATTGATTCGGCCCCCCTGCCCCGCTGGCGTGATGACGGCAATCTCGCGGACTCCCGCCGTAGCCGCCAATGTCACCGTGTGGACGACGGTGGATATCAAAGGTGCCGTCCCTCCAGGGACATAGCATGCAATCCGCTCCATGGGCGCAAACTGCTCTCCTAACACCACTCCTGGCCGTGGAGAAAAGTTCCAAGCCTTTGGGATGCAATGGGATGAAAATGCGGCTACATGCTCCCGCGCCACCCGAATCGCGGCTTTGGTCTCTTCGTCCACCTGAGCGGCCGCCGCGGCGATCTCCTCCTGCGGAACTTGAAACATGTCCGGCGTCAAGGTCACATGGTCGAACTTCTCCGCATATTCCATGACGGCTTCATCACCACGGGTGCGGACTCCTTCCAGAATCTCCCGCACCCCCCTGTCTATCTCCGCGGAAAAGGCGCTGCGGTTCATCAAAGAGGCCAAAGCCAGCTCATATCCCGCCTCATTCAATCGTATTGTCTTCATTTCATGCTTCCTGATACTCTATTGGAAGAAATCCTCCCCTTGCGGAGACACCAAATCAATGCCGTCGTCCAGCCGGACAATGCAATAGTACTCCGCGTCCTTCAGCATGGGCGAACCGTCGCTGGGCAGAATCTTGTTCAGGCAAGTACTTGGTAATGTGAAGGATGCACCTCCTTCTCCATACACGACAACCTTGCGGTTCTCAATGCTCGCACGGCCATGCAGACACTGAAGCTGCACTTTCTCCGTGGCAAGGTCCAAGACCTTCATGAACACCACGCAGAACTTGCGTCCCTCTATCCTGTCCAGAGCACTACTCATCCATGCACTCTCCATAACCAAGGGCAACGCCGCGACGGCATCGCCTCCCCAATCTGACGTGACATGGACTAGCCCCCTCGACAGGCGAGCCAGCCACATCACCAACCTATAAATATAATATGCCAACTCCGCGGCGCAATTCGCCTCAAATGCGATGAGCAGGACGGATGCAACAAATGCGACAAATGAGACAATTGCGCCAATCCATTTCTTGCCCCTTTCTTCTCATGGCAAGTCCTTTGCAATCCACCTTCCAAATAGTCAATTTATAAATATAATATACTAATTTGCAATTACTTACGCTCTTCATCAACTTTCTCTGGAACCGGCAGGGCAAACGAAGCCTTTTCCAAATCCGTCCACAAGGTTCCCTGTCCGGCATAGATGACCCGCGTCTCCACATCAGGGTTAAGCGCCTCAACGGCCTTCAAACCGCAGAGCACATCTCCTGAGCCAACGGCCTTCGCCCGCATGCCTTCTCCCAAGGCCTTTTCATTGTCCGTGACAAACTTGGCCTTGACTTCCGTCTCCCCTTGCAGCTTCACGGTTTTCGCCTTCAGCGTGGACTTCTCCACATTGATTTCAGCAACCTTCAGTGCCGCTTCTGCCTCAATGGCCGCCACTTCACGTCGACTTTCCGCCGCGATCATGGCGATCAGCCGTTCCGTTTCCTGCTGCGTCTCCCGTTTGCGCTGCTCAATCAACTCGGTCTCCGTGTTCAGTTCACCGCGTTTTTTGGCCGTCTCCTGTTTGGCCTCATTTGTCCGCTCCTGCTCTTTGGCAAGGCTGACATCACGAATGGGCTTCAGAATGTCATCTGGAATCTCGACGGAACGGATGATGGCGTTGTGGACAATGATGTTCTTCGTCGCCAATGTCGCCTCCAGCTCCTCCCGCAGATCCTGCTGAAACTTTTCGCGCCCCTCTCCCATGATGAAATCCTGCGCCCCGTAGCTGGAACCCTTTAGGCGGGAAACGGAAAGGACCTGAGGCAGGATGATTTTCTCAACCACTTGTGGCATATCACCATACAAAAGATAGATTTTCGCGATGTGTTCGGGAAGAAGCTCGAACTCCACCGTCATCTCCAAAGAGACTTTGAAGCCGTCTCGAGAGGGAAACTCCACGGATTTGCTCACGCCGAAAATCTGCGCGTCATCGCTGAGGGCGTTGGCCAAAACATCTTCCCGCGGGGCGGGTTTGCGGTTTTGTGGCTTGGCCTTGGCGCCCTCCTTTGACTCCGCCCTTGACTTGGACTCCACTGCTTTGGCGACCTTGTCCATGCTTTGGTTTCGGGTGCTGTTCTGCAACAGCCGAGCCGTCTGCTGCGTGCGCATGGTGTTCATCTGGAGGGTCTGCAACGCGTCATTGGTCTCCAGCTGCGTCTTCGTGTTGAAGATGCTCTCTCCGTTGTTTCCGGAGGTCATCGTCACCTGGTTCATGCCAATCTCAATCACATTGACCTGATAGGCATAGCGGTTGATGTAGTACAGCCCCGGCTGAAGAATGTCCTTGAGCACCCCCTTCTCGCCGATGTCGGCAAAGGAACCCGTCTGCGGCAACTTGCCCGTCTGGCTCGTCACAACGCCCACATATCCCGCCGGAATGTTGATGGCGTCAATGATCTCAATGTCATAGCCTTCTGGATTGAAACGATAGCGGCCCGGCCCCAAGACATCGTGCCACACCCCTTTGCTGTCATGGTCTGGAGCGATAATCTCGCCTGGAGCTAACTCTTTGCCTATCTTGGAGATGACAATGCCGACCTTGCCCAACGGAATATTGAAGGACGGCACAATCCGAACGTCATAGCGGACGGGATTGAGGAAATACCGCCCTTCCGGAAGCACGTCCTTCCAGATGCCTTTCTCCCCTCTTTCCACCAAAATCGCGCCTGGAGCCGGCTGTTTGCCGCTCTTGGCCGTGACAATGGCCATCTTTCCGGCAGGGACATAAAAGCGGCAGAAGAGCCATTGGAACCCCAGCCACCCGATCAACAGGATGCCCAAAAGCAGAATGAGTCCCGTGATGACACCGGAACGGGAACTTTGCGTTGTTGTTGCCGTGGTGCTCATTTTTCCCCTCCATTCTCTTTAGTGGCTGAGTTAACCCCTTCCATGCCAGAGCCTAACGGCAAGCCGAAATTTTCATGGCTCGCACCGTTGAAGACAATGGAACGCACTTTCGGCATCAGTTTTTCATAAAGCCGCGACTGCAAATAGGCCCTGCCGCCGCCATACGCCATGACGGAGCGCTCCAGCACTTCCGCCTCCCGCGCGTTCTTTTCCGCAATGACCTGTCGCTGCGCCTCCGCCTCATTCAACTTCGCCTTTGCGGAAGCCTCTGTGGTCTTGTACTCCAGCTCCGCCACCTGCAGCTCCGTCTGCGCCTTGATCTCCGCCTCCTGTCCACGCTGCTTGGCCTGGATGGTGGCCGTCACCTTCTCCGTTTCCGCTTTCGTCTTCTTCTGATTCTGCTCCGCAAGCATCTTCTGCTTCTCCAGCTCCGCCTCGGAACGGGACCTCTGAATTTCCTGCGTGTACTTCTTGGCCTCTTGCTGCGCCAGCTCCCGCTCTCGTATGATTGCCGCAATTTCTTGCGGGACAATGATATCCCGTATCAGCACCGAATTGATCTCAATGCCCCATTTGCTGCAGTTCTCCTGCAGAAACTTCTCCAGCTCGCTTTGGAACAGCCGACGGCTCTCGCCAACGATGAACTCCGTCGCCCCTTTCTTGCTTCCCTCAATTCGCGCAAAGCCATGCACCGACGGCAGTATGATCTTCTTCAGGATATCTTCCATGTCTCCCACGACCTGAACCAGCCGCGGCGCCTGATCTGGATCGATGTTGAACTCCACCGTTCCTTCAAGGGAGATGGGAAAGCCGTCCATGGTCAGGAAGGTGATGGCGTCCGCCCCTGAGAATTCATGTCTCTGACTTTGGATATTGACGGATACGATATTGTATATGAACGGGTTAAGACGATGAGTCCCTTCCTTGAGCACTTCCGAGACAACGCCCTTGCGCTCCGAAGAGACCAAAAAGCCGCTCTGCATGTCAAGGTCATTGGGCTTCCCCGTGAAGATGTCGTCTCCTGTTAGATTGGTGACGACGCCGATGTTTCCGGGCAGGATGCGAATGTCGTCAAACAAGTGGATTTCATAGGCATACGGATTGATGCGATGCCGTCCGGTTCCCAACACTTCCGGCATGATGCCCTTGCAGTCCTTATCCTGCGCTATGATGCGGCCCGCCTCCAGATTGCGGCCAAATTTCCGCACCAACACGGCGAACTGTCCCGCCGGAACTTCGGTCACGGGTACGATCTCCCAATCCCACACATAGGGGTTGCGGAAATACCGTCCTTCTCCAAGTACTTCCAACTGAATGCCTTGCTGCGATTTGTCCTGGGCGATGATTTCCCCTGGAGGCAAGGGCTTGCCCGTCTTTCGGATTAACACCGCAATTGTTCCGTTGCGTGGCTCGATACGACAGCCAAACCACACGTAAAAAGGAACGATGACCAAAAGCAGCACAAGAAGCAGAAAGACGCCGGTGGACCACAACGCGACTTTCGGCACGGTGCCGTGCGGCTTTCTTGCAACCGATGACCGCCGATATGCGGGCGGCACGGGCGGTGGCGTATTGGTGTACTCAGTCATGTCAACCTCCTATTATATATATTGGTATAGAAAACCATTTGTTGCATGGAACGTTGGCCATGCCTCTAAAGCCTCGTGACAATATAGCCGTGAGTGGCCAACATGGAAATCACATTGCCGTGGCCGACAAGATGCCCCGTGCCCACAACAGCCAAAATGCTGTTGCCGGCCTCGTTAAGCTGCTTGAACTTCTCAAGCCATAACCTATTGCGTTCACGCAAGATACGTTCCTGCAACGGTTGGCATTCCGAAAAGCCTTTGGAAATTAGCTCGCCTAACGCCTCCGCGTCTCCGGAAAGCCACAGTTCCAACATCTGGCGGGTGAAGACCGGCATGTTATCCAATTCGGCGATGATGTTCTGGATGAACGATTCATCTTCATTGGCATTGATGGTCTCCAACAGCTCCAGCTGGTGCTCCGGGGTCTCCAAAAAGAAAAGGCGACGTCCGCTGTAGTAGGCCTGCTGAAAGATGAAGCCATCCACCCCCAAATGGGAGCTCAGGCCTGTCTCCCGCAGGGCGGCGGATGTCAAAAGCGTCCCGCAGTACCAGCTGCGCAGACGGTCAATGTACTCTGCGGTGTATCCCAAACGGACGGCGTGGGAGACCAAAGCCTGCCATGTCTCTGCCTTGACGTGGTTGCGGAGATGGTCATTCTCCTCCAGATGTCCGTCTTTGTCCATGCGGTTGTGGAATTCCGCTGAGGCTACTTTGGCAAGGTCGGTCTCAAAGACCAACGTATCACAGTTGCGATAGGCCGCAAGCACAGATTCGGAGAGCGGATACATCTCCGCAGAGCCAAAATGCAGCGCCCCAAGGAAATACATGGGGGGACGCGCCATGCGCTCCAGCCGCCAGAATAATTGGCCTTTCCCTTTGCCTTGTGGTTGATCTGTCATTTGACTACCTTGGATTTGCATCAGAACTTCTTCTGCTGAAATAAGATGGATTGTTTCGGTCTGGATGGTCCGGTGGGTTTTCAGCCACCCCCTCCGCCGGAAAAGGGCGCCCATCGTCTTCAGTCCATTTCAAAAAGTTACTCTGTCCTTTTGAAATAATCAAATCAGCAGGTTGAAATCAATGAAGATTGTCACGACGAAAGTGCCCATCGCCCCTCCCATGGCATTGGCCCCCCTTGGGTTGCAGCCAGCAGCTCAAAAATTTCTTTAACATCTTATGAATCAACAACTTGAAATGAAAGATGCCGCACCTGCTTCCCCATGGCAAGCCACTGCAGCTCAAAATCGGTCTTGATGTCCCGAATATCGTCAAGCGCCTCTGGCAAAGGCCTGTAGAACGGCATGGCGGCGAACATGTCCAGCCAATCGTTGAAGTAAGTGGGATGGTCCGTGGAAAGATGGAGTATTCCTCCTTTCGTCAACAGGCGGCGGATTTTGCAGAGAAACGCAGTGCAGATTAGCCGTCGCCCTCTGTCCTTGGGACGATCCTTGTCCCATGCGTCGGGACAAAGCAGATGAATTCGCGCGATGCGCTGTGGGGGCAGCTGATAGGCGGCCAGTTTCGCATTGTCCGCCCGCAGAAGCCATAAATTCTTCAGCCCCAGCCGTTCCCGTCTGGCCTCCACCTTGCGCAGGCGCCCCAACATCACATCGCTGGCCAAAACCAGCCGCCCTGGATACCGTTTTGCCAGCTCCAGCGCCATCCGCCCTTTCCCACATCCCATATCCAGTTCCACCGGAACGGTTTCGGGAAGCGCAAGGGCCTCATAGTCATTGGTCATCATGTAAATCATAGCTTCCCGATGGCCATGTGGTACTGGACAAAGCTGCTGATGCGCCGCATTGCCTCCTCTATTTCCTCCATGGATGCGGCATAGGAACAGCGGACATGGCCCTCGCCGCAACGGCCAAAGGCGCTACCCGGAACAACGGCCACATGCTGCTCTTGCAGCAGGGACTTGGCAAAGGCCATGCTGTCCATGCCCATGCATTGGATGCTGGGGAACACATAGAATGCCCCTCGTGGCATAAAGCAGGTCAACCCAACGTCATTGAAACGCTTGACGATCACGTTCCGACGCTGCTTGTATTCCGCCAACATCTCGCACCGAGGGGGCTCTCCATTCTGAAGTGCCTCTAACGCAGCCGCTTGAGCAATGCTGGAAGCGCATAGCATGGAGTATTGGTGGATTTTCATCATGGCATCAATGATGGGCGGCTCCGCCAGCGCATAGCCAATCCGATAGCCGGTCATGGCATAGGACTTGCTGAATCCGTTAAGCAGCACAGTGCGCTCCTTCATGCCCGGCAGCGCGGCGATGGAAACAGAACGCTCCCCATAAGTGAGCTCTTCGTAGATTTCATCGCTGATGACCAGAAGGTCATGGCGCACCGCAAAATCCGCCAGCCGCCGCTTGTCTTCCAGAGAAAGCCCTGCCCCAGTGGGATTGTTGGGATAATTTAGCAACAGAACGCGGGTTCGGGGAGTCACCGCCTTCTCAAGATCCTCATCCTGAAGGACAAAAGCATATTCAGCATGGGTCTGGACCACCACAGGGACGGCATGGCACATGGCGATGGTGGGTGCATAGGACACATAGCAGGGCTCGTGATATAACACTTCGTCCCCCGGATTGAGCACCGCCCGCATGACGATGTCCAGCGCCTCGCTGACGCCGACCGTCACAATGCACTCATTCTCAGGATGATAGGTCACCCCGAACTTCTCCTCCGCCACACGGCAGATCGCCTTGCGCAGCCGAATGTCCCCCAAATTGGACGTATAGCTGGTGAAGCCACGGTTCAGGGCGTACATCGTCGCCTCCCGAATATGCCATGGCGTGACAAAGTCCGGCTCGCCAATGCCAAGGGAAATGACGTCGTCCATGGTGTTGACCAGCTCGAAGAAATCCCGTATCCCACTTTTGGGCAGTGGGGCGATATGACGGGCCACCCACGATTTAGGGCACGATTTTGAGGCGCTCATACTTCTCATCCTTATTCAGTTGCACTCCGGCTTCCTTGTATTTCTTCAGAAGAAAATAGGTCGCCGTCGCTTTGACACCGTCCTGACACGCCAGTTTCGCCGCCACAAAGGACGCCACCTCCTGAAGGGAATGCCCCACAATCTCCAGTCGAAGGTCATATTGGCCAGACACAAGATACATGGACTGAACCTCAGGAAACTTGCTGAGTTTTTCAGCGATGGTGTCAAAGCCCGTGTCCCTCTCCGGCTGAACGGCAACTTCAATGATTGCCCGAACTTCCCCTTCATAGGCGGCATCGCTGACAATCGCCGTATAGCCCATGATAACTTGCTCCGCCTCAAGGGCTTTTATAAGCTCAGCCGCCCTATCCTCTGTTATGGAAAGGCGTTCCGCGATCTCCTTGACGGGAGTCCGCGCATTTTTGCGCAGAATCGCCACAATGCTCTTCTTCAATGACGCGTTGTCCATGAAATGGCTCCTGTCTTTCTCTTCATCCGAAAAATGATCGTCCCCACCAACATAAAATAATACAACTTATTTATTATCAATAAGTTATGATTACATTTATGTTATTGCTTCGTTGGAACCTTCAGCTTCTGGCCCACGAACAGTGTGTCATTCTGCATGCCGTTCAGCTTCTTGATGCTCTGAACAGACACCCCGGCCACCTGCGCAATCTGGCTTAAGGTGTCCCCCCGCTGAACCGTGATCTCCACCACGGGGCCTGTCGGCATGGGCGGCGCCGGCGGCGCCACACGCCTGTTGCTGGCGGCAGTCCGTTCCACTCGAATGATCTCCTGAGCCATGGCATTGCTGACATTCTCCAGTTCTTTGCGACGCTGCAGGCGATCCGCATCCATGGATGAGCTCAACATGTCCATGCGGGCACGCCAGTCCTTGTCCACCGCCTCAAAGCGGTTGTCCATTGCCGCCAACAGCGTCTGCAACTCCTTGACCTGGGCTTCTTTAGCACGATTGGCCTCCTCCAGGCTGCTGATTCTCGCCAAAAGATACTTCTGATCCTCCTGAAGGACTCTCATGTCCGCCCGCAACGCGGCCATTTCCCTCAAAATGCGGGTTTCATCAAGCCGCTGCGGACCGTTCTGGGCCTGACACAGCCTGCCTCCCGCAAACAGCACCATGACACATCCCATGCAGAAAAATGCTGGAAATTTCATCCTCTCACCTCCATATTTCCTTCTGTGAATAAGAAAAACTCCTGAATCGCTGTATAGTATCCTGCGTGATGAAAAGACCCCATCGTGATTCCATCAGCAACTACCAATGACTAAATATATTTCTCCAAACCCCAAAAGCAATCTTCCCACACGCTCCATTGAGGAAACCGTGCGGGTTCTGACCGAACAGGAAAACCGCCCCGTCCAACTGGAGGACGAAACGTTGGATTTTCCACGGCTGACCCGAAACATTCTATGGAGTCTCCATCGCAACCGCGCCGCCATGGATTGGCTCATCGAACGCTTCGCTAAATCCCGCGTCCGCCCAATCGTCCGCCATGCGCTGTGGTGGGCAATGACGGAAATCCTTTTTTTGGACGGCATCCAGCCCCCCGCAGTGGTCAACACGACGGTTGATTTCATTCGACGGAGACGCAATCCCGCAGAAGCAGGTTTCGTCAATGCCTTTCTCCATCGACTAACTGCCGCCTTGGAAACACAAAAATGGGATGACTTGACATCGGAAGCCCCTGAATCCGTAAGACTTGGACTTCCAGAAATACTCTTTTCACGCTGGCGGTCTCTCTATGGCAAAGCTGGTGTCGTCCAAATGGCCGAAGCATGTCGAAAGCCCACTGCAATCGTGCTGCGGCTTCGCGCAGGCTTTCCACGGCAAATCGCTGAAGGAAAGGACTTTCTCTCCCCCCTGCCCTCCCCGGAGTGGGCTCCGCACTTGTCCTTCTTTGCGTTGAAAGGGAAGCCGGATGCCTCGTTGAAAGCTCTTCTGGATGGCAATGCCATAGCGGATCATTCTGATGGAACATCTTCTTCTCCAGCATTTTACATTCAAGACCCCGCCACGCTGTTGGCCCCTGAAATGCTTTCCCCAAGGCCAGGAGAAATTGTCGCGGACTTGTGCAGCGCCCCTGGTGGAAAAGCGGTTCGTCTGGCTGAAATGCTTGAGGGAAAGGGAACTCTGATTTGCGCGGACTGCGCAGACTCCAAGCTAGGGCGGCTTCGGCAAAATTTGAGCGGATTCTCCAATGTCTCCTTCGCCATCGCTGACGCGCGTCACCCCATCCTTCCCGCTGGTAGCCTGGACGCCCTGCTGCTGGATGTCCCCTGCACCAACACAGGAGTCCTTCGGCGCAAACCCGAGGCCCGTTGGTCCTTCACCAAACAGAAACTTCAGGAACTTGTTGTCCTGCAACAGGATATTCTCTCCGCTTGCGCCCCCCTGCTCCGCCCCGGCGGCCGTTTGGTCTATAGCACATGCAGCGTGGAACCGGAGGAGAACATTGAACAGATTGCTCTTTTCTTGAAACGGCATTCTGAATTTTCCATGACTGCGGAAAGGCAACTGCTTCCCTCCGCAGAACACGATGGGGCCTATGCAGCCTGCCTGCTTCGAACTGACACGGACACGTCTTCCAAAGGAAACTGAACATGCGTATCTGCCATATCATAACCCGCATGATCATCGGCGGTGCCCAAGAGAACACTCTGTACACCTGCCAAGGGCATTTGGAAAAGGGTCATGAGGTGACTCTGCTGACTGGCCCCACCACGGGACCGGAGGGAAAACTGCTGGAGCGCAGCTGTCCCAAAGGGCTGAAGGTCGTGGAGATTCCTGACTTGATTCGCGAACTGTCCCCTCTTCATGACTGGCGGGCCTATTGCGCCTTGCAAGCCTATCTGAAGGAAAATCCCATGGATGTCGTTCATACACATGCCTCTAAAGCAGGGATTCTTGGCCGAATAGCGGCGAAAAAATCGGGCGTTCCCTTCGTGTGCCACACCGTCCATGGCCAGGCCTTCCACCCCTACCAAAGTTCATGGAAAAATCGGCTCTATATTGCATCTGAAAGACTTGCGGCCAAATACTGTGACCGCATCTACGCCGTCGCCCAAGCCATGGTCGACCAATGCGTCGCCGCCCACATCGCCCCACGGGACAAATATCAGGTCGTCTATAGCGGCATGGACCTTGAATCATTTTCCAATGCATTGCCCGACAATGAGTTACGTATTTCTCTCGGTCTATCGGAAAGTACGCCGGTCATCGGCACGGTGGCTCGTCTCTTTCCCCTTAAAGGTTACGAAGATTTACTGGAGGCCATTCCATATGTGATAAAGGAAATCCCTGATGTCAAGGTGCTTATCGTGGGAAATGGCATATTGAGAAAAAGTCTGGAGGAACAGGCGCAACGTCTTGGAATCCAAGACCATCTTATTTTCGCCGGTCTCATCCCTCCAACCGAGGTGTGCCGTTATACGGCCTTAATGGATGTTCTTGCGCATCTCTCTCTGCGAGAAGGACTTCCAAGGGCTGTTGTACAGGCATTGGCCTCCGGTGTGCCGGCTGTCGCTTATCCTCTGGACGGCACCCCTGAAGTCATCACAAACGGAGAGACCGGCTTCCTGTGCCCCGTTCATGACATCCCTGCCGTGGCTAGCGCCTTAATCCGTCTTCTGAAGGATGAGGACTTGAGAAGAAAATGCGGAGCCACCGGCCAGGCATTGGTTTTGAAGCGCTTTGATTGGCGACACATGTCAGATATCCTTGAGCAGGAGTATCTTAGGAATACAGCAACGTGACAAGATGCACCACCGCCAACATCATTTTCATGACTTCAATTTGATTTTTATATATTTAGATATATATTATACATGCATTTGAATTGGGGGCGAAATGGTTTCGACTGCCAAGGTTGAATGTGGGTCGCATGCGGAGGATGATCGTTGGCCTCCTAAATCATCGGTCAAAAAAGTAACTGCGAACGAAGAACTCGCTCTGGCTGCTTAAGTCCAGCCACGTCTTTACCTGGACACCTGATAAGGGATAAAGGCGTACGCATCAGGTTGGTTATGAAACCGTGTCTGCGGGCTGCATAACGAGAGCAAACAGTGGACTGCTTCTTTCGGCGTGTGGGTACGCCACCAATCCGAAGGACTAAGACAAAATCGCGTGCTAAGCATGTAGACGCCTGCGGGATATCTTCTCAGGAACAGGGTTCAACTCCCCGCGCCTCCACCATTCAGACACATCCAGGCCCGTGGGGTACAGGTAACTCCGCGGGCCTGATTGTTTTTCCTTAACTCCCTCAAACAAGCAGAGTTAGCGGCTTCTCCATCCATTCTCTCCCCGCTCTCAAGAGAAGCGATAACCTCTCCAAAAAAACGTTTTTTCAACGCGGGTACTAACTCCTTTT
>JAEEYQ010000003.1 GCA_016288215.1 Lentisphaeria bacterium | reverse complement strand
TTTGGACAGGCTGATGGAATACGAGGTCGAGATGGAGACGGCCGAGGAGTTCTATGAGCCTTACTACAACACACATCGAAGATAGCGTCTGACAGTGACAGGTGTGGGAAATGTCCCATACAGGTCAGATGCCCTTATTTAGCGAAAATAGCTGAAAAAAACAAGTTTTAGCAAAATATAAAGGCAAAATTGTGTTATAGCAAGCTGAAATCGTGTTTTTTTGTCATGCTATGTTTTCCATCGGGGGTCGTTCATTAACCACAGAATAATCAGAAGCGTTCAGCCGCGTTTATGCCGTTGTCACAGATGCATTTGGCAGGCCGAAATGTCTTTCGGAGGCATGGCCGAGGTTTGGACGGCACGGTCATGGTGCAGGAGAAGGCGGGGGTAGGCCAGCTGAGCGGGGACGCACCAGTCCGTGACGGCGTGGCGGACGGGGCCCTTGGACTCAAGCTCCACGCTTTCGTAGGCGGTGAAGGTGTCGCGGGATTGATGGTGGAGATAGTGGGCGTGGAGGATGCGTTCCAGCCGGGTCGTTTCGCCGAGGCGGGCCAATGCGATGCCGTAGGAGGCGATGGGCCAGTTGTCGGCGCAATGGCAGGCGAGATGCTTCAACGACGGGAAGCAGAGACCGAAATGGAAGCGGGTCATGCCTTCCGTCTCGCCGTCCCGTTCCTCTCTGGCGTGAATGACCGCCAGCGCCTCCGCCCGTGTTAGGACGCCGCTTTCCAGCAGTTCCAAATAATAGCGGTAATTGGCGTAAGTGGCGTCCCGTGTTTCCTGAAAAGAGGCGATATCCTCTTCTGAGGGAAGACGATAGGGCGGCAGACCATCGGGCAGCCTATGGGCCTCGAGAGCGTTTCGAAGGGCGGTGGCCAGCCGCTGTGCCTCCAACGCGCATTCCGCCTCGCATTCCAGTCGGCCATGACGTCTTGCGGCGTGGCTCCATGCCTTCAGACCCCGCACGGCCCAGGCGTTGTTGTGGGTGTAGATGGCGGGGCGGTCTTGGGTGTCCGCCTCTGGCACGCCCACAATCAGGTCAGGAAAGTGTTCGTCCGTGGGGGGAAGCAGGGGATTGCCGCTGCGGATGAGGAGGCGCACCATGCGGAGAATGGCGTCGCCGTGGCGAGCCAGCCAGTCGGCGGCGGCGTCCGAAGCGTCGGTCACGCAACGGGCGGCTAGCTCCAGAAGCATGCCGTATTCGGCGATGGACGGACCGAAATAGTCGATGCGACCGTCCTCCATGACAAAGCGGTCCAGATAGTAGCCCAGCCGTTGGGCGGCCAATTCCGTCTTGCCCATCTCCAGAAGGAGGCCCGTTGCATGGATGGTGGTCGGCGGAAAGCCATCGTGGAGGCGGTCATGGTAACTGCCGACGCCGTATTTGGGGTGTTTGCCGCAGCCCGCGAGCAGTCCCTGCACGATGGTGGCCCGCCAGGCCTCTGGACGCTCTCCCGCCAGAGGAGCCGGTTCATGGACGCCTGCAAAGAAGGCATTCCATTCCCGCTCCATGGCAATGACGCCTTTCATAAATTCCTCTTGAGCAATAGGATGGACGCCTGACTCGTCCACAATGGCCGCTTCTGCCTCATTTTTGCGGATATGCATAAACCCCTCTGCCGCATGGAGTTCCATAAGTCCATCTGCACTGCGGATTTCCAGAACGGGAAGCCATCCCTTTCGCCAGCGCCAGCGGACGGCCAACGGAAGGGCATCCCGCCAGTTCAATAGCGGTGGCTGCCGATGGTCCGGCTGGAAGACGGCCTTTGGGGCAGGGGGCAGACGCCAAATGGCGCCGTCCCGTTCGACCATGAAGGTCTCGAACGTGTTTGAGGCCGTGAGGAAGACGTAGTCCTGTAATTCGTTGAGGGGCATGATGTTGAGGAATTATGGGGACTCCGGGGCGGCGGTGATGTGGAGTTCCCCCCACAGGAGGGTGATGGGGCCTTGGGTCTGATTCCGCAGTTCGATGGTGTTGTCGTCAGCCTGGATGAACGGCGTGGCGTCGTAGGCTCGCAGGGCTCCCTCCGGCACGGGAAAGTCCAGTCCATCAGGCAAGTGGCTGGGGGAGAGGAGTTTGGCATTGAGACGGACTTCCAGCTGCGCGGCTGTGGGAGTCGGATTGGCGAAGCCGATGATGAGCGTGGCCTTGCGGCCGGACTCGGGACGGGGGCCGACGGGAATCCGCAGGTCGCCCCAATCTCCTGCCAGAATCTCCAACGGCAGATGGCTTGTGCGGGCGCGGCCAAGGGCGGGAAAGTCTGGAAATCCCACATAGTGGCGGCGTTCCATGGCGGCGGCGGTCTTCAGTCGGCCAAGGCCGGTCATGAGGAGACGGTTCTCCTCAACCGGACGGCCCATGTGGTTGAAAAGGTAGATGCGGTCCGCGCCGCGGTGAAGCCAGTCTGCCGCCATGCCCGCGCGGATGGCCGCTCCGCCGCCGGACCATGCGCTGGCGTTGGCGTTGAAGCGGCATTCCATGCATGGGGCCAGCAGCACGTCCTTGCCCACGATGCGACGCCATTGCTCCAAAGGCGTGTTCGGCCAGTTGCCGAAGAGGAAATTGGTGGGCGTCACGATGTCCACCAGATGGCGGTCGCACCATGCGGCCACGTCATAGCCCAGACGATAGGCGTCTTCGGGAAGAGCGGGCACGCGGACAGCGAGGCGGATGCGGTGGCCGCGGACAGCCTCCTGCGCATCTGCCTTTTGGCGGATTTGGGCGATGAAGTCAGTCAGCACCCCACGGCCTTCGACCTCCGCGCCAGCGGCGAAGACGCGGCCGAAGCGCATGAAATCCAGTTCCAGACCGTCCGCGTCATAGCGTTCCAGCAGTTCGGAGACCATGGCGAAGATGTAGTCGCGGACTTCGGGGACGGCGTAGTCCAGGCCCTGCGCATAGTAGGCGCCGACGCGGGCGTCCAGACGGTAGGTGCCGATGCGCCATTCGGGGTGCTTTCGCCAGAAGCGTCCATGAATCCACGCCTTTTCGTCCAACACGTCGTGGCAGTCGTTCATGCGCATGCTGATCCAGGGGGAGACGCCCCGCTTGCGCAGGTGGGCGATCCAGACCTGATATGGATCAATATTTCTGTCGTGCAATGACTTGCAGCTTTTGATAAGCTGTGTGGTCTCGACGGGAAGCGTCTGGCCGAAGGCGGTGGCGGTGCCGTCTTCCGCGAACTGGATGTCCTCCCACATGGGGGAGAAGACGCGGCTGCCGTAGCTGGCCCGCTGGCAGTTGGGATTGAGCATGATTTCGCGGATTTGGTGATTGCCCACCAGATAATAGTCCAGGTACTTGCACAGTTGCTCTTCATCTGGATTATGCAGCATGTCAAAGACTTGGGTGCAGTCCTCGTTGAAGACGATGCCCTCCCGTGGCCCGTCAAAGGCGGTCTGCGCATGGCCGGAGAGGCCCTGTTTTGTGGTGGCGCGAATCTGCTTTAGCGCAAAGCGGCCCGCCGTGAAATTGTAGATGTAGACGGCTATGCGCAGACGCGCCGCCGCGGCCTCCTGCATACGGTCGGCGGGCAGCAGGTCCCGCCGTCTGGTTGCCATGCCAGTGGCCGGCCGATTGACGCCGCTGTCCAGCAGAATCGTCTCCTTGCCAGCGGCGTCCACCGCGGTGACACGAATGGCGGGCACGGCATCGGCATTGAGCTCTTCCAATGTGTAGGCGCTTTCCAGCAAAAGGTCCATGCCGGGCTCTGGAGCCTCCATGACGAAATGGGCGGCGCCATGTCCCTGGGCGCCATCTGCGGGGGGCGTGAAGACAATGCCCTCTGTGTCGTTGGCTTGGACGACGATGGCCTTGTCGTCGGCTGCGGGCTTCTCCCATTGGGAGAACGACGGCAACGGCACCGTGGCGGCGGTCAGCGAGAGGGCGGAGACGACTGCAAGGAGGCAAATGCGAATGACTTTCATCATTTCTATCTTATTGAATATAAACGACTTATGAATATAAATGGATGACAGGGGCAGTTGGAGTCACTTTTGGGCTGGGGCCTTGCCGGTGAACTCGCCAATCCATTTGAGGTATTCGTCGCCCATGCAGACGGCGCCATAGTATTCGATTTCATCCACATGAGGGCTTTGTTCCGTGACCTCGAAGGGGTTAAGCACTTCGGACAGACGGCCGCCCTCGATGCAGCGGTACAGGGAGAAGGTCAATTTGCGGCCGCCGGTGACCTCGTCGGTGAAATAGTCCATGAAGTCCTCGTACATGCCGATTCCGGCCACCGTGCCGTTTTGAATTAGGCGGGCGTAGGGCCAGATCAAGGTGCCCATGTTGGTGCGGCCATAGCGGGTGAAATATTCCTTAGTCCCTGGTTTCCAGCCATGTATGTATAGGGGACGATCCCCGATGAGGGCCTTGCAGCCTTCCGCGTATTCCGCAAAGCCCTCCGCTCGCTCCTGCACAATCCGCTCCCGCGGCAGTTCATCCCGCCAGATATCCTTTCCGGTCTTGGCAAGCAGCCGTGCCCGAAGGGCGGGATGATAGCTGAAATGGTCTGGATCGTCGCCGTCGCTGTGGCAGTTCAAGGTCAGGCGGAATCCATCGAAGGGGTATTTGGCCAGTTCGCTGAATTTGTCCAGCTTGTGTTTCATGGCCACGGGGTCGCAGAATTCGACGACGCCGACCAGATGGGGCGTGGCCGCGAAGACCCCCACGAAGAAGCCGATCTGAACCTGGCCGTAGTCCACCGCGATGGAGGGCATGGCCGAGAAGTCCAAGCCGGAGTCCAGTTGGAAGCCTTCCGGCCGTTGCTTTCCAAATTCCATGGGTGTGGCGTTGTAGCCCCAGAAGGTGGGAATGGGCTCTCCCTCCACGTTGTAGGCTCTTCCGGCCGTCGTGTGGCCGATGATCGCCAGCGTGTAGAGTTTGGACATGTCATAACATGTTTTTGGAGCGATCTTTATGTAGAGACCGGGGAGGTTGAGTCCTGCGAGGGTCAGGCGGTTGTGTCCGTCCGGCGTCCGTTCCGGAATGAACTCCAGATTGCCTTCGTATCGCGTATAGTGCTGATTGTCATAGCTATAGAAGAGGTCAATGTCTTCCCTCGTGAAGCGGATGGGCGGCCGGTCCGTCCGATAGCCTTCAAAGACGATTTTGCCGACGGGAAGGCGTTGGGCCAAGTAGTTCTTTTGGGCGATGTCCACGAAATCCAGCGGTTTGGCGGTTGCCCAGCAGCTGGGGTGGGTTCGGAAGAAGGGGTCCAGCAGGGGATAGCCGCCAGTCAGCTTGTACTCCGCAAGGAACTCCGGCGGGATGAGCTTCTCGTCGTAGGGGGCACCGCCGCCTTCATCTGTGACATTCTCCCAACACCATACTTCCATGCCATATTGATGGCCCAGGCGGATGGTCTCCGTCAGGGGGTCATAGTGCTTCAGGGTCTCGATGAGGCGGAGGGACTGCCGCCGCTCCAGATAGTGCCACGCCCCGTTCTCGCCATATTGGGCGGTGAAGGCGGACTTCTGGAAGGTGACGCCGATTACGTTGGTCCGCAGATTGACCTTCTTGATGCCCGCGGCGGCGTAGCGCTTGAAGTGCTCCTCGTATTCCTCCAACGTGAGATAGCCCTCTGGCGACTTGGACTGAAAGGCGATGTCCAAAAAATCGACGGTGGTGCTGATAAGGGGCCGTGCGTTGGCGGCGGTTTCTCCGCCCACGGCCAGCATGGCCGTCAGACAAATGACCCAATTGTGAAATTTCATTGATCGCTCCTAGTCATTATTCTATTGTTATTCCACTATATTATATAATAGGTATAGAAGGCTCACGAATTCAGAGTTTCGATGGAGCCTGTGTTGAGGAAGGGCACCACGTTCTCCACGCCGTGGTGAGGTCTGCAGACATTGTCCCGAAGGACCAGCTCCCGAATTCGCCCTGCGTTTCTCAAGAACACAATGGGCTCCGCCAGATGGTTCTCCATGGTGCATTTTTCAATGATGGCATGGTCGATGACAAAGTCCGCCTCAAAGTCAAAGGTGGGGACGGCGGTGGTCTCCTCAATCCGCTGGACTCCGGAGACGCGGAGGCTGCCCATGGTGCCTTTGCCTTCTCCCCAGAAGAGGGCGTAGTCCGGACAGCAGTTCCAGTCGGACGGAAGAGGTAACGCCTTGGCGATGAAGAAGTTCTCGAAGACGAGCCCGTCAAAGTCGCCGCGTCGTGGCCGTTGGGGGAAATAGTGGGTGAATCCGATGGCGTAGCGGTAGAAGGAGCCATGGACGTTGCGGATGGTGATATTGCGGATGGGGGAGCCGTTGGACAGGAAGCGGGCGCAGGAATGGCAGCGTTGGGCAAAGACGCCGTCCACCTCGATGTCTCCGATGGGGCCCATGAAGGGGGAGTCGATGGTGCCGTCCTCCGCGTTGAAGGCCAGTAGATCATCGTAGCAGGCGCCCTTCAGGTTGGTGATGCGGCCGAAGCGGCAGCCGCCGTCGAAGTGGAGGCCGTCCATGTTGTTGGGGGAGGGGTTTCCCTCGTTGAAGTCGAAAGTGATGTTCTCGAAGGTGAAATTGGTGATTTTCGCCCCATGGAAACCGTAGGTGACGGGATTGCGCAGGGTGACGTCCCTCATGACGAACTGGTCGACGTTGACGAACAGCATGAGGTCGCCCCAATAGCGTTTGGGGTGCCAAGGCAGCTCGTCCTCACGCAGTTCCGGCAGGGTGATTTGGCGTTTCCGCACGGGATCCATCGGCCAGTCCGCCGGCATGGCCATCCGCCGCATGCTGTTGGGCTCGTTGGAGGCCGTGGGGGCCACCATTTGGGGATTGGGGGCCTGGGCGGTGTTGTTGCCGTTCCAGATGCCTCCCGTGACGGCGATGCGGCTGTTGCCGCTCTCAAAGTCATCATTGACCAACATGGGGCCGTTGGATTTTGGGGCCAGAACCACTTCTGTCCAACGGTCCAGCCGCAACTCTTGATTGCTATGCAGTCGCAAAGACTTGGTAATCAGATAGTTCCGTGATGGGGACGGCAGCTGGACGCATCCGCTTCCGCTGTCCAGTAGCTCCTGAATCGCGGGGGTGTCATCATGGACACCGTCGCCGTAGAGGGTGTTTTTCATCTGATGCGTTGTCATTAAATATAAATATAAGTTGTTTGTTATAAATATGTTATGAAAATACTTGCCATGGATGGACTCATGGCTTACCGCTGCCGACTTGCCGCAGAATGTCCACGGCGGGGGCGGGAATGCGGCCGAGGCAGTCAGGACCCACGTTGAGGAGATAGTTCAGGTTGCAGGTGTTGAGATGGGCCTTGATTTCGCGGATGCGGGAGGCGCTTTTCCAATTGTTGTCGAAGCTCTTATAGCCCCATGTGTCATTGAGGGTGCAGGCGGATTCAAAGAGGCCGCCGTCCTGCCGGTTGGGCGGAATTTCGTTGTCTCCCATGGAGGTGTAATCTCCTAAACCGTTGCCGATACGGGAGTTGATGAGGCAGCCGGGCTGATGGCGATGAACCAGTTCCGCCAGCTGTCGGCTTTGTTCAGGAGAGATGGTCAGCGGGGTGTCGAACCAAATCAGGCAGAGGTCGCCGTAGTTTCGCAGCAGCTCCTCCACTTGCGGAAGTATCTTGCTTTCAAAGCATTGGGTGTAGTTTTTGTGGGCGTTGTCTGGAAAGTCCCAGTCGTTGGTCCAGGAGGCTTTGCCGTCGCACCACGTATGGCCGGTCCGATAGCCGCCGCCGTTGGGTTCGCTCCAGTCCAGGTCCTGCGAATAGTAGAGTCCGAAGCGGATGCCGTGGTTGCGGCATGCCTCGGCCAGTTCTGCGATGACGTCCCGTCGGAACGGTGTGGCGTCCACGATGTTAAAGGGGCTGCAGGCGGAGTGGTACATGGCGAAGCCCTCGTGGTGCTTGGCGGTGACCACCATGTAGGTCATGCCGGCGTCGCGGGCCAGCTGGACCCATTCGTCCGCATTAAAGCGGATGGGGTTGAAGGCGGCCGTCAGCCGATGATACTCCGCGTTTGGGATGCGAAAATAAGCCTGAGCCCACTCGCCGATGTCCTCCATGCGGCGGCCGTTCCACTCGCCGGCGGGCAGGCAGTAAAGGCCCCAATGGACCATGAGACCGAAGCCCGCCTGGGCAAACCACCGCCGCGCCTCCTCGTGCCGTTGTTGAAATTCAAGATTCTCCACCATTGTCTCCAGAGTATGTTTTATATTGTAATTTATTGATTGTAAACTAGTTATGGAATTTGTGCCAAATGACCGCCTTGGGGGATCCTTGTCGGCGTTCCTGCCATCTCCTTAACGTATAGCGGAAACGGCCAATTTCAACATGGCACGGCTGAGGGAAATGGCAAGCTTCCATTTGGCGATTACATTATACGGCGTCAGTCCCATTGTAACGGTTCAGATGGAGTCCACAGAATACACGGAATAAACAGATGCGGACTGCCGCTTGTCCGAGCGGCAATCCACGGTTCTCTTATTTCATTTGATGAAAATAAACCGCGTTCTGCCGCGGAACGCTTCTGTACATTCTGTGTGTTCTGTGGATAATAAACTACCCTTGTGGGGAACAGAGCGCTGAAGAAAAGTGGTTAAAGTGGAGCATGAACATGGATGACAGGGACAGTCGCCTTATGGCGAACTGGATTGAGGGCGACGCCGTTCCGTGCGGCGACATCATGGCCAACGGCAGTCCGGAGCGCTGTGTGGTGCGTCAGGTGATGAAATGCCTGGAAGATGGCCAACTCCTTGTGCTGGAAGCAGTTCCGATTTCTCAACGGCTGAAGCGGATTCGGCAGGCCGAGACGTTGGATTTGCTGGAACGGGACGGTGTTCCCCAAATCGCACCGTGGCTCAAGGCAAAAGACGGCCAATGGGGCGTGGCGGATGACCAGGGTCTCTTCTGGCAATGCAGACGTTTCATCAATAGCGAAGTCCTTCCGCGGGAACACTATGCGTTGGAGGAATGGCGAGGGGCGGCGGCCGCCCGCTGGCTTCGAGTCGTCCATCAGGAGAGCCCGCGAATGGAGGAGGTCTTTCTCATCACCCATTACATCCATCATCTGATGGACGCCATTCGGGCGGACCAGCCCGCATTGGGTTCGGATTTGGATAACGTCCTCAACGCCATGGATTTCGATATTCAGGCCGAGCGGAAACTTCCCATGGTTTTCTCCCATGGGGACTTCCATCCGGGGAACATCCTGTGGGGAGACCACGACATCACTGCCGTCATCGACTGGGAGTTCTGCGGCTGGAAACCCATCTGTTATGATGCCGCTAACCTATTGGGCTGCATTGGGATGGATAATCCGGACTGGTTGAGCGGCCCCATGGCCTCCGCTTTCCTTCGGGAGCTGCAGCTGCCTGCCGTGGCACGGCCGGCGCTAATCCGATACATGGTGGCTCTCCGTTTCGCATGGATGCGGGAATGGTGGCATGCCAACAACAAGCCCATGATCATTCAGGAGCTGGATTTCATGTGGCTCCTGCTGCAGCAGGGAGAACAGCTCTTGCATGGGGAATTAGGAATTAGGAATTAGGAATTAGGAATTAGGAATTAGGAATTAGAAATTAGGAATTTAGTTAGAAGTTAGCGGTTTTCTGGAGCTTCTAGAGTTAGCTAAAGAGAGCGGCGCCGAAGAGGTCGTGGGCGTTGCCGGAGAAGATGGCCTCCAAGTCGGCTTTGGAGAGGCCGGCCATGTCCGCCGCCTTTTTCATGGCGCGCAGCTGTTCGTAAATGACAAAAGTGGCGCGTCCGTCGCAGTGGGGGCAGGGGCTGCCGGGGAAGAAGGCCCAGGCGCGGCCCCATGTGATGTAGCTGCCGCGGTCGCTGCCGGCGCCGATGTTGTCGCTGCCAAACAGGATGCGGCGGATGTTGAAGTATTTCATCAGCAGGAAGTGGGAGTAGGGGTCGCAGACGGCGGAGGTGTCGCACCACACGTTATCTCCCAGTTCGGCTAGCCGATGGATTTGCCCCTCCAGAGTGAAGCTGTTGAAGGCGCGGGCGCAGTGGGCCAGAATCCATTTGACTTTGGGGTACTTCTTCACGTAGATGGCCAAATCCCTCATGTTCTCCGGCGCCGCGATGCCGTGGCGTTTGGACAGATGGAGAGTGATGGCTTTGCCGTAGGCGTTGGCCACTTCCATCTGATATTCAGGCAGATAGTCCGCAATGCTGCATTCCGCAGGGTCATTCGAGAAGACTCGATAAGGCTTCAGGCCGGCGATGCCCCGCTCCAAAAGGGCGGCGATCTGGTCGGCGGTGACCTGCGGCGTCACAATCATGGCGGCGGGCAGGGCGTGAGTCGTGGACTCCTGAAGCAGAAACTCGTTGTGCTTCGCCACGTCCATGCCAAGCAGCGGGGTCCCCAAAAAGTAGAAGCCCAGCTTGCGGTTCGGATAGATCTGGCGGCTCCAGTCAAACATGACCTTGCCGTCCGTGTTGTAGCGGAGACAGGAGTCCACTTCCGTGTTGGAGCCGGCGTGGGCTTCGTCCCAAAGATGGCAATGGACATCGAACAGCTTGTCCGGAACAAAGGACTCCAGCTCCGCCTCCCAAATCTCCCGATCATAGTCCGTATATTCCACGCTGAACATGCCCATTTCTCCCTTTGTATTTATAACTTTTTGATTATCAATGATTTGCGAAAATGTTAATCGGCTATTCCCCTGACTTGGACGCCTTGGCGCTCTTCGCCTTCGCCGTTGTTGTGGTCTTTGTCGTTGTCTTCTTTTTCGCGGTGGAGCCACCGCTGGTGGCGGCCTTGGTCCGGTTGATGAATCGGAAGGAACGGCGGAAGATGTTGCGGATGGAGACAAACAGCCCTAACAGCTCGTACAGGGAGCCCAGCACCCCCTTGTTGGAACGGCGGCGACGGCGGCGCGTGCCGTCGTCAATGGAAAAGCTGAATTTTCGTGCCATGATTCCCCTTTGGTCTCATTGCCATGGAACTGTATATATATGGAATCTAATATAGCCCGCTCCGCCGCATTTCAAACCCGTAAGCCTAAATGAACCATGAAAATGATGGCGTTTTTCAGGCCGGAAGATCCGTCGGGGCCGAATTACAGCCATCAAAAAAACGCGATTAACAAGCTCTTTATACATAACATACAGGTATGTAATGTATATTTCAAAATAAACCAGGCGGGTGAGTGTCGCATGAATGATGCGACTGAGAGTTTTAAGCCGCTATAGCGGCGACAGGATAATAGCCGTGGGTGGAGCGAAGCGTAACCCACGGACAGGCAGGAACATACATGTTTGGAACCACGTAGTGGTGGCAGGATAATAATCGTGGGTTTCGCTTCGCTCCACCCACTTCAGGCTCCTGTCACCGCTACGCGGTTCTAAAATCTATCTTTCTTGTGCACCGTGGGTTGCGCTTACGCCTATGGCGTTGCGCTTACCCACGGCTAATATCCTGTCGCCGCCAAAGCGGCTCTTTTTTCGGCATGCCTCGCCTTCTGCTGCCATAGCTTTTCCACACATCTTGATGACTGGGGGAGAGAGACCGATTCAGCATGATGATTTGCGTGGAGGAAAATCCAATTGCTGTTTTAGAGTCATGGCAATGGCTTAGACCATCAGGGTTCTCAATAGTTACGATCTATCAACAAATTTGGCACAATACTAAATTTTTAAAATTTCTAATTCCTAATTCCTAATTCCTAATTCTCAAGGAGTTGCGCTTCCAGTTCCTTGCGGGAGGCGGTGCCGGTGGTGTGAAGTTTGCGGATGGTGACGGCGGCGCAGGCATTGGCGATGATGGCGGCTTCCGCAAGGGGGAGGCCTGCGGCCATGGCGCAGGCGAGGCCGGCCTGGAAGGAGTCGCCGGCACCGCAGAAATCGATTTCCCCCTCCACATGGAAGGCGGGGACATGGGTCGCCTTGCCGTTTTCCGCAAGGAAGCAGCCATTTTCGCCAGCGGTGACCAATGCGGGGCGGCCAGTCCGCGCGGAAAGCCGCAGGGCGCAGTCGCCGAGCCGCTCTGGCGGGATGGCGGTCTCTCCGAAGGCACGGCCTGCCTCGATTTCATTGGGCTTGACGATGACGTCGCGGTATTCGCCGATGCGGTCCCGGCTGTCCACAATCACGGTCAGTCCCTTTTGGGCCCATTCCATGACCCGCTGGCGAACCCGTGGGGTGACGCATCCATAAATCATTTGATCGCAAATACATAGAACATCAATGGAGGGTGCCAGCTGGTCTAGATGTTCCAAAAGGCGGTCTTCCGTGGCGACGGCGAGCGGGGCGTCGTTTGTGAAATCCATGCGCGGGTCTTCGTAGATGACGTCAGAAATTCCTCTGCGCAAAGGCTTTATGTAGGTATTTGTGACACGGGAGGAATCGATGAGGATGCCGCTGATTTCCGCTCCCACGTCTTTTAGAATCTCTCCATAGATTTTCCCCCGCCAGTCATCGCCGAAGACGCCGATGCAGTGGACGGCGGCCGGCTCCAGCGCACAGAGATTGGCCACCACATTGCCTGCGCCGCCGGCGCTGTAGCGCTCATGGACGATGGGCAGGGGGTAGTGGGGCGTCTCGCGGGAGAGCTGGCTACGGCGCATGTCCGCATGCCAATAGGCGTCCAGACAGAAATCGCCCAAGACGGCGAGCCGACCGTTGCCGAGGCGGGGAAGAGATTGGATGATGGACTGACGCAAGTTCATGGGCTGCAGGGAGTTGGCTTTTCGGGGACAAGATGGCGCTCCACGGTCAGCAGGAGGCCATAGATGAACATGGCGACAGGGGCCAGCAGGAAGGTGCAGCGAAGTCCGAAATGGTCTCCCACCACGCCCATCAGCCATGTGAACAGGCCGCAGCCGGGGATGCCGACGCTGGAGAAATAGACATAGAGCATGGTGGAGTCCAGTTTGGGGAGGCGGAGGACCCCGTAGACCTGCAGGGAAGGCCAATAGGGGGCGACGCACAGGCCGGAGAGGAACAGAAGCCCGTAGAGTGCGGCGAGGACCATGGCGGGGCTGGAGAAGGTGTCTGGCCGGATGAAGACCAGTCCCAACGACACGGGCACGCCGCCGAAGGAGGCGGCCTGCAGCAGCTGGAAGAGGTTCTTCTGGGGGATGAAGCGGCCGTAGCAGTAACGTCCGATGAACATGCCCAGTCCCAAGGAGGCGGTGCCCAGGGCTCCCGCCCAGGTGCTGGCGTGGAAGTTGAGCTGGATGAAGCTGGCGGACCAGAAGGTCAGGCCGAATTCCGCCCCGGCGCCCACGAGCATGCAGAAGCAGTAGAGCCAGAAGCGCCAAGAGGCGAAGATGGCCGTGGATTTGGCCCATACGCCGTCCTCTTTTGCGGTGGCGGGAGGCGTCTCCGGATAGATGCAATCGGGGCTTTCCTTCCACAGAAAGCCCAACGAGCTGGCGAGGGCGATGGCTCCCACGGCCGCCACGATGCCACGCCACGGCACGCCGATGGCGTTCAGCGCACAGACCACCAGCACGACGCCCACCGTGCCCACGGACCAGAAGCTGTGGGCGATGTTCACATAGGCCCCCGGCTCGTCGGTGTGCATGTCATTGACGAAAGGCGTCGCCAGCCCTTCGCAAATGCCCTCTCCTGCGCCGGCGAGCAGGATGCAGGGCAGGGCCATCCAATAGGAGGGGGCCATGGCGCAGAGCAGAATTCCCGCCCCCATGATGACCATGGCGACGCCCATGCTGAGCCGCTTGCCGAAACGGTTGGCCAACGCGCCGCAGGACAGCAGCAGCACCATCATGGTCAGGCTGCGGCAGACATGGAGGGCGCCGCCGGTGCCCATGCCCCCTTGGTCCAATGGAAAGTTCAGGCTGCGGCCCATGTCCACAAGAACCAGCGGAATGGCCAGGGAGCTGGCTGCATAGGCGGCGAAGGCGAAGAAGGCCGCATAGTCGTAGCGTCTGAATTGCAGAGACATAGGAAAGTCTTTGGGATTATTGCCACGTGCCGCCGAAATAGACCGCGCAGCTTTGGGTGAATTTGTGGGGATAGTCGACGGCGAAGGAGCGGATGCCCACGTCCAGGATGGCGGCGATGTCCGCCTGTTCAAACTCCCACGGAAGAACCTGCAGCAGCACATCGGCCTTCAGGGTGACGGCCAGCGCCTCGGCGGCGAAGTCGCGGGGCAGCTCGTAGCGCCATGTGCCCAATGCCTTGGCGTGGTCCAGTTTGTTCAGATGGAGCTGGACTTCGGTGATGCCCTCGAAGTTCTCCTTCTGGTCCACATGAAATTCGTCCATGATGTCCTTCACGGAGCCGCCAAGCCAATGCTTGGTGCGGATTTCGGGAACCAGCTTCTTCATCTCGCGCAGCAGCTGGCGGTTCCAGCTGGCCAAGGTGAGCTGGCGGCCCACGCCATAGCGGTGGATGAGCTCCGCAAGCTGCTCCAGACTGGCCGTCTTGTAGTCGATGATCATATGGCGGTCGGGAAACTGCTGAAGGCGCTTGAAGAGCATCTCCATGGAGGGGACGTGCTGGTTGGGGTAGGCGTCCCAGCCGATGTCGATGGTCTGAAGCTCCGCCCAGGTGATTTCGGAGATGGGTTTGTCGCGGAATTGCTCCGGCAGGTTTCGGCCGATGCGATTGAGATTGGAGTCATGGAGGGAGACCATGACGCCGTCTTTGGTCAGATTGACGTCCGCCTCCGGCCGGCCGCCGTGGAGCCAGCCGTATTCGAAGGAAAGGCAGCAGCTTTCGGGCATCTCATAACCGCCGCCGCCGCCCCGATGGGCTTCCCAAAGGATGATTTTGTCCGGCCGTGGCGCCTCCGCCGCGGCGAACAGCCCGCAAATCATGCTGACTCCCATCGTCATCTTCAACATCGTTCCTTTCATGCTGTAGCCTTTCCATCATGGTTTCCGCCGGGTCCAGTCCCGTTGCGCACGGCGACTAACAATATCTTCCTTCTGTCCAAAATCAAGCCATGAAGGGAAATTTCGGGAGGCGCCGCAAATGGCAAAGTCCGCCTTGACGCCTCTGCCGCACTGTCATAGCAGAGGAACCATATAGATGGGCAGCCGCAGGATTTTCCCGTCATCCCGCAGATCCTTCGGATGGATTACGTGGCACTGGCCGACGAACTGGGAATACCTTGCCTGGAAGCGCTCCAACGAGAGCGTTGAATAGCTTCGGGAGGACTTCACCTCTAGAGGAAGAATGTTCCGCTCCTGCGAAAGCGAGGACTTGCTGATGAGAAAGTCCACCTCCATCTTCTCCTTTTGCGTGGCGGGATTCGACTGTGTGAAGAAATACAGCTTATGTCCGCTGGCCACCAGCATCTGCACTACGAGGTTCTCGAAGAGCATCCCCTGATTCACCGCCAAATTCCCGAAAAGCAGCCGGCGGTTGATTTCCTGCATCGCCGTCTCATTTTCGTCAAAGGCGAGGCTAAGCAGGAGTCCGGTGTCCCCCATGTAGCATTTCAGGACGCTTTTGTCACGGTTGAGCCGGAGACCCAGATTCGGTTCTGTGGCATTATAGCATAGGTTGACGATTTTGGCGTCATCCAGCCAGAAGAAGGCGTCCCCATAGTCGCGCATTCGGGCATTCTTGCCCAACGACGAGAGGTGAAAGACCCTGTTGTGGGATTTCAGCTGTGCCGGAATGTCATCGAAGACACTGGCCACCTTCAAAGCATATTTGCCCGCATGTCGCGCCACATCGTCGCGGTAGAGGCGGAGGATGGTGCGCTTCTCGATTTCGGCATCCCGCAAGTCACTGGTCTTCTTGTATTTGGCAAGAACCTGCGGCATTCCGCCAAGCACCAGGTACTCCCGAAGGAAATCCATTGCCTTGCGATGAAGCCCCTGACCCAACGGCGAACGATCATGGTGGCAGCTGCGGATATAGTCCATCAGCGCCGTCTCGTCCATGCACCATAGAAACTCCTCGAAATCCATGGGGTGCATGGTCAGCCGCTCCTCTTCGGAGGGCAGCAGAATGCCCTCCGTGTTCTCGCGAATGGACAAAAGCGAGCCGGTCTCCATATAATCGTAGCGGCCATCCGCCACAAGATGCTTCACCGCCTCCCGTGCACGGGGGAACAGCTGCACTTCATCAAAGATGACCAGGGAATTGCGGACGGGAAGAGACTTGGAATACATGGCAAACAACTTGCGGAAAAACACCTTCAGATCCATCAGGTCGTCCATGAAAATCCGTCTGACGGTCTCATTGGCCAGACTGAAGTCAATCAGAAGGTAATCCGCATACTCCCGACGGGCGAACTCCTGGACAATCCAGCTTTTGCCGACTCGCCGTGCGCCTTCAATCATCAATGCTGTCTTCCCTTGGGAACGGGACTTCCATTCCACCAGCTTTTCGTAGATTTTTCGCCGCATCATCGCTCCTGAGTTGCAACTAACTATGGTTACAATTGTTTAATATAGCCATCAATATAATAGATGTCAAGGAGATTTTCACGAAATCGGGTAGTTCATTTTGCAGAAATTTCACGAATTCGGGCAGTTCATTTTGCGGAAATTTCACGAAAACGGGCAGTTCGTTTTGCGGAAATTTCACGAATTCGGGCAGTTCATTTTGCGGAAATTTCACGAATTCGGGTAGTTCATTTAGCGGAAATTTCACGAAATCGGGTAGTTCGTTTGAAAAGTGGCATCCTGTCAACGGTCGCAAAATTGCGGAATTTCAAAATGGCTTTTAAAAATTCCGCAATTTTGTGATTTGAAAACAACGAAAATGACATTATTCTAAAGTAGAGTTATAGAATTTCGAAAAAATGGCGATGACAATGTACGTCAGACGACATCTCGAAACCCCTTTCCTGAAGGCGAACCGCTTCTTTCCTGCCCTGTTGGTTACGGGAGCACGGCAGGTTGGCAAGACCACTTTCCTTCACCGCGTCGCGGAGCCGGAGCGGCGCTTCGTGTCTCTCGACGTCCCTGACGTGCAGGAGATGGCCAGGACGGATCCGCGTCTCTTTCTTGCGGCCAATCCGCCGCCTGTCGCCATAGACGAGTTTCAATATGTGCCGGAGCTCCTTCCCTATATCAAGGAGCGTATTGATGAGGCCAGACTCAAGGACCCGGAGAAGGCCGTCGGCATGTACTGGCTGACAGGTTCGCAGCAGTTCAAGATGATGACGAAGGTCACGGAGTCCCTTGCGGGCAGAATCGGAATCTTCAATCTCCATGGGCTGTCCGCGAATGAACTTGCCGGCGAGCCAGAGGCCGTGCCGTATCTTCCTGAAAACCTTGTGGTAAAAGGAGATGCATGTTCTCCAATGTCGTTCTTCGAACGGATTTGGAAGGGTGGCTACCCGAATCTCCTGCTGTCCGACGATCCGCGTGGAAACTGGCTTGACTTCTACCGCTCATATGTTCAGACCTACCTTGAAAGGGATGTGCGGTCACTTTCGCAAGTGGCTGACCTCAACGTATTCTATGTCTTTCTGAAGGCCGTGGCCGCCCGTTCCGCCCAGATGCTGAACTACTCCGACATCGCGCGGGACACCGGTATCAGCCAGCCAACCGCCAAAGGCTATCTCTCCATTCTGGAGGCATCGGGCATCGTGAAAATCCTGCCGCCGTACAAGACGGGAGAGACGGCCTCGCTGGTCGTCGCCACGCCGAAAGTCTATATGATGGACACGGGACTGATGGCCTACTTGACCAGCTGGACGTCTCCAGACGCACTTTCCGACGGTGCGATGGCGGGGCATTTCTTCGAGACGTGGTGTTTTTCCGAAATTGTCAAGAGCTACTCTGGGGCCGGGTGGGAGACTCCTTTCTTCTATTTCCGTGACAAGAAGCGCTGCCCCAAGGAGATAGACCTCATCATCAGCATGAACGAGACCCTCTATCCGACGGAGTTCAAGAAGTCGGCGATGTTGGACCGCAAAGACGCGCGGCATTTCGACGAGCTGGCGATCTTCAAACAACGCGTGGCGACGGGGGCGGTGGTGAGTCTATATCCCCAGAAGACATATCTCCGTGAAGATGTCCTGAACCTTCCCGCAACCTCGCTTTGAGTTGCGCATTTACCTAGATGTCTATTCAATGCGTTATCTATTGATACATAAGAAGTTATAAAATTTTCAATTTTGGACTTGACATATACATCTGGTGGTGTAAATTATTAATATTTTTATAGGATTGCTTATCATATGCATGCAACTGCCATGCAGGTGGGCCGGTTGAACAGAGTGGCATTCAAAACGCTGATACATGTAAAGACTGGGCATTCCCCGGCACAAATTCCGCTCAACCAACAGAGTAGATTAGGAGGCAACATGAAAAACAACAGGATTTGGCTTTGGTGCTTTACGTTTCTTGTGGCGACTTCCCTGCTTGCGGATTTCGTGCCCTTGAATCCACAGGACAAAATTGAGTTGGGCAAAGTGACCCGCATTTTGTGGAAGGAAGAATCGTTGACGGAGGCGGATTCCAATGTGCTCAAGGCGGCTCTTCGCTATCAGGGGCATGATGACGTGCGAAGCACGGCAATGGTGGCGGTCATTGCACGTCAAGTTCCCGGCTATCAGGAGATTATGGAAGATGTGGCCCAAAACGGCCGTTACACGGCAAAGGCGATTGCCAGCCGTGTTCAGGCCATGGGGGCCCCCATCACCATTGAACGCCTTGCAAAGACCTTGCAGGATACCAACGCGGATTACCGTATGTCATCTGTCCGCAACGCCGATGATTTCATCCGCGACATTCTTGTGGACATGATGGTCATTCGGGCAAGAGCAGGGGACAAGGCTCCATTTGTCTTGCCCGAAGGCGTCGCATTTGACGATACGCACAAGTCCCTGGCCGAGCTGGCCTTCAAGCCCGAAGCGGAGGCATGGGAATTCCTCCGAGACAAAGTTGTGACGCAGAAGGCAAGCAAACAACACATGGTTCCTCTGGCATTGGCGCTGTCTTCCTATTCCAAATTGTTCTATGACGAGGCGATGGAAGAAATGGAATCGGCGGCCACGCCGTATCAGGCGAAGCTGACATTTCTAAATTATCTCAACAGCAACGAGGGAAGAATGTCGGCAAAACAGCAGCAGACGTTCAAGGAAACGTATCCAGAGGAAACATGGGCCCAATGGGAGGGCAAATTGCGACAGGAGTTCAATTGCGCCCCCGTCAAGATGCGTTCTCCGGAAGAGCGTCTTCTGGATCAGGTCGAACTGGGCAAAATCCATGATATCCTGTGGAAGGAGGGCAATCTGACGGAGGAAGACACACATGCGCTGGAAACGGCATTGGATTATGACGGCGACGAGGCCGTGCCTTGCACGGCATTGGCCGCCGCCATCGCCAGAAACGCCCCTGGCCTGCGTCAACTGTTGGAAAACACCGCGAGCAAAGACGGCCATTTGCCCAAAGCCATCGCCACCCGTTTTCTGGACATGGGGGGGACGCCAACCGTCGAGCAGCTTACGGCTGCCTTGCGGGACACCAATGCGGAGTACAGACGGATGGATTTCCCCACCGCTGATGATTATTACCGTGATATTCTCGTGGACATGATGGTCCTTCAGGCACGTGCTGGAGACAAGGCTCCTTTTGAATTGCCGGAGGGCATCACCTTCAACACACGCCATAAATATCTGGCGAAGCTGGCTGCCAAGCCTGAGGTAGAGGCATGGGACTTTGCCTTTCAACAACTAAAAGCTGAAGGAAAGAAAGCTAGTCTTAGCAGTTTCTTGCCTTTTGTATATTCCCTTTCATGCTATTCAAAGGTATTCTATGACCAGTCCATGAAAGCCATGGCATCATCAGATTTGGGGTATAAAGGCAAACTGGTACTTTTCCATTATCTGACCTACAATCAAGGGCGTTTGTCTCCTAAACAATGGATGGTATTCATAGACAAGTATCCAGATTCTATAAGCATTGAGTGGGCCTCCAAGGCCCGTCAAGAAGCCATCAACTGACGATTCTGTCTTTCGCAATCCCTCTCTGGTTGACAACGGAAGTCAACCCCTTTGGCGGTTGGAGTTCCGAATAAGAAACACAAGACATGTCACGGCATGGGTCGCCATGACTCTTGCGTAATGATGTCAATCAGCGGGGGATTCTTCTTTTGTAATGGTTTGGCCCCCATCAGCAAAGCAGGTTTTGAGACTGTAATTCAGCCCCGTTGGGGCTGTGGAGTCATGGATGATGCTTGCGGCTCTCCTGTCTCCTGTCCAAATTCCTGTCTCTGGTCTCTGGTCTCAGGTCTGGACGAGAGACGAGAGACGAGAGACAAGAGACAAGAGACGAGAGACGAGAGACGAGAGACAAAAGACCTGAGACATGACGCAAGACATGAGACACAGGACATTCTGAAGTGATGGTGAAACATGGCTGAATTCGGTTCTGAACCGTTACATTGCTAACTGCTAACTAAATTCCTAATTCCAATTCCGAATTGCTAATTTTCCAAAGGGGGGCTACATTATTCTATTGTTTCCTTTTTTGAGAGGCATGGGATGCGATATTGCGTTTAATGAATGCAAATAAAGAAAGATTTACATCATGAAAGCAAATCTGATTTGGATGATGGGATTGGCGTTGACGACGGCTCCGCTATGGGCGGCGGTGCCAAAGGGGGAGCTTTCCCAAACGGGAACTATGATCTTTCCAAGTCATGAGTGTCTGCGTTCCGTTGTCCCCAGCATCCGTGGCAAGGGGTGGGAACTGTTTGCGGTGCCGGAGAGCGAGGTCCCCAGCGGCAAGCCGACGGGGGAGGCGACCGTCGCGCTGACAGAGCCGCTGAAGCCCGGCAAGGCGGTGTTCACGGTTTCCGCCGAGCAGGAAGGGGAGGCGACCCGTTATCATTGCCGCCTGCGGCTGGACCAGAGCCAAGAGGTGTTGGGAAGCTATCTTAGCGTCTATTTGGATGTGGAGGCGCTGAAGGGGCGCAAATACATCTTCCTTCCCTATGGAATGGAGGGGGAGTTTCCCGTGGAGATGGAGCGGGCGCAGCGCAACGCGTGGGGCAGGGGCATCGCCGTCGAGCTGGCCAACGGACGCTATTTGGCGATTCAAACCATCGGCCGTGGCAATGTGCTGCTTCAGGACAACCGAAACTACGGCTTCCCTGTCTTCGAGCTGCGTTTCGCCTTTGGCCCCTCCATGCTGAAAAAGGACTTGGACTACGGCGAAAGCCTCTCCTTTCAGGAAATGGATTTGGCGGAGGTGAAGGCCCTCTGCGCAAAGGGCAACTCCAACTTTAGCGGAAATGCCCTGCTGTGCTTTGCGGATGAGCATGGCGTCGTCAACATGTGGAGCAAGACCGCCAGCGGTCAGAGCAAATCGCTGCTGCAGGCCATGGTGAGCGCCCACGGGGTGGGGTGGTGGTATGCCACGCAGGCGGAAATGCCGTGCTGGAAGAAGGAGACGGCGGATGGCGAACAGTTGGTCAGTTCCCTGAAACTTCCGGGCTGCGACGGCGTGCTGGACATCATGGCCCATGTAGCCCCCGACGGCCCCGACGCGTTGGTCATGGAGCATCGGCTGCGGCTGGAGAAAGCGGTGCGGATCAATGGCTATCAGCTGGGCTTCTTTGCCATGCTTCCGGAATATCTGAAGGCGGCGGTCACGCTGCAGGGAACGGACGGAGTCCATTCGCTGACGGTTCCCGAAATCAGCGGCGAAGGCGTCCTGTTCGAGGGGCAGGCCACCTCTATCCATGTTGCGGCGTCGGAGCCGAGGCACAGCTTCAGCCTGCATTTCGATCGGCCGATCAACCTGTTGGTGCAGGATAACCGTCAATGGGACGCCAATACCATCGAATTCCGTATCTGCTTTGTCCGCAACCCTCAAGGAGAGGATGTCCCGCCGGGGGAGGTTCGACTGAAGACGATTCTGCGGGCGGGAAGCGAGGCCATGCCGCTGCGCTATGTCACGGATGTGGGGCATGAACCTTCTGATGAAGCCCGCGACACATGGTTCCCCTATGATTTGGCATGGGATCGGACCTGTCCGGCCGATGTCAGTTTTCTGAATTCGGAAGTTGCTGGTAGCAAAGGATTTATAGGAGTCCGCGAGGGCCGCTTCGTCACCTTGGGCGATGGACAGCCCATCCGCTTCTGGGGCACCTGCTTCTCCGCAGGGGCCAACTTCCCCACCCATGAGCAGGCGGAGAAGATCGCACGGCGACTGAAGAGCTACGGGGTCAACATCGTCCGAACCCATCATGCGGATGCCTCGTGGGCCGGCATGCATTTCTTCCAACGCGACATCGATGACACGCGCCACTTCGACCCCGAAGCCATGGACCGCTTTGACTATCTGGTCTACTGTCTGAAGCAGAACGGCATCTACATCTATCTGGACCAGCTGGTCAACCGGAAGTTCAAGCGGGGGGACGGCGTGGACAATGCGGAGCATCTTCCCGTCTGCGCCAAACCCTATAACTACTTCGACCCCAAGCTCATCGAACTTCAGAAGGAGTTTTCGGCCAATCTGTGGAATCATGTGAACCCCTACACGAAATTGGCCTACAAGGACGAGCCGGCCGTTGCCATGATGGAGTTCGCCAACGAAAACGACCTGTTCACCCAACGGGTCACGTTGGAGCCTTACCGCAGTCGGCTGGAGGTCCTCTACCGCGCATGGGCGGCGGAAAATCAGGTGGAAGTGCCCGCCGGTCCCGTGGATTTTCAGAAATTCACGGACTCCATCGTCCGCTTCTTCGTCCATGTCCATGATGTCTATCATAAGGAAATGGAAGGATTTCTGAGAAATTTGGGGGTCAAGGTGCCCATGACCGGCTCCAACTGGACGCGGAGCGCGGCGCTGCTCAACACCCTTTCCCGCCTGGACTACACGGACTCCCATGCCTATTGGAACCACCCACGGGGCGATGGCACCTTCCAGAACAACTCCATGCTCTTCTGCGCCCGTCCCATCATGGATGGATTGGGCTTCCAGCGGCTGGTCGGAAAGCCCTTCTTCGTCAGCGAATGGGATGCTCCATGGCCGCAGGAGTACCGCGCGGATCTGCCCCTTTGGATTGCCGCCGTGGCCGCCTTCCAGGACTGGAACGGCTTGACCGCCTACACCTATCGCCACAGCTCCACGCCCACTGACTCCATCGACGGGGCCTTCGAGATGTTCAACGACCCCGCCCGATTCGGACTCTTCCCATGGGCGGCCCTGCTTTTCCGCCGTGGCGACCTGCGGACAGGGGAGACCCTCAAAATCCTGTCGCTGGACACTATACGCTCCCTTTCCGCCAAATCCGCAACGCCGTGGGCCATTCCCGCCCTCAACGGCCTTTCGGAGCGCTTCCGCTTTGCCTCAGAATTTGATAAGTCATTAGTAGAGAATGTGTTGCGCGAAGACACGCCCTATGAGAACCGGACAGGATGGAACATCAGCGAAGGCACGCAGATTTGCCATGACTTCGCTGATGGGGTTCTGGAGATCGCCACGCCGCGGACCTGCGCCGTCTCCGCCTTCTTCGCTCCAAACCGGAACTATGGCGCCCAAGGGCCCATGAGCGTGACCGTGCCCGCGGAGCGCTACGGAACCATCGCCCTTTCCTCGCTGACCGATGAGCCGCTGGAGGACAGTCATCGCCTCATGCTTGTGGTCGTGGGCCGTGCCGAAAACACGGGATTCACCACCTCCATCGTCAAAAACCGTTGCCTGTCTTCTGGCAAAGGGCCGGTTCTCTGCGAACCCATCAATCCCATAATCGCCTTGCGGACAAGCCATTCGGACTTGAAGGTCTTCCCTGTGGCGGCCAGCGGTCAGTGGCAGCCGCCGCTTCCCACTGAATACAAAGACGGCAAACTCATCTTCCACGCCGACCACCAAGTGCTCTATTACCACTTGACGACCAATGAGCCGAAATAGGGGGACAAGCGACATTATATATAATATTGTATAAGCCCAAAAGCCAAATGGCTTTTGGGAAGGGCGCGGCGACCTTTTGCGGCAATCCCTCTGCAATGGACATATCCTGCGTCTTGCGTCCTACAGGACAGAAAACATGGTGTTTTTAAGAAAAAATCAAAAAAATGGCATTTGCCCTATTGGAATTAGGTTTAACGTTTGCTATAATTATACATGGATTCTCGAAAGAGAGTTCTCCTTTGGTCGTCCCCCATAAAATTGGGGGTAAAACCCTGGACGGGAATAAGTTAAGAAAGGAACAAAAGCATGAAGAAAGCCTTTACTCTGATCGAACTGCTTGTCGTCATCGCCATCATCGCCATCCTCGCCGGCATGTTGCTTCCCGCCCTCGCGAAGGCGAAGCAGAAGGCCGTCGCCGTCAACTGCGTGTCCAACGTCCGTGGCTGCATGGAATCCTCCATTCTGTACATGGACGATTTCCGCGGCCGTTACCCCCTCAACCAGTACAACGCGAAAACCCTCAGCGGCAAGGAAGTCGCCGCGGGTGCTTCCTACCACTGTCTGTGGACCTCCGTCCTGATGGACACGGGCTACATCGAGATGGATTCCAACATCGTCAACTGCCCGAAGTGCGATGACTTCGTGAGCGCCTATGACACACCCTGCCAGGGCTATGCCTTGATCACCCACGGAGACTGGACGTGGAACGTCAAGAAGCAAATCGGCAACTCCATATGGCTGACGACTCAGAACATGTCGAGCCCCTCCTCTACCATCTTCCTGAGCGACAGCTTCTATGCGGATGAAAACATCCAGTGGGCCGGCGCCCAGCTTCGGTCGAACACCTGGGGCGGCGACTTGCTCCGCCTCACCCACAACGACCGCGCCAACATTGCGTTCCTGGACGGACATGTGGGCAGCTGCGGCAGCGGCGACATCCTGAACGCCGCCAAGAAGATGGATCTGCTCTCTTTGGATGGTGGCATCTACCTGCTCACGGAGAGCAACGTGGCCTTCACCATCAAATAGGCTTACGGCGACGATTTGGAACCGAACTGGTTCTGAATTCATAAGTCATTGATAGTCAATGAGATAGCCGTCGATGCATTTTGCACCGACGGCTGTCCGTATAGGGGTGTTTTGCAAATTCAACCACAACGAAAAGGACATGAAATGAAACATTTGTCGTTGATTGTCACCACGACGTTGGCCGCTGCCGGCGTATGCATGGCCCAGGAGGCGCCGAAGCATGTGAAGAACGCCGTCCATGGCGTCGTGTGCTCCCTGCCGACGGATCCCTTCGGCTATTTTGGCTGGCCGAGCATCGCAAAGCAGGATGATGGAACACTTTGCGTCGTCGCGTCCGGTCTGCGGCAAGGCCATGTCTGCCCATGGGGCCGCACCACCCTCTGCAAAAGCCGTGACAATGGCCAGACGTGGACCTATCCGCAGGTCATCAACAACACGCCCATGGACGACCGCGACGCGGGCATCATCAGCCTGGGCGGCCAGCGGCTGGCGGTGACGTGGTTCACCTCCAACTCCTATGCCCTCTTTGACCACTGCATGGGCCCGCAGCGCAATGAAGACGGCACATGGAAGAATCCGGAAGTCGGCAAAGTCATCGACTCCTGGTCCGCAGAGATGATCAAGAAGGAGTCCGGCTCCTTCACGCGCGTCAGTCCCGACGGAGAATATTGGGGCGAGTCATGGCCCGCGCCCGTGAACACCCCCCATGGCTTCATCGTCCTGAAAGACAAGAGCTGGCTCTATTTCGGCAAGGCATGGGAGTTTGAAGGAGAGGGCAAGAACTACTATCTAGTGGATGGCACGCCCATCCGCACCGCCCGCTCCACCGATGAAGGCCGCACGTGGGAGATTTTGGGCGATGTGCCTCTGCCGGAAGGCATTAACAACTATTTATGCCATGAGCCCCATGTGGTCGAGCTGGCCAACGGAGACCTGCTGGGGGCCGTCCGCGTCCACAAGCCCTTCAATGTCTACATGACCCGCTCCACCGACGGCGGCAAGACCTGGTCCGTTTTGGAGGACGTGGGCTGCGCCGGCTCTCCGCCCCATCTGCTGCGCCACTCCTCCGGCGCCGTCATCTGCGTCTATGGATGGCGGGCGGCGGGCTTCGGCCAACGCTGCATGATCTCCTATGACAATGGCAATTCGTGGGTTAGGGATCTCATCATCCGCGACGACGGCCCTCACGGCGACTTGGGCTACCCCGCCTCCGTGGAATTGGCCGATGGCTCCATCATGACCATCTATTACCAATACCTTCCCGGCCAGAACAAGGCCTCCATCCTTTGGTCCCGCTGGCAGCTGCCGGACGTGGCGAACTAGACGGCCCATCGCAATCCATCGCGGCCCATTGGATGCCCATTGGGGCGGAAACCCTCACGGGAAAGGAAGTGGCTGAACATGAAGACGTTGTCTGTTTTGGCGATGACGGCGTTGGCGGCGGCCATCTGCCAAGCGCAGGAGGCGACACGACATGTGAAGAATGCCGTCCACGGCGTCGTATGTTCTTTGCCTAACGAGACATACGGCTTTTTCGGATGGCCGAGCATTGCCCGGCAGGCGGACGGGACGCTTTGCGTCGTCGCCTCTGGCATGCGCAAAGACCATATCTGCCCGTGGGGCCGCACCACCCTCTGCAAAAGCCGCGACGATGGAACGACATGGAGCCATCCGCAAGTCATCAACAACACGCCGCTGGATGACCGAGACGCAGGCATTGTCAGTCTGGGCGGCCAACGGCTTGCGGTGACGTGGTTTACGTCCAACACCTATTGGGTCATGCACTCGTGGAACCTCTGCAACAAAGACGGCACCTGGAAGGACAAGGCCATGGGGGCCATCTTGGACACATGGAACGTGGAGCTGATTCACAGGGAGCTGGGCTCCTTCGTCCGCGTCAGCCCCGACGGCGAATATTGGGGCGAGGCGTTCCGCGCGCCGGTCAGCTCGCCTCATGGCTTCATTGTCCTGAAGGACGGCAGCTGGCTGTATTTCGGAAAGGAATGGACTCTTGACGGCGAGGGCATGGCCTATTACATGAAAGAGGACACTCCCATCTGTGCGGTGCGTTCCACGGACGAGGGCCGCACATGGGAACGGCTCGGAACCGTCCCGCTACCGCCGGGCGTCGTCTATAGCCGCTGTCATGAGCCTCATGTGGTGGAGCTGGACGACGGCGAACTGCTGGGCGCCATTCGTGTCGAAGGCCCTTTCTCCGTGTGGCTGAGCCGTTCCGGCGACGGCGGCAAGACATGGTCCACCATGGAGGATGTGGGTTGCCTCGGCTCTCCGCCCCATCTGCTGCGCCATTCTTCCGGAGCCATTGTCTGCGCCTTCGGCTATCGCACCCCCGCCTACGGACAGCGTTGCATGATCTCCTACGACAATGGCCGGACATGGGACAAGAACATCGTCATTCGCGACGACGGCATGAACCACGAACTCGGCTATCCCGCCTCCGTGGAATTGGCCGACGGCTCCATCTTCACCGTCTACTATCAGTTCATCCGGGGCCAGAGAAAGTCATCCATTCTCTGGTCCCGCTGGCAATTGCCGGAACGATAATGTATTGATAATCAAGAAGTTGTGTTTCTCTTCGCTTTGGGACGAGGGACTGGAGACGGGGGACGGGAGACGCGTAAGGAATCGTAGCATAAGTTTATGTCATTGGAAAAGATTTATTTCGCGTTATGTGGTTAATAAACTGTCTTTATGTGGCGAATTATCGAGTTATAGCTGGCGGTCACCTATAAAAATGCATGACTTTTGACTATAAGTCGAAAAAATAACGAGATATAGCTGAAAGTCACCTATAAAAATGCATGACTTTTGACTATAAGTCGAAAAAATAATGAGATATAGTCAAAAGTCGATTGCATTTTTTGGGGATATCAATTATAGTAATTGACGCAACCATGAAGGGGCATGGGGTACAATGTTGCATGTGACTGTACAGGAAAGGATAAGGTGGGCGTTAAGATGATTGGCAGGGAACATGAGCGGGCGATATTGGAACAGGCGGCCAGAAGCGACCAATCGGAATTTGTGGCGGTTTATGGACGTCGCCGCGTAGGCAAGACCTATTTGGTGCGGGAGACGTTCAATTCGCACTTTACCTTTCAGCATTCAGGCGTGGCCAATTCCAACACACGAATTCAGCTGGATCGTTTCAGGCGGTCGCTTATTGAAAGCGGGCACGTGAAATGTCCGCTTCTGCGGAATTGGTTTCAGGCATTTGATGAACTTAAGACGGTGGTCGAGAGCGTGCATTCTGGCAGAAAGGTGCTGTTTATTGACGAAATGCCATGGATGGACAAACCAAACGCCAACTTCGTTCCTGCACTGGAAAACTTCTGGAACGCATGGGCTTCGGCACGAAAGGACATTCTCCTGATCATTTGCGGTTCCGCGACCTCTTGGATGCTGAAGAAGGTGATTCGTGCACGGGGTGGACTTCACAACCGTGTGACGGTGAGAATCAATCTGATGCCCTTCACTCTTGCTGAATGTGAAAAGATGGCCATGAGCCTTGGACTTGCGATTTCCCGCTACCATGTGCTTCAGTATTACATGGCGTTGGGCGGTGTTCCGTTTTACTGGAATTTCCTGCAACGGGGGCTAAGTGTTGCGCAGAATATGGATGCGTTGTTCTTTGCAGAAGATGCCAGATTGGAAGGGGAGTTTCATGAACTCTATTCTTCGCTGTTCTCGAAGGAGGCACCCTATATCCAGATTGTCACTGCGCTTGGGCGGAAGAAGATGGGCATGAGCAGAGAGGAGATGGCGCAGGCGACCCAAATGGCCAATTCAGGCACCATGACCGCCTATTTGGATGAACTGGAGCAGTGTGGATTGATTCGCAAATATCGGATACCTAGAAGGAAAAGCCGTGAGTCAATCTATCAATTGATTGACAATTATACCTTGTTCTATTTCAAGTTCATCCGCGAAAATGTGGAGCAAGACCCGCATTTTTGGACGTCTTCCGTGGATTCACGGCGCTTGACAAGCTGGCAGGGTCTCGCCTTCGAGTTGCTGTGTCTTCAACATGTCTCCTGTATCAAACACGCGTTGCAGATCGGAGGCGTTCATTCTTCTGTATATACTTGGCAAAAAACGGCTTCTGAAGATTCGGCCGGAGCCCAGATTGACCTGTTGATTGATCGAGATGACGGAATCATCAACCTCTGTGAGATGAAATTCGCCGCGGAACCATATCTTTTGACCGCAAACGATGATCGGGCCATGCAAAGCAAAAGAAGTGCGCTTGCGGAGGTGTTTCCACGACGGAAGGCCCTGCATGTCACCTATGTCACAACGTTTGGACTGGTCCATAATTCCTATTGGAACAATGTGCAGTCGGAGGTGACTTTAGATGACCTCTTCCAAGAGGTGACTGGGGTTTAGGGCATCGTTTTATGAAATGAAATGCATAAAATGAATTGCAAATAGTGAATGCCGTTCTCTTGCTGAAAAAAGTGGCAAAAACCGCGAAAATCGCGTCCGAAAGAGAGAAAAATGACCCTTGATTTTGGGGCGAATGCCCGTTACGCGGCCCCACGATGCCCTTCCCTGCATTTTAGGTGCAACCCTGTATATTAATACCTCCCCTTGCAAAAGGGCCGAAATTGGCCGTTTCCGGCGATTACGGTAAAATTGCACATTATTTCATTTTCTTTCAGTGTGAGAATCGCGCTCCCGCTGAAGTCACAGTAAAATTTCTAATTCCTAATTCCTAATTCCTAATTTCCAATTGATTAGGCTTGTTGTTGCGTGCGGCTCAAGATGTCCTTCTGAATGGCCTTGTCCAACGTCACATACCATGCGGAGAAGCCGGACACGCGGACAACCAGGTTCGGATAGTTCTCCGGATGCCGCATGGCGTCCTTAAGCACCTCTGTCGAGGTGGCGTTGATTTGAATCTCCTGTCCGCCGAGCTGGAAGAAGCCGCGAATCAATGCCAGCAGCTTGTCCCGATTGCCGTCCTTGAACATGGAGGGATAGAACTTCTGGTTCAGCACCGTGCCGCCGGCGGCCTTTGTGTAGTCCGGCTTCGCGCAGCTCAGCAAGGTGGACGTGGAGCCGGAGACATCCCGTCCATAGGTGGGGGACGAGGCGTCCGAAAGGGGCTCTCCCGCCATCCGGCCATCCGGCGTGGCGCCGATTTCCCTTCCGGCGGAGATGTTGCTTACGTTCGCCGCCACCAGCGTGTAGTACCAGCCTCCGTCCGCCGTGCGGTATTTGCTGAATTCACCATGGAGAAACTCCATGAACCACACCGCGTATTTGTCCACGAACGCATTGTTATTGCCGTATTTTGGGGCGGCGAGTAGCGTGTGGCGCAGTGCCTCCCTGCCCTCGAAATTGCATTGGAGTGCTTCCTGTAACTCCTTCAGAGAAATGGTCTTGTCAACAAACACCGTCTGCTCCACGGCGGCCAGGGAGTCCGCCAACGTGCCGATGCCCATGAGGGCGGCGCCGTGGACGGAAGGGTATTTGGCGCCTCCCAAGTTGATATCCTGCCCGCGGGAGATGCATTCCGGGCTGAAGCAGGACAGATAGGGGGACGTGAAATCCTCCGGCCGCTCCAGACGGGAGCGGGCCTGCTGCGCCTCCACATATTGTCTCACGCCCTCCGCCAGCTGGCGTTCCAGCCGAGACATGAAGTCCGCCATGGAATGGATCTCGTCCACGTCTCCTGTGTCTAACCCGTTGGTGGGACAGAAGATGCCCTTGCCATGGTTGAACACGTACTCCAGAAAGCGCGGCGTGTCGAAGCGACCGTCGCTCCAGGGCGGCTGCTTGCCGGGGAGGAAGTTTTCGATGCAGCCCACCATGCAATAGTTGGCCACATCCTTTGGGTCGTAGGGGAATTGGCTCAAGGCGCGGATGTTCGTCTCGTCGTTCATCAGCGCGGGATAGCCCAAGCCGGTTCCGATGACCTTGAGACATTCGTCCACAAAGGCGTCTGGTGTCACCGAAGCGATTCTGGCAGAGAGGTTTGGACCAGGGACATTGCAGTTGCGAACCGCCCACAGCACACAGAAAGACAGTCCGTTCACCTCGCTTTCCCCCTGAAGGTTCCGTCCGCCGATGCAGATGTTGACCACATCGTCGTTGCCTGTGAAGGTTCGCCGTTCGCAGATTTTGATGAACACGTTCTCCAGTAGCTCCACGGCCCGTTCGTCCGTCAGAATGCCTTTCTCTAAGTCCTTCTTGTAGAATGGATAAAGGTATTGGTCTATTCGGCCTAAGGCCTGAGCGTAGCGCCCCTCGTAGACAAATCCCATGTGGCAGAGCCAAACCAGCTGAAGCGCTTGCGCAAAAGTCGTCGGCGCACCGACTTCCAACTGTCGTAGATTGTCCGCGATGAAGCCGAGCTTCTCCGGGGCGTAGCCGTCCTGCCCCACAAGGGCCTCCGCCTTTTGGCGATAGTTGCGAATCATCGCCAGCAGCCCCTCCATGGCTAACGTCATGTTGCTCAGGGTTTTAATGCGTTCAACATCCCCTGGATGCCGTTGACGGGACGCTGCCAAATCCTGCAGGATGCCTGGAATTCCCTTTTCCGTGATCATCCAATAGTCGGCGGCGAAATGGTCGAAGTTGGTGGAGAAGCTGCGCTCTCCAATCTGGCGGACGAGGCGGAAGCTGGCTTCGGCGGCCTCCGGAGCGATGTCCAGACAAAGGGAGCGCATGCTGCCCGCAATCCAGTCGTTCTTGTAGATGAACGGTTTGGATTGGGAGAACAAGGCGTGGCAGGCACGGGCCCGCTGCTCCGGAACTGTCGCCTCCTGCGGCTCCCGATAGGCCATCGCCTTGTAGACGTCCGGACTCCATCTTCCCGATGGCGCCGCATCCACTTCTTTTTTAAGCAGTTCAGTTGTGGTCATGATGCATCCCTGTGAACCGGAGCGGTTTATCGTCATTTCTTCGTGGGGGCGGCGTGAAGCTTGAGGGTCTTGCCGTTCCAGCTGTAGGTGAAATTGCCGCCGATGTACCAAATGGTGTCGTAGCCGGCAGCGAGGGCCTCGGGAGTGGCGAAGGCCCTCCAGATGTCCTCCGCCGTGGCGGCGGCGTTCAGCACGGACCAGTTGCCGTCCTTCAGGAGCAGGGCGCCGTCATCCGAATTGATGGGCGGAAGGGGGCCGTAGGCCGCCTCCAAAGCCGCCTTTTGGCTGTCAGTCAGGAGGCCGGGAAGGGGAATCAGAGCGTGTTTCCACTTGCGCACAGCCGCCACATAATATTGGGAGCTGGTGAGAAAATCGTCAAAGGTCAAGAAGGACACGGCCCGTCCCGTGCGCATGAGCGTGTCGCGGGCATTGCCCGCAAAGGTGCGGAAGAGGGTTTCGGGAAGCCGCCACCCCTTGGTCCATTCCAGATAATTCGCCGCCATGACCACTTGTGAGTCATCGCCTATCCGATTTGCCATCAAGGGTTTAACGAATTCGTTATCCTGCCGGATGGAGCGGACGATGGCATGGTCGAAATACCAGTCGACCGTGGGATGGAGAGCCAGATAGCGCACGATGGCGCCGTGGGCGGCCTCGAAGAGGCGGATGCGGCGATTGTCGGCGATGGTGTCGGCCAATGAGAAGATGGTGGGGCTGGAGCTGTCCTCCGACTGCGGTGCGAGACAGTTGCGGACATCGTTTTCGCCGATGGGAATCGTGCCGTGGAGCCGTGCGGAGTCCACGGGGAACATGAACGCGTGGCTCTTTTTGAAGGGGCGGAGGGAGTAGGAGAGGGGGCATGAGAGAAAGTCGGGGGGCGCGTTGGCGAGGAGCCGCTCAAGGCCCAGATGGCCCGCTAAAAGCATGCGGGTGTTGCTGCCCGCATATTCAAGGCCGTAGCCGAAGTACATGCCGATGGCGTAGCGTGTGCCGAAGCGTCGTTGGAACTCGCGGATGAAGTAGGCCAGGTTGTCGGCTTGCCGTTCGGCCACGAAGCGGAAGTACACATCCCGCACATGGGCGCCTTCCTCATCAACGGGGCCAAGGGGGAACTGAAGCGCGGGATGCGGCAGTGAAATTTTCTCTAACATATTCTCCTGCAAGTATTTAGAAAAAGCTTCCTGGGCGACGGGAGAACAGTCGTATTCGCCGCTTTCCTCTCCCCAAAGCTGGAATTCGCCGCCGCGGAACCCCATGAGCAGGACGCCGATGATGGCCTGACCCGCCGGCCGTGCAGTGAGTTCCCGTACCGTCGCGCAAATGGCCTCCAGAGCGTCGTGTCGCCATGCCTCCGAGCAGAAGGACTGCAGGACGCGGCGGCCGTTGTTGGAGACAAACACGTCGTCCGGATGGGTGGCCACCCACCAGCTTGGTGTGTCAAGGCGGAATTTCAGCACGATGCCCGCATGGGGATCGTTTTCCAGAATCTTCAGAAGCATCCCCTCGCATTCCGTGGAGGCGAACATATTCTGCCTTGTCCAATGGGCGGCGGGCAGGTTGACCTCGTACATGTGGCCGCCGGTCTCCGCCCATGAGCGGTAGTGCTCTTCCTCAATGGAGGAATAGAGGGAATGAGTGCAAAGAGATGTTTCTAACTCATTGATTTTAAATATGTTAGACAATGACGGAAAGGGGTATTTGAAGCCCGTTGGCGGCGGCGTGGCGGAGGGCAGAATCGTCACTTCGCCGACGGGAATGACCAAACCCGCCCCATGGATTTCCCCACGATAGGTGCCAGGCATGGCGTAGGGGGAGGTGGCCAGCTCCACATAGGCTTTACGGGTTTCCGGCACCAGTCGCACAAAGTCGTTGAACGCGGAGAGCGGCGTCTCGCGGCCAGTGGCGTCCCAAAAGCGGAATTTTAGCTCTAACACCTTCTTCTTCAACAGGATATCTGGAGCGATGAAGACATAATGCAGCACCTCTCCGGCCATGATTCTGGACGTGGCCTCCACAAATTTCGGCGTGCACACGGTGGGCGGCATGACCTGATGGAACGACAGCTCGCCCCACGGCGCCATGGGCACCTTGCCCAGCACGGCGAGCGCCGCTGGCTGGCCGTCTGGAAGAACGATTTCCCATGTGCCGTCTGACTGGATTTCCGTGCGGCCGCCCGCTGCATCCAGCACCAGTCCCTGCAGGAGAAGGCCGCCCCCTTCGTCAAAATTCGTGACGCGGACCTCCAGCGTGTTCTTGCCTTTGTGCAGAATCGCGGCGATGTCATGTAATTCCACGCTCCGCCAGTCCACGTCGCCGCCGATGGATTTGCCGTTGACGAACAACTCGTAGGCGTTGTCCGCGGTCAGCTGCACAAAGGCGGACGTGGGCTCGGCGGCGAGGTCGATGGTCTTTTTGAAGTCCACGCGGGGCACGCCTGAGTCGTCCTTCAGCCAAATCCAGTCCGCAATCCATTTGGACTGCGCCTCGGAGAGTGCGGGGCCCTTGGAGGCGCCTGACGGCAGGGGCTGGCGTCCCGCCATCAAGATCGGCTGCGCGAAAATTCCCTCGCCCTTGCCTGACAGACCGACGCTGACACGGAGTTTGGCGGAGTCATCAGGCACAGTGAAGGTCTTGTGGAGCCACATGGGCTCGCCGATGACACCGATGGGCGTTTTGGTCAGCATGACCAATTGGGGCTTCCCGTCCTTGTCAAAGGAATAGACCTCGGCGGCCAGCCCGTTGGCGGACTCTCCCGTCACCTCCACCGACAAGGTGTAGTCCCCTGGCTGAAATTCGCCGTAGGAACGATAAAAGGTGTAGGCGTTGTCGGCCTTCACCTTCACATGGAAGGCGGGCCGCCCGTCCCGCTCCACAATTCCGAAGGCGGAGATTCCGTCGGCGTTTCGGCCCACTTCCCATGAGTCGCTTACCGGCGGCAGCAGATTCTGCGCGGACAGGAGCATGGCGTCGCAAAGCAGGCACATGAGAAGAAGGGGTTTCATGTCTTTGCTGAAGAAAAGTTGTAACTCATTGATTATTAATTACTTATAAGAAGTTGTCTGGGGAATGAGGTCATCCATGCAGAAGACGGTGGGATGGTCGAAGGAGACGGGGCCCAGTTTGCTGTCGCCTCCACGGTCCACCAGAATGATCATTTTGGCGTTGTCGGGAGCGGGGCCGATTAGCAGATGGAGCTTTCGGTCGTTCGCCGTCTCCCCCTGCAATTCGACCATGGTGTTCTCCTGTTCAATCCACGCTCCGGAAGTGGTTTGGAAGCCGACGCGACCCTGTAGTCTGGCTGCAGGGGCTCCATGGAACGGCACGGTGATGCTGTAGACGCCGCCGCCTTTCACGGGGAGGGAGACGATCACGACGATGCCGTTCTGCAGCTCCAGCCGACCGTCCACGACCGCAGCCAGAGAATGGTCCTCCTTGCCTGGAAACCACGCTGAATAGCCGCGGGGCAGGGCGGCTACTTGAGTGAAACTTGTGTCGGCGGTGTCGTCTTTGCCGGCCTCCTTCATCTCGAAGGTCGGATTCGGCCAGCGGTTGGGGACGGCGCCTTCCGCGCCTTTCCGCTCTAGCTCCTCAAGGAAATCCTCCGGATGCATGGCCATCCGCAGCGTCTTGTCCAGTCCGGGCAGCTTGGCTTCCCAAGTGTTGTTGGGGTTATTGAGACTGAACATGCGATGCTTTTCGCTGTAGAACCAGACATACTGGTCGGCGGAGTACAGCAGATTGTTCAAATAGTGGAAGAGCGTGACCAACTGGGTCCCATCACGGTTGATCCAGCCCGGATAGACGTAGGGATCCAAGTAGATGCCGAAGCCCGCGTTGCACTGACGGCGGTACTTTGCGCGGTTCTCTGGCGACACGAAATTGGCATAGTCGTGGCGAATGTTCAGGGAGGTGCGGAGCGCCCCAGTTTGATTGACGAGGGCATAGCCGCTTTCCGAGGCGTCGATGACCGTCATTTCGGGGGGAACGGCGTCCCAAAGTCCATCAATGAATGTCGCATAAAGGCCCCAGTCCTTCTGGCCGGCGCGGCACCGTCCGAATGAGATGAGCCAGAAGGCCATGAAGGTCATGTCGGGATATTCCGCAGCGATGGCCGTCATGATGGCCCGTCCGCGGCTGCGGGCGATGACCTTCACGTCCTCAAACGACCGCCCGCAGTCCTCTCGGTAGTTCCATCTAAAATTGGCGTAGGGCTCGGAGTCGAAGCAGATTCCTTTCAGGCCGGCCTGACGCGCCACCCGCGCGACGATTCCAAATTTGGAGGCGATGACGCGCCATGCATTGTCGTCGAGCCAGTCAACGGGGCCAGGGGAAATCCATGTCATGACGAAATTGTCCGTGAAGCGGCGGAACTCGCAGGTTTTCAGGCTGGCGAGGGCATTGTCGAACACGTTGTCTGGCCATGGATTCGCATCCCAAATGTAAAAGGTTGAGATGCCTTCGTTGGTCAGCGGGAACATCACCCCGTCGAAGGGCATGGTCTCCTCCATCTGACGATAGCGTTCGGCCAGCTCAAACGCATTTGTGTGATCCCATCCGTAATGCAGGAGCTTGGCGCGGTACGGCGCCGCGGTCAGGCCGCCGGCGGCGAGAAGAAGAGTCATGCTCAACAGAAGAGTTTTGGATGTCATGTCTTTTATTCCTCTTTATATAATGGAAAAATAACGATTTATCGAAGATTTACAGTCTCTCGTCTCCCTTTTCACTTTTCATGGGACGAGGGACGGGAGACGGGGGACGGGAACGAAGGTCGTGAGACGAGAGACGTGAGGTGAAAGTGAAAAGTGAAAGGTGAAAAGATAAAAGTTGCCCAAATCATTGATCATCAATGATTTGGGAGCCACCAGCGGGACCAGAGGATGGACGCCTTGTTGGAGGTCCGTTTTTCTGATTCCACGGCAACCCAAAGGGGTGTGGGGGAATTGGAGGGGTACTGATAGTAGATGGTCAGAATGGAGCCGTCGGGCAGCTCCACGGAGGCGGGATAGCCCAAGTCGGCATGGGGGCCGTCGTCGCGGATGATGAGATTCTTGTCCCATGTCTTGCCGTCATCGTAGGAGATCATGCAGCGTTGGCCGAAGCCTGTCTCCCGCCAGCCGTAGACGCAGACAAGAGCGCCGGAGGAGTGGCGCAGCAGATGGGGCGGGGAGCCGGGGCAATCAATGTCCTCCAGCGTGGACCATGTCTTACCGCCGTCAGTGGAACGGGTTAGGTAGATGTTGAAGGGCTTGTGGACACGGACGGCTCCCAACAAGTCACCGTTGGCCAGTTGTACCACATGGGGCTCATGGCACATGCTGTAGTACATGCCCTCTGGCAGGGGCACATCGCTATAAATCGTCCATGTGCGGCCTTCGTCGGTGGAGCGGGCGGCGCGGATGGGGGTGTCGGTTCGAATGTAGTAGGCCTTTCCCTCTCCCTTGAATTCCCATGCTTTGCCAAAGTAGAGCCAGCTGTTGTCCTGCAGGACGATGAAGCCGTGCGGGGTGTGCACGGGGGCCTTGTGGGGCTCGCCCCAATACTCGCCGTCGGGACTGACGCGGGTGAAGGAGCCGGACTCCCGCAGAATCATCTCTTCGGACCATGCGTCAAGAACTGCGCCAATCTCATGGTTTTTCCATGTGCCGTCTTCGTTTCGCTGTGATTGGATGATGTGGTCAAACAGGGCATAGGAGTTGGAGGTGAACCATGTCACCGCCAGCCGCTGGCCGCCCAGACTGACAATGCCCGGGTCACGGTCGTCCATGGGCGTGTTGTTGACGACCTGCGGATAGGTCCACGTCTGGCCGTTGTCCCGGCTTTTGCAGAGGGTGGTGCGGCCCCATGGGCAGACATGGCCACCTCGCAGCCCGGAGGCGACAACGCAAATCGTTCCGTCAGACTGCTTTGCGATGCTCGGCCAGGAAAAATAGCCGAACGGCTCATCCGGCAGGGAGCATACGACGCCGTGGACGGCGTTCTTCACATATTTGGGCGTCTCCTGTGCCTGACACACGCCGATGGCGGCCAACGCCGAAACGACTATCAACAACATTTTCTTCACGTCATGTCCTTCTTTATTTGCAGATTGTTCTCCCAACGATCTCAACGGCCGATTCAATAAAAGAATACTATAGTGCAAGGTCCGTCAAGATGCCAACGGACAAGCTTCCCTTGACGGCGAAAATGGCCGATGGAGGGCTTGCCGACTCTTTCCATGCAGGTTTGCGAATTCTGCGACTGATGGTATATTGGATTTTTTGTCAGACATTTACAGTTGCCATGGTGACCATGAATGCTGACAATAAATAACGATTCCTCAGTGAGTTACACGTCTCGCGTCTCATATCTCACGTCCCTTGTTCGGCGTCACATGAAAAGCGGAAAAGTGAAAGGTTAATAGTGAAAAGAGAAAATTGTCTCACGTCCCAGTCACATGAAAAGCGTCCCCCGTCTCCCGTCTCCCGTCCCTCGTCCCATGTTAAGTGAAAAGTGAACAGTGAGCGGAAGGATTTTGTCGTTATGGATATAGCGCGATGGAGTAGGCTGTTTTGCATAGGAGCGATGTTGATGAGCGCAGTTTCAATGGCGGGTGAGCGGAAATGGGATTTCCGCGAGGGGCTTCAAGGATGGCAATGCAACGGCTTTTTGGAGGCCGCCGTCTCGGAGCGCGGTCTTGTAGGGCGCACCGACGGCTGCTCCACGCTGGACTCCCCGCCGCTGGACATCGATCCGACTGAATACGACACCCTTGAAATCCAGTTCTCCAGCAGCCGAAACGATGCCTTCGGCATTTGCGTCGGCACCGACAAGGAGCCGTTGACGGACAACTACACCATGCGAAAGTGTCTGCCGATGGCCGGACCGCTCTGCCTGTTCCGTCTGCGGCTCACTCCCGCCATGAACTGGCAGGACAGGGTGCAAAAAATCCGCATCATCCCCAACGTGAAGGAGTCGGATGTGCGTTTCGTCTCTGTCCGGCTTTTCAAGAGCGATGATAACCTACTGGTAAATGGAGACTTGCGCATTCTGTTGGATGACCAGCCCGCGTTGTGGGCCTTTGAGGGGAAGGCGACTTTCTCTTCAGCTGAATCCGGCGGGCAGGTGGATTTGGACGGTGTCGACGCGAAGGCGGAAGTCCCCTTTGCGCCTGTGGACCACATTGGCACCTTCCGCTTCTCCTTTGAGAGCCGCGGCGCCGCCGTGCGAGCCGTCATCACGTTCTATGACGCGGAGGATCGGCCCTTTGCCAGTCAGGAATGCCGCTCCCATGCGTCAAAAGATTGGCAAGTCGTTGATACTCAAGTAGTTGTGCCGGAATATGCCTTCCGGGGGAACGTGGCCTTTGACAGCGAGGGCCGCGGCGCGCTCCGCAACGTGCGGGCGGTGCGGCTCTCCACGGCGCCGCTGGTTGGCGCGGCGGCGGATTGGACACCCTCCGCGGAGGCGTCGGCTCTCATGGCGGCGACCTCGCGGGAGCTGCCGGAATGCCGCGTGGAGCGGGTCAACGGCGTGGCCACGCTCTTCATCAACGGCCGCCGCCATTCGCCCATCCACAGTTGGTTTTCGTCCTTTGACGCCGCACAGTCCATGAACGCCGACCGCGTGGCCGGCCTCCGGCTGGAGGCCATCTCCATTGGCAATGCGGGCTTTACGGAAAACGGCTACGACTACAGCGAACTCGACGCCCTGATGAACCGCCATTGTCAGGCCAACCCCGCCGCCTATTTCATCCTCTACATGGATTTCGACGGCGATGACCATCCGTGGTGGTGCCGTCAGCATCCAGAGGAGCTCTGCCGCCCTGAGGACGGCTCTGACACGGTGGGCGCCTACGGCGGAGGCAAGACGATGCGGCCCTCCATCAGCTCTCAGGTTTGGCAGGCCACCTTCGAGGAGGTCCTGCGCCGCCTCATCCGCCATGTGAAGGCCGCTCCCTACGCCAGCCGCGTCGCCGGCTTCCACACGGCCGCCGGCATCTCCTTCGAGTGGATGCACTATGGCAGTCAGAATCAACAGTTTGTGGACTACGCCCCCTGCGCTCAGGCGGACTTCCGGCGGTATCTGAAGAGCGTCTATTCCACCGATGCGTCCCTTCAGGCGGCATGGCATGACGGTCAGGTGACTCTGGAGAACGCCGCCGTGCCCAGCGTGGCAAGCCGAACCAAGCCTGCCAATGGCCTCTATTTCGACGTGAACACCGAGCGGGACGTCATTGACTACAATGAATATCAGCATGTTGTCATGAGCCATTGCATCACGCGCTTCGGCAAGGCGATCAAGGAGGAGACGGACGGACGCAGCCTCAACGGCGCCTTCTTCGGCTACACGGTCGTCTCCAGCGACATGGTCTTCATGGGCCAGGCCATGGGACACAATGACTCTCGCCATGTGTTGGATTCGCCCTACGTGGATTATCTGATCGCGCCAATCGCCTACAATCAGCGCCGACCTGGGGCCTTCACGGAATCCATGCTCTGTCCATGGTCCTGCAATGCAAACGGAAAGATCTTCTTCAACCACATCGACTTCCGCCATCACCACGCTCCGGAGTCCGACTTCTATCGCACGGACGACATTTTCGAGACCCGCTCCGTTCTCCTCCGTGACCTGGCCCGCAATCTCGCTCAGGGGAACTCCTTCCAGTTCTATGATTTCTCCCATGGCTGGACCTTCGGCGACAAGCGCATCTGCCAGATGGTGAAGCAGATGCAGGATCTCTATCTCCAATACCGTTGGGCGGTCAAGGACTTTGACAAGAAGGACTATCTATTGGTCGTCATCGACGAAAAGCTCATGGGGCGCTTCGACTGCTTCAATCCGCCCTTCGGCCGCGAATTGGTCTATAACCAGATCCCCTATTTGGACGCTGCCGGCATCCCCTACCGCTGCGTTCTCTTCTCCGATCTGATGAAACACGCTGAACTTCAGGAATACAGCAACTATCTTTTCCTGAACCTCTTCCGACTTGACGACGGGATGACCCAATTCCTCCAGCAGAAGATTCTGACCGACGGCCGTTTCGCCGCCTTCGTGGGTCCTGTGGGGATTCTGACGCCGGAGGGCATCCACACGCGGAACGCCGAGCGGATCTTTGGCCTTCCGTTCACGGTGTCCTCCGAAGAGCGGGAAGCCCGCTGCACGGCCACGGCGCTGTGGCCTGGCCTGAAGGGACAGAGCTGGGGCGCGAAAGCCCGCAGAAACTATCCGTTCATCATGGTGCCCACATCGGTAGGGGACGCGCAGGTTGTCGGCACCATGGCCGGCGACCAGGCCCCCGGCGCCCTTTTCATGGAGCGTTCCGGCTGCCGCCTCTATTGGTGCGCCACGGCCTCCACCACCCCTGAAATGCTGCGTGAACTGGCGCGTCGCGCGAACATTCCTGTAGTCGCGGACGAAAATGACGCGCTCTACATCGGCTGTGGATTCATCGGTGTCCACGCCCATACGGCTGGACGTAAAACCTTCCGGCTCATTGGCCATGGCACGCCCAAGGACATCCTCACGGGGCAGACTTGGCCGAAGGGCACCGCCGAAATCTCCATCGACATGAAATTCGGCGAAAACCGCATCTTCATCATGGATAACGATTAGGCCCCGTTAACGTCCACGGAATACATGGAATAAACAAATGCGGACTGCCGTTCACGAGCGACTGTCCACGGTTGTAGAGGCAAGGGGTGTCACATTCATTTTGCGGCGTCTTCGGGCCATAGCTCCATGCGGTCGATCCAGAAGCCTTCGGTGCAGCATTTCCGTGCCGCACCCGCGAAGACGATAAGGTATTCGCCTGCCGTCAATTTCACCTCGCCAGCATCGATCCATACGAAGCCGTCCTCCACGCCGGGGGGCGGTGGAACATTGATCTCCAACGCCACGCGCTTCGAGTCGGAAGAGTACACGCCGCAGCGCACCAATTCCCCTTCCTTTGTCGCTTTCTTGCTCTTCACCAGCAGTTTAAGACGCCATGTCCCGCCTGGATTGAGCTCCCTTGCGTAGCCCCATTGCACTGACCAATGGGATTCGGCTCCGGGCTGATAGACCGCGACTCCTGACGGGAAGGAGGGATCGTGCTCCAATGAGGCGCTTCCTGCGCCGCATTTGTCCGATGTGGCGGCCTTGATGGGCGAGAAGACCAGAGCCCCGGGCACCGTCGGTGTCTGCTCTTTCGCGATGGCCTGCAGACGGAACCACGTGAGGATGCTCTTCATGCTGCTCTTTTCGCTTAAACTATTGATGCCCAATTCTTTACAATGATTTTCAAAGACCTCGACAGCGGCCACGTTCGCCTCCGCCGTCTCAAAGCCGGCCTTCCCCTGCTTCAATCGCAAGTACTCAAGGCAAGTGGTCTCCCGCAGGACTTCGCGGGACAGTTCCGGATCGTCGGCCACCGCCGTCGCCGCAGCCTTTAGAAGAGGCTCCGCCTTCGCCAAAAACTCCAATCCTAACGTAAGGGGCTTTTCGTCTTTGACGGGCTGCTTGCTGTACTCCCGCCATTCATCGCGAAGCAGCTCATTGTAGGCCTGCATGGCCGGACCCGCGGCGCCGTAGTAGCCGAGGGCGAAGTCCCGCTCCAGCTCCCGCACGTCCAGAGACGGATTCCACAGAAGCTGCGTGAAGACCCAGTTTTTCATAGGGCCTCTGGAGTCTCCGATGGACATGTAGTTGTCCTGCAGAAAGACGCCAGTGACCCCTGGCGTGGCGCGGTAATGTCGAATGTCGGCGGCAACGGCGTCAAAGTTGGGCGCGGGCGTCAGCCAGTTCGCGAAATCCCCCGGCACATAGTCCCAGATGTGGATGGTGGGGGCAACTTTTGACCACAGCTCCAAGGCAGTTTGGAACTTTTCCGTCTCCGTCACGTTGCGGAAGGGATAGTCCCATGCATGGCAGTCCGTGCACAGGAAGATGATGACTCCGTCCGCAGGACGGATGGTCTTGGGTGGATGGTAGGTCTGGATATAGGCCAATGTGGACAGCTGGGTGGCAGGCCGCACCGCGCGGACTTTGGCTGCCACGGCGTTGACGAAATGCAGCATGGGGCCTGCGGCGGAGCCTTCCTGTTCCGTCATGGCCTTGCAGTCGGGACATTCGCAGATGACGGTGTATCCGTCGGGCTGCGAAAGGGAAATCAGATGGGCGTCTGGAAACTCCTCAAGCGTCTTAAGTATCTTCTGCGCAACGATTTCTATCGTTTCCGCATTGGTCAGGCAGCAATTGCCAGTCTGTCGTACGCCCTTGACAAGGGCGAAACGTTCGGGATGGTCCGCCATTGTGTCTGCGTCAGGAGCCAAGCGGGTGAAGGTGTGGGCGACCCATGGGCCGGGGGGATAGTACACTCCTGTGTCAATTCCTTCTGGTAGCGGCGCGTTGTTTTGGATAGCGGCGGCGCGGTTCATCAGAACCCATTCCGTGTCCCATGCCTCGCGGATGTAGACGGTCCGCATTTCGAAGGGCGGCTCATAACGCCGCGGCACTACCTGAAGGAGGGTCCCCGTCTTGGGCAGGACGGGCGGCATGAAGCGTGAATACCAGCGGCAGCCCAAATCCTCTGTCAGAAGGGCAACCACGGCATTGAGCACGCCTCGCCGTGTCCCGCCGGAAAGCACCCATGTGTCTCCATCGCAGGCGATTCCATAACCGTCGGAAGCCGTTCCGTCGGATGCCGTCGGTTCCTCTCGCAGGAGGATGGCAGGGGCCTCCGTGCGCTCTTCCCGCCGTCGGATGGGCAACTCCACATCGGATGTGGCCGCCAGAACCCGCTGAAGGGTCTCTGCCGCCAGCTTCAGTAGTGCGGTGGCTTCGCCGTCCACGACAATCTCACGCCCCTTCAGCTCAAGGGGCTGAGGCGTTCCCGACGGCCGAAGTGAATTCTTCCAGCCGTCATCGGCCAGAGACACGGTCAAAAGGACTGTCAGCAACAGGATGGCAAAAGGGCGGAGTTTCTTTTGCATGGTGAATGGGGTGTTGAAAATAGGAAGATTGCACGGAAATCTTACCTATAATATAAGGGATAAGGGGCAAGGGGCAAGCCCTTTAGTTCCATTGGCTTCATCGGGTTTTTATTTGTCGTATGGAAATTGTCAGGGGACCCCGAAATGACTACGCCTTTGAATCGTTACATTCCTAATTCCAAATTCCTAATTTCTAATTCCTAATTCCTAATTTCTAATTCCTAATTCCGTATAATGCTTTCTCCCTCAATGAGATGGACATCCGGAACTTGGACATACAAGCTGTCTGTCCATGGCTGGCCGGAGAGCGCCCACGTGAGGAAACGCATGAAGAAGGGGCGGGGGTCGGCGCGTTCGATGGAGGTGATGGAGGGCGTGCTGAAGGCCGCCTGCAGTTCGCCGTCGATGCAGGCGGTGGAGAAATCCCGTCCCGCCTGAAGACCCAAATCGGCGGCGGCGCGGATCAGCAGCCAGGCGGCACGTTGGGTGGTGCAGAGGAGCAGACGATTCAGCGGAAGCTTTTTAGTTTGGATGCCTTGCCGCAGCAGGTTGCACTGTTCGTCGTTCATATGCAGACGGGGCGTTACAATGAAATCATAGGGAGTCCCTTTGCCGCAATGAGCGCGCAGCCATTTCTGCCAAACCTGCTGCCGTCGGCTAATGACCTCCGACACGGGGTAGACATTAAGCAGATTTATATCTTTAAATCCTTGATTATCAAGATATTCCAGAAGAACTTCCATGCCTTGTTCGGGAAAGAAGTCCACGGAGAGCAGGCCATGGGGGGACTCGTCGAACTCCAGCACCAATACAGGTTTGCCGCATCTCTGCAGCTTGTTCACCAGCCATGGCGGCAGTTTGACGGAAGGCAGAAGCACGATGATGTCGGCTTTGTTGATGCCCTGAACCAGGCTGGGGTCCAGCCAATCGCTGTAATAGACGGGCCGGAGGGCCAGATTCAGCTCTTGAGCGCAGTTCCAGAGGGCGCTAAAGTGGGAGGCGCAGTCGTGGCTGATCATGACAGGAAAGAAGAAGATGATGGTTTTCGTCTGTCCTTTGTGAATCAGACGGCCATTGGGCAGCCGCTGAACCCGTTCGTCGCTCTGCAGCAGTTGGCCCAAAACGGCTCGAATGGTCTGTCGGGAGACAGAAAACTCCTCCGCCAAATCCCGTTCGGAGGGAAGCTGTCCATTGGGATAGAAGCCGTTCTCCAGGCTTTTTCTCAGAATCTCACTGATTTCCTTTATGGATGTTCGCATTTGTAAATAATTGGGAATTAGGAATTAGAAATTAGGAATTAGAAGTTGGCAGTTAGAAGTTTTTCTAGAGCTTCTAGGGCATCTAGAGCATCAGCTCTAGTCTAGCCTCTCAATCCTGCTTGGGGTTCAGCCGTCCGAATTTGGAGGGGACATTGTAGATGTTTGTGTTGGTGGGATTCCAGCAGGAGCAGCCCATCGCACCGTCGCGGAAGCGGTTGCGGTAGAAGTTGGCGGCGATGGGGCCCGCGAATTCGGGGTCCTCGATGCCGATGTCGCGGAAGGGGATGCTGATGTCCATGATCCAATAGCCGTCCTCATGGCGGAAGCCCACATAGGGGTGGCATGTCCAGCTGGTGTCGTCCTCCAGGGAGTCCTTCGTGGTGGTGGCGTCGTAGACGACGCGGCGGGTGTTGACGATGATGTGATAGCCTTTCGAGAAGTTGTCGGCGTCGGGGTACAGGAAGATGTCCACGCTGTCATCCTTCCAGATTCGTCCATTGTCCGGTTCGGTGACGTCGGCGATGATGCTGTTGACGTTCGGTTCATAGCAGACGAAGCGGATGAAGAGGGCGCTGCGGTCCCTTCCATAGCGGATGGTGGTGCGCGGGGTGTCCGGCTGGCCTCCGTCTTTTCCCACAAATATCTCTTCATTAAGCTGTTGCACATCCAGAAAGTCCTTGACGGGAACCAGTTTCTCCTTCCGTTTTCCGATGCCGAGAAGCTGACGCATCCGCGTGTGCCCCGTGTCGAATTCGTCCTTGATTAGGGCCACGCGACGGCGGTAGACGCTGCCTTCCGCCGTGGCCGCCAAAGCTGCATCCATATGGCCCTGAAGGACTTTGAGCATGTCCGCGGTGAAGATGTCCTCCGCCTCGGGGGAGCGTTTGGTCGCGTAGACGGCCTCCCATCGCTTTTGCGCCGCTGTCCAGAAGGCGAGCATGTGGTTTCCCGCGGGGCCGTAGAAGAGGCGGCAGTACTCCTTGAGGAGGGCGTCCGCGTCAGTGGACGGATCCATGTACATTCGTCCCGTAAGATAGAGGCCAAGATGTTGCAGGCCAGGGTATTCCATGCGACCTTGGAAGGCACCCATGCGGGGGTGGTAGGGTTCAGACTCGATGTATTCTCCCATATAGTTGGGATGGCTGAGCAGCCAGCGGATTTCGTCTTGGATGACATGGAACTGGGCGACGGGAAGGTTGTTGGTGGGCGGCCAGTGGTCCAGGTACCAGCTCCAGAGGTAGAAGCGGTCCACCCGCTCTGCCCATGCGTCGATGGTGTCATGGATTTGCTTTCGGTACTCTGGATTGGCGTTTTTGCTGCGTCCGTTCGTGATCATGACGGCCACGTTCTTCATTGGACCCAGCTCGCGGGGCGGCGTGCGGTACTTTTCGTAGGCCAGGCAGCCCACGTACTTGGTGGGATGGGTTTCGGCCACTTTGGCGGCCACCTTTTGGACGAAATTCCAGATGTGGTAGGAGAACTGCTCCTCTTCGGGATAGTCCGCATGGAGCTCAGCCTGACAGTTGGGGCAGCCGCAGATGCGCTTCAGCCCGTCGCCGGGGGCGCAGGGGAAGACATCGATCATGGGATTGTCGTCGAACCATTTGCAGATGTCCTTCGCGTACTGGTCGATGAGGTCGGGGTTCGTGAGGCAGAGGTGGCCGCTGCCGTCCATGTTGCAGAGGTTGCTGAAGTCCCGCTTGCCGTCCACGAGAGCGAACCACTCCGGATGGCTGTCCTTGTGTTTCATCATGAACCAGAACAGGTGGACGATTTCGACCAGCTTGCCGCCGCCGAAATTCATGCGTTTGGCCCACAGCGTGGACTCCGCGCCTTTGGCCAGACGGCAGAAGTAGATGTGGCGCCACGGGACGGCGGGGGCGCCGGAAAGGTTCAGCGGCGGCACCTTGAATTCAGGGGTCTCCGGAACCACGGTGCCGTCCTCTCCGGGCATGTAGAAGCGGAATCCGACGACGCGGTGAAGAAATTCATAGACTCCTGTCATGGAACCACTTGCGCCGATGATGCTGACTTTGAGGTTGTCGTTGTAGGTGCCGTCCAGACTCCATGGTCCGCCGAAAGTGCCGTCGACAGGGGCCCCTTTGTAATCATTGCCGTAAATAGCAAGTAAGTCGTTTGTAGTCAAGCACTTCCATTCTTCGTTTGCGAGTCCTTCCGTTGTGAGGCCCGCCGCCTTCAGCAACGGTTGGTCGCCAATGCAGATGACTGGCCGTTCCGACGTCTCATGGACGATGGGCAGTTCCGTTCCCATCATTCGCTTCAGAAGCTGCTGCATGTCAGTGGCGGCTAGTTTGACGGACGATAGCGCGTCCTCCGCCACCACGATGTGGGTGTAGGGACGTCCATCAGGGGCGATGAGAGCGGCGGTGACGGCGCAGCTGGCGAAGATTCCGGCCAGCAGGAAGGCGATCTTGCGTTTCATGAATTGGACAACTCCCGTTTCGGTGGAGAGGAATGGATACGGCTCACATGATTCGATGATTATTACCAATAATATAATAATGAGAAGCCTGATGGTCTAGAAAAAGTGAAAAAAGGGACGAGAGAGTAAATTAGGAATTAGGAATGAGGAATTAGGAATTTTATAAAGCGAAAAGTGTCTCCCGTCCCCCGTCTCCCGTCTCTCGTCCCTCGCCTCATGAAAGGTGAAAAGTAACGATCTCTCAGTGACTTACGCGTCTCCCGTCCCAGTCCCATGAAAAGCGTCTCTAGTCAGTCCTTGAAGTAGCTGACAAGGAAGAACTTCTGATTGCCGTCGCAGATGATGGTGCCACCGGCGGACGTGCAGCGGAAGCGCAATTTGTTCGTCACCATGTCTGGCTGTGACCATTTAACAGGCTCTTGGCGGGCGGTTTTGACGCCGTCGCCATGGACGCAGACGGCGGTCCATTCGCCGTCCTTCATGGCCTCCACCGTCACCGTGTAGGGCGGCGTTTTGGTGTAGCGCTCCAGTCCCATGGGCGGCAGGTCCGCCAGACGTGTCGCCTTCGGCAGGGTCAGCTCCACGGTCACGTTGTCGCCGCCCTGAAGGTGCAGCCCTGTCCCACGCGTGAAGGAAATGACTTCCGCCGCCCCTGACGTGACCGTCCACGTGCCAGGCACGGCCTCAAGGGTGGTGAAGGGCCCTTGCGGAAGCTTGTCGTAGCAGCCGGGCGTCGTGTCGTAGCGCTTTTCGGGACCGTCCGTGTAGAGATAGGCGATGGGGACTTTCGTGATTCGGGAGTGGGTCAGCCAGTTTAGGGCGCAGTAGCCAAGCAGGAGGGAATCCTCCATGACATGGATGGCGGTGTAGCAGTAGCAGCCATGGAAGTTCCCCTCCAGCGCTTTGGTGTGGAGCCATGTCTTCCCGTCGTCCGTGGAGATGGCGGTGCTTAGCGGCGTGCGCCGTTGGTCCCGCGACTCCTCAGGCACGGCGTCATAGTCGTTCCAGATGGCCACCAAGTCGCCGTTGGGCAGCCGTTTCATGGAGCAGGGGGCGCAGGGGCCGTGGAGGGTGTAGACGGGGGCTGTCCATGTGTCGCCGCCGTCGTTGGATGTGGAGAAGAACTGGCCGTCCCGTGAACGGAAGAACATCAGAAGGGAGCCGTCCTTCCGCTCCACGACGCCCGGTTCTTGGGCGTTGACACGTTCGCCGTTGTCATCGAAGGCGGCGAGGACGGACTTGGCCATGCGCCATGTGGCGCCATTGTCGTCCGAATAGGCGCTAGTGACCACGCCCAGAATGTCCCAATGATTGTCAGGAAGGTCCCATGGGTATTTCCCCTCTGGAACCGTGATTTCGTCTGAATTCAGCGCATGCCTCGCCAACGGCAGGATGATGCGCCCTTTGAAGGGGCCGCTCTGCAGCTGGATCGCGCGGTCGTTGTTCATGACGTAGTAGCCGTTGGGCTCCAAGACGCAGGGGGCGGGTTCCGTCCAGGTCACGCCTTCGTCGGAGGAATAGCGGACATAGGGCAGCTCTTCGTAGTAGGTGTTAGTCCGCAAATAGAAGAAGGCGATGCGTCCGTCCATGAGCCGCAGCAGCGAGACGGACATGACGTTCATCCCGCCTTCGTTCTTCACGACGATCTCGTCCTTCTGCGTCCAGGTCTCGCCGCCGTCGGAGGAATAGCGGGCGGCGAGGTCTGCGGGATCGGCATCGTCTCCGGCCTTCCCGTTATAGCGCGAATAGATGTATAGAATGCGGCCGTCCTTTAAGGCGAGAAAAGCCCCTTCGCTGTTGCGCGGATTGCCTTCGCCTGGAGGGAGTTCCAGACAACGGTGCGGAACCGCCTCCGCCGCCGCGACAGCCATGGCCGCGGTGGACAGCATGCACCAAAACATGTGGCAAAAAAAGGGGCTTTTCATGGATTCTTCTTCGTTTTAGTTCATGGTGACGCAGACATTGTCCGGCGTCAGGAAATGATAGGGCCCGGCGGCATTGAATTCCACCTTCTTCATGTTGGCGACGAAATCGTTGGGCCCGACAGAGGCGGCATGGCCGTCGAAGAAGGCCATGTTGGTGCGGTCGTTGTGAATCATCCGATAGTGGCCATGGTAGCTGTCCCATGTCACCATCATGTCGCAGTCGTTGCGCGATCCCTCCTTGTAGTAGCTGTCGCCCAACATGGCAAAGCAGGAGGGATTCTTGATGTAGCTGGCCAGAATCAGATTTTGGGTGCTCCCCTTTTTGCAGACATTGTTTTGGAGTTCTTGGTAGTAGATTGTCCCGTAGGTGGTTGTGGGTGTCGTGGCCATGTCCTTGAAATCAATGGACATAGGGCAGTTGCAGATGGTGGAATCATATTCCATGTAGCCGTTGTTCATGAAAGTGTATGCCCATCCATAATAGTAGACGGCGGGCAAGGTCGCGTTTGCAGGCGCAGGAGTGGTCATGATGTGGTAGGGGAAGGCGCTTTTGAAGTCATCCATGTACAGGATGGCGCATTCCATGCTTCCACGGACGTTGGAGATGCAGTTGATGGCCTGCGCCTTGGCTTTTGCCTTTGCCAGAGCCGGCAGCAGCATGCCTGCCAGAATGGCGATGATGGCGATGACGACCAACAGTTCGATGAGCGTGAAGGCTTTCTTCATGATTCAAGTTCCTTTCTTTAAGGATATTATACCTTGATTTGCCCTCCCCGCAAAAAGTTGTGGAGTCCAAAAGGCAAACCATTCATCTTCCAAAAACCGTTAATGAAGTCAATTAAAAATACCAAAATTGGTATTTTAAGATTAAAATAGCATCCCAACACCCCGTGTCAAATGGCAATTTCGCTTTTTTCACGGAAAAGTCAGAATCGGATGCAATGCCTCCGCGAGGGATAGGTCTTGCGTCTCTTCTAAGAGACAAGAAGGTGAAGAGTGAAAGGTGAAGAGTGAAAGGAGGAGAGTGAAAAGTGGAGAGGGAAAAGTGAAGAGTGAAAAGTGAAGAGTGAAAGGTGAAGAGTGAAAGGTGAAGAGTGAAAGGTGAAGAGTGAAAGGTGAAGAGTGAAAGGTGAAGAGTGAAGAGTGAAACCACCCCGTCAAATGGCGTGGGACTACAATATACAAATATAGAGTGCCCTTTTTGACTGGCTGATAATTCGCAAAGACGGGAAATGCAGTTATAATAAGCGATGATTACATCATCGAAAAAGCCTGATGCGCCGCGGAGGACAAGTTGGAACACGACAATCCCATCAAACATAGCTCCAACAGCAAAAAAGACAGACTTGGTTTGGACAATGCTCTGCTTATGCCAGCCATCGAATGGGTGGCCGAGCAGATTCCAGGGGGCTTTTTCATCTATCGGGCGGACGACTCCATGGAGATGCTGTATGTGAACAGCGCCGTCCTGCGAATCTTCGGCTGCCGGAATCTGGAGGAGTTCAAGACGCTGACGGGATACACCTTCCGGGGGCTGGTCCATCCGGAAGACTTTGACACCATCCAGGCTTCCATTGACAAACAGATCGCCGATGAGACCAATGAAAACCTGGACTATGTGGAATACCGCATTATACGGAAAGACGGCAGCATCCGCTGGGTGGACGACTATGGGCATTTCGCCCAGCTGCCTGGCTATGGGGACGTCTATTACGTGTTCATCGGAGACATCACGGACAAGCACCTCGCGCAGGAGGAGAAGAATCGCCGTGCCATGCTCTTTGCGGGCCTGATGGAGCAGTTCAACGTCGTGGCGGACGACAGTCTGGCCTCCATCCGCTGCAACCTCACCACGGGGCTCATTGAAGAGGTCCGCGGGCGGGATGTGTATGAGGCGGACCAGCCGGGGCATCCTTTGGAGGCATGCATCCACGCCCGCAGCGATGGTTTTCTCATGGAGAATGACCGCAAGCGTTTCGAAGAGCTGTTTCAGGCGGAGCGGCTGGAGGACAGGCTTTATCGGGACGAGGCCCACGCCTCCTTTGTGGGGTATTGCCGCCGTCAGTCGGGCAAGCTCTGCTTCGTCAAATTCTCCTGCACCATGGCGAAAGAGCCGGTCAGCGGGGACCTCATCGCCTTCTTTATGGAGACGGAAAGCACCTCGGAGAAGATCTCCGAAGTGTTGAACGAGAAGGTGCTTGTCCGCCAATACGACATGGTCACCTATGTGGTGGGCAACCATTACAGCGTGGTCATTGGAGACGCGGGCAAGGTCAGCCGGGGCAGCATCCTGCCTACGCAGCGGGATGGCGTTTACATGGACTACATCCGAAATCAGGTCCTGCCTGTGGTGGACGAGTCCACTCAAGATCGGGACATGCTGGAAAAGGCCCTCTGCCCCGAAACCATCGCCCGCCAGCTGGAGACCAAGGACTCCTACACCGTGGACGTGACCTGCCGCATCGGCGGTGAAATCTACAACAAGCGGTTCACCTACTATGCCGTGGACCGAACGGCGAAGTTCTTCCTGCTGCTGAAGTCCGACATGACTGACGTGCTGCGGCGAGAGCGGGAGAGGAATGAAATGCTGGCGGACGCGCTGCAGGAGGCGGAGCGGGCCAATGTGGCCAAGACCTCCTTCCTTTCCAACATGAGCCATGAAATCCGCACCCCCATGAACGCCATCATCGGCCTCAACAGCATCGCTCAAAAGGATGTGACCCTTTCCGACCAGACTAGAGGCTATCTCTGCAAGATAGAGGAGAGCGCACGGCATCTTCTGCGCATCATCAACGACATTTTGGACATGAGCCGCATCGAGTCCGGAAAGCTGACTCTGCGGAAGGAGGAATTCTCCCTTACCTCCATTCTGACTCAGATCAACACCATGCTTCAGGCTCAATGCAAGGACAAGGGCCTGACCTACCAGTTTGTCACCAAGGGCCATCCGGATGACTGGTACTTTGGGGATGACATGAAACTTAAGCAAGTGTTGCTCAATATCTTAAGCAATTCCATCAAATTCACGGAGCCGCCTGGCGGCGTGCAGTTCACGGTGGAGAAGATTGCCGAATTCAACCGCCAGACCACCCTGCGCTTCATCATCAAGGACGATGGCATTGGCATGGACGAGACGTTTCTCCCCAAGCTGTTCGATCCCTTCACACAGGAGAACGCCAGTCGGGGAAACAAATACGGCAGCACGGGACTGGGCATGGCGATTACGCGCAACATTGTGGAGATGATGAACGGCACCATCTCCGTCACCTCCCAAAAGGACGTGGGTTCCGAGTTCACCGTCACGGTCACCCTCCGCAATTGCGACAAGGCCTCCGATGATTCCAACTCCATGGTACCAAGCAATTTAAAGGTTCTTGTCGTGGATGATGACCCCATTGCCCTGGAGCATGCGGCCATGACGTTGGAGGGACTGGGGATCACCGCGGACTGCTATTCCTCCGGCGAGGAGGCCCTTCAGGCCATCGAAATCCATCAGGCGAAGCACGATCCCTACAACCTGGTTCTGCTGGACTGGAAGATGCCGGGGATGGACGGCGTGGAGGTCACCCGCAGAATCCGCACGCTCCATGAGGATGATACAACCATCATTATCCTGACGTCCTACAGTTGGGACGATGTGATGGACGTGGCCCAAAATGCTGGCGTGGACAGCTTCATGGCCAAGCCTCTTCACCCTTCCCACGTGGTGACCGAGTTCGAACGGGCCTTCCGGAAGAAGGGGCAGAAGATTCTGCCGCAGAAGGGGCGGGTCGAGTTGGCAGGCCGCCGTATTCTGCTGGCGGAGGACATGATGATCAACGCGGAGATCATGAAGGAGCTGCTTTCCATGAAGGGCATGGAGACGGAGCATGCGGAAAACGGCCAGGCGGCTCTGGAGCTGTTCCGCCAAAGCGAGGAGGGCCATTTCGACGCCGTGCTCATGGATGTGCGGATGCCCGTCATGGATGGTCTGCAGGCCGCCGCCGCCATTCGGGCGCTGAAGCGGGAGGACGCACAACGGGTTCCCATCATCGCGTTGACGGCCAATGCCTTTGACGAGGACGTGAAGCGCTCTCTTCAGGCGGGCATGAACGCCCATCTCTCCAAACCCGTTGAACCGGATCATCTCTACACCACGCTTGAGGAATTGATGAAGCCATGAATGAAATTGTAACTTGTTTTTGTTCAATGTGTTATGTATATATATGGCTTCCGGGGCGGCCTTTGAGACAGCTATGAGCGGGAAAGTACGGAACAGCAGAACACTCCCTTCCATGACCCAGACGGACGCATGGGCCATGGCCTTTGGCTGCATCGTGGGCTGGGGGGCCTTCGTCATGCCTGGCACCACGTTTCTGCCGGTGGCGGGGCCTTTGGGGACTCTCGTCGCCATGGCTGTGGGCGTGGTGCTCATGGTCGTTTTGGGTGTGAATTTCGCCGTCCTCATGAAAGGGCGGCTGGGCAAGGGGGGCATGTATGCCTACACCAAGGACGCTTTCGGGCGGGCTCATGCCTTCCTCTGCGCCTGGTTCCTCTGCCTGTCCTACATCTCCATTGTCTTTCTGAACGCCACCGCTCTGCCCCTGGTCCTGCGGACCCTGTTCGGAGATGTCCTGCGGCGGGGGGTGGTCTACCGAATCGTCGGACATGATGTCTTCGTCGGCGAGACGGCCTCCTCCATCGCGGTCCTTTTGGCGGTGGCGTTGCTGCTGTGGGCGAAGGAGTCTCTGGCCCGGCGGCTTCAGACCATTCTGGCCTGCGTGCTGCTTGTGGGCTCTTTGACCGCCGCCGCCGTCTGTCTTCCCCAAGTGCCTCATGTGGGCGATTTTATCGCTGTTGGAAAGGGAAGCCCGGGCATGCACTATGGTATCATCGCCATCATCCTGCTGGCCCCATGGGCGTTTGTGGGCTTCGAGACCATTTCAATGGAGACTGAGGATTTTTGCTTTAATATTCATAAATCATTGAAAATCATATTGTTGGCTATTATTTTGGGAGGTGTGGTCTATGGCGCTTTGACCTTGGTCAGCGTGGCCTCCGTTCCCGATGGCTATGGCTCTTGGCGGGACTACATCGCTGACATCGGACGGCTGAAGGGGACGGAGAGCGTGGCCGCATTCCATGGCGCCTATGCCGTCATGGGAAAGATGGGACTGGTGGTTTTGGGCGCTGCGGCATTGGCGGCCATTCTCACAGGCGTCATCGGCGGAAGTCGGGCGACTCGACGGCTGCTGTGCACCATGGCGGATGACCAGATTCTGCCCAAAGCCTTCTCCCGGCCCGCCGTCGGCATCGCCTTTGTCATGGTCATCTCCATCCTGCTGACCCTGTTGGGAAGAAACACGCTGGTGTGGTTTGTGGAGCTGACGTCTCTGGGGGCCATTGTGGCCTATGGCTACGTGTCGGCCTCCGTGTACCATTTCGCTTCGGAGGAGAGTCGAGGCGTTCGGCTGAACGCCGCCATTGGGGTGGCCATCGCCGTCGTCTTCGGAGTCGTCCAGCTGATTCCTCGGCTGACCATGTTCGAAACCATTGGCTCCCAAGCCTTTCTCATGATAGCGATGTGGTGTCTGCTCGGCTTCCTCTTCTATTGGAGAAGCATGCGGCACAGCGGCCTTGCGGAGTGCCAGGTGGCTCCCCTCGCAGGCGCGGTCCTCTTCGCCTTTCAGGTCTACGCCACCTTGATGTGGTTCTTCCGTGTCCTGCTGGACGCCGCCGGCGGCACATCGCAGCGGAGCCTGCTGATCTCATGCGGCGTCTTTTTGGTGCTGTTCATCTTCTTCGGCCTCTTCGTGATGCTGTATATCCAGAGCTTGCTCTTCCGGCGTCAGGAGCGTCTGGCCTACGAGAAAATCCACGCGGAGGAGAGCAACCGCGCGAAAAGCCGTTTCCTCTTCAATATGTCCCACGACATCCGCACGCCGATGAACGCCATCATCGGCTTCACCCATCTGGCCACTCGAAAGGAGACCACCCAAGAGGAGAAGAATGCCTATTTGGCGAAAATCGACTGCGCGGGCCAGCTGCTCCTGAGCATCATCAACGATGTGCTGGACATGAGCCGCATCGAAAGCGGACGGATGGAGCTGAAGTCCGCCAAAACGGACCTTGGCCGGCTGTTGGAGGATGCAAAGGATTTGTTCGACGTCCAAATGGAGCGGAGGGGCATTGCCTTCACGGTGGACGGCAGTGAGCTTGCGGACAGATGGGTCGTCTGCGACGGAAAACGGCTGGCACGGGTTCTGCTGAATCTTATTGGAAACGCCTGCAAGTTCACGGAGCCGGGCGGCTCTGTCGTCGTGACCATGGCGCAGACGCGACGTCTGCAGAAAACCGCTGACTACGAAATCCGTGTGAAAGACACTGGCATCGGCATGAGCAAAGAGTTTGTGGAGAACGTGTTTGCCCCCTTTGAGCGGGAGCGGACCTCGTCCGTCAGCGGTGCCCATGGCACGGGCTTGGGTCTGGCCATCACCAAAAGCATTGTGGACATGATGGAGGGGAGCATCCAGGTTTTGTCCGAGCCGGGCAAGGGCAGCGAGTTCATCATCACCCTGTCCTTTCCCCTTGCGGAGCCGCCGGCCATGGTCATGACACCCTCCACGGAGGCCGCCGCCGAGGCGTCTATGGATTTCCGTGGAGTGAGGCTGTTGCTGGTGGAGGACAATGAAATCAACCGCGAAATCGCGCTCCTGATGCTGAACGAGGCTGGATTCAAGGTGGAGACCGCAACCAACGGCCAAGCCGCAGTTGATGCTGTAACATGTTCATCACCAGGATATTACAAAGTCATTCTCATGGATATTCAAATGCCGGTCATGGATGGCTACGCCGCCACGCGGGCCATTCGCGCGTTGAAGGACAAGGCCCTCGCCTCCATTCCGATTGTGGCCGTCACGGCCAATGCCTTTAAGGAGGACGAGGAGGCCTGCAAACTGGCCGGCATGCAGGGCCATGTAGCCAAACCATTGGTGCTGAAGACGTTGCTGGCGACCTTGGCTCGTGTGCTTCAACGTCAGGAAAATATCGCAACCGAAGCGTCATCGGCCTCTAAAGGGGCGTAGCGCGGCAATCAACAGGAGAACAGGATGACCATTCAAGAACTACGGGATTATGGCGCCAATGTGGACGAGGGCCTGGCCAGATGCTTTGGAAAAGAGGATTTCTATCTCCGCATGGTGGGGTTGCTGGCGAAGGAGCCGTCTTTCGAAAAGCTTCAGACCGCGTTGGCCGACGGCAATCTGAAGGAGGCCTTTGACGCCGCACACTCCCTCAAGGGTGTTTTGGGAAACCTGGCCTTGACCCCTCTTTTCAATCCTGTCAATGAAATGACCGAACTGCTTCGCAAGGAAACCCCCATGGACTATTCTTCCCTCCTGACGACGATTCTGCAGGAGAAGAAGCGGCTTTTCGGCAATTAGCGATTGAGGGACTTTAGACCCTTTGCGAAAAGGAAGGGAGACGTCCGTGTATTCGGTGTCCTTCCGTGTGGTCCGTGGCCTTCTTCCGATTCGCTATATTATTGAAAGTCAGAGCTTTCCATGATCCGGGTCTGAGGCGTTCAGGTAGCGTTCGTCCAGCAGATGGGCGAGCCGGACGTCTCCCATGCTGTGGAGCATGGCGCTGCGGATGTCGCGGAAGCGGGGTTCAAGCTGCTGGAGGAGCTGCTCGAGGCAATGGCGGTCTCCCTGCTCCTGCAAGGTCTTCTGGTAGGGGCATGAACGGACGGCTGGATAGTCCATGAGCAGGGCATATTCGTGGATTTGGCTTTTGGCGGTCATGCACAGGGGGCGGATGAGGCGTTTGCTGCTGCCGTCCGCCGCCACATTGGCTCCCATGGTCTTCAGGCCGCCGCCGCGGAACAGGGCCATGAGCAGACTGACGCAGAGGTCGTCCGCCTGTTGCCCAAGAGCGATTTTGTTGCAGGAGAGGCGGTCGGCGGCGCCGTGAAGCTGGCCGCGCCGCAGGCGGGAGCACAGGGAGCAGGGGCGTTTTTCCGCCTCCTTCTCCTGCAGGAGTTGCTGACCCGGCAGAGTGATGAGTTCCCATGGCCAGTTTTGCCGCTGACAGTAGTCCGCCAGTCCCTGGCGGTCAAACACGCCGTAGCCCATGTCCACGGTGACTGCGAAGAGGTCGAAGTGAAAGGGAGCCCGCCGCTGCATTCGACTGAGGACGTGCATCAGGGTCAGGCTGTCCTCGCCGCCGCTGAGCCCCACGAGAATGCGGTCTCCGGCCTCGATCATATTGAAGCGGCGGACGGTGTGGCTGGCCTCCTTGCACAGCTTCTGCAGCAGCCGTCGGGCCTGGGCTTCCCTTTCCTTTTCGTCCATGGGCTATCTCCCGTTATCCGTAGGGAGTTTTTCTCCTTTGTCTTTGGGCGTGAAGAGGATATAGAGCAGCGGAAGCACCAGAAGGGAAAGGATGCCGGAGACGATGACGCCGCCAGTGGACGCGATGCCGATGCCCGTGCGCAGTTCGCTGCCAAGACCTCTTCCCAACGCCAGCGGCAGCATGCCAAGGCTGGAGGCGAGAATCACCATGAGCACGGCGCGGAAGGTGTCCGCCACGGCGTGCAGCATGGACTCACGTCGGCTCATGCCCTGCGCGGTCAGCTGGGACAGTCGGTCGATGATCAGCACCGCCGCATTGACGACCACGCCGATGAGCATGACGATGCCCAACATGACGAAGATGGAGATTCCCTCGCCAGTCAGTCGCAGCGACCACAAGACGCCGATGAGTCCCAACGGAAGGGTGAAGAGAATCAGGAACGGGCGGACGAAGGACTCCAAAATGGCGGAAAGGGTCAGGTAGGTTAGGAAAATCGCCAGCAGCGCCGCCTCGATGAAGTCCTTGATGCCCTCTTCCATGAATTCCGCGTCGCCGGCGGCTTTCAGGCTATAGCCGGTAGGCAGGAGATTTTTCTCTGCCACTTGTCGGTTGATTTCATTCATGATGAGTCCCAGTTTGCCGTCTTTGGCTAAGGTACTGGTGACGTTGACGATGCGCATCTTGTCCGTGCGGTTGATCATCACGGGGACCTGGGTTTCGGAGATGTCTGCATAAGTTTCCAAAAGGACGGGCTGACCGTTGCGCCCGGGTAGCAGGAACTGGCGGACCTGCTCCTTGCCGGGGAGCTCGTTGTATTTGACGCGGATGTCAAAGCTGCGGTCGCCTCGCTTGAAGGTGGCGGCCTCAATGCCGTCCAGATTGCCCCTCATGATGGTCGCCAAATCCCGTGCGCTGATGCCCAAATCGGCCATGATGGAGCGTTTGGGGGTGATGAGCAGCTGTGGCTTTCCGTCTCGGACGGTGGTGTTGATGGAGTCTGTCCCATGGATGTTGCGGAGCATGTCGGCGATGGCGAGGCCGTAGCGGTTCAGGTCATCCAAGTTGTCGCCGCTGATCTGCAGGTTAACTGGCGTGCTGAGTCCGCCCATGGCGCTTTCCACGGCAACCGTGGCGATGCAGTCCGTCTCATTTTCCAGCATGTGGCTGATTTCATCCAGTCTTTGGAAGATGTTCCATTGACGTTGGGTCTTGTCTTTGAACACCATCTGGATTTGGGAAAGGTAGACGGCCTCGTTGGCGCCATTGCCCATGGAATTGACCTTGCCGGCGGTGGCCAGAATGTGCTCTATGTCTGAAAGCCCCTTGAGCCGTTCTGCGACGCCGTTGAGGCGCTCCACGGTCTTATCAAGGTCGTAATATGTTGGGAATTCGAGACTTACGAATACGGCAGAACGGTCCGACGGATTGAAGAAGGTGAAGCCCAGGCTGCCGGCGAAGGAGAAGGCGTGGAGCATCAGGAGGATGGGCAGCAGAAGAAGTGCCACGATGGCAAGGCGGCTGCGGGCGATGGTGCGCAGAACGGCGGCGTAGCCCTGTCCGATGGAGGTCAGCTTGGCCTCCCACATCTTGCCCAAACGGGTCATGAGCCCTTCCCGTCCTGGCCGTGCGGGGCGGATGAACAGGGCGCAGAGGATGGGCGTCAGCGTGAAGCTGATGAAGATGGAGACCACGTTCACGATGAGCGTGGTTAGCGCGAAGGGCACGAAAATCAGGCCGATTATGCTGCTCATCATGCCAATGGGCAGCATGACCACCACGTTGGTTCCCGCGGAGGCCAGAACAGCGATGGCCACCTCGTTGGTCCCCACGCGGGCCGCCTCCCATGGGTTGGAGATGTCATGGAAGCGTTTGACCACGTTCTCCAGAACCACGATGGAGTTGGAGACCAGAATGCCGACGGAGAGGCCGATGGCCAGCAGGGTGGAGATGTTCAGCGAATAGCCAATCAGGTTCAGGAAGAACATGCTGATGATGATGGTCAGCGGCATGCTGATGGCCACAATCAGCGTGGAGCCGATGTTGGCCAGGAAGAACAGCAGAATGAGGGCGCACAAGACCACGCCGGACAGGATGTCGCTCAAGGTGTTGTTCGCCGTCGCCTGAACGTATTTGCCGGAGTCGTTGTACCAGATGAGCTCCAGCCCGGGGGGAAGCATCTTGCGAACGTCCTCCACCTGACGGCGGATTTTGGAGACGACGGCCACCGCGTTGGCCTCCCCCTTCTTCAGAATGTTCATCTGAATGCAGGGCTTTCCATCGATGAAGGCATTTTGGCGAATGTCCTCGCTGGCCATGGAGACGCGAGCGAAATCCCGCAGATAGCGTCGCATGCCGCTGACCGTGGCTACTTCCAGGCCGGCGATGCCCTCCAGACTGGAGTACTCCGCGTCAAATTTGACGGAGACTTCGTTGCCGTCTTCCCGTACACGCCCCGCAGGCAGGGAGAGGATATTCGCGCGCAGGGCGCCGATGATGGAGGCTGTCGTCAGCCCCGCCTCCGACAGCGCCTTGCGGTCCAGCTCCACATGGACCTCCATCTCGTTGCCGCCCACCAGCTCCACTTTAGAGACACCGGAGACGGTGCTGAACCGATCGCTGAGCGTATTGTCAGCATAGTCGTAAAGCTCGTCCAATGTGGCATTTCCGGTCAAAGCTAGCGTGACCACGCTGGTGGCGTTGATGTCAATCTTCTCAATGATCGGCCGATTGCAGTCCGCCGGCAAATCGTCCAGGACGGCGTCAATCTTCTCGCGGACATCCACGGCGACCACGTCCACATTGCGGTCCAGCTGAAACTCCATGACCACATTGGCCACATTTTCCATGCAATAGGAATAAATGTGCTTCAGTCCGTCCAGACTGGAGACGGCGTCCTCCAGCTTCTTGACCACATCCACTTCCATTTCCTCCGGCGTGGCGCCAACCCAGGTGACCATGATGCTGATGTAGGGGATGTCGATCTGAGGCAGCTCGTCCACCGCCAGCTTGCGGTAAGCGTTCAGTCCAAGCCCGATTAGCGCGATGAGCAGGCAGGACATGGCAACGGGACGTTTGATGGATGCATCTGCGAGAAACATGGCCTACTCCTGTATTTTCACGGCGGCGCCATCGGACAGCAGCGCCTGTCCCTCCACGGCCACCTGAACTCCCGCCGACAGCGCTTCGCCGACGATTTCCGTGTAGCCTTCGTGTTGAAGCCCCGTCTTCACTTCCTGCTGGATGGCGGTGCCGTCCTTCACCACAAAGACAAAGGTCTTGCCCAGACGATGGATCACGCAGGGGGTTGGAACTGCAGTGGCCTCCTTTGCCGAAAGGATGAGAGCCAGCTCCACCATGGCGCCAGGCACAATGCCCTTTTCATCGTCCCCGGGAACCGCTGCCTTGATTTCAAAGGTGCGCAAACGGGTGTCGATGGTGGGGCTGCGGTAGGTCACGGTATGCAGGCCAGCGTCCTGTCCGTTCGCGGTAAGGCGAACCTGGGTCTTCCCCGTCTTCACTTCGCCATAGTAGGCGGAGGGAATGGCGGCGGTGGCCTCCAAATGCTTCGTGTCCACTATTTTCAACACGGGATTGCTGCTGCCGCCGTTTTCTCCCGGCTCCTTCATCCGCTGGCTGACCATGCCGCTGATGGGAGCCACAATCACGCCGTCCGACAGATCCTTCTTCGCAATGTCCAGACTGGCCTCCGCATTCTTAACATCTTGCGCCGCAGAAGCTTCCGATGCCTGGGCCAACTTGAGGTCCGCAGTGGCTACGTCATATTGTAACTCATTCTGCTCCAATTCGTTATCGGTTGCGATGCCGGAGGCTTTCAGCCGCTGGAACCGCTCCTTGTCCAACGCCGCTTTCTTCAGGGCGACTTCCGCCTTCTCCCGCCGCGCCTCCGCAATCTTCAGCGCCTGTCGTGTGGAGGCCAGCCGCAGCGCCGCCGTCTCCACCAGCTTCTCCTGCTTGACCACGTCGCAGGAGAACAGCTTCGTCTCTCCGGCCACCACGGCGTCCCCCTCGTCCACCCAAATCTCCTCCAGAGGGCCGGACAGGCGGGCGGCCACCGAGGCGGTGTTTTTCGCCTCCATGCTGCCCTGAACCGCAAGGCTGTTCTCAAAGCGATGGGGAGTCACCTGCACGACCTTGACTGGAATGACTCTGACCGTCTCCGTGGCGCCTTCCTTCTCCTGTTCGCGGCAGCCGCAAACCAGCAGTGCCAGCCCGATTCCCATGATCCATGTCTTGACCATATGTTTTCCCTGTTCTCTATTTCTGCGTTGCATCGTCTTGGGCTGACTCCTCCATGGGAGGCGGGGGCTCAATGGTCCCCATGGCCATCTTCAGGTTCGCCAGAGCCAGAAACTGTTGATATTTAAGGGCATCCAGAACCGCCTGCGCATCGTCTCTGTCCGCTTGGGCGTCCAGCAGCTCGTTCATGGGCAGCAGACCTTCCTTCTGCCGTTTTTCAAAGTCATCCGCCTTCGCCTTCGCCGTCTCGTAGGCCAACAGCCCCACCTTCAGCTCGGCGGTCGCGTCCTGAATCTTCGCCACCGACTTCATGACTTCCAGCATGATGGACAGAAAGGTCGCCTCCCTGTCCAGCTCCGCCGACTTGCGATGGAGTTTCGCCTGCTTGTAGGCCGCTGTGTTGGCGAAGCCCTTGAACAGGTCCATGGCGGCGGAGAAGCCGCCGTACAGCGTGCGGGCGGGGGTGGTGAAGCTGTCGCTGGTCCATCCTTTGTGGACAAAGGCCCCCAAGGTCGGCAGAAAATCCGCAATGGCCTTTCGGACGGCGTTTTCCTGCATGACGATGTTCCTATCCGCAATGGACAGGGAGGGGTGGGAGCTCAGGGCCTGGAGAATCAGCTCTTCCATGGTGGCTTGGGGCAGTTCAAGGGTCATGTCGTTTCGGGACAAGGCGATTGCGTGGGTGGGGGCAAAGCCCATGGCCTCCAAAAGCTCTCCGTAGGTGGTCTGGAGATTGCGGCGGGCCTTCTCCAGCTCCGCCGCGCGGGCTTCGTGAAGATAATGGGCCTGACCACATTCCCATTGTGTCACAAACCCCTCGTCCGCAAGGCCTTTGACACGTTCGTACTGGCTCTTGGCGGCGGCGGTCTGCGCTGTCAGCGTGGCAACCCGGTCCTCCGCGATGAGACATTGGTAATAGGAGATGCTGACGGACAGGGTGATGGCCTGCCGGGTGAAGTGGGCGGCCAGCTCGGAGACCTCCGCCCCAAGCTGGCTGTTGGCATACATGAACCAGACGGCCGGAACCAGAATGGGAAGCGTTGCGTCAATCTGCGCCGTCCGTGTCGTTTTGTCGGACAGCTGCGCTCCGTTCATCCGCTGCGGACGGCTCCAGGTGGTCAGACCGGCTTTCGCCGTCACCGTCGGAAGAAAATTCGCGAAGGCGATGTCCTTGTCCAGCTCGGACAGTGCCTGCTTCAGGGCAGCCTGGCGGACGTCGTAGTTGCGGGCCATGGCGATCCGCTGGCAGTCAATGAGAGACAGAGGATGCTGAAGCTCCCTCGCCACATCCGCCTCCAATGTCTGGCTGAAGGCCTGGATGTGTTCCTGACGGACCTTCTCCGGATCCTTGAGGCTGGCGCAGCCATGCAGCAGACACGCGGAGGCCAGAATCAATGGCATATGGCGTGACATCATTCAGATGGCCTTTCTCCTGCGTAAAACAGTCAATTCAAACAGTCAATTCAAACAGTCATTTAATTTACTGCATCGTTTCATCCTGTCAAATGGACAACCCCACTCTTTGCAGTTTTTTTAGAATAATGGGGTGTATTGGACGTCGAAAAGAATAATCTCCATGTTCTCGGCTTTCATTTTCGCGGAACCGCATTATATTAAACTGCTTTCTTTCCCGTCGGAGTTTCGCGCAAGGGCGTGACTCATTGGACAAAGAACCGATCCCCCGGTTCCGGCGGGAATACCTGAACCATATGGACATTTCGAAATGCCAAGGGGTTACAGCGGCGTCTAGACGTTGCAAATGGCATAGGCAAAGTGTCCGGGCTGATGAAAAGGACATGCATCGTGCAGACCAACATCACTGATTTACTCGAAGCCGGCGTGCATTTCGGTCATAAGACCAAACGCTGGAACCCCAAAATGAAGAAGTACGTCTATGGCACCCGCGGCGGCATCACGATCTTTGATCTGACGGTCACGATGCGCCAGCTGGCCCAGGCCTGCGATTATCTGCAGGATGTGGCGGCCCAGGGTGGGCAGATCCTGTTCGTCGGCGCCAAGCGTCAGGCTCAGGAATGCGTCCGTGAAATCGCCGAACGGCTGAACATGCCCTATATGTGCGACCGCTGGCTGGGCGGCACGCTGACCAACCAGAAGGTGGTCCACACCCGCGTCAACTACATGAAGAAACTCATGGAGCAGGATGCGGACGGCACGCTGGATCAGCTGCCGAAGAAGGAAGTGGCCGGCTATCGCCGCGAGTTGAGCAAGCTCCAGACCGCGTTGGGCGGCATCGCCAACATGAACGGCCTGCCCACCGCCGTGGTGGTCGTGGACGTGGCCCGCGAACACATCGCCGTCAAGGAAGCCTCCAAGCTGGGCATTCCTGTGGTGGCTATTGTGGATTCCGACTGCAATCCGGACAACATCGACTATGTCATCCCCGGCAATGACGACGCCCTCCGCGCCATCAAGGTCATCATGGATGCGCTGGCCAATGCGGTCTCCGAGGGGTTGAGCATCGCCAACAAGAAGCTGCAGAAGGCGGCGGAGGCGGCTCCCGTGGTCGCGGACAAGGGCGAGGCGGAAGAGGCGGCCGAAGAGCCCGCCAACGCATAAGGCATTTGCCGTCCCCGTCGAACAACACTATACCATATTATATATAAGGAAATGAAACATGGCAACGATTACTGCCTCACAGGTCAATGAACTGCGCCAGAAAACCGGTCTGGGCATGATGGAATGCAAGAAGGCTTTGGTGGCCACTGACGGCGACATGGATGCGGCCATTGAGCATCTGCGCAAAGCGGGTTTGGCGAAGGCCGAGAAGAAGGTCGGCCGCGCCGCCTCCAACGGCAAGTTCTTCACGCTGCAGGAAGGCAATGCGGGCGTGCTGGTCGAGCTGCTCTGCGAAACCGACTTCGTGGCCAAGACCGATAATTTCAAGGCGTTTGGCAAGAAGCTCGCCGCTTCCGCGCTGGCGGACTTCACGGACAACGGTGACATCTCCGAGAAGATGGCCGCCAAGTATCAGGACGAGCTGAAGGCTCTTATCGCCCAGATTGGCGAAAACATGCACATCCGCCGCGTCATCCGCTGGACAACCAACGGAAAAATTGGCGTCTACCTGCACACGGGCGTGCCCTATGGCGTCATGGTGGATGCGGAAGGCGATGTGAGCGATGAGCTGCTCATGGACATCTGCATGCACATCACCGCCTACAATCCCCAATACATCACGCCGGCCGATGTGCCGCAGTCCGTTTTGGACAAGGAACGGGAGATTGCCGCCGCCCAGATGGCAGGCAAGCCCGCGGCCATGATTGACAAGATTGTCATGGGCAAGCTGAACAAGTGGTACACGGAAGTCTGCCTCTCCAAGCAGGCCTGGATCAACGATGACAAGACGACCCTTGAGAAGCTCGCCCCCAAGGTGAAGGTTGTCCGCTTCGTCCGCTGGCAGGTGGGCGAAGAGCTGTAAGCCCTTCTGATTACCGCAAAAACGACAAGGCCTTCGGAATCATCGGGTTCCGGAGGCCTTTTTGCATATGGCTATGCTCCTCAAAAAGTAGTTTGCGGAGACCGCAAAACGGCAGCGCACGGAGTGCGCTGCCATGCGAAAACCCACACAAGCATCCGTATACGAGCATGTAGAGTGGGGAAGGGATGTCCCCCCTGAACTCAGCGTCCGTAAGGGTGCAACAACAAAACGTTGCCGCTATCTGCCTATTGGAGAACAACGTGTTAGTTTTAAATGACTTGAAACTGAACAAATGTTCATTATATTAACAGGCGTTCATAAAAATGGCATCGATGACGGAAGGAGAATGGCCATGGAGAACGCACTTGAGATTCGGCAAGAGACCCCGGCGGATTATCGCGCAACGGAAAATTTGGTTCGAGAGGCTTTTTGGAACGTGTATCGCCCAGGTTGTCTCGAACATTTTGTCCTGCACGAATTTCGAAATCGGCCGGAATTCTGTCCCAACTTGGATCTGCTCCTTTTCCGCGGGGAGACGTTGATAGGGCAGGTGATGTTCGTCAAAAACAGCCTGACGCTTTCGGATGGCGATTCGCTGCCCATCTTGACCATGGGCCCCATCTGCATCCATCCACAACATCAGCGGCGGGGCCTTGGAAAGTTCCTGCTGGACCATGCTCTGAAATTGGCGGCGGACACCGAGGCGGCTGGCGTGTTTTTGGAGGGAAATATCGCGTTTTACGGCCAGTCCGGCTTTGTGGTGGCGTCTACTCTGAACATCCACTATATGAATGAGCCGGCGGAGGACCCAGTGCCGTATTTTCTTTGCAAGATACTGAAATACAATAAGTTATATGGAATTGAGGGCCGCTATCAGGTGCCGGAGGGCTATCTGGTGGATGAAATGAAGGCCGAGGCGTTCGATCGTCAGTTTCCTCCAAAGCAGAGGCTTCGGCTGCCGGGCCAGCTGGCCTGAGGCTCCACAAAGGCGACATCATGCGAAACACACGGGAACAGATTCTGCAGACAGCCCTTCGGTTGTTTGCTCAACGGGGCTTTGAAGGCGTTAGCGTGCGGGACATTGCGGGGGCCCTGGAGCTGACCGCCCCCGCCCTTTACGTTCATTACAGGAGCAAGCAGGAGCTTCTGGAGGCCATTCTACGGCGAATGGAGGAACGGGACGCCGAACTGTCCAACGCAAGCGCCGTCCCTGCCTTGCCCTTTTCGGCGGCGTCCGAATCCTACGCCAAGGTGAAGATGGACAATCTCATCGCCTTCACCATCAAGATGTTTCAATATTGGACAGAGGACGGCTTCGCGGTTTTGTTCCGCCATCTTCTGACCGTGGAGCAGTATCGTGACAGCCGCTTTGGCGACCTGTTTCAGCAGTATCTTGGCGGCGGCGTCATCCGCTATCTGGAGGACATCTTCCAAGGGAGCTTCCCCAAAAGAGATGCCCATCAGCTGGCACTGGCCTTTTATGCGCCTGTTTATTTCCTCATGGGACAATATGATGGAACGCCGACCAAGAAGGGCAGGGCGGAAATCCTCCTTTGCCTGCAACGTCACCTGCGTGAGTTTGCGACTCAGTTTCCACTGCCTGAAGGAGATTCAGCAGAACACACGGAATAATGGTCGGCTTTTCACTGCAAATATTTGCCATAAAGGAAGATATAAAGAACTGGTGACTCCTGAGCCCGGTCATGTCTATTTACTGGAATCTGGGTCTGAGACATGAAAAGCCTCAGATGATTAATCGCAGAGGCATGACAACATTACATCAAATGACTTAACATCATTGTTGTTCTGATGTCGTTGGTTAGGCCGCCTAAAAGAGAGTCTGTGGTAATTTTGTAACACATTGAAAAGGAAAATGTTAGGTGATAAACAAACTCTTTGCGGCAATAAAGGATGTGAAATGGCAGTCCATTAATCCCAATCGACGCAGCTGAACCCTTCTGATTATTCTGTGTGTTCTGTGGATAAAAAAAGCCCCTTATGGGAAACAGAGGCTTTGCTTCCAAGGCCTTACAGCGCAAGAAGATGTTGGCGGTAATAGCGCAACTCTTCAATGGACTCGCGGATGTCATCAAGGGCCAGATGAGCTTCCTTTTTTTTGAAGCCGTCCATGATGGCGGGCTTCCAGCGGGAGGCGAGAATCTTCAACGTGCTGACATCCAATGTCCTATAGTGGAAATAGCCCTCTAGAGCGGGCATGTACTGATAGAGAAAACGGCGGTCCTGTCCCACGCTGTTGCCGCAGATGGGGCTGCTTTTCTCCGGCACATACTGACGAATGAAGTCCAACATGCGCCGCTCCGCCTCCGCTTCGGATATGCCCTCTTGGCGGACGCGGTCCAGCAGACCGGAGGCGCTGTGATGGCTTTGGTTCCATTCGTCCATGGTGGCCAACACGGCTTCATCCTGATGGACGGCCAGAACCGGCCCTTGGGCGATTTCATTGAGAGACGTGTCCGTGATGATGCAGGCGATTTCCAGAATCCGGTCCTTTTCGGGGCGAAGGCCAGTCATTTCCATGTCAATCCATATCAGATTCAGAGGGTCTTGCATTGTATATGCCCCTATAGAATATTGTTATTCCACTATATTATATAAATTGTATTATGTCTGGTTCAGACAACAAATTCCAGGCTTCAGGCTATCCAAAGCCCGAAGCCTGGTAATCGGATAAATTGCAAATAGCTAATTCCAAATAGTCCAAGTCTCTCAACTAGACCATCATCAGCTCGTCTTCTTTGGCCTTGAGGAGGGAGTCGACCTGGGCGACCATCTTGTCCGTCAGCTTCTGGACATCGTCCGTGAGGGATTTCTGTTCGTCTTCGGTGATTTCGCTGTTCTTCTGGGCCTTTTTGATGGCCTCGTTGGCATCGCGGCGCACGTTGCGGACTTCGACGCGGGTCTCCTCCGCCCGTTTGCGGACCAGTTTGGTCATTTCCTTGCGGCGCTCTTCGCTCAGTTCGGGAATCGGTAGGCGTATGATGCGGCCGTCGCTCACGGGACTGATGCCCAAAGACGAGGCGAGAATCGCCTTTTCGATGCTCTTGACGGCGTTCTGGTCCCACGGCTGGATGACCAGCATGCGGGGTTCGGGGGCTGTGATGCTCGCGATGTCCTTCAGACGGGTCTGGGTGCCGTAGTATTCCACCATGATGCCTTCCGCGAGGGCAGGGGAGGCCTTTCCCGTGCGGACAGCCGCGAAGTCCTTCTGCATCACGTCAATGGCGTGCTGCATCGTGGCTTTCGAGTCGTCGGCGATGTTCAGAATCTTGGAGGGTTCGTTGGATTTGCCACTGCTGGCGGCGGGTTTGTTCTTTGCCATAATTTGCTCCTGCTGAGTGGGTTGCGTTGATGATTATGATGACGGAAATCAATTTTCCTTGCTGACAAGCGTTGCGCTGCGGAAATCCCCTTCCATGACGCGGCGCATGACTCCTTCTTCGCCGAATTTGAAAATGACGATGGGGAGGTTGTTTTCCTGACAAAGGGCGAAGGCGGAGGCGTCCATCACTTTCAGCTGCTGCGAAAGCACTTGACAGAAGCTGATGCGCTCATAGCGGGTGGCCTGTGGATTCTTCACGGGGTCGTCCGAATAGACGCCATTGACTTTGGTTCCCTTGAAGACGGCTTCCGCATGGATTTCGCAGGCGCGGAGGGCGGCGCAGGTGTCCGTCGTGAAATAAGGATGGCCGGTTCCCGCCGCGAACAGCACGATGGCGCCGTCCTCCAGAAGCCTGACGGCGCGGCGTTGGTCAAAGGGATCCAAGACGCCGGGTATTGCGAATGCGGATTGGATTTCCGCCTTCAGCCCAAGGGATTCGAGGGCGTCCCGCAGGGCCAGCGCGTTCATGGCGGTGGCGAGCATGCCCATGTTGTCCGCGCAGCTGCGGTCCATGCCGGAACGGCTGCCGCTGAGGCCCCTGAAAATGTTGCCGGCGCCCACGATGATGGCGATTTGCGTGCCGGTCTCATGGGCTTCCTGAATCTGGTGAGCCACCTTTAGGGTGGCTTCTGGATCGATGCCGAAGCCGGCGGGGCCCTTGAGCAGCTCGCCGCTGAGCTTCAGCAGAATCCGTCTGAAATAGGGTGCTGACATGTTGTCTCCTTATAACATATTGATGGATAGGATGTTATGTAAATTTTGCCTTTAGCTGCGCCAGTTTGTCCAGGTAGTAGGCGGTGTTTTCATCCCGCATGGCGGGATCTGCGTCTTTTAGCAGTTTGCTGTTGCCGGTGACGGAGACCGTCTTCTTCGTGCCGGTGACATAGAACTCCACGGAATCCCCCTGCGCAAAGGGATAGTTGGAGGCAAGGGCCAGCTCGTAGGCGGCGCTGCGTTTCGTCTCTCCGTTGGCCAGCTTGCTCTTGTAGGCGTCAGGGGACATGGACAGGATTTCCCGCTTGGCAAAGTCTTTCAATGGCAGGCGGTGCTCGCGGATGTCCTCCTCGTACTTCTGATAGAGGGCGGGCAGCGCGTCATTCCTCCCCTGCAGCAACAGGGTGATATGCTCCTTGATGTAACGCCGCTGGAACGGCTCGATGCCGCGCGACTTCAGGGCGGCGCCGGACATGGTGACGCGGCCGTTTTCGTCCATGAGCGCGTAGTTTTTGCTCTTGTAGCCATACATGGCGGCATAGACTGCATCTAGTTCTATTTCAATGCCTTCTGGAAGGGTGGCTTGAACGCGCCTCTCCATTTCGGCCTGCCCGACGGTGGGATCATGAGGGTGGAAATAGATGCCGTCGGTGTCCATCTCGATGATGACCGCCTGTTGTGAGACCAAAAAGTCCCGCATGCCGCTGAGGATGGTGCGGCCGGCTGACGTGATGGCGTTGGCCAGCTCGTAGTCGTTGAAGGTGCCTTGCTCAAAGCCCACATAGCCATAGAAGGAGTTTATGAGAATCTTGAAGCTGCTCTGAAGGGCACTGTAGTATTCCCGTGTTTCTGGCGTTGCCTGCTTCATGGCGTCTTTCGCGGCCAGACGGAAGCGGCGGAGGCCAGTCAGCAACCGCAGAAAGACCTTGAGGCGGTCGCCGACGGGGCATAGCTGACGGGATATGATGATGGATGGATACAGGCTGCGGACATCGATGTGCCACACGTCATGGAAGACGCCAAACGCCTCTGCTTCCGTCAGTGCCCCTTGGAACGGCTGCGCCCGCTGTGGTTGCGGAAGACTTTCTCCTGCAAGGAGATACTCTGCGCAGAGCATGCCGTCAATCCGTGTGGCCGTGCCTCGGCAGACGCAGTTTTGGTAGCTTAGCGGAATCAGCTGGGCCTGATGGAAAAAGCTGGGCGAGAGGATGCGGCTGATGGCATCCGTCTCACGGACATCGTCTAGACAATACTTTGCAAGTGTCTCTGGATTAGAGTCATAGATTTGGGTGATGGCCTCTCCGTCCACGTAGGTTCGGTCTGGCGCGGCGACATTGAAATAGCGGGCGACCGCCTTCAAGCCATGGCTTTCCATGTCGCGGTGGCTGATGTCGTACAGCTGAGTCAGATGATAGGTGTCGATGACATGGCGTCCGTAGAGGTCAAAGCGACGATAGGCGGTGATCCGCTCCGCTGCGGAGAAGCGGGAGGCGCGAGCCTTGGCCAGATGGCCGTTCCGCCCAATTCGGAAAGGAATCTTGTGCCGACGGCAACGTTTTTCCAAATAGTCCAAGTCAAAATTGAAGATGTTATGCCCTTCGATGACGTCTGGATCCCGCTCTTGAATAAGGCGAATCATGGTGCGAAGCAGCTCCGCCTCGCCGGTCTCATGGGCGGACAGGCAGGTTTCCCATCCTGTGCTGTCCCGCAGGGAGACCAAGATGACTTCGTCCCCTGGACGGTCTGCGTTGGGGAAGAAAAAGCCTTCAGTGGTGCGGGTTTCGATGTCCAGTTGCATGCGGCGGATGTCGTTGAAACGCATGCCTCGGAACAGCCGTGCGGGAAGCTGAAAGAGAATCTGCTGAGTTAAGTCGGAGAAGATGCGATAGGGGGCCAGCGGGCTTCCAGGACCTGCGCCGGTCAGTTGTTTAAGCTGGCGGATGGCCGTTTCATAGGATGAAATGTCCGGAAAAAAGACCCTTGCGCGATGGATGCCGTTGCCGTTGAGCGGCTGAATCTCGCAACTACCTTCAAGCGCGGCGGCCAGCTCCGGCCCGGACACCAGTAACCATGGATGGAAGGGCACGGTGGACTGTTCCAGTTCGCCGTCTTCGCGGCGGCGGAAAAGAATCGCCTGCCCGCCATCCGCTGGCTCCACGGCCACAAGTCGGTCGACGGCGCTTGGAACAAGGCTGCTGATGTCCAGAAGTTCCATGGAATCACCTCAGTTTCACAATGAGAACCAAGAGCAGCGGCGTTGCCACGGCCTGAATGAGCATGAATCGCACAAGTACTTGAGTATCAGACCATTGCAGATTTTTACGGCAATGGTCATGGAGCGGGAAGCGTACTTTGTGGACCAGTCGGACCAATAGAACCTGTTTGGCCGCTTCCTCGTCGCTGGCAACGGAGGTGACGGCGTTCTGCGCATTTACTCGCGCACTGGCGGGCTGCTTCACGTTGAAGCCAAGTTTCCCTAAAAAGCGGAGCAGAACCAGTTTCAGAAGGCCGGCGCCGCCGTTGAACAGGAGAACGGGAGCCACAACAAGCACCAATACGGGATTGCCGGAGGCCATGGAGGCGATGCCAAGCAGCAGCCCTAACATCCGCGAGCCTGCATCGCCCATGAGGACGGAACTGGGTTTCGCGTTGTGCCATAGATACCCCGCCAAGGCACCGCCGATGACGGAAAGCAGGATGGCCCAGATGGCGCCGGAACCGTAATGCGGCACCAGCAGATAGGCGGCGATGGCATTGTGGCCGATGATCGCATATAGGAAGAAGCCTACCACGAACAGGGCCATCAGAGTGAGAGAGCCCGCCAGCCCGTCCACCCCGTCACTGCAATTGACCGCATTGATGCAGAACCACAGAAGTATCGTGCCAACAGGAATATAGACCCAGAATGGGATGACGAAGCCGCCGCCTTCGGCCGGTCCCTTGATCAGCGGCAGCCACACGATGGAGTCCGTGAAACGGCTCATGCAGCTGGCGGCGATCAACGCCACGCCTGCGTCCAGAATCCCTTTCTTCAGCTCGCCCCATGGCTTCTCGCTGCAGTCGTCCAAAAAGCCGGTGAGCATGCAGAGGAAAAGGGTCCCCACAATGCACCATGCACGCAAATCAAAGGGCAGGACAAAGAACAGGACGATGATGCTGATGAGGCAGATGATGACGCCGCCGCCTGTCGGCTTCCCCTTCGCAAGCTCCGAGTCTTTGACAAAGGGTTTGCCCTGATCCCGCGGAAGCCATTTCCATAGGCGTGGAAGAAATAGCCAAGTCCCTAAGCCGCCGAGACATGCGCCAAGACTTAACAGGACAAGCGAAGAGCCAAGCAGACGAAATGGACCCCAGATTTTCAGTAGATGCGGCGCAAGAAACGGAAACATGGACACTCCAGACAGGACAATGACATGGCATGAAAACGGAAGGCGACTCAACGCCCTTTATACCTCTATATACTTTAATATGTCATTTTCCCTGCACAATCTGAATGAAGAGATTTTTTCTGCCTTTGGCACAAACCGTGTGACTCTGTCGCCGTTCGATTTCGCGATTGCCGTCCGAATTCGCCGTTTGACATTGAGCCGCAAGGATGTTCGTTCACCCCTTTTTCGAAGGGCATGTGCCTTTCTGTGCGTTGTAGTGCCCTTCCCTCACGTTTTGCTTGCGGTCCTGTATATCAATGCCTCCTTCGCCGAAGGCCCCTTCAGGCCCTTTGGACGTGCTGTTTCAAATTCAGCCTCTTGCACCCTCTGTTGTCTTCCCAAAAGCTAAAATGTTAAAATTTGATAATTCCTATTATAATATAGAAGATACAGGGCCTCCTAGCCTTCGTGACCATCATCTGCTTTTGGCGGAATGCGGCTGGACGCTTCTGGTTATTCAGTGTGTTCTGTGGAAAAAACAACTTTTTTCACGAAAAAAGTCACTTTTTTCGACCTGACGACTTGCGGAGGGGGAAATCCGTGCTATCTTAGACACTCGCCGTCCGGAGAGGGCGGCAGGGCTCCTTGGAAACCGAGCAGCGCAATACAGAGCGATTGTCACGAGAAAAAAGCGAAATTGAAGATAAGGCGAAGCCGCGGCGGCGAGTCCGCCGCGGCCCCCGATAGTCTTTCTGCAATGGAGAGTTTGATCCTGGCTCAGAATGCACGCTGGCGGCATGGATTAGGCATGCAAGTCGAACAAGCGCGCGCTCGGGCGCGAAAGTGGCGAAAGGGTGAGTAACACGTGAGCAATCTGCCCCCAAGGCCGGAATAAGCACTGGAAACGGTGTCTAAAACCGGATGAGGCCTGGAGTCGCATGACTCCTCAGCCAAATATTCATACCCTGGGG
>JAEEYQ010000045.1 GCA_016288215.1 Lentisphaeria bacterium | reverse complement strand
ATTGCTTTGACGCGAGAACGATTGGCTCCTGCTCCTGCGCAAGGCGGTTGACGAGACGGAAGGGACTCATGCCTGCCATGTCGTAGTGCACTCCTTTCTCTGTTGCGGCAATGACGGCCTTTAGGCCTTCGACGGCCGCTTTCGCCGCCTCCTCCGCTGAAAAGACGCGGGGGATGACGGCCATTTCATGGACTTCGCCCAAATAGGGCTCGTCGCTGGTGGAGGCGGGTGGATAGTCTTCGCCAAAATTGACGGGGCCGATGGGCGTGATCAGCTCGCCGTGGCCGGCTTCGCCGCCTTCCGCGACCAGTTTGCCGTTCACGTAGAGCTTCATGACGCCGTCGTCGTAGGTGGCGATGATGGCTAGCTTGCTTTGTCTCACCGTCTTCCATTCGGGGCAGTCATCGAAAAAGTAGCCGACTTCCATGCCATCGTACCACATGCGAATCAGGGGATACTCCTTCTTGATGCCGCCGGTCTGCATGTCCAACAGGAACTTGCGTTCGCCCGCCTTGTTGGGGCCGCCTGCGTAGGAGGAGAAGAGGCGGCGCATCAAGCCGCCCGTCTTCGTCTTGTCCACCGTGATGGCGAAACTGACCTGGCTGCCGAGGTTTGTGTCGACGGGAAGCGGATGGACGAAGGGTTCGGCGACCTTCAGGACGCGGACACCGTCGCGAGCCACAATTTGGAGGTTCAGTTCCGCCGGCTGTTTTGGCGGTGTATCAGGCGCGGTGATTTCGATGGGCTTTGTGGTGAAGGCGCCGCCGCTGTAGGGCGCCTGCACGGAGACGAATCCGTCCTGCCGAAGCGTGAGGCGGCGCAGGCGGTTCGGCTGGTTGGAGTAATAGCCCTCCGTGGAGTAGATGGTCAGCACAGGCGGCGTCCCGCCAAGGTCTGCCTTCGTGAGAACCACCCCTTGTGCGCTCATGTTGTTGCGGTTGATCCACCGCTCATGCTGAATGCCCGGCCGGACAAACGCCTCTTCCCAACGGCGGAAATGGAGGCCGTCGCGGCTGCTCATGAACACGCCATCCGAGATGCCGGGGATGCCGCCGCCGCTGTAGAGGTCATAGACGCTGGCGCGGTCGCCTTTGAAGCGTTTGGGAAGGCCGATGAGCACGTTGGGGTTGTTGACGTAGGGGTGAATGGCGTTGGTGTACAGTTCCATGCCAGGCGCATCTTCCCCATAGTCAAGGGTTTCCGGCTCTGACCAGTGGATGGCGTCCTGTGAGATGCAGCGTTGGATGGCGCGGCCCTTGCGGCCGCCATTCAGTTCAGCCACGAGCCGTGAATAGCAGGTGTAGCATTGGCGGATGCTGTCGTAGAACAGGCCGTTCTGCGAGTCGAAGAGGCCCTTCGTGAAGACGGGCTCCGGCTGCGCCTTTGTCCAATGGATGCCGTCGGCGGAGTAGAAGAGGTAGAGGCCTTTGGAGACGCCGCCCAATGCCTTGTAGCGCTGCTCGGGCGGGCAGGCGGGATTGGTGTCGATGCAGGGGGTGAAATTGTGGCAGGCTTCATCGTTCATCAGAATGATGTTGTTGTCCTTCGAGCCGTTGTATTCACAGAGGCCGAGGGGCGGTTTGGTCCAATGGATGCCGTCGTCGCTTTCCGCATAGCAGGTGACCTCATGGGGGGTGTAGCCTTCCAGGCCCCATGACATGCCGCGGTAGTACATGCGGTATTTGTCCCCGTCGTGCAGCACGGTGTGGTAGCAGCAGACGTTTCCCTCCCATGGAGCGTCGTGGACCATGACGATTTCGCGGAAGTCCGGATGATGGAGGGTCAGCTTCGCGTCGCCGCTGAAGTCGCTGATGTGCTCCATGTCCCAGAAAAGTGTGGGATAGGCGGCCATGACGGAGACGGCTGTGCCCAGGGCGGCCATGCAGGCCAGAAGGCGATGTTGTTTCATGTGAACCTCATTCCTGTTCGCTAATTTCTGTTTTTTTATAATTCTAAGTTATTCATTATCAATATGTTAGATATTCTCCTTCTTGCCGCCCTGCACGGCCAGTCGGTCCGCCGTCACGGCGAAGATGATGATGAAGCCGATGACGATGAGCTGAAGGTTCGTGGAGACGTTGAGCAGGGTCAGGCCGTTGCGCAGGAAGCTGATGAGCAGTGTGCCAATCAGGGTTCCCGTCATGGTGCCTTTGCCGCCGGCGGGGGAGCAGCCGCCGATGATGACGGCGGCGATCACGTCCATCTCCAAAGAGAGGCCGGCGGAGGGTTGGGCGGAGCTGGCTCGGCTGCTGTAAATCATGGCGGCCAGTCCTGTCAGCAGTCCCATGAAGGTATAGGCGCCGACTAGAATCTTGTTTACGTTAATGCCTGCGTGAAAGGCAGTTGTGATGTTCGAACCAATGGCGTAGGCGTAGCGGCCGAATTTCGTGTACTTCAGCAGGAAGCCGCTGCCGGCCAATGCGATGGCGAAGAGCAGCAGGGGCACGGGAATGCCCAACAGCTTGCCGGTGTCCAGATAGGTGTAGGCGGAGATGGCGAAGGGCTTGCCGTCATTCAGCACATAGGACACCCCGCGGAAGATGCTCATGCTGCCCAACGTGACGATGAAGGGGGCCAGTTTCAGGCGGGTGATGCAGATGCCGTTGAAAAGGCCGCAGAGTCCTCCGAACACCATGCCCGCCACGGTGCCGATGACCATGGCCCACAAAGGCATAGCGATGAATTCGCCGCCGCAGATGGCCGTCCAGGTGCCGCCGCCCAACATCAGCATGACGATGGAGGCGAGCATGCCCGTCATGGCCAGCATGGAGCCGATGGAGAGATCGATGCCGCCTGTGATGATGATGAAGGTCATGCCGCAGGCCATGATGCCGTTGGCGGCGGAGCGGGTCAGCACATTGGAGATGTTCTGGAAGCTGAGGAAGGTGTCCGGAACGAGGCAGGTCCAGAGGGAGATGATGAAGAGCAGGGAGCTGAAGGGAAGCAGTTGTCTGGCGAATTTATTCATGGGATATTCCTCTTGTTGACTGGTGTGGAGGGACTTGCGTCTAGATGGTCGCGTGGCGCATGACGTCTTCGGGAGTGGTGTCTTTGGTCTGTAGGTTGGCGGTCAGCCGCCCCTCCCGCATGACCAGAATGCGGTCGCAGACGCCGAAGAGCTCGGGCAGTTCGGAGGAGATGACCAATAGGCCCTTGCCAGCTTCGGCTAACTCGTTGAGTAACAGGTAGATATCCTTTTTGGCGCCCACATCGATGCCTCGAGTCGGCTCGTCAAAAATAAGGAAATCGCTTTCCGCCATGAGCCAGCGGGCCAGCAGCAGCTTCTGCTGATTGCCGCCGGACAGGGTGTCGGCCGCATCTTCCGGAGAAGCCCAGCGGACATGGACTCTTTCCCCTTCCTTTCGCGACTGTTCAAGTTCTTTCTTCAGGGACAGGATGCGGGCCATGCCGATGTGGTCCAGATTGGGCAGGGTGATGTTCCAGCTGCAGGGCAGGGCGGTGCACAGGCCTGTGCGCTTGCGGTCTTCCGTCAGATAGGCGATGCGGGCGCGAATGGCATCCGCCGGCGAGTGTATCTTCAAGTCCTTGCCCTGCATTGTGATACGTCCTGAAATGTGTTTTGAGACTCCGAAGATGGCGTTGGCAACCTCCGTTCGGCCGGCTCCCACAAGTCCCCCAAGGCCAACCACTTCTCCACGGCGAACCTGGAAGCTGACATCGGCGATTTTCTCATGGTCGCAGAGGTTTTCCACAGCGAAGAGCACGTCGCCGATTTTGGCATTCCGCTTTGGATAGAAGTCTACCAGCTCCCGCCCCACCATGTGTCGAATGATGGTCTCCACGGTGCAGTCTCCAATGGGAGCGTGCCACACCATCTCGCCGTCCCGCAGGACGGACACCTCGTCCGCCAAGTCCATGATCTCCTCCATGCGGTGGGAGATGTAGATGATGGCCAGACCCTCTTCCCGAAAGCGATGGATGATGGTAAACAGTTGCGCCGCTTCGGTTTGGGACAGGGCACTGGTGGGTTCGTCCATCACAAGGATCTTCGCGTTTTGGTGAAGGGCCTTGAGGATTTCCACCATTTGGGCTTGGGCCACGCTCAAGTCGCCAATCACGGCGTCGGCCGTCAGTGGGAAGCCGAAGCGGCTGATCAGCTCCTGAGTCTCCTGTGTCATGGCGTTGTTGTCCAGACGGAATTTCCATCGGGAGGCGGTACGTTCCTGACCGAGGAAGATGTTCTCTGCCACGGTCAGATGCTCCGCCAAATCCAGTTCCTGATAAATCATGGCGATGCCCGCCCGAATCGCCTCGGCGGGATTCGCAGGGGCATAAGGCCTGCCTTCCAAGAACATTTGGCCGGAGTCTGCCGGAAAATTGCCTGCCAGAATCTTCATCAAGGTGGATTTTCCGGCGCCGTTCTCTCCGCAGATGGCGTGGACGGTGCCCGCGCGAAGACGGAAATTCACATCCCGCAGCACCTGCACTGTTCCGAAGGCCTTTCCGAGGCCCTGTATGTCCAATCGATCGTTTGACATTCTGTAACTTCCTTTCTATCAGTATGTTACAGTCCAAGCGCACTGGGGAAGCGCTGTTTCATCTCCTCCAGATTGCTTTTGTCCACAATCATGCTGGGCACGTTGCAGGTCCGCTCCAACGTCTCGCCAGCCAGTTTCCGCAACGCCAATTTCACGCCCTGATAGCCGATTTCAAAGGGATTCTGCACGATGAGCGCGTCCACTTCGCCATTTTCGATGCCAGTCAGCAGCACGGGGTCTGAATCAAAGCCCACAAAGTGGATTTTGCCGGCCATGCCGGAGGTCTGCAAGGCCTTGTAGGCGCCGACGGAGGAAGGATGGTTGACCGCATAGGCGCCGTCCACCTTGCCCAATTTCGTAAGCATGTCCGTGGTTCGCTGTCGCGCATCTTCCACTGTTCCAAGGGTATATTGCTCCGCCGCCACCTTGACGCCTGGATACTCCGCCGCCAACGTCTCCTTGAAGCCGCGGGCCCGCTCCTCCGTGGAAGCGGAATTCTGCACGAAATGGGTCAGGATCACGGTGCCATGGCCTTGCAGCGCGGCACCCAGCCGACGGGCCGCGTCCGCGCCGCCGCGATAGTTGTCGGTTCCTGCGAAGGCGTCATAGCAGTCGGAGTCCAGCGGGGAGTCGATGATGATGCAGGGAATTTTCTTGGCGACGATTTTTTCGGCGGAGCGGACCAGCGCCTTGAAGTCGTTTGGACCAAGAACAACGGCGTCAACATCCTGCACCAGAACATCATCCACAGCCTGAATCTGTCGTTCGCGGTCTGTCTCCATCTCCGGTCCCGTCCACAGAATGCGGACTCCGTTCTCCTCAGCCGCCTTCTGGGCCCCCTGATTCACGGTGGCCCACCACATGTTCGCCGTTCCCTTTGGGATGACCGCAATGACCTTCTGGTTTCCTTTCGCCGTCATGGAACGGCATTTGCGGATGACTCCCGTGGCAAACAGCACGGCGGATACGGCCAAAATGACCGTGACGAGCTTGTTGGAACTGTTCATGACCATCACCCTTATATTTTGGAATTAGGAATTAGGAATTAGAAATTAGGAATTTGAAGTTTGGAATTAGAAAAGGAATTAGAAATTAGGAATGAGAATTTAGGAATTTGAAGTTTGGAATATGTCTTGGGCCTTAAGGGCTGTTGCCGCCCTTCAGGGGCGACGATTCTTCTCGAAGTGCTTCAACACGATGGCTTTCCGCGCGTTGGCGGGGACCGGATTGTCGTTGTGGGGGTCATCGCTGTGCTCCAGGCTCCAGCCGTTCCATTCGCGGTAGGCGTGGTAGCACCAGTCGAAGCCGTATTCGTCCATGATGTCCATTGCATCTTCCAGATAGCGGGCCGCTCCGGGAGCCCATCTGATGGCGGAGAATTCGCCGATGAGAATCCGCGCACCGTAGCGGAGCTGGAATGCGCGGACAGGAGCCAAGGCGTTCTCCAAGAAGTGTTTGTCCCATTTCGAATTTGGATAGGACACGGCGGTGGCAGGATAGCCTTTCTTGTAGTCAACAGGGTTGCCGACGCCCTGATGGGTGAAGTCCCCCGGCTCATACATATGTGATTGATAGATAAGATTCACGAGGGGAAGAGGTTGCAGATAGGAAAACGTCTTGGGGCAAGACCACTGGTTGCAGCAGATGATGATGGGGGTCTCTTCGTCCAGCTCGCGGATGAGCTTCGCTACCTCGTATTGAAGTCCCAAATAGTCCCATTGGGACGGCGTCTGCTGATCCGGCTCGTTGTAGATGTCGTAGCCGTAGATCATGGGCTTGCCGCGGAAGCGCAGGACGATTTCGCGCCACATGCGGAGGAACTCGTCGTGGTATGTCGGCTCGTCCAAGACAAGGAACTTGCTGGAGTGCGCGAACATGGCGGTGTATTGGGAGCCGGCGGTGCCGAGGACACCGCCGTTGCGATATCGGCCGCCAACGGGAGAGTGCACGTCGATGATGACATAGATGCCCTCCTCCTGCAGGACGGGCAGCAGGCTCTCCAGACGGTCCAGCTGTCGTCGCATGACATCTCGCCACTGGTCGATGTTTCGCACGTCGATGCCGTCGGCGAGGAGCTGCCAGCGGAGCAGATTGCCGCCCCATTGGCCAAAGTCGCGCAAATCCTTCTCCGTGATGCGAAGAGGTGGCGGCGACATGGCGCCGCGAAGCTGTGGCAGGCGGCTTACGCGCTCCGTGTATTCGCAGCGGAAATTCTCCGGCAGCTCCGCAACTGTCTTGAAGGGGGATTCGCATTCCGTCATCCGGATGTTACGGAAATCGATGGTGCCGGTTCCCCATTGGATGCCGAGGTGCAGGTTCATGCTCACCGTGTCTTCCGGAATCCGCCCCTGCAGGCCAAGGGGGCGCCATTCGCCGTTGGAGGAGCCGTTGCAGAAATTGGAAGCGAAATACTGATGGGTTCCGGCCTGATTGGCGACCGAAAGGAGGATTTTGCCCGCAGACACGTTGCGGGGGCCCTCGCCAATCTGGGTCACATGGTCGTAGCGTGCCTCGCAGGTGATTTGGATGTATTTGCCCAAGAAGGGTTTGAGACTGTCGCCCTTGAATGTGCGAGAGGCACCGCGGGTTGCGTTTGTGATGTCTGGATTCTCCGGAATGACGACGTGGATGGCGTCATCCTTCCGCATGGCGATGAACGGCATCAGGACGAAGCTGTCCAGCGGCAGTTCCTCCGCCATGCAGAGGCCCGTGCCGCCGGCTGCAAGGCAAAACATCAGCCATTTTGATAACATGGCAGTCCTTTCTATGGTTGTTTTTCCCACGCCAACGCGCCGTCCGCCTTCTGAACGAGCAGCTCGATCTTCTTCTCCGCCGCCGCCAACTTCTCTGAACAGAATTTTTGCAGGCGGGCACCCTCTTCAAAGCAGGCCATGCTTTCCTCCAAAGTCAGTCTGCCGGACTCCAGCTTGTCCACAATTTCCTCCAGCCGCGCCAGCGCGGTCTCAAAGGAGGTTTCTTCTGGAAGGGGCTGCTCACTCATGATTCTCTCCTTCGGATTGGGTTACGGCAACATGGAGGCTCCCATGGGCCAATAATGCTGTAAGTTGTTCTCCTGCAATAACTTCCGTTTTCGAACGAATGGCCTGCCCCTGAGGGGACAGCAGAATGCTGTAGCCCCGCTCAAGCACACGCTGCGGTGCCAGCGCCTGCAGGGTCTGCCGTGCGGAGTCCAGCCGATGGGCCGTCTGACTCATGCGGTTCCGAATGGCCAGAGGCAGCCGTTTCGCCGCGCCGTCCAGTCGGGCGGCCAGCCGCTCCGCCTGCCGCGGCAAGGTCTGCTCCAGACGGGCGGAAAGCATGTCCAGCCGCTGGCTGCGGCGGAAGACCAGCTCCTCCGGATGCTGCAGAAGAGTGCAGCGGGACACCCGCAGGACCCGGTTCTGGAGTCCGCTCAACGTCAGCAGCAACGCCTGCGTCAGCCGTTGACGAAGCTCCTGGACGTGGCCAAGTAGCTCCATTCGGCTTTTGACCACCAGCTCCGCCGCCGCCGAAGGGGTCGGCGCGCGGAAATCCGCCGCATAGTCGCAGATGGAGAAATCCCGCTCGTGGCCGATGGCGCTGATGACGGGAATTTCCGAGGCGGCCACTGCCCGCGCCAATACCTCTTCATTAAAGGGCCACAAATCTTCCAACGAGCCGCCGCCACGGGTGACCACAATGACGTCACAGGCTCGTTGTTGATTCAGAAACTGCACGGCTCCAGCGACTTGCGCCGCCGCGCCGGCTCCCTGAACCGCACAGGGCACCACCCGGACATGCATGCCGGGGAACCGACGGTTGATGACATTGAAGAAGTCCTGAATGGCGGCGCCGTCCAGAGACGTGATGAGCCCGATGCATTGAGGCAGCACGGGAATGGGGCGTTTCCGCTCCGAATCGAAGAGTCCCTCCGCCGCCAGCCGCCGTTTCAGCTCCTCAAAGCGCAGATAGAGGTCGCCGACGCCCACGGGGCTAATTTGCATCACCTGAATCTGCACCGTGCTCTGGGGACCGTACAGCGTCAGCCGCCCGTAGAGGTTGACGGACATGCCGCGCTCCAAACGCAGCTGCTGCGCCAATGCCGCTCCGCGGAACATGATGGCCCGCAGCTGGCTGTTCTCGTCCTTTATGGAAAAATACACATGGCCGGAGCGGTGGATGGTCAGGTCACTGATCTCGCCGCATACCCACACGCCCGTGAAATGCTGCTCCAGCAGACGCGCTGCCAGACTGACAAGCTCACTGACACTGCAGACATGCGCTTCCTGCATACACCGCGTCCATCGGAATGCCGTCTATTTGCTGACCGTCACGGTCACGCTGCCATTGCTCATGGTGGACGCCGAAATGTAGCTCTTCAGCCCGCTCATGGGCCCTTGCGCGATGTTCTTGAATTTGGCCGTCACGAACTGGTCGCCCAGTTTGCCTGGCAGCGGAATGAGGCCGATACGGGTGCCTTTCACTTCCATGGTGACGGAGCCCTTCTCACCGACGGTTGGCTTCACCACCATGACATTGTGCATGGCGAAGGCCTTGAAGAATTTGGCGGTTAGAATCAGTTGCGCGGTGCCGTCGCTGTGGAAGCGGATGCTGAAATTCGTCCAGCTGACTTTGCCGCCATTGTCCTCTTTGGGTAACCCGATGGTCTTGACGGCGATGATGCTCGCTTCCGTGTCTGAAAAGGTCAGTGTCTGCTCTGAAGGGCCGGCCGGCTTCGGGGCCTCCGCTTCTTTCTTCTTCTTTTTCTTCTTGCCGGATTCCTCCGCCTCCGCAGGCGCGTTGCCGAAGGTCTTCAGCGTGGTCAGATTCTGGCTGGCCTCTGGAGACAGCTCACCGCTGCCGTCCACCGTGCCCACAGGGAAGAGGAGGCCGATGATGAGAATCACCAGCACGATGGCCAACACGATGCCCGTGATCTGATTGATTTTCTTCGCACGGAGCTGAGCCGGCGTCAGCGTGTTGACCGGCTCGAAATTGTCCGGCCGAAGTTCATCCAAATTCAGGCGTTCGCCGCAGCCGCGGCAGAAGATGGCAGTCAGCAGATTGTCGGTTCCGCATTTCGGACAGGTAATCATAATTCATTCCTTTTTAATGGTCGTGAAACGGCAGTTCTCCTGCCGGAATGATGTCAACCAATAATATAAGACCGTCTGACCAAATTGCCACAGAACCCATGATTTCCTCTTGATATCTGTTCGATGTGAAGGAAATTCGATTGGATGAAAGGATGTGGAGTGACAACTTGGTGGCATCGACATGAGAGAAGGCATGAAGAAGTCTGATGAATTCCATGGGCGTGGCTGGAAAAAAACGGCATGGGAAATACATTTAATGTGACACGTTTGTTTTTGTGACCATCACCCATAACAAGGACATATCCCGTGACCACATTCGCAACCCGTTCCGGAACCTCTCTTGCACTGACCGATCAGGAGAAAAAGGAGACATTGAAGGAGGCGCTAGCCGCCATCGGTCGCCCGCTGAAAAAGGTTCTTATCCTCCCGCCGGATTTCACACGCTTCAACTCCAATGCAGGCGTCCTGACCGCCATGCTCTACGACATGTTGGAGCCCGCCACCCATGTGGACATCATGCCCGCTTTGGGGACCCATTTCAAGATGACCGAACAGGAGATTCGGACCATGTTCGGGCCGCGCATCCCGTTGGACCGCTTCTTCGTCCATGATTGGAGAAACGACGTCCGTACCATGGGCGAGGTGCCTTCCAGCCTGATTCGGGAGTGGTCCGAAGGGAAATTGGACTTTTCGGTTCAAGTTCAATGCAACAAGAAGCTGTTCGAGGGCTACGACTTGATTCTGTCTGTGGGGCAAATCGTTCCCCATGAAGTGGTTGGCATGGCCAACTACACGAAGAACATCATGGTGGGCGTGGGCGGCTCCGACATGATCAACAAGTCCCACTTCTTGGGGGCCAGCTATGGGATGGAGCGCATTATGGGCGTCATTGACACGCCGGTGCGCCGTTTGTTCAACTATGGTGTCCACACCTATTTGGCGGATTTGCCCATCGTCTATGTGCTGACGGTGATGGCGAAGGACTCCGCCAGTGGCGCCATGGCCATGCGGGGGCTGTTCATTGGAGATGACGACGCCACCTACGCCATGGGTGCCCGCCTTTCCCAACAGGTCAATTTGGATTTGATGGACGAGCCGGAGAAGAAGGTGGTCGTCTATCTGGATCCGGAGGAGTTCCGCACCACATGGCTTGGCAACAAGGCCGTCTACCGTACTCGCATGATGGTGGCTGATGATGGCGATCTTATCATCTTAGCTCCTGGGCTGAAGCAGTTTGGAGAAGATCCCATCAATGACCGCCTGATTCGTAAACTTGGTTATGTGGGCACCCCGAAGATTTTGGCGGCCACCCAGAAGGACGAAGAGCTGCAGCGGAATCTGGGTGTCGTGGCCCATTTGATGCACGGTTCCTCCGAAGGCCGCTTCCGCATCACATACTGCCACGGT
>JAEEYQ010000044.1 GCA_016288215.1 Lentisphaeria bacterium | reverse complement strand
GCCGGGGGTCGGCTTGGTGCAGTCGGCGGGGCAGCAGATGATGCCGCTGTCCATTTCGATGTAGCCTGTGCGCATCAGGTTGTCAGCCCAGGAGCAGGTGCGGGTGTAGCCTGGATACCATGCGGTTTCAAACTGGTCGTACACGGGGAAGCGGCCATTGAAGTCGTCCATGTAGAGTATGCCGGCCTCGCCGCAGCCACGGACATTGGATGTGCAGTTGACGGTTTTGGCCTTCTGTTTCGCCTTTGCCAACGCGGGCAGCAACATGCCCGCCAGAATGGCGATGATGGCAATGACGACGAGCAGTTCGATGAGGGTAAATGCTTTTTTCATGATGAAAACTCCTAAGTGATTGCGTATCAATGCGTTACCCCTCCAGAAAATTTGCGGGGAGACAAAGGGATAACGCGCTCAAAGACACGCTTTATCACTTCCTATACAAAGGTTTTCATCAAAAAACAAGAGGCCACGGCGTTTTTTTCATCAGTTTCCGCGATTTTTAGGGATTCCAAAAACAGCCGTGGACTTCTGAAGGCCATGGAATTGGCTATTGTGTCGATTCAGAAGAAGTGATTTCTCCGCGGCCATTCGTCATTCGGTCCACACGGTGGCCAAGGGCTGGTTTTGGTCCGCAATCTGCAGATCGATGTCCTTTCGGTCGATGTGCTCAAGGCATTGACAGGCGCACTGCCAAGCCAGTTGTCGGGAGTTGCATTCTTCGCTAAGATGGGCAAGGATAACGTGTTGCGTATTGGGGCGGATAATCCGCTCCAACAGTTCGCCGGTGTCCTTGTTGCACAAGTGGCCGTAGCGGCTCATGATGCGCTGTTTCAGCGACCATGGCCGGCTGGAGGCCGCCAGCATGTTCAGGTCATGGTTGCTCTCCACCACCAGAGTGCTGCAGCCTTGTAGTTGATACTCAACGACTTGGCTCACATAGCCAAAGTCCGTGGCGATGCCCACTTTGGCATTGCCGCTGTAGACGACGAAGCCCACGGGGTCGTTGGCATCGTGGGAGATGGGAAAGGGGCATAGCGTGAAATTGCACAGCGGAAACATGTCTCCGGGGGAGAACAGGGTCATCTGGCCCAGACGGCTGTCCCGATGCCGCAGGATGTCCGCGCATTTTCGTGTCGTGTAGACGGGGACGTTGAAATGCTCCGCGCAGACGCGCAGGCCCTTGATGTGGTCATCGTGCTCATGGGTGATGAGAATGGCGCGGATGCACTGTTCCGGAACATCGGCCAGTTTCATGCGGCGGCGCAGCTCCTTCAGGCTGAAGCCGGCGTCGATCAGAATGCCGTCGTTCCCCTTTCGAACCACGACAGCATTGCCCTTGCTGCCGCTGCCCAACACCGTGACGCCCAACGCTGTATCTGTAATATTCGACCCCATTTCCTCTATTATCTCTCTGATTTGACGTCACTTGCGGCAATGCTTCCGCCCTTGTCTGCCCCATGGGCGGTGCATGCCAAAACCGCGTCCGCCACGTTTTGGCTGACGTTCAGCTTCTCCCCAAGCCGCTCCCGGCACTGCCGCATGTCCTCTTCAACCTGTTGACGGCGGCGACCCTCCGGCAGGATGTCCAGCAGGGCAGGGGCCAGTTTCTCCGGCACGGCGTCATGCTGCAGATACTCCTCGAAGACGGTCTTGCCCGCGATCAGGTTGGCGATGGTGATGGAGGAGAGCTTCACCAACAGCTTGCCAATCCGCCACGTCAGCCAGTTGACCTTGTAGGTGACCACCAGCGGCAAGTTCAGAATCAGCGCCTCCACGGTGACTGTTCCGCTTTTGGCGAGACCGGCGCTGGCCCGCCGCATCCACTGCCGCGTGTCCCCCACCGTGAGGCGGATTTCGGGCACATCGGGAGCGTTTAGTTTCGTAAGTTGTTCTTTAGCAAAGACTTGTATGCCTTCTCGGGGAAGGGGCATCACAAAGGTCAACTCCGGCCGCCTCCGATGAAGCTCCGCCGCCGTCCGGATGAAAAAGGGCAGCATGGCCTTCAGCTCGGAGCGACGGCTGCCCGGAAGGAGCAGCACCAGATTGGGGTCCCGCTGAGCGGGAGTCTCCCGCAAAGGGGCCAGCTGCTCCAACAGCGGATGGCCGACAAAGGTCACGTCCAGCGGCGTGTTCGCGTAGACGGCGGGCTCAAAGGGGAAGATGCAGAGCATTTTGTCCACGTCCCGCACAATGCGGCGGATGCGCCCTTTCCGCCATGCCCAGATTTGTGGGCTGATATAGTAGACGACTGGAATGCCCAGCCGATGCAGCCGTTGGGCAAGATTCAGGTTGAAGCCTGGATAGTCGATGAGGACCACAGCGTCCGGACGTTCTTCCATCGCCTTGATTTCCAACGACTTAAGGAGTTTCAGGAAGAAGCGGATGCTTTTGAGCACCTCCACGATTCCGACCACGCCCAGCTCCGTGGAGTCCACAAAGCAGTCCACGCCGGCCTGTGTCATGGCGTGGCCGCCCATGCCGCGCAGGACGAGCTCCGGCGACCGTTGCCAAAGGGCCCTGGCCAGCTGGGCGCCGTACATGTCTCCGGAGGATTCCCCCGCCACGAGCCAAATTGTCCGCCGCGCGTCCGCCATCCTGTCAGGACCTCTTGCCCTGTCCCCTGGAGATCAGGAACATGGCCTGCTCCCCCTTGATGTTGTGATTCTGCTTGGGGTCGTAGGGGAGGATCTTGTCGGCCACCACGACCCATGAGTCGTGGAGCTGCACGCCGTCGGTCTCAATCCATTTCAGAAAATCCGTGATGCTGCACAGATGGATGTTGGGCGTGTCATACCAATTATAGGGAAGGGTTCCCGTGATGGGCATGCGACCACTGTAGCTCAATGCCATCCGAATGCTCCAGTGGGCGAAGTTGGGGAAGGAGACGAAGCAGTAGCGGGCGACCCGCATCATGGATTCCAACACCTCCAGAGGATTCTGCAGGGTCTGCAGGGTCTTCTCTAAAACCGCATAGTCGAAGCAGTTGTCTGGGAAGTCCAGGAGGGCCTTGTCCAGGTCCTCATGGCAGACGGGAATGCCGCGTTCCATGCAGCGGACCACGGCGTCTTCGCTGTGGTCGATGCCTTGGACCTTGACACCGCGTTCAAAGGCGAGTCGCACGAGCAGCTCACCGTCGCCGCAGCCCAAGTCCACCACGGATTGTCCAGGCAGGACGATGTCGCGAATGATGGGATCCTCCCAATGCTTCTGCATGGTGAATTCATGGTCCGTGCCGTGGCGCAGCGCATGGAGAACCTCCTGTTGGAGGGCCATGAAATCGCTGTCCACCGCCTCAATGCCCAGCTTGCGGAGCAGGATCTCAATTTCGGAGGTGCCGAAATCCCGTTGGGGTACTTTGGTTTTGTCCATGGCCGTTCCTCCTTCTTCAATTCGTCCCGTTGGAGCCAGCGGACAGCAGGAAAGCGCGCAGAATGCGGGCCACTCGGTTGGTCTCCACCAAAAAGGCGTCATGGCCGTAATTGGATTCCAGCATGACGGAGGTGACGGGAATGCCATTCCGCATGAGGGCCGTCACGAACTGTTTGCTCTCTTCAGGGGAATAAAGCCAGTCTGAGGAGAAGGACGCCACCAGCATGTTGGATTTGATGCGGGAGAAGGCCTTCACCAAATCGCCGTCGCCCCATTTGCCGGCGGCATCGTAGTAGTCCATGGCGCGGGTGATGTAGAGGTAGCTGTTGGCATCGAAGCGCTCCACGAAGGAGCTGCCCTGATGGGAGAGGTAGCTTTCCACGGCGAACTCGATGTCGAAGCTGCGTCCGTCGCCGTTGCTGCGGGACGCGGTGCCCTCCTGCAGGCGGCGGCCGAACTTCTTGTCCATGCCCTGGCCGGAGAGATAGGTGATGTGGGCCAGCATGCGGGCGGTGGCCAAGCCGTTCACGGGCGGCGTCTTGTCATAGTAGTCACCGCCGTTGAAATTGGAGTCGTGGAGGATGGAATGCCGTTCCACGGCGTTGAAGCCGAGACCCTGTGCGGAAAGGCGGGGGCCGGAGGCCAAGATCAGACATTTGCGGACGCGGTCCGGATAGCACAGCGCCCATTCCAGTGCCTGCTGTCCGCCTAACGAGCCGCCGCAGACCGCATAGAGCTGCTGGATGCCCAGGCGATCCAGAAGGGCGGCCTCCATGTGAACCCAGTCGCCCACCGTGACTTGCGGAAAGCGCAGGCCGTAGGGCTTGCCCGTCTCCGGATTGATGCTTCCCGGTCCCGTGGTGCCATAGCAGCTGCCTAAGACATTGGCGCAGATGATGAAGAAGCGATTGGTGTCAAAGGGCTGACCGGGGCCCACCATCTCGTCCCACCAGCCAGGGCTCCGCAGCCGCCACGGACGATAGGTCTCCGTCGCGGAGGCGTCCCATCCAGCCACATGGGCGTCCCCCGAAAGGGCATGGGTGACGAGAATCACATTGTCCTTTTCGGGAGACAGCTCTCCGTAGGTCTCGTATTCCACTTCAAGATGCCGCAAATAGACGGGCTGGCCGTTCTTCCGCAGCTCCAGCTCGAAGGGATGCCCCTCGTCGGTCAGAACCATCTTCTTGGGGCGCGTGAAACCAACGGACTCCATGCTGTCCGGTGACTTGTAGCGGTGGCTGCCGCTGGAGACTGAGGCGCTGCCGGCCTTTTGGGAATGGGACGCATTGGTGCTGAAGGTCAAATCCTCCATATTCACAGTCAGACGAAAGAAGGGTTGAAATACAAAGGCTGGCTTTCCGTGCCAACCCATATGAAACCATTAATATATATCTTTGCGGAATGCCTCGCAACCGCGAAAGGCACGTTTTCCCGCCGATAAGGGTCAACGACGGTGAAATCCCTTGGCGATTGAAATGTCCGCGCCCTTCGTTTCGTGTTTCGTGTCCTGCGTCCCGTGCCGTCTGAGGCTCTAGCGGGATGGAAGGCGGAGCGGCTGCAGCGCCCTGTCCAAGATGCCAGTCATGCGGGCGATGGCGATGCCGTAGTTCGTGAAGGGGACATTTTGGTCTTCGGCGCATTTGGCGCGGAAGCGCATCTCCCTTTCCGTCAGCATGCAGCCGCCG
>JAEEYQ010000043.1 GCA_016288215.1 Lentisphaeria bacterium | reverse complement strand
CTGGAAGAGGCTGGCGGCCAGCAGGGTGTCCAGCATGGAGGCCTCGTCCACCACGAGCACGTCGCAGGGCAGATGGCGGTCGGGGCCGTAGACGAAGGCGCGGGCCATGGGGTCCCATTTCAGCAGACGGTGGATGGTGGTGGCCTCCTGCCCCGTGGCCTCCGAAAGGCGTTTGGCGGCGCGGCCCGTGGGGGCGGCCAGATAGATGGTCTTGCCGCTTTGGGCGGCGGCCGCCGCGATTTGGCTGACCACGGTGGTCTTGCCGACGCCGGGGCCGCCGGTCAGGATGCTGAAGCCGTAGTTGCAGGCGTACTCCACGGCCTGCCGCTGCATGGCGTTGAGGCGGCGGAAGCCCTGGCCTAGAGCGGCGGGATTCATGGAGAAGCGGCGGGAAGGACTGCGGAGAAGAATCGCAATTGCCTTGGCCAGAGCACTTTCCGCAAAATGAAGCTTCCGCAGGAAGAAGAGCTCGCCGTCCTCCGTGGTGGAGGCGGCGATGCTTTCGCGGACGATTTTCCCTTCGGCGAGGGCGGTCTCCAAGCCCTTTTCGGCCTGCTCCTCTCCAATTTCCAAAAGACGGACGGCGTCCCTCATCAGCGGGGCCTTGGGGCAGCAGGTGGAGCCCTGCTGCGCCAGATCTTCCATCGTGTAGACGAGGCCCGCGCAGAGGCGGAGAGGACTGTCGGCGGGAATCCCCAGGCGGTTGGCGATGCGGTCGGCGGTCAGGAAGCCGATGCCGTCCACTTCGGCGGCCAGCCGATAGGGGTTGACGCGGACGATTTCCGCGGTGGCGGGGCCGTAGAGGGCCATGAGGCGGCTGCAGGCGGCCACGGAAAGGCCCAGCCCCTGGAGGAAGACCAATGTGGTCCGCTGGCTGCTGTTCTGTTGCCATGACTCGCGGATCTCCTCCAGCCGTTTTGCGCCGATGCCAGGGACTTCGCGGAGGCGTTCCGTATGGTTGTCCAAAATGTCGAGGGTCTTCTCGCCGAAATGGGCCACGATGCGCTTCGCGTAGACGTCGCCGATTCCGGGCAGGACGCCGGAGGCGAGATAGCGCTCCATGCCTTCGTTGGTGCTGGGGAGAATCGGCTCGATGGAGGTGACGCGGAACTGGCGGCCGTGTTCCTTGTGCCGCTCCCAATGGCCGGTGGCCTGAACGTGCTCCCCCTCCATGATGCCTGGCATGGCGCCCACCAGTGTGACCTCCCACCCCTTCTCGTTGGTCATGCGGATGACGGAATAGGTGCCTGCCTCGTTCTGGTAGACGATGCGCTTCACGTCGCCGCGAAGGGTGTGCTTCACGGGATGGGAGACGAGGGCATCGTCCCCCTCCTGTGGAGCCGGAGCGTCCTCTTGGAAGAAGTCGTCAATCATGGCGAGGCGGGAACGGATTCAGCCGCGCCAGCTGGGATGGTAACCATCGTATTTGACGCCATTTAAGGAAATCATGCGGAAGAGGCGGCGGTAGCCGGCGTTGTTCGTGGGGAAGAGACCCAGCTGGTCCTTGTGGCCCAGACGGGAGGTGACCAGCCATTCGGCGCGGTGGGTGATGCGGAACTCGAAGCAGTCCCACATGGACAGATTCTGGGCACCCGCGTTGTACAGCTTCTGCACGTAGGCCACGATGCCCTCCGGCGGAATGGAGCCTTCCCATTGGATGTCATAGTAGAATTTCACGCCGCTTTCGGCCTCCAGTTTGCCGTATTCGGGGATGAATTTGGCCATTTCGTCCGCCATGTTGCCGAAGGCACGGCATTGCGGGCTGCGGTCCGCCGCCTTCTTCTGCTGATGGTACTTCTCCACGGACAGGGTGCCGTCCTCGTTCTTGAAGGCGCCCTCGTTCTCGAAGACCCGCATGCAGGCGACGCAGACGCCGTCCACCAGCTTCTCCTTGACCCACGTCTCCACGTCCAGGCCGAGCCGCTTGTTGTCCGCCAGACCGAAGCCCACGTAGGGGACGATGGCCAGGCGGGGGCGGCCGTTCTTTTCGCTATAGGCGTCGAAGGCCTTGCGGAGCCGGCGGACGAAATCCGTGAAGAATTCGCAGCGGACGGCGGCGAGGCGTTCGTCGTTGAGGGAGAGGGTGAGGGGATCCACGTCGGGGTAGCGCTCCTTGAAGCGGGCCACGACGGGCTCTTCAAAGAGGATTTCGACGCCGCGGTGGAGCAGCAGGGTGGCGCCGTGGAAGCCCATGTCCGCCATCTGGAGGAACTGGTTGATCATGAAGTCGCCGACTTCCGGATAGGCGTAGGAGAGGACGGCCAGCGGCTCGCCGTCGCGGTCCTTGCAGTACCATTGCGGGTTGTTGGTGACGAAGGGGATGTTGGAGCAGCAGATGTCATCGGCGGGGATGAGGAAGTTGGCCAAGGACATGCGATGACCCGCAAGTAGCTTGATGCCATAGCCTTCCGCACGGCGGACATATTCCTTGTAGACCTCCTTGCGTTTGGCGTCAAGAGCCAGCTGGCTGGGCCAGCGGAACTCCAGCAGGTCCTTGTCGCCGTTGTTGTACATGAGGTAGGGCTGGGTCTTGTCGCCGAGGGTGGTGTAGACCTCGATGGTGGCCATGGCCACGTCGGAGCGGCCGTAGGCGTCGATGATGCTGCAGTATTCGTCCATGGTGGCGTCAGGGCCGTAGATGTGGATCCAGTCCATGTCGCTGTGGGCGTGGAGGCGTTTGGTGGCGGGGTCGGTGAAGGTGGCCTTGTAGTCGGCGATTTCGGCTTCGGTCATGGGCTCGAAGCGGAGCCACATGATGCCGATCTGGGAGCCGCATTTTCCGGCGGGCTTGCCGAAGGTGAGCTTGCGGCCGGTCAGGTCGGCGCATTTCATGAAGATCTCCTCGCCCATCTCCGTGGCGGACCAGCGGACGGCGGTGTTGCCGTGGGAGAACATGGTGGGGCCGGGCTCGCCGTCGATGCGCATCCAGAGCCGCGCGCCGTTGTTTTCGTTGGAGAGAGTGGCGATGTAGATGCGGTACCATCCCTCCAGCTTCGGATCGATGGTGACCGGCTTCGGCGTGGTGCCGCGGCGCGTGTAGAGCATGCTGCCGTTGTAGCGGGTGGTCTCATAGTCCACCACGTCCCATTTGTAGCGGTCAAGGCCTTTGCAGAGGTTTTCCTTCGGCTCGGCCAGCTTGCCCAAATCGTTGAGCACGATGCCTTCCGACTGCCATAGCACCGGCGGCGCCGCAAGGGCCGCCAGTCCGCTGCACAGCAATACGCTAATCAGTGAATTCAATTTCATTCGTTTTTCTTCCTTCTTTGTGTTTTGTTATGATGTGGACCGCTAGAAATGTTCGAAGACGCCGCCGACGCGGTGGGGGAAGGCGCGGAAGAAGTCGTCCGCGGCGTTGTGAAGCTGGAGGCCTTCCAGATAGGGGGCGGTGGCGGCGTCCACATGGGCATAGCCATAGAGGAGCCGCGCCAGCGCGGGGGCCTGCACGGTGAGATCCGGGGCGGCGGAGTCGCGGCGTTCCACCATGCATTTCCCCTTACCATATTCTATATAATAGACTCCGCGGACGTTTTCGAGCCAGTCGTCGACGGCGATGGTGAAGGCGCCCGGCTGTTCGGGGTAGCGGTTTGCCTTCAGGACGGCCTCCGTGTCGAGAACCCGCGCCATGATGTCCGGAACGACGGTGCATTGGGTGTGGGCGTTGTGCTGCAGGAGCATGGGGATTTCGGGGACGGGGCCCACGTCATGGAAGGCGACGGTCTCGAATTCCCCTTCGTACATGCGCAGGAAGCCGAGCAGGGCGCGGAGGGCGTCACGGTTGAGGAAGCCGATTTCGAGGACGTTGAGCAGTTCGCCGATCACTCTGCAGCCGTTGAAATGGCTGTGCAGCTCAAAGGTGATGTAGCCTTCCGCCCGGCCGTTCGCCATGTAGAGGTACGTTTGGGCGTCCTTCCGCCGGAAGGCGATGGCGGCGTAGCGGCGGAACATGAGATTGCGGCTGAGGGAGAAGGCGTTGAAGAGCTCCGGCAGGGCGTCTGAATTGTCGTCGTCGTTGAGCGGGACCAGATCCCGACAGCGGGGCAGAAAGTCCAACGCGTTGATGGGGAAGCGGATCTGAACCGTGTCACTGACGCGCTCGAAGCCGAAGCGGCGGTAGTAGGAGTAGGAGAAGGGATGCAGCAGCGCCATGCACGCGCCGAGCTCGCGGCCCCTCGGCAGAAACTCCTCCATCATCTTGCGGACACAGCCCATGCGGCGGAAGCGGGGATCCGTCCGAATGCCCTGCCAGCACATCGTGCGAATGTAACTTCCTGCGTAGACGGAATTTCGGAAGGAAAGGGTGCCATGGCTCATCACGGTGGCCCCATCGTCCGCCAGCGCCTCCATGCGGAGGTAGGCGAGCTGGCCCCCTTCCTCAATTGGCGTGCCGCGCATCAACATCGCCACACCCTATTTCTGGCCGTTCTTCTTGTTTTTGGCCGGCTTCTTCTTGGCGTCCTTCTTCTTGGGCATGTTTTTGCCCGCGTTCTTCAGGTCCTGCGCGTCTTCCTTCTTGTTGTATTTGTCCTTCGAGGTGATTTTCTTCCCTTTCAGGGCGATGGCGCGGATGGACTCCGTGACGTCTCTGGCGGATTTGCCGCTGTAGCCGGAGAGGGTGCCCAGAAGGTTGCCCTTGAAGTCCAAGATGACCATGAAGGGGCAGGTGGTGACATTGAACTTCTTCATGAGGGTCTTGGTCTGCTTGGGCAGGTCGTCGGTGGCCTTGCCCGGCTCGGGGCAGATCACCTGCATGAGGGACAGGTTCTCGTTGGCGTAATAGATGAAGGTCTTTGATGCGAAGACATTCTGCTGCAACTGGTTACAGGCATCGTTGCCGGACGTGAACAGGATGAGCAGGGCCTTGTTGTCCTTTTGGGCGTAGGTCATGGCGTCCTTGTAGTCCGTGCGCCACGAGGGGGAGCCGGCGACGGCGGCGGCGACAAGGCCGAAAAGCAGCAGGGCGATGGTTCTTTTCATGATGGATTCTCCTTTTGTTGAAGAGGTTGAATGACAGTGACGATGGGACGGCTAGTTGCAGGCGAAGCCGACGAAGCGGGCGGCGGTGCCCTTGGAGGCGGGATTCCTGTCCGGAAGCAGCTCCAACGTCATGGAATGGGGGACGTTGGGGTCCAGGTCGGTGGCGAACATCTGGGTTCGCGGATAATGGAGCGTGGCGCTGTAGGAGTAGAAGAGGTCAAACTCCTGCGGCGCACGCTGATCGATGGTGACGCGGATGCGGCCTGCGTCCGGTCCCGCGACGCTGTAGACGCCGATGGCGCTGCCGCTGAAGTCCAGCCGCAGGGTGGCGCCGGGAGCGGTGGCGCAGAGCAGGGGAATGGCGTTGTATTGGGGGCGAGTGGCGCCGCCGATGGCGTTCCAGTCGGGGACGGTGATGGCCCATTGGTCGTCCAGCCGCGCCTGAGAGGGCGGCACGATGCGGCCGAACTGGAAGCAGTCCGTCTCCAGCGGGGCGGGCAGTTCGCGGACCAGAAGGGCGTCGTTGGCTTTCGCATGGCTGACGAAGCAGCGGATGTCGTCCACGTAGATGGCGGCGCCGAAGGGGGCGGGGTGGACGCCGCCGAAGGTGTTCCAATCGAACTCGCCATGCTGCATGCGCTGCTGCACGTCCGCCGCGAAGTTGATGGAGGGCAGCTTATAGTAGTCCGCAACTGCCTCATGGGCAAGGATTTCGGATGGATGGACGAGGGGGCCTCTCGTGTTGTCATAGGCGGGGCGTTTGGTCAGAATGGACTCGACGCCCTTGCCATACGTATCCAGATGGGACTCGTTGGTGGTATACAGGAAGACAATGTCAATCAAGGGGTTATGACGACGGGCGGCGCGGACGATTCCCTCCATGGCCTGACGGGACTGTTTGGGCGATAGATGGCCGTCCTGGTTGTCGTTGACGGCGAATTCCACGAAAAGCAGATCCACTTTGCCGTCCGCCTGGCTGAGGACATCCTGCTGGAGGCGGAAGGCGCCGGTGTCGGAGCAGGTGGAGCTGATGCCGGCGTTGATGAAGCGGAAGTCCGTTTCGGGGAAGAGTTTGCGGAATTCGTTCTCCATGACGCGGGAGTAGCTGGTGGACATTTCCGTGATGGAGCCGCCAATGAAGGCGACGGTGGCGCGCTTGCGGTTTTTGAACTGGCAGAGGGCGTTGCCGATGCCGCCGCGGGCCTTGATGAAGTCGTTTTCGCCGATGGCATGGGCCTTGAGGAAATTGGCGATGGGGGAAGCGTCCCTCAGACTGTGGGGATGATGGCCGCACTCCGGCTTGATGATGATGCGCAAAGGATTGGACGCCACGGCGTTATAGCGCTCCGCGAAGATTTTGGCGTTTTCCTCGTAGGGGACGGACTGGTCCACGTCGCCGCAGACGCAGAGCACGGGAACGCCCGCTTTGCCGAGGGCGGCGGCTTTGTCGAGAGGGTTGCCGTGGAAGTCGTTCACGTTGTCCTTCGTGAGGCCGTAGCGGGCGAGGCAGTTGGTGAAGTCCGCCGGAGCGCCGTTGCCCTTGCCCATGCCGCCAGGCCAGCTTTTGATGTCGCAGACAGGGGCGTCGCCATAGATGGCGGACACCTTGTCCGGGTTCTCCGCGGCCCAGTTGAAGATGATGAGGCCGCCGCGGGACATGCCCTCCAGCACGGGTTTGGAATCGAAGCCGAGTTTTTCCGTCAGGAAGGCATGGAAGGCGTTCCAGCGGGCGACGGCATCTGGATTGCCATAGAGGTTGCCCACTTCCGTGTAGGCGAGGTGGAAGCCCGCGTTGAGCATGGCGATGTCCGTCTGCGGTTCATGGCCAAAGAAGCGGGCGCGCCAAATCCATGGGTTGCCTGCCCGCGGCTGTTTGGGCAGGACGATGCAGGAGGGGACGTTGTTCAGCCTGAAGTCCAGTTTCACGAAACCATGGAAATCCGATTGGGTCACGGGCTGCGGCAGCTGGTCTTGAATGGCGGCGCCGTGGACGATGGCCGAAAGGGCGATGGTGGCGATAAGGGGCAATGCGAGTTTCATGGAGCTCCTCCCTCAAGGTGATTTTTGCATACATTGTCAAAGAAATGTATCTCCACCCGTGGGAAATGCAAGCCTGTTCCGCAAAAGCTGTGACGGTTGGCCGTGATTTTGGGGGAATTCCAAAACGGCTGGTCTTTCCGCTTTTCTCTTTTCACTCCCGTCCCCCGTCTCTCGTCCCTCGTCCCAAGACTATCAGGAGCTGAACCGTTAACATCCAATGCGAAACAACCCGGAGGCGACGGCGAACCGTCTGCGTCCGGGTTGTCAAAATCATGGAAAACAGGAGCGAGGGCCTATTTGTAGTTGAAGTGTTCGCACTTTTCCGTCTGGAGGTAGATGCCATCGGAGAGGGACTTGAGATCCATCTTCTTGGCGGCCTTCATGATGTCGCCAGCGGCGCAGGAGGCCACATGGCCGTCCAGGAACGCCATATTGGCGCGGTCACCGTGGGTGAGGCAGTAAAGGTCTCCGTTCCAAGTATTTGAAAGGAACTGGACACCGGCCCACTGAACCATGGCGGACGGATCGGAATAGAAACTGTCGCCGTAGATGATGGTGGATGAGGGGTTGGTCATGTTGAGGGACAGCAGCCAAATCTGCAGCGGAAGATCCGGGGTGATTTTGCGGATGACTTTGTCGTCCCAATCGGCATGGGTGATTTGGCCGTAGGCCTGGTTGGGAGTGGCGATGATGCTCTCGAAGTCATCGCATTTCGGGCAGGAGACAATGTCGGAGTCCATCTCGATGTAGCCCAGGTTCATCATGCTGATGGGCCACAGGTAGTAGGCCTTGCCGTTCTGTTCGGCGGCGATGGTCTCACCATTGATGGTTTTCGGGTTGTTCTGGCGGACGATGATGCGGCCGCGCCAGTCGTCCATGTACAGGATGGTGGCCTGCATGACGCCGCGGATGTTGGAGGTGCAGTTGACGGCGATGGCCTTCTGTTTCGCCTTGGCCAAAGCCGGCAACAACATACCTGCAAGGATTGCAATAATTGCAATCACGACGAGCAATTCGATGAGCGTGAACGATTTCTTCATTTCTTAAGTCCTTCTTTATTAAGATGTTGTTGCATTAAGAAATGCCCTCCCGAAAATTGTTTCGGCGAAACAAGGGAATACCTTTCATGCAACAACTATAATTATATGAAACTTTTGACAAAAAACAAGAGGACATCGCGGTTTTTTGGGGCGTTTTGGCGAAAAAAGGACATTTTTCGGTGATGGAGGACGCAAAAAATGAAAAGAGAAAAGTGAAAAGGAATGTGAGACGCGAGACGAGAGACGGGGGACATGAGACGCGAGACGAGAGACGTGAGACGGGGTTCATGAGACGTGAGACGACAAACGAGAGACGAAAAGTGAAAAAGAGAAACCGCAGTGATTTGCAAAGGGGCAAGGGCGAGATACAGTTATTGCATAGTATATAGTAGAATATTGTATAGCAACCCATAGAGGACTCATTATGAAGAACCGTCTTTTCATCGTGACCGGGCTCCTGCTTCTGGAGGGGATGGCGTTTGGACAAATGCTGACATGGAAAAACGCCCTCTTGCCCAAGGAGGCGGAGGGAAAGCCGTCCACCACGCTGTTGGACGCGCAGGGGAAGCCGCGCTACCGCATTGTCGTGCCGCAGCAGGCGACGGTGACGGAAACCTTTGCGGCGAAGGAACTTCAGGATCGGCTGAACAGTTTCGGACCGTGGTCCTTCGAGATTGTGGACGACGGCCAGCCGCAGAACGGCCCCGAGCTGCGCGTGGGAAGCACGAACCGCAGCGCGAAATTGGCGGAGGGCACCGTGGGATTCGACGGCATCTCCATCCGCGCCGCCGAAGACGGCTCCATCGAGATGCAGGGCGGGCCCCATCGGGGTCTTGTCAATGCGGTCTACACCTTTTTGGAGGAGGATTTGGGTTATCGTTATTGGGACGTGAACACAGAGCGGCTGCCGACGGCGCCGCTGACCTTCATCCCCTGTTCCCGCGTCCATACGCCGCCGCTGGAATGGCGTGAACCCTTCATCTCCGTGAGCAAGAACGCGTTATGGTCTCTGCGGAACCGCACGGACTCGCCGGACGGCAAGGTGCAGAAGGAGGCCGGCGGCTATTATGTCGGCATGGGCTATTGGCATTCGTTGCCGTTGCTGATTCCGGAAAATCCTTATTTCAAGGAACATCCGGAGTGGTTCATGATGAACAAGAAGGGCGAGCGCACCACATGGCAGTACTGCGAGACCAATCCGGAGCTGGCGGACGAACTGTGCCGCATTCTGCTGAAACGCCTTGATGAAGAGGGAGAACCGAATTACATCCACATCTCGAAGCAGGACGGCAGCAGCACCTGCCAGTGCCCCGAATGCAAGCGAATCAACGAACAGGAGGGGACGGACATGGGAAGTCTCCTCACGCTCATCAACCGCGTGGCGAAGACCATCGGCAAGACCCATCCCAACGTCCCCATCATGACCTTCGCCTATCTGGAGACGGAAGGGGCGCCGAAGACCCTGAAGCCGGAGCCCAATGTGGTAATCCAATACTGCAACACAAAGAACTCCTGGCGGCATTGTCTGACGCCGGCGCGGAGGGATCCGCGGGTCGTGAAGGATATGAATGATTGGAAACCCCTATGCCCCATATACATATGGGATTATTCCATCAATTTTGACCACTATGTCATGCCTCATCCCAATCTGGCGGTGATACAGGACAACATCCGCTTCTGGATTGAAAGCGGCGCGCGCGGCATCATGACCCAAGGAGCCAACCATGGCAACGCCCCCGCCTCTGAACGGTCCCGCCTCCGCTCATGGATGATCGCCAAAATCATGTGGAATCCGGAGCTGGACTGGAAGGACCTGATACGGGATTTCGCCGTTGCCTATTTCGGCCCCGCCGCCGCCCCCATGCTGAACTACTACTTCTATCTGGAAAGCCAAAATGACGTCTATGCGGGCACGGAGGAATGGGACAACATGGACACCCGCTACGGATTCAACGCCATTTTCCTCACGGACGGCTTCTTGGACGCGGTGGAGGCGTTCTTCCGGGAGGCCCATGCGTTGGCGGGAGACGACAAGGTCGCTTTGGCCCGCGTGGAACGCGATGAGCTGACGAGCATCTACGCCCGCCTGGGAAGCATGCTGAACAAATGCGAAGATCGTGGTGACTATCAACAACTTAAGCAACGTCTGAAGACCATTGCGGAGGCCAATGACATGGTCAATCTCGGCGCCAAACCGCAGGGGATGCTCTACGATTTCCTGAAACTCCGTCTGATGCGCGCCAACACGTCGCCGGAGCAGGTGGTGTTTGACATGGAGGGCTCCACGGTCGTCCGTCTGGCCGCCATGTGGAAGTTGAAGATGATCTCCACCGCGATGACATGGGATGCGGAGCTGGACCGGCAGGCGGCGGCGCTCATGGCGGAGGAGGTCAACGAGGCCGGCTGGCTGGACTACAACGCGAACATCGGCAAGGGATGGCAGGAGCAGGGCGTCGAGCAGGAAGGCGGCACGGGCATCTTCCGCACGCATTTCCTTCTGGACGCCCCCAAGGAGCACGCCCACTGGTATTTGGTGATTCCCGGCATTGATGAAGACGGATGGATCTCCCTCAATGGCAAGGACATCGGCGAGAAGACGCGGAAGAGCACGGGACTCACGGAGGCGAAGGTGTGGAACTATCCCTTCGTGGCGGACATCACCAACAGCCTCCGTCTTGGCTTTGCGCCAAACACCCTCGCCGTGCGCGTCTTCAACCGCGTCAAGATGGGTGGCATCTACGCCGCCGCCTATTTGGTCGGCACGGACAAGGAGCTCTCGCCGAGGGCCGTGTGCGATTTGCTTCCGGACATCCCGCCCTACGGCTTTTCTTCTGAATTCAAGTAGTGCGGACTTAAGCCGAGCCTTCTCTAGTCTAGCTCTAGGGGCTCTAGATGCTCTGGAAAATTCCTAATTCCTAATTTCTAATTATTTACGCAAACAGTTCGTCTGCCACGGCCTTCTCCAGATCAGAGAGATGGAAATAGGAGCAGAGGCCGTTGGGGTCGGGGTAGGGCGTGAGGCGGAACTGGAGGAGGCCGAGAGTGTCGATTTGGCTGCCGTCGATGTCGCCCACCATTTGGATGGAAGTGTCTGGATTGACCACGGCGTAGTCGGCGTTGAGACGGATGGTCTTCAAGTCGCCGCTTTCAAGGCCGTGGAGGGACTCGTCGGGCTTGAACTGGAGGTCGCCGGCGTGGAAGGCGTGGTCCAACGTGCCGTGGGTGGGATTGAAGCCGCTGTTGGCGGGGTTGAGCGTGTAGACCACGGGGCCGCGGAGAATGGCTGCTGTGCCCGCTTGACTGTCATGACCACGGACGAAACGGACAGCCATGGGAAGATTCAGGCGGATGGCGCTGTCCGAAGTCCATTCGCCGTCCAGTTGGGCGAAGGTGCCGACGGGCTGCGCCGTGGCGGGGCCGCCGTTGACGGAGAGGGTGGCGTTGGGGCACCATGAGGGGATGCGGAGGCGCAGCCGCGCCGTCACGGGCCGTTCCGGCTTCAGGTGGAGGAGCACTTCGCCGCCGACGGGATAGGTCGTCTCCATGGTGAGCTTCACAGGAACGCCGCGCAGGGTGACGGTGGCCTGGAAGGGCGTGTACAGGTTCACGACGAGGCCGCGGCCGTCCGTGTCTGTGTAGGCCACCAGTCCCGGAAGTTCCGACAGGATGCGCCGATAGTTGTTGGGGCAGCAGTAAGTATCTCGGTCCCAATAGGTTCGATGTCCTTCAAAGGGATTGTAGTAGCGGATGCTGCGGCCGTCAGGGGACTGGGCGGCGAAGAGGGCGTTGTAGATCATGCGCTCCATGACGTCGCCGTATTTGGCGTCCTCCGTCAGCTGCAGCAGCTTGCCGAAGAAGCGGATCTGATAGGCGGTGGAGCAGGTTTCCGCATGGTTGCCGCGGCCGTTTTGGTCATTGGTCCAGCATTCGGACATGCCTACACCGCCGATGACCGACATGCCGCCGCCGTACAGCATGAAGTCCCGGGCCCGCCGCGGATGGCGCAGATGGAATTCGTCTCCCAAAATCTTGTAGAGCCGCAAATGGGCCAGAGCCAGATTCAAATACATATAGGAATGACCGAAGAGGGGGCGATGCCGCTCCAGCTGGATGGGCCAGCAGAGGGTGTCCATGCCGCAGTCGCGGAGGCAGAAGGAAAGGAAGGTTTCGTCTCCTGTGAGGTCGTACATGTTCAGCAGGGCATGCTCCAGCCCCAAGCCCATCATGTGTCGCGTGATGACGCCGTACAGGATCATGCCCTCCGCGGGCATGCGGTGATAGGAGTCCATGATCAGTTTCAGCAGTCGGGTGGCCGCCTCTCGGGAGGCCGCCGTGCCAAAGCAGCGGAAATCCTCCAGAAGGGCCGACACGATGTGCACCTCGTCATGGAGGTCGAAGGGCCAGAAGATGCGCCGCTCCGGCGGCATGACCCCGATGTAGCCGTCAACATCCTGCGTGGCAATGACTTGGCTGAACAGCCGCTCTTTGAAGGCGAGCAGCTCTGAATCGTGAGTGTATTGGGCAAAATGCACGGTGGCATCCATGAGCTTCCCCAGGCCGATGTAGTCTTTGGAGCCGTCCCGCTTTCGGAACGGCGTCAGAAAGTCCCCTTCGATGTCAAGCTGGAGGAGATTTTTGCGGATGGTGGCGTCAATGCGCTCTCCGATGAGGCCGCCGACGTGGATGGCATCCAGCGGAATCGGCTGAAAGGCCTCCTGCCGCGCAATATCGTTGCTGTACAGGGTGGTCATGGGGAAATTAGAAATTAGGAATTAGGAATTAGGAATTAGAAATTAGAAATTTGTCATGGAAAATTAGGAATTAGGACACATTAGGGTAGAGTATATTTTTTTCGAAACGACATTGCAGTTCGTGCGTCAGCCCCGAAGGGGCGGTGGAACACAGCCCGGGGTAAGCGTGGCCGCGAAGCGGCAAGCGCAACCCCGGGTATGGCAGATTGTTACGATTGTTCAAGCCCTGAAGGGGCGGCAGAAAACGACATATGCAATCCTTTCAGGAAACGTAAATTTCAACCTAAAGAAGTATAGAAATTAGGAATTTTTCTAGATGTTCCAGAGGCAGGGTTCATTCTGTCCTTGGTGGCGGCCCTTTTGTGGCTTATTCATCTAAACTATTGTCTCCCAATATGTTAGGGAAATTCACCAGGGAATCCTTCTCCGTGATTTGGCGAAGGACCCGGCAGGGGACGCCGACCGCGAGAAAGTTGGGTGGAATGTCTCGCGTGACCACGGCGCCGGCGCCGATGACGCAGTTGTCTCCGATGGTGACGCCTGGGCAGATGGTCACGTTGGCGCCGAACCAGCAGTCGTTGCCGATGACCACGGGCTTCGCGTAGCAGAGATGCTTCCGCTCCCCCTTCTCGTTCCGCATCCACCGCCGTTCGCTGGCCACCAGCGGATGGATGGGCGTGACGATGGTCAGATTGGGGCCGAAATTGTTGTCGTCGCCGATGGTGACGGTTGCGTCGTCCTGAATGACGGTGTTGGTGTTGAAGAAGTTACGCTGGCCAATGCGGGTGTGGACACCGTAGTGGAAGAACACGGGTCCCTGCATGAAGGTCCCCTGTCCCACGCTTGCCACCATCATCTCCAGAATCTTCTGGCGGGTCTCCACGTCATCCTCCTCAAGCTGGCTGTACTGTCGGCTCAGCTTGTGGGAACGCAGTTTCATCGCCTTCAGCTCCGGATCCCCCGGACAGAACAGCTCGCCTTTGAAGATTTTCGCTTCCTCGCTCATGTCTATTCCTAAATTGCGAATTATTAATTATATAGAACCAATTACAGTCCACAGAATACACGGAGTGAACAGAAAAGAGAAGTCGAATCACTCAAGCCCCTTTTCGCAAAACCCGCTGAAGCACCAACTTCTGTGTCCTTCTGTGGGTTCTGTGGACTCCAATTGACGTTAGACTTTTTCCACGGTGCCGTTTTTCCAGCTGGCCAGGGCGGCCGTGAAGAGCCGATGGGAGAGAGCGGCCTCTTCGGGGGTGACGCAGGAGACGAAGCGGCCTTTGGGCTTGCCCTCCGTGATTTCCGTGATGAAGGAGGCCCACATCTGGAGAATGCTGTCCGTGAAGCCAAATTCGAAGATGCCGCCGGTGATGGTCTTGAAGGCTGTCTCATAGCCCATGTCAATCTGCTGCATGGCCTGGTCGCCGCCGCGGTAGTCCATGATTTCCAGTCGTCTGGGGTTTTTGCTGCTCCATTTGGCGCAGCCTTTCATGCCCTTGACCTCGAAGTACCAGGTGTCCGTCTCGCCAGGGGCGATGCGTTGGGTCTTGATGACCAACGGGAAGACGGCGCCGTGGAGGGGGTCTTCGCAGTCGCAGAGCAGGGTGGCGTTGTCCCATGTCTTGCAGGGTACCATTTGGCCATCCTTGCCGGGGCGTTGGGTGACGAATTTGGAGAGGACAGCGCGGACGGTCCGCGGGATATAGCCTGCGCGGAAGGGGAAGTGGCAGGCGTGCATGCCCAAATCCCCCATGCAGCCGTATTCGCCGTTGAACTCGATCATGCGCTTCCAGTTGATGGGCTTCATGGGATTCAGGTCAGAGGAATGGAGGAAGCCGGAATTGACCTCGATGATCTGCCCGAAGAAATCCTCTTCCAGCAGATGGCCAATGCGCTGCATGGGTGGATAGAAGGGGAATTCGGAGCTGCAGCGGACGATTTGGTCGGGATGGGCGGCGATGCAGGCCATGATGGCGTCGTTGGCCTGCTTGTCGATGCCAAAGGGCTTTTCCCCAAGCAGATGCTTGCCGGCGCGGATGATGTCGCAGTAGAATTGTTCATGGAGATTGTGGGGGACGGCGCAGTAGACGGCCTCCACCTCCGGGTTGGCCAGCAGCTGGCGATAGTCGTCCGTGAATTGGGTGATGGAGGGGAAGTTGTTTCTGTACCACGGATGGATGTCCGGATTCTTGTCGCAAAGGGCGACGAGAACGGGGCGGGCCTGGATTTCCGTCAGATGGCACCAGCGGGCGCAGGCACTGGCGAACTCCCGTCCCATGAGGCCGGCTCCGATGATGCCGAATTTCACTGTTTTCATTTTGCCTTTCCTTTCACGTTTGCGGCTTTCGTCTGAAGGGTGATGGAATACATTCCGGGGCCGACCTGCCACGATTTCGCCTTGCCGACGCTTGCAAGCAAATCGATGCCATGGAGTTTGTTTTCATGGCCTTTTCCATCTTCATCAAGGGCCAGCTTTTTGAATTCCGTCAACTTGCCGGCGGGGAAGACGATTTCCGCCGTGGTGTTGCCTGGAACCATGAAGTTCCAGATGAACTCTCCGTTCGCCTGCCGATCCCATTGGGAGACGATGGAGCCGTTGGGCGACAGGAAGGCCCCCTCGGCGAAATCCAGTTTGTCCGTGAAGATTGGCGAAAGTCGGAAGTGCTTGAATGCCAATGACTTAGGATTGTCGATGGGTTGAATGCCCAAAATGGCCTCGTAGAACCATTCGGCCACGGCGCCGTAGGCGTAATGGTTGAAGGAGTTCATGGAGACGTCGCCGAAGCCGTCCTTGTGGGTGTAGCTGTTCCAGCGTTCCCACATGGTGGTGGCGCCTTGGGTGACGGGATACAGCCAGCTGGGGTAGGTGGTCTGCCTCAGCAGGTCATAGGCCAGGTCCGCATGGCCGAAGCGGGTCAGCACGGGCAGCAGAAGCGGGGTTCCTAAGAAGCCGGTGGAGAGATGGAGGTGGTGGGTGTCGCGGATGTCCTTCACCAGTTTGTCGACCACGGCAGGCACCATGGTTTGCGGCAGGAGGTCGAAATGCAGGGCCATGAGATAGGCGCATTGAGTGGATTCCGTCAGCTTGCCATTGGCGATGAAGCGCTTCTGGAAGGCCTTGCGGATCTGGCTATACTGCGATTCGGCCAAAGCGGCGTCCGCCTTTTTGTCCAGGGCGGCGGCGATTTTGGCGAGAAGGCGGGCCATGCCGGCCATGTAGGCGGTGGCGATGTATTCGTGGGTGGTGGGGGCGTTGATGTTGAGCCAGTCGCCATAGCAGTCGCAGGTTCCGATGAGGGAGGGGCCCGCCAGACGGATCTGTGTGTCCAAGTGCTTGCGCATCAAGGGGAAGGACTCCTCCAGAAGCCGCTTGTCGCCATATTTGACGTAGAGGATCCAGGGGACGATGAGGCCCGCGTCGCTCCAGCCGGTGGGCGCCTCGCCCATCTCCTTGTTCACGGGCATGATGTGGGGGTAGCTGCCGTGGTCCGCCGCGTAGCCGTTCATGTCCTTCATCCATTTGGCGTAGAAGTCGGGGGCGTAGACATGGTAAGTGGCGGTGTTGCAGAAGACTTGAGTGTCGCAGGTCCATCCCATGCGCTCATCCCGCTGCGGGCAGTCCGTGGGCACGTCCACGAAATTGGAGCGCATGCCCCAGCCGGTGCATTCGTACAGCGCGTTGAGCATGGGGTCGGAGCAGTGGAACCAACCGCTCCGCTCCAGGTCGCTGGAGAGCACCACGGCCTCCACGGCGGCTTTGGTCAACCGTCCCGGCCAGCCCGAAATCGCCAAATAGCGGAAGCCATGGAAGGTGAAATGGGGCTCGTAGTGCTCCTCCGGGCCGCCTTTGCAGGTGTACACGTCCAACGCTCTGGCGGAGCGCAGGTTGTCGGTGTAGAGGGAGCCGTCTTGGTTGAGCATTTCGCCATGGTGGATGACGATGGTGGCGCCGTTGACCGCCGCCTTGATGTGCAGCCTCTCCCGTCCCGTGAAGTTCTGGCCGAAATCCACGATCCAGGTGCTGCCCCGACGGACGATGCTCTTGGGCTTCAAGGTGGAGATGCGGCGGGTCAGAGGGCCGGCGTTCCATTCCACTTTGATGGGGCAGGTGGTCTCCTGCGCCGGCAGCCAGGGCTCCTTTTTCAACAGCTCAGGAGTCCGCCATGCCTCGACCACCTCGCCGTCATAGATGTCGCTGAAACGGACGGGGCCATATTCCGTCAGCTGGAAGCTCTTGTCCGTGCCGAAAATCTGCCGTGTGCCGTCGGCGTAGACGATGTGCAGTTCGGCGATGACCATGGGCGGGGTGCGGTAGGGCATGATGTTGTCGAACCAATGCATGGCGATGCGGCCGCTGTGCCATCCGGAGGCCAGAGTGATCTGGAGGTCGTTGTGGCCGTTGCGGACCAGCGGCGTGATGTCGAAGGCCTGATACTGCACGCGCTTCGTGTAGTCCGTCCATCCCGGAAGTAACGTGACATCCGTGACTTGCGTGCCGTTCAGCGTTGCCTCGTACAGGCCGAGGGCGCTGCCGTAGTAGCGGGCGGCGACAATCTTGCCTTTGCTCTTCAAGGTCTCGAAATGGCCGCTGAAGACAGGGGGAATCAGCCCGAAGCCTGACTCGTTGCGGGAGCGTATCCATTTGGCACTCCATGGCTTGTCCATGAAGCCGGTCTCGAAGAAGGCCGTCTCCGTGCTCCAGTCGCTTTCCGTTCCGTTGTCATAGCGGAGGCGCACGCGCCAGTCATATCGTGTAAAGGGCTGCAGGGCAGGGCCTTCGTATTCAATCTGCTGACTGGACGCGTCGTCGACCCAACCGCTGTCCCAATGGATTTTCCCATTGGGGGAGATGACCTGAATATGTCGTGCAACTTGTTGCGTTTCAGGGACTTGGATATAGGAAAAACGTGGCCTGGGTTCATCCATGCCCAGCGGGTTCTTCTTGTATTCCACACGAAGCTTGTAGATGTCCTCGCATTTGAATTCATAGTGGTCATGATGGTGGTCGTGTTTTGCTGCCATTGCCTTCTCCTGCAGACCTTTCCTTTGGGCTGACCGCGCTGGAGGCCGTCGCCTTCCGTCGCCGTGCTCTTTGAAATGCATGTCCTGTTACCATAATCCGCAAGCCGTCTTTTTCCAGCCGCATGACTCTTCACTTTTCACTTTTCACTCTTCACTTTTCACTTTCCATGGGACGGGAGACGGGAGACGAGAGACGCCATTTCGCCACGGCAGGCTTCCTTTCAGGGCAAAAAAAAGCCCGAACCCCGCAGGGTCCGGACTTGAAAGGGCTAAATGGGGTGGCTGACCAGTTTCGAACCGGCGACCTTCTGGGCCACAACCAGACGCTCTGACCAACTGAGCTACAGCCACCATCTAGGCTTGTAAAGCAATATTAATATGCATCCTCTTTTCCGCTTGTCAACTTGCTTGGCCCAAAAAAGTCGTGATTCGAGCTTCTCCAGAGAGACTTGAAGCTATAAAATCAGAGGAGCCTCTTGCCGCTATATATAATATGGTATAAAGAAACGCGGGATAGTTTCATGTCTCTCGTCTCTCGTCTCCTGTCCCATGAAAAGTGAAGAGCTAGAAGATCTAGAGGAGCTAGAGGAGCTAGAAGAGCTAGAGGAGCTAGAAGAACTAGAGCTGAAAAGTGAAAAGTGAAAAGCGGAAAGTGAAAAGGGCGGCCAATTGCCATTTGAAATCTGTCAATTTCATGATACATTCAGTTGTTTTTTTGATTAAGGAATTTGCGCCCCCTGTCACAGAACGCCGTTGCGCCCTCTGGAAGGGCAAGGGGCGCAAGGAAACCGCAACCCCGCCACGGAGAACTTCTTCTGCAGGCGGGATGATGAACGGATTCATTGTCCATGTTTGACTTTGCCGCATTCACGCTCATCATATTGTCCATCATTCTGGCCATGGGACGGGTCACGGGATTCTTCCTGCTGCTCTCTCCCATGTCCGATTCCATGATACCGGGCATCTGCCGCCGCGCCATCATCGTCTCCTTCTCCGTCATCGTATCCCCCATGGTCTTCCGTCAGCTTTCGGGGGGGGACATTAATCCGTTCTTCTTGGTGTTCATGGGATTGAAGGAAGTCCTCATTGGCGCGATGATGGGCCTCTTCGCCAATTTCCCCTTCTATCTGGCCGAATGCATCGGCAATCTGATCGACAACCAGCGCGGCTCCACCATGAGCGAAGTCTATTCGCCGCTGAGCGGCGCCCAAGTCTCCACCACCGGCATCCTCTTCACGCAGACGACCACCGTCCTCTTCTTCGTCTCCGGCGCCTTTCTCATCGCGTTGGGGGCCCTCTACAAAAGCTTCAGCGTCTGGCCGCTCTTCATCCAGAGCCTGCGGCCGAACGCCAACGCCCCTGCCGTGGTCCTGGGCATGGGGGACTCCCTCATGAAACAGACTCTTGTGCTGGCCTCCCCCATTCTGATTGTCATGTTTTTGGCGACGGTCGGTTTGGGTCTGGTCAACCGCACGGCGCCGCAGCTGAACGTCTTCTTCCTCTCCATGCCCATCAAGAGCGCCTTGGGCATCTTCATGCTAATCATCTATCTACAATATATGCTGAATCTGATTCTCTATGATTCGGACAGCGCGATTCTCATCCCTGTGCAGAAGTTCTTCAATGGCCCATGAGTGAAGGCGGCGAAAAAACCGAAATGCCGACCCCTAAAAAGCTGCGCGACGCGCGGGAGAAGGGGCAGGTCAACAACAGCAAGGACATCACCTCCACGGCCTTGCTGTTGGTGCTGCTGACCATTGTCGCCGTGCTTACGCCTATGCTGATGAAGGATTTGCGGCAATTGTTCATCCAGCTGTCCCAACTCCTCAGCGCGGAAAGCGAGGCCGCCATCAACGAGGGCATGAAGGCGACGGTCATCATCATCATCAAATACTCCTTCATCGTCTGCCTGACGGCGGCGGTGACGGGCGTGGCGGCCCAGCTGGCCCAAATCGGCTTCCTCTTCACGTTCGAGCCGCTCAAGCCGGACCTGAACAAAGTCAATCCCGTGCAGGGCGCGAAGAAGATCTTCAGCATGAAGAATCTGTTCGAGCTGCTCAAAAACACGGTGAAGGTCAGCTTCTTGGGCTATCTCATCTACAAGCTCGTGAGGGAGTCGATTCCCGTTCTGCTGACCCTCTGCTACGGCGATCTGGAGGACAGCATCCTTCCCGTGCTTGGCAAAATGCTGAAGAACCTGGCCGTCTACACGGGCTTCGGCTACATTGTCATCGCCTTCGCGGATTTCTTCTTCCAGAAGAAGAACTTCATGAAGGAAATGATGATGACGAAGGATGAGGTGAAGCGGGAGTACAAGGAGATGGAGGGCTCGCAGGAAATCAAGCAGGCGCAGAACCAGTTCCGCAACGAGCTCCTCAACGAGCCGCCGTCGGCGCAGGCGGTGCAGGATTCATCCGTCATTGTGACGAATCCGACCCACCTGGCGGTGGGCGTCCGCTATGTGGCGGGAGAGACGCCGCTGCCGAAAGTGGTCGTGAAAGGCGCGGGCACGGACGCGGAGCTCATCAAGTCCATGGCGGCCCAGTTCGAGGTTCCGGTCATGGAAAATGTGACCTTGGCCCGCGCCCTCTATGCGCAGGTCAAGGTGGACGATTATGTTCCGGAAGAGCTCTTCACGCCTCTGGTGGAACTACTTAAACTCATCAAAGACATCCGCCAGACCCAACAGGAAGAGGATGAACTGGCCAGCGTCAAACTTGATGACAATCTTGACGATCTTGATGAATTGGATGACCTTGACGAGTTGGACAAGGTGGACGAATCGGACGAGCTTGACGAGTTGGAAGGCACTGATGAAAACTCGCAAATTACTGATAATCAACAAGTTGTGACGATAGAGATGGTTTCCGGCGGCGAAGGGGCCACGGGAGACACGGCAGATTCCGCGCCGTCGGCGACCTCTGCCACAGGCCCGTTGGACGGAAGCCAGGGGAACCTCATCATCGGCAACGACCACATTGACTTGGATGGATAACGAACTGGAACAATTCACCCTCCTGTGGAGCACCGCGGAGCAGGTCATCCGGCTGTATCTGAACAGCGTCATCTACAACCGTTCAGATGCGCAGGACCTGCTGCAGCGGACGGCGCTTTGCGCATTCCGCAAGTTCAGGAGCTACAACGCGGAGCAACCGTTTCAGGCGTGGGTCTACGGCATCGCCAAATACGAAGTGCTCTCCTATTTCCGTTCATTGGGGCGGAATCACGAAATCACGGACTCCGAGATCTCGGAGCGGCTGGCGGAGAACATTGAAGACCAGTCGGAAAAGCTTGCGCAGGAGGAGGAAGATCGTAACGCATTGCTGGAGAAGCTGTTGCGCGAGATTCCGCCAAAAGCGCAGGAGCTCATCCGGCTGCGCTTCTTCGAGAACCTCGGCTACGACGAGATCGCGCGGCGGTTCAACACAAATGAGGGGGCGGTCCGCACCGCCGTCAGCCGCATCATCGCGAAGATGCGGGAGATGGTCAAAGCGGCCAGAGAGGAGGAAATGGCATGACTCTCGAACAGCAAAAACAGGAGGAACGGAACTTTTTGGCGTCATTGGGCCTGGACGATGTGGAAATCCAGTCCGATGACATTTTGGAGCCGCCGGAGGACGATGCGTGGCTTCTGGACACGTTGGACGCCATGGCGCTGCTGCGGCGGCTGGGCGCCATGGCCGATGGAAAGGCGCCGGTTCTGGAGCCGCCGCCGGCAGGCGCGGCGGGCCGGCCGCCGATTGTCAATGAACTGCTTAACCTGCTTGATTCATGGGATTCGGATAAAAAAACATGAAATGAGGTGTAACAAATGAAAGCAAAATGGAGAATTATCAATGTCAGAACGAAACATCGAGAAGGACACGAAGGCCTACCTGGAGGAAATCCAGGAGACCGTCCGCAAATCAAAGGAACTGCTGAAAATCGCCAACGGCAAAATTGAGGAGACACGCCAAAAATGCAAGGAGCTCGGCATCGACCCCGAGCAACTCAAGAATCTCGACATCAATGACATCCACGGTCTTCCGGAAGAACTGAAGCGGATTCTCGCTGACGACCAGGCCAACTGGGAGCAGGGAATTCGGGAGCTGACGGGCAACCCCGGTCCGGAGAATCCGGATGAAGTCCGTCAGAACCGACTGGAGAAGCTGGGCGCCCTCAAGCACCCCTACAGACTCTGATTTGTTCCAAATTCAAACCCAACCCACAACAACAAATTTAATTCATATAGGAGCACCACAATGGCCAATTACGACGAAAACAAGAAACTTGCCGAAGCGACCCCCGAAGACATCGCCGCCATCATCGATGAAATCGCCCAGGGCAAAGACCCGCAGACGAAACTCGACGGCAAGCTCATCGCCTCCCTCATCGAGAAGATGTGCAAAGGCGAATGCGCCATCCGCGACATTCTCGGCCTCGACGACAAGCAGATGAACGGCCTCTACGCCATGGGCTACAATTTCTATCAGGCCGGCAAGTACGACGACGCCCTTAAGATCTTCCGCGCCCTCTGCCTCTTCGACCAGCTGGAGCCGAAGCACTGGATTGGCATGGGAGCCACTCTCCAGATGATGAAGAAGTACGAGGAGGCGGCCAACGCCTACGGTTTCGCCGCCGTCATGGACTGCCATGACCCGCGCCCGTCCTTCCACGCCGCCGAATGCTTCATCGCCTTGAATGACAGAGAGAAGGCGGAGGCCGCCCTCAACACCGTCATCGAGCTCTGCCCCGAGAATATTCCCGCCAACAAGCCGTTCGTGGACAAGGCGAAAGCCATCCTCGAACTGATGAACGCAAAATAACCCAACCCATTGTAATCCATACAAATAGGGAGAACAACCATGTCACAGATTAATTTCAACAACCCAAATGTCGGCGGCTACGGCCAAGGCACAGTGCCCGATTCCCCGAATTTGAATGCCAGAGAGCGGGCGCAGGAAGCCAAGCACAATTTAGAGGTCAAGCATGACCACACCTTGATGCAGCTGCTCTCGTCCGTCCTCACGACATCCACAGAAGGCACAGGCAAGAAGGGGAAGATCAGCGACCCGACCAACTTGACCAATGCGCTCACCCTTCCCACGGGAGATGCGGATACGGAGATTGATCTCGCCAAGTTGCTGGAGTTGTTGCAGATGAATACAACCGAACAGCAGCTGAAGATGGCGCAGGAGCGCATCCAGCAGCTGAAGGATTTGATTGTCGCGCGCTGCAAGCAGCAGCTGGAGAAGATTCAGCAGTCCGTCGAGGACTTCAAGAAGGCGGAGGAGAAGCGGAAGATTGCGTTGATTTCGGCGTATGCGTCGCTGGCGGTGGCGGTTGCGGCGTTGGCGGCGGCGACGGTCTGCGCGGTCTTGTCCTGCGGCGTGGGCGTTGGCGCGGTCGTTGCGGCGGGCGTCGCGGTGGCGGCGGCGGCGGCAACGGTCGCCATGCTGGAGAAGCCATCCATCATGAACAAGTTGATAGGGGCGGTGGCGGATGTCTTCCAGGCCATCGACCCGTCCATGAGCAGGAAGGATGCGAAGAAGGCCGCCCAGATTGCCATGCTCGCCATCACGGTCGCCATCACGGTTGCCAGCATGTTCGCCTCCTTCGGCAACCCCGCCACCATCGCGTCCTCCATCGGCCGTCTGATTCAGGCTGCCACGTCCATCGCGTCCGGAGCCATCGGCATCGTCTCGGGCGGCGTCGGCATCGCCGCCGCCGTGGACAGCTACCGCGCGGCGATGGGACAGGTGGAGCTGAAGAAGATTCAGCAGTTCCTTGAGAAGCTGGAACAGCGCCTTGCGGACGAGCAGGACGCCATTCAGGAGATTATGAAGCTGTTGCAGAATTGTGTCAGCGGCATTATGCAGCAAATCACCAGCGTCAACCAGATTGAAGAGGAAATCTTCTCGAATCTCGGTGCGTCAATGGCATAACAACAACAGTGATAGGAGATTGTCAATATGGTGCAAGGCATTGGAAACAAACCGGATCTGAGCGTTTTCAGCGGGCTGACGGGCGGCGTTCAAGACGGCGGATCCATCTCTAAAACGAAAGAGACCACGGCGAAGGACGGCCTGAGGGGCCTGTTCAGCAACGAAGTCGTCAGGAAGGGAGCAAGCGCCCTTACCAACGGAACGCCGGAGCTGGAAAACCCCACCAGCAAGGACAGCTCGACGGAAATCGCGAGTGAGATCTTGAGCAAGCTGAGCAAGCTGACGACAGCCGATTCCGGCAAGGGGTTCTACATCCTCATTGCAATCCTCCAATTGCTGCAGAAGGCAATGAACGAGATGCAGAAGTCCATGCAGGTCATGCGGCAGGCTGAGACGAATATCGCCATCGCGAACATCGAGGCCGAGGCCGCTGAAATGGAGAGCGCAGCGAAATTCGCCATGTGGCTGGGCATCGCCTCCTCCGCCATCCAGATCACCGGCGCGGCCTTCTCCATGGCCGGCGGCATCAAAGGCGTCACCTCTGCCGCCAAAGGCATAGAGACCGGCAAGCAGATGAAGGCCACCCAACAGGAATTGACGACATTGAAGGCCAATCCGGAAGCTCCCAAAGCGGACATTGAAGTCAAGCAGATGGAATATGCCGGCTTGAAGGCGAAACTGGACATCACGACGGCCGATGGCCAGGCCAGAGCCGCCCGCGTGCAGGCTGTCGGCCAGTTCATCGGCAGCTTCGCGCAGCTTGCCAAGGGCATCGGAGACGGCGTGGCCGGAACCATGCAGTCCGATGCGAAGCGCATCGAGGCCCAGGCCAAGCAAATGGAGGAGAGCGCCACCAAGACCGCTGATTTGGTGAAGGGCGCCAAGGAGATGCTTACCAATCTTCTCAACCTCATGAACAGCGTGGCCAAGAACGAGTCCGAAACAACCGCACAGATTCTGCGCGGCATCTGAAAACTACATTCAAAAGGAACGACATCATGGCAGGTTCAATGAATGACGACTATTTCTGGCAACTGCGTCTGCAGTCACAGCAGAATGTGCAGAGACAGCAGATGGAGGAACTGGAAGGGACGGCACCTGTCCGCAAGGATGGCGGCAAGGAAGAGAAGAAGGCGTTGACCATCCGCTGGGGCGACGGTATCCAGAAGGGCGAAGGAATTACCCGCCCCGCCCTGACGATTCCGACGACGGATTCAGGCTATGTGAATCTGAGCAAGATACTTGCGCTCTTCCGGAACGAGACGCTGGAGACGGCCTATCAGTCCAACCAGAACCGCATCGAGGCCAATTCGCTCATCAGCCAGACAAAGAACCTTGCCAAGATGTCATTGGTTCTGAACAGCGTCGCCTCGCTGGCGGGGCTGCTGAACTACTCGACGGCCGTTTCAAGGGTGGAATACGAGTCTGAACGGGCCATCGAGGCGGCTCGGAAGAAGGGATTGAAGGAGCAGACCGATGCCCTGAGAACGCTGCAGGCTGAGCTGGAAGCACTTGGAGACACCAAGGGGAAGCAGGCCGCCGCGGAAGAGGCCGTCAAGACCGCCTCCCAAGCCGTGGATGCCGCCTCCTCCGCCGTCACCATGGCAGAAGGCGCCGTCAAGACGGCGGAGGCAGGCGTTGGAACGGCGACGAAAGCCGTTGATGACGCGAGGACGGCGGCAACCGCCGCTCAGACCGCTGTCACGGCGGCCAGCGCCGTAGTGGCGTCGGCGGAAGCCGCCGTCGCCGCGGCGGGGGATGATCCGGAGGCGAAGGCCGCCGCCGAAGCCGCGCTGAAGACGGCGCAGCAGGCGCTGGCAACCGCGGAGGCGGACTTGTCCACCGCAAAAACGGAAGTCACGAAGGCGGAGGCGAATCTGGTGACGGCGACAGCCAATCTGACGGCGGCGCAGAACCAGTTGTCGGTGGCTCAAAACGAGTTGAAGAATGCCAACACGGTTCTCGCCAACGCCAAAGCCGTCTTGGCGACCGCTCAGGCGAACGCCAACACCGCTGCGCAGCTGACAGAAAAGATTGCCGTGACGCAGAAGAACATTGACACCGGCAACTACGCCATCGATGTCACGAATGTCTTGCCAAAAATCACCGATTTGGTCACGTCCTCCGCCGTGTTCATTGATAAAATCGCGGAGGCCAATCCGAACGCCAACATTGATGCGCATTTCCTTGATAGCCTGGGCATGACTCCAGTCCCCGGCAAAAGCACCGCCGACATGCTGACCGCCGAACTGACCAGCCGTCTGGTTGCCTCCGGCATGACCGCCAACGAGGCCGCCGCATTGGCGGATCTCGTCATGTCGGGAGACATGTCCGCTCTCCAGTCGTTGCCGAAGGTGACGGTGGATGCGATCGTCAAATTCTCCAACGATGTCTCAACTGCTTTGCAGTCAACGCTTACGACACTTGGCAACGCATTGAACAGCATCCTTGCCGAAAACGGGAAACTGCCTTCGACCACGGCGGAGAAAATCAAGATGCTCTATTCCACAATGGCGGGTCTGGTTCAGATGCCGAGTCTGACGGAAGAGGAGATCACCACCGCTTTCCTCAAGCTCATGGGCGAAGTCATTCAGGAGATGATCGATTTGGAGAAAGAGGAGTACGAAGAGCGCAAGGCCATCGAACGGCAGATGGAAAATCATATCTAACTGACATCTTTTTCTCAAGGGATTTCTTGATTTTCGTCAAATATTCTGTAAATTATCATGTTTATTTGTATTATATATAATATGGAATAAAGGCGGTTGTCGTCTCTTCAAAGGCTATGAAGAGAAGGGGCCGCAAGCCAGAAAATTTTATATAAGTTATTTGTTAGCAATGGGTTATGCCACCATCTGCGGAGGCCTTTCCGCCGATGGTGGCGTTGCCGTCAAAAGATAAGGAGTATCGCCATGCCCAGTCTTACGGTCAATGCAACGCGGCAGTTGGATTTTTATCGGGCTGTGGACAACCAGGGGAACCGAGTCAACCAGCCGCATATCCTTGCTATGGTTGACGACAATGGCAACCTGACGGACACCATCGTGAAGGCGGAGAATCTTTCGGACGCCGCGAAGTCCGCGATGCTCTTGCGGGGCATCGAGTTCGATGACTACGGCAACGCCTACTACGTGTCGGCGAACCTCTCCCGCTTCCTCCATTACGGCATTGATTCCAACGGCCAGCTCTACGCTTTCAACTACGCGGGCGACAAGCTGATGGTGAACCGGAACGGCACGCTGGCGAATCCCAATACAGGCGTAACCGTCAACGACGGGACGGGAGCCGCTTTCCGCTCCATGATTGAGGCCACGTATGACCTCGACTGGAACAATGTGCAGGCCACTGGTCTTTCCCTAATGCGAGTCATCATGCTGGTGACCATGATCCGCGCCGAGCTCATCGAAGAGCAGCTGGTGGAGCAGATGGACGCGCTGGCGACGCGCACCGCCCTGCTCCAGGGCTCCGCGGATGTCGAACAGTACATTCTGGACAACTACGAAAACAGCATCACCAACAACACGTCGTTCACCTACACGGACGGCAACGGCGCCCACACCACGACCATCAAGAGCTATCTGACCAACGTCCTGAACATCAACGTGTCCACCGGCATGTTCCCAGGCGGGAACACCACGACTTGGTCCGCAGAACAGAAGGACCAGATCATCGCCGCCATCGAGACGAGGCAGGACGAGCTGAACACGATTTCGCAGGAGACCTCCATCAACATCCAGTCTCTCATCAACAAGCGTGACCAATCCTATCTGCTGGGCAGCAATGCCATCAGCCTCTTCAACAGCGGTCACATGAACGTCGCGAGGAACATCTAATGCAAGAAATCGCTGTTAGCAATGTAACTGCTTGGGATGTAGAGCTTTATACATCCATGGGCAATGATCCGCAACGGGTTGCCACCAGCCATACCTACAGCATCTCATGGAATGGCGTGCAGTACAACGACTTGTCCGTCGGCCGTCTGCTTATGCTCATCAGCATCGCCCGCGCGGAGGCGTCGGAGGCCATTTTGCAGAACGAGATGGAGCTTCTGGCCCGCCAGAGCGCGTTGCTGGAAAGCTCCGTCCAGGCCATGGAGCTGCTGCTGGCGGGAAATGTCGGTTATTCCACGTCATTCTCGTATGCGGATGAGACCGGCACCCATCAGACCACGCTGGGCAGCTATCTTCAGAACGTGTTGAAAATCAATGGCAATGTCCCCAACTCCACTTGGGGGGAGGCCCAAATCACTGAACTCTTTTCGAATGTCAAGAACCGTCAGGACGAGCTGAACACCGTCACCCAGAAGACCACCATCAACATCAAGGACTTGGTCACCAAGCGCAACCAGGCCCATTTGATGGACACCAATGCACTCAAGCGGCTTCTGAACGACGCGCAGAGCACTGCCAATAACATCTAGCCCATTCCTGCAGAAGGAGATATAGTATGGCTACATACATCAACTACACCGAAGGCGCCACCATCACCTACAACAACCAGCGCTACGAGCAGTCCTTGAACTTGGCGTTCACGAACTACAAGCTGGACAAGTATGGCCGTGCCACGACCGCCGGCAACGATGAGCTGAAGGTCCGCTCCTACTACACCGTCGGCGGCGTTGATTCCAGCCTCGACGGCATGCCGCTGACCATTGAGGATCTCGTGACGCTGCTGAGCGTAAAGCGCGCCAATGTCCTCGAGAAGGAAATCACGCCCATGGCCAAGATCATCGATGCCCGCAACGAGCGCATCGATGCCCTTGGCGTCCTGCTGGCCTCCGTCGCCCAGACACAGTCCAAGCTGGAGTCACAGGAGGAGGGCGATGACAACTCCTACGCCTGCAAGGGACTTTGCTACTACCTCAAACTGTATTTCACGGACAGCGAATTAAGCGAAGCCAACCTCCTCAGCTGGTGCAACAACCATAACAGCGAAACCGACAACTGCAACAGCAAGAAGTCCGACGGCTACATTGCCTCCGCCAATCAGCTCATCAAGGCGAAGATCGACTCGCTGAACAACGATGCCCAGTCCGACCTCTCCCGCATGGACAACTTGGTCTCCAAGCGCGACGAGGCCTACACGCTTTCCACGGATCTGCTCGGCAAGTTCTCCGACGGCCGCAGCAACATCATCAACAACATGAAATAACGACGTCAAGGTAGCAACGTGCCGTTCCTCACGGAAAAATTCATGCGTCTTGTCCGCTATCCGCAGGCGGAAGCCTCTCCGGATGGCAGGACAACGCTTGTCTTTGACGGACAGCCGGTGCTGTTTCAGGAGGACGGCGGCGGCTTGCGGCTGCGGGTTGATCTTCCCGCCCTTCCGGAGGATGCGGAGGAACGGCATGAGACTCTCTGCAAGCTCATGGCCTATGCAATGGGCCGCAGTCTGAAGGACAACGCCATCCTTTCCTATGACAGCGCCCAAAAGACCCTCTTCCTCTGGCAGCTTCTTGGCGGCGTCATTGATGACGAGACCTTGGTTTCACAGGTGGAGGCCTTTTTGGCCGCCTCCGAATGGTGGCGGCTTCGCCTGCAGCGGCAGGATGCCACCGCCCACTCGAATTCCCAAACGCTGTTCTCCCGCCAATGGCCGGGGGACTTCCGGATGGAGTCCCGGCTGGCGGAGTTCGCGGCGACTCCTCCAAAGGAGCCTTAAGCAAGAAAGGCATGCGGGCCCTCCGCATTGTGGCAACCCGATATGTTAATGTTCCATCCTCTTAATAATATGTCCGGCTTCCGGCGGAGTCTGTTGCTGACCCTGCTGCTGATTGGCCTCTCCGCCTTCTGCGGGATGGACATGCCCATATCATGGAAGACCCGCACCTATTCCTACACGGCACGGCAGGAGCCGGCCAGCGAGGTGCTGACCCATTTCGCCGCCGCGCAGGGAGTGGGGCTGAGCCTTCCTGCGGGACCAACTCCCGTGGTCAGCGGCAATTTCCATGGGCTGCACCCCCAGGTCTTTCTGGAGCAGGTCTGCGCGTTGGCCAACCTGATTTGGTACTATGACGGCGCGGGCCTCTACATCTGCACTCCCGCCGAAATGCGTTCCATCCTGCTGGAGCTCCGCTACATGAAGGCGGATGACGTCATCGAAATTCTCCGCGAGCTGGATGTGGAGGACCCCCGCTTCCCCATGGCCCGGACGAAGGACAACGCATTGGTCAAAATCAGCGGTCCGCCGCGCTATGTGGAACTGATTCAGGAACTTGTCGCCAAGGCGGACAGTCTGCGCAGAAATCGGCTCTTCCGTGATGAGGAGGTCCGCATCTTCCGGCTGAAGCACGCCTGGGCGGATGACGTGGATTTGGGCGGCGACCTGAAGGGCAGCAGCGCCGCTGTCCGCGGCGTCGCCAGCATTCTGCAGGAGCTCATGGGCACCGCCAGCGTGGCCCGCGGCAAGCTGCAGACGGATGCACAGCAGGCGGCGGAAAAGCCCCAGAGCGAGAAGACGGCGGATGAAAAAGCCGCCGAAGAATTGGAGCTTTTGGGTTCAAATTCTCCACAAATCCTTGCAGATAGGCGGCTTAATGCCGTTATCGTGCGGGACTCCAAGGCCCGTATGCCCTATTACGAGCAGCTGATTCAAGAGCTGGATGTACCCATCCGCATGGTGGAAATCGCCGTGACCATTTTGGACATTGACAAGTCCGCCCTCATGGATTGGGAGTTGCGGCTGAAGGCGTTGGGCAGCAAGCGCAAGGTACAGGCCGGAGCCGGGCTGAACGTGGACAATTTGGCGTCTCCCGAGTCGTTGGTGGGATTGGGGCTGACCGGCGCCCTCACCTATGTGAACAACAACTTCTCGCTGGCCTCCAGCATCACCGCTTTGGAGGAGAAGGGGAAGGCGCGGACCATCTCCCGCCCCAGCATCCTCACGTTGGACAATGTGAGCGCCACCCTACAGGACACGAAGAGCTATCATGCGAAAGTGGTCGGCAAAGAGGTGGTGGATTTGACGGAAGTCTCTACGGGCATTGTACTTACGGTTCAGCCCCGCATTGTGGATCTGCCTCGTCAGGAAGTGGAGGAGGGCATGCCCATGCCGCCGTCCTACGAGATTTGGATGACGCTGCAGATTCAGGACGGCGATTTCGAGACCGTGGTGGTGGACGATCTGCCCATGTCCCACGACAGCACGCTGGAGACCCAGGCGGGCGTCCAGGAGGGGCAGAGCCTGCTGATTGGCGGCTACATGCATGAGACCGTCATCGAGAAGGCGTGGGGCATTCCATTCCTGCGCTCCATTCCGTGGATTGGCTGGCTGTTCGGCGGCGTGGCCAAAGACAAGAGCATGATGCAGCGCATGTTCCTGCTGTCGCCCCGCATGGTGGTCTTCAACCATTTGAGCAGCGATCCGGTGGAATCCTCCGTGAAGCATCGTGACGTGGAGTTGGAACGCCGCATTCAGGACGAGTTCCGGCGGCGGGACCACGAACGGGATGTGGATGAGCAGGAGCGGGAGGAGATCCGCAAGGCGGAGGAGGAGGAATGGCGCCGCGAGGAGAAGGAGCGCATCAGGGAGCGGCGCGAGGCCCTGAAGCGACAGAAGGAACTGCGCGAGCAAGAGCGTAAGGAGAAGAGCGACAATCAGTGACGTTTCGCGGATTTTTTGTCCGGACGGATGTTCCCTTGAAAGAGAACCCAGCCGGGCCCCTTGAAATCCAATGACAAGGTATCGGGAAGCCGTGGCAGGAAGAGGTCGCGGAGACGGAGCTTGGCGCAGAAGGCGGCGGGCTTCGGACAGCCGCCCCAGGCGACAAGGGCGTTGGGCGACAGGTGAAGCGTCTCCCCTTCCTCCAGCTGGGCCTCATGCAGGGGCGATGCCGTGCAGACAAAGGCCGGAGCGCCGGCGGCTGCCGTGTCCAACTCCGTCAGCGCGAATATGTTGCGAACGGAGCCTGGCACGAGGTGAAGCCGCTTGCCGGCCAGACGACGCGACCGCTCCGCGAACAGCAGGAACTCGCTTCGCACCGTCACCGTTCGGTTGTCGGCGGGAAGGGCGGTGACGAAAGGGCAGTCCTGCAGTCCAAGCCATAGCGTGCCCTTCATGACTCCGTGGCGGAGCATGAAGCGGTCCGCATCGAATAGCCGCGTCAGCCAGTTCCTCCAGGAACCCTGACGCATGGGAACCACGCCGGCGCGCAGGGTGCCTGAAAAGGCCATCACGCCGCTGGGCCGATAGAGGAAATCCAGCTCTCCGTCCACGCGGAGAGCGCCGTCTTCAACATGATATTCGTTTGCCGTTTCCATTACTGCTCCTGTGACATATCAATAAGTTAGCACAATGACCATCGATTTCAATGCAATACGTCAAGCCATGAGCATGGAGGGCGCTCCCTCCCTGCAGGGCGCCACCGCCTCCGCGGGGGCGGCGGGCGTAGAGCGTGGGGAGGTCATGGGCTTCCAGATTGAGACTCAGCCGGATCCGTCGGCCATGCTGGCCGACTCGCTGGAGGAGATTTCCTCCATGTTCGAGGAGACCGAAGTCAAGAGCATGAGCGACAGGGAGATCGGCGATAAGCGAAAGACGGAGGATCGTTTCAACATCCGTGTCCGCTTCTGGGCCCACAAATTGGGGGACATGCCGAATTCGGATGTCATCATGGGCATCCTGCGGCGGATGCGCAACATGGGCATGGTTTCGCAGCAGCAGCTTCTCTCCATGCTGAACGATGCATCGGAGGATGTGACCCATCAGTTCGCCATGTTGGAGTGTTTGGAGGAGGCGCTTGCGGAAAGTCCTGCGGATGAGGCGCTTATGAATACGGTGCGACAGACTCGTATGGAGCTGGAACGCACCAAGGGCCCCGAAATCCGTGTGGGCGTCAATTTGGCGGAGCTGCTGGAGGAGCAGGGTGGAAGCCTGGAGGAGATGCAGGCCAAGCGGGACTTGTACCGCGGCGAGATTCTCGGCTTCGAAGACCCTCAAGCCTGCTTCAAGTCCCTTCTGGCCAGCCAAGGGGCCGATAAATTGGGGGACGCCATCGATTTTCTCATTGCTGCCTGCTCCGTGGACATGGCGGCGACAACGCCGTCCACCCAGCCGGAGGAGCTTCGGCGGATCATCGTCGATCTGCAGAGCGTCGAGGTGCTCAAGACCGTCTTGGAGCGCTTTGACAAGCTGGAGGGGCGGATGAGCCACATATTCGGAGAGTCTCTCCAGATGTCCGGAGAGACCATGACGGGACAGGTTTTGGACATGACACGGCAGAACTTCCTGAACGGGGCGGTCATCGAGGCCTTTGTGGCGGCGGTGGGCCTGAAGAAGCTCTATCCGAAGATGGATTTCATGCGGGAGTTCTCCGCCATTGTCCGCTCCATGTCCCTCCGCTGTTTCCCTGATGTGGATAGCCGTCTGCGGATGGTGGACAGCGCTCAGGAGTATCTGGACGAGCTGATTCGCGAAGAGGAGGACACTCTGGAGACGGCGGACGAGTCCGCGAGAGTGCTCTTGTGACGGGTTGTATATAGTATATGGTATATAGGATATAGAGGATAAGAGGAAAGGAGGTTGACATGGTGCCCGCTTGGCTGCAGCAGTTGATACGGGACTTCGGGGCCCGAATGGGACTGGCCCAGTTTGAGCTCAACGACCGTGGCGTCGCCGGCTTCAAGGCGGAGAATGGCTTCCGCTTCCAGCTGGAGCACCATGACGACCACCTGTTCATGTCCATGGCCTTTCCCATGGTGGAGTCCACGGAGAATCTGGAGGCGCTGCTGGAGATGGTTCATCCGCAGCAGCGACTGCCCTATGCCGTCCATTCCGCCTACAAGTCGGGAAGTGGTGGCGTGTTCCTCCTCTCCACGCCTGCGCGGGAATTGAGCCTTCCCGAGTTGATGCTTCGTTTTGAATGTCTTTGGAAACTGGCCGGAATGGCCAGCAGGAAACTTGCCTGATGGAAAACCGGGTCACCAATTCAATCCATTTCAACACGAACGTCCGGACGACGGAGTTCGACGACACGCCGCAGCAGGCGGCGGTCCGTCAGAACGAGACCGCGCCGCTGCTGCCCTCCGGCACGGCGGTGACGGAGCAGATCCGCCAGGTCTTCAATTTCAACACCGTGGAGGCCGAACTGCTGCACTTCATGGAGAGCGCCTGCCAGAATCCCACGCTGCGCTCCGCGCAGGAGTTCCAGCAGGCTCTCCGAAAAGCCTTTGACAATCTGAAGAAGAATCATGGCGACCACTCTTCCAAGGCCGCGCAGGTTCTCCAGCAGCTTCTGGAGGACAAGATGCTTTTGGATTGGTACCGCGCCATGATTGTCGATAACTGAACATCCTGAACCGCAAGATGATGGATCCTGATGACAAACAAGTTCTGCTGATGCTGGCGTGGCTCTTCCTGCAGCACGGACAGACGGCCAAGGCCGCCGCCCTTTGCGAGGAGATCCATGACCAGGAGCCCGACAACACCGTTGCCGCGGCCATCCTGGCCAGTATCTATCTGCAGAACGCGGAGCCACAAAAGGCCTTGGACGTCCTTTCGGCCGTCACCTTCCCGCCGGAAATGCAGCGGGCAGGCGTTCTGCTTGAGGGACAGGCACTTGTGGCACAGGGACATCTGGCGGAGGCCAACGCCAAGTGGCAACACTATCTGACGAACAAACATGTCTAGCATAACCAGCATTTCATCCAATATCAGCCGTTTCGGCGACTTTGCGTTGGCGGCTTTGGTCGTGGCCATCGTCGGCCTGCTCATCATTCCGCTGCCGACGCCGGTGGTCGACTTGCTCATCGCCGTCAACATCGGCATCTCCACCGTCATGCTGATGCTCTCCCTTTATCTGCCGCGGGCGCTGGCCTTCTCCACCTTCCCCAGCATGCTGCTGTTCACCACCCTTTTCCGACTGGCCCTGAACGTGACCACCACCCGACTGATTCTCCTGAAGGCCAACGCCGGCGAAATCATCTACATTTTCGGTAACTTCGTTGTCGGCGGCAACTTCGTCGTCGGCGCCGTCATCTTCCTCATCATCACCATCGTCCAGTTCGTCGTCATCTCCAAAGGTTCGGAACGTGTCTCCGAAGTCGCCGCCCGATTCACGTTGGACGCCATGCCCGGCAAGCAGATGAGTATCGACGCCGACATGCGCGCCGGCGCCATCGACATTGAGCAGGCCCGTAAGAGCCGTGCCGAACTGACCGCGGAAAGCCAGCTCTTCGGCGCCATGGACGGTGCCATGAAATTCGTCAAAGGAGACTCCATCGCGGGCCTGATCATCACGGCCATCAACATCATCGGCGGCTTCTGCATCGGCATGCTCATGAAGGGGATGCCCGCCGGCAAGGCCATTCAGACCTATGCCATCCTGACCGTCGGTGACGGCCTGGTCTCCCAGATTCCCGCGCTGCTGGTCTCCATCACCTCCGGTGTCATCGTCACCCGCGTCGGTTCGGACAACTCCAAGCCCCTGGGCATTGACATCATCAACCAGTTCTTCGCGCAGCCCAAGTCCATCATGCTCGGCGCCGTCATGTTGGTCTTCATTGGCCTGATTCCTGGCTTCCCGAAACTACAGTTCTTCTGTCTGGCCGCCCTGACCGGTCTGGTCTCCTACAGCTTGATGGTCATGAAGAAGCGCAAGGAGGCCGCGGAGGATCAGGCGGCGGAGGATCCCCTTCAGACCAAGGCCGCCGTCTCCTCCGTGGACACGGAGCGGCCGAAGCCCAAGAACCAGCCGCAGAAGGAGGGAGACGACTTCTCCCTGGTGGTCCCCCTGATGGTGGATATCGACGCAAGTGTCCGCAGCGCATTTACTTACAATGCGCTTAACGAAGAGATCATGTCGGTGCGGCGGGCCCTCTATCATGACTTGGGCGTTCCCTTCCCCGGCATCAACCTGCGGCTCAATGAAAACCTCACCGATGGACGCTATCGGATTCTGGTCCATGAAGTTCCCGTGTCCGAAGGGCAGCTGCGTTTGGGCAAGATCTTCGTCACGGAGCAGGCGGAGAATCTGGATGTCATGGGCGTCCCCTGCGAGAAGGACAAAGCTTTCCTGCCCGGCTTTGACACCATTTGGGTGGATGAGGACCGCGCGGAGATTCTTGAGCAGGCTGGCGTGGGCTTCATGAAAGTCGATCGGGTCCTCACCTATCACCTCTCCCATGTCCTGCGGAAGTACGCCGGAGAGTTCATCAGCCTGCAGGAGACCAAATTGCTGCTGGACCATCTGGAGAAGACCTGTCCGGAGATCGTCCGCGAGGTCATGCGGGTTCTGCCTTTGCAGAAGCTGACGGACGTTTTGCAGCGGCTGGTCGCCGAAGGCATTTCCGTCCGCGACTTGAAATGCATCATGCAGTGCCTCATCGAATGGGGACAGAAGGAGAAGGACACAGTCCTGCTGGTGGAATACGCCCGCAGCTCCCTCTCCCGCTACATCAGCTACAAATACTCCGGCGGGCAGAATCTGCTGGCCGCCTATCTGCTGGATCCCGCCCTGGAGGAGAAGATTCGCAAGGCCATCCGCCAGACCTCCGGCGGCAGCTATCTGGCCATGGAACCCAGCCAGGTCCGCAAACTGATGGAGAACATCAAGGCCACGGTGGGCGACCTGCGGAAACTGAAGATGAAGCCCGTGCTGCTGGTTTCGGTGGACATCCGACGCTATCTGCGGAAAATCATCGAGTCGGAGTATGCCGAGCTTCCGGTCCTCTCCTATCAGGAGCTTTCCAAGGAGATCAATATACAGCCATTGGGAAGAGTTTCGTAACAAATTATGCCTAAGATACTTAAAATACTAACTGGCCCTCAGGAGGGCGCCGAGCTGGAACTGGATGCCGGCATCGCCCTGCGCATTGGCACCGACGCGTCCTGCGACGTGGCCCTTGTGGACGCCATGGCGCCCTCGCTGGCCGCCGAACTGCTGCTGCAGGACGACAATGTTATGGTGACCGCCCAGGCGGAGCAAATCTTCATGGGCGAGGAGCCCCTTGTCGTTGGCCAGTCGACGTCGATGACGGACTACACCATCCTGACCATCGGCTCAACCCGTTGCGCCGTAGGGGATTCCGACAAAGTCTGGCCGCCGATGAAATGGATTCCCCTGGATGTGCTTCTGGCCGACAAGACGGCCGCGCCAGCCGAAACCGCGGCACCGAAGGCCGACGAGAAGGCAACGCCAGCGACGGAGGCCGCCGAGACTTCGAAAGCGCCGACGGCGACTGCAGCGGAGGAGGACGCCCCTCTGTCCAGAGAACAGCTGGAGAAACTGGACGAACTTCAAAGCAAAAAGCGGGCGGCGCGGCGCAAAAAGCTGGCCATCCTGCTGTGGGGAATTCTGCTGTTGGGTTGCGCTGTCGCCATGTGGGTGACGGGAAAATACGTCTGGAGCAAGGCGCAGCCGAAGGAGGTTATACAGGAGGAGCCGGTGGACGTCCAGAAGCGGAACCAAGATGAGCTGCGGGCTAAGGTGATTGCCTATCATCTTGATATGGAGGAAGATGAGAAAGGCGACATTCGCCGGATCTCCGGCAATCTGCCCACCGTGTCCCAACGGATTCTCATCGAGCAGGCCATCCGCTATGAAGCTCCCTACATCACCTGCGAGCTGACGGACGATGAGACGCTGGCCCGTTCCGTGAAGGGGCTGATTTGGGGCCTCGCCGAGGAGCGGCTGAAGCTGGTCAGTCTCCATGACCGCATCGCGGAAATCACGGGCATGACGGAAAGCGAAGAGGAATGGAAGACCATCGTGGAGAACATCCGCCACGATGTGCCTCGGCTGGCCGGCCTGAAGAGCGAAGTCGTCTATGCGGACGCCATGGCGGCGCGGCTGCGGGAGGCGTTGAAGCAGACCGGCTTCCATGATGTGGGCATCGAGATCCTGCCGGGCGAACTGCAGTTCACGGGCTTTGTCCCCGAAAGCGACAGGGAGACTTTCATCGCCTTCCTCGCCGAAGCCGTGCATTATTTCCCTGATAACGCAAAGCTGAGCAACATGGTCAAGTGGCGCAGTCCCGCCACCGCCACGGAGGACGGAGCCGCTGAGGACATGCGGCCTCGACAGCTTCCCATCATCGGAATCGCCGTCCATCCCATTCCCTATGTGATTTTGGCGGATGGACAGCGCATGGGCATGGGCAGCGTCGTGGGGGGATATACCATCAAGGATATCTCTCTGACGGAAGTGACCTTGAGCAACGACAATGAACAGCTGATTTGGAGGCCCTGAACATGGAAGGCGGAAAATCCGAGCTGAAGCTCCTTGACATGGAGCATAATTTAGCCGGCGTAAACACCGAGGTCTATGCGAAGAAATACGACCGCACCCTGCTGCTTCTGAAGAAGCGGACTCAGGCCGCCGTCGACGAGGGCATGGCCCAAAGCGATTTCGCCGCCGCACAGCTTCTTCTGGATGCGGTGGACACCGCCAGAAAGCTGATCAAATTGTCAATTCGGAAGTAGCAATTCGTGATTTTGGAGTTAGGAACTGGAGGTTTCAGAGGAAGATTCAAGACTGCCCGTCTATGAAAATGGAAGGGGCAAGAAGGAAATAATCGCCAATAAAATCCGTTGCTTATTTGCAAAGGAGCAGAATACATATAAAGTATTAAGTTTGTTAGTACAACATTTTTAGCCGTTGATCGTTGCGTCGGTTTCTCTTCGGGAAACGGCGCGGCCGAAAAGGAGGTAGCCAAAACCAAAAAATGTTGTTTTTGAGTTGTTGAGTTTTTAGGATTTTAGTTTTTCGTTTGTCAATTGTATTTTAAGCGTGCACGTTGCACAAAGCCAACCCAAAAGGAACAAGGAGCAAGAACAATGTCCGTTACCAGTAAACTTGTGGATGCCTACGTTGCCGACAGACTGCAGAACAGCCCTGCCTACCACAACCCCTATTACAGCGGCACCTACAACAAGGTGTTGCACCTGGACGATGTCTATCTGGCCCTGATCATCGCCACCCAGAACATGGAGCATCGTGTGGAGGACTCTCTGGAGAACTACATGAAGGATCCGGATGTTCAGGCCAACCTGCAGCAGCTGCAGTATGACCTGCAGTCCTGGAACCTGGCTCTGACCACGTCCACCAACATGCAGAAGAACATGTCGGATGCGTTGAAGAGCATTGTTTCCAACCTGCGCTAAGTCATTATGCTTGAACTGACCACGGAAGAGGTACAGCTGTTGCTGGAGACCGCTCTCATGGCCATTGGTCAGAATCGCTTCAAAAGCGCGATGAAGATTCTGATGGCCTTGGAGCAGTATCGCCCCGGCCACGAGTCCGTGGACGTGGCGAAGGTGATTCTGTGCCTCTCCCAGTTCCAAGGCAAGGTGGCCTTGGAGTTCATCGATGGCGAAGCCCTGCCTCGGCATCCGGACAGCCGGATGCTGAAGGCATTCCGTTGCATGGCCTTGATTCAGTTGCAGCGTGGCGAGGAGGCGAAGCCGGTCCTGTGGGAGTTGCAGGACGGCGACGACAATGCCGCCAATCTGTCCAAGAGCATGCTTGAGAGTATGTAAAACCAACGGCGAAATCCCATGAACGATTTCATTGTAGAAGCAATTCGAGCTGCCATGTCGGCACCGTCCGCTCAGGCGACGGAGGCCGCGACGGCCGCAAAGGGCCCTGACGCCGCCCTGGTCGAGAAATTCAACCAGGTCATGGCGACGGCGGACATCCGGCCGGAGAACCAGATTGTGCAGCCGCCAACTCCCACGCCCATCCCCTTTGCGGATCGGGTGGGACAGGCTTTCCGCGCAGCGGAGGCCCGACAGTTCGAGACCTATGGCAAACTCCACGACATGGTGGAGACCAGCAAGTCCAAGACCCTTTCCCTGACGGAGTTGATGGAGCTCCAGTATCAGGTCGCCAATCTTTCCATCCAGCAGGAACTGGTCACCAAAGTCATTGACCGCGGCAGCCAGGCCATCCAGACCCTGTTCAAAAACCAGTAATTTTCTTGCGCTCATGAGACGAATCATAACTCCATTATTTGTAGTGCTTTGCGCGCTTCTCCTCAACAGCTGCGACCAGACCGTCGTGCTGTTCAACTCTCTGGAGGAGCAGCAGGCCAACCCCATCATGGCCGCTTTGCAGGAAAACAACCTCTCCTGCCAGAAGGTGGCTGGAGAGGAGAACACCTGGAAGCTGTTGGTCAATCAGAGCGATTTCGCCAAAGCGGTGGAAATCTGCCAGCAGAATGGCCTCCCCCAACAGCTTTATCATGGAGTGGGAGACGTCTTCAAGAAGACCGGCATGGTCTCCTCTCCCACGGAGGAGCGCATTCGCTTCATGGACGCGCTGGCGCAGGATCTGGCCCACACCATTTCGGAAATCGACGGCGTCATTTCCGCCCGTGTCCATATTGTGCTGCCGAACAACGACCCCTTCGCGAAGAACATTTTGCCGTCGTCCGCGGCGGTGGCCGTCCGCCATCGGAGCGACTGTGACCTGGAGGATCACATTCCGGAGATCAAGAATCTGGTCAAGAACGCCATCGAGGGCGTGGACTACGATAAGATCACGGTCACGCTGTTCAAGGTCATTGTGGCCCCTCGTGAACAGCTTGCCGCGCCGCCAAAGCAAAAACTGCAGCTCAATGCCCAGACCATTCGGATTCTGGTGACGGCGAACGCCACGTTGGCGGTGCTTTTGGCGGTGGTTCTGGTTCTGGTCATTATCCGGCTTGTGGGCGGCAAGGGCCGTCAGGAGCCGCAGAAGACGGCGGCAAGGTGATGACGGGTTCGGAGAACATGGACGGCCTGCTTCGGCGGCTGCGGTTCTGCGGGAATCCTCTGGACATGGCGGAGGAGTCTCGAGTGGCGGCGCTGTTTGGCCCGTTCCCTCCAGACCGAGTCAAGGCCTCCCCGGCGGCATGGCTTCGTTTGAAGCCCTTGGCGGAGCGTCAGTGGCAGACGCCGCCCGTTGACTTTCCATCATCGCCGTTGGCGGACTATCTGCTTCTGTCCATGGAGCAGACTCGACGTCTGGCCGACTGGCTGGGAGTCTTGGCCTATTGTCCGATTCTTCGCGTCACGCTGAAAGGCTCTATCCTGCAGGCGCTGCGTCAGGCCATGCCCCACTGCTATCCGGATGTGCTTCGGCAGGCCAAGGCGTTCCAGAAGTGGCAGGAGCCTCTGAACGCGTCGGTGACGGACAAGTCCGCGCTGACGCCGCAACAGCTTCGTCGCCATGGCTACGGCCTGCTGCTGGCCATGTTCGCGGCCTTCGCCCCTGCGGTCCTACGACGGTGGCGGCTGCGGTTTCCTCCGGAGGAGATCGATGCGGTCACGTCCGTTCCATGGACTGCCGACGCACAGACCTCCTTCGACCTCCTTGACGCACTTCATCACCGCGGATTGATAGGCGCTTGAATATGTTGATTGTCAAACAGGGAAATCTTCAAATCGAGACGACGGGACGTCTGATTCGGCGTGCCCAAGTCAAGGCCGTCTCGGATGCCATGGAGCTGATGACGGCCGCCCAAGCGGAGGCGGACGACATCCGTCGGAAGGCGCAGGAAGAGTTTGAGCGTCAGCGCCAGCTGGGCCTCGAGAAGGGGCTGGACGAGGGCAAAGGCGAAATCGCCATCCAGAAGCTGGAGCAGGTGGAGAAGTCCATCGACTATCTGAACAAGATGGAGAACCGGATTGTGGAGCTGGTTCTGACGGCGCTGAAGAAATGCGTCGCGGAAATTGGCGACCGCGAGCTGATGGTGCAGGTGGTGCTGAAGGCCATGCAGGCCGTTGTCCGCAATCAGCAGCAGATTACGCTGAAGGTCAGCCTGGAGCAAATGGACAACGTGAAAGCGCGGTTGAACGATATCCTATCCCATTATCCGGGAGTTAATTACATCAATCTGCAGGAGGACCCCAAACTCAAGGGCGTCGCCTGCATCTTGGAAACCGACGCGGGAAATGTGGACGCCTCGCTGGACGTTCAGCTTTCCGCCATCGAGAAGGCCCTTCGAAAATGCTTTAACCAATCATGAGCAAGTCGGGTAGATTAGACTATATCGCCAACACGCTGATGCAGGCGCTGGATGACGTGCAGCCTTATGAGGTCAAAGGCAAGGTGCTGCAGGTCATAGGGACTATTGTGCATGCCAGCGTCCCCGGCGTGAAGGTCGGTGAAATCTGCATCCTGCGCAATGCATGGGAGGACACGGAGCTTCTGGCGGAGGTGGTCGGCTTTTCCAAAGGCGAGGTCCTGCTGACCGCTCTGGGGCAGATGCAGGGCATCTCCACGCTGACGGAAGTGATTCCCACCCATCGCGTTCATCGGGTGGGTGTTGGCCCCGATCTGCTGGGGCACGTGGTGGACGGCCTGGGCCGCCCCATCGACACGGACACGAAGGGCGTCTTCTATCCCGAAACCTACTACCCCGTGTTTGCGGATCCACCTAACCCCTTGGAACGACGGGTGATATCTACCCCGCTTCCCCTTGGGGTGCGTGCCATCGACAGCATGCTGACCTGCGGCGAAGGGCAGCGTCTGGGCATCTTCGCGGCCGCAGGCGGCGGCAAAAGTACGCTGATGGCGCAGATTGTCCGCAACACGCAGGCGGAAGTCACGGTGCTGGCCCTCATCGGTGAACGTGGCCGTGAAGTCCGCGAGTTCATCGAACGGGATTTGGGGGAGGAAGGCATGCGGAAATCCGTCGTCGTCTGTTCCACCTCCGACCGCTCCAGCATGGAACGGCTGAAGTCCGCCTACGTGGCGACGGCCATTGCGGAGTATTTCCGCGACAATGGCAAGAAGGTGCTCCTGCTGATGGACTCCGTCACTCGCTTCGGCCGTGCCCAGCGGGAAATCGGCCTGGCCGCTGGCGAACCGCCGACCCGACGGGGCTTCCCCCCGTCCGTCTTCTCCGAATTGCCGAAATTGATGGAACGGGCGGGAAATTCCGCAAAGGGTTCCATCACAGCACTTTATACAGTTCTTGTTGAAGGCGATGACATGACTGAGCCCATCGCGGACGAAACTCGCTCCATCTTGGACGGTCATATCATTCTGTCCCGCAAGCTGGCCCAGAAGAACCACTATCCCGCCATTGATGTCATGGCCTCGGTCTCCCGATGCATGCCCGCCATCGTCTCCAAAGAGCATGCGCAGGCGGCGAGCCGGGTTCGCAAGCTACTGGCCAAATATGCGGAGATCGAGATGCTTCTGCAAATCGGCGAATACAAGCAGGGCAGCGATGCGGCAGCCGACGAGGCAATTGCTAAGAACAAGCAAATCAACGATTTCCTTTGTCAGGGCCTGTTCGAGAAGGTCCCCTTTGACGAGGTCTTGACAAAACTGAAGGCGGTTGTCGAATAATGGCGAACTATGTTCTTGAACCTTTATTGGACATTCGGCGGAAGCGCGAGGATGAAATGGCGCAGCAGGTGAACCGCGCGCGGCAGGACATCCAGACGGCGGAGACGGCACGGGACGAGGCGAAGCGACGGCAGGAGACGTTCGACCGGGAGCTCCCCGAAAGGAAGGAGCGGCTCTATGCGACGGTCATCCATGTCATCGTGAAGCGAGAGCAGATTGACAAAATGAAGGAGGCCCTTGCGGACCTGGAACGGCAGCACTTGGCGTTGGCCGAAATGGTGAGCCAGGCGGAAAACCGTGTCATTCAGGCCCATCAGGCCCTGGAGGACGCCCAGAAGAATTGGTTGAAGGCCACCAAGAACACCATGAAGCTGGACTCCCATAAAGATGCGTGGCTGGAGGAGGAAAAGCGCATCGAGGCGGAAAACGCGGAGAAGGAACTGGAGGATTTGCATCCGCAACTCTCTCTGGTTGGTGAGGATGATGATTCGATTTGAACCGGACATCTTAGACATGGCCTTGGAGTGCCCCTCCTTGGAATGGACGATGGCTCCGCTGACGGCGGTGGCCAGGGACATTTCTGCCGAGAGCGTGGCGCGTTTCACGGCTTTGATGGAGCAGTCCGACGAGCCTGCGTCGATGAGCGTCTCGCTTCCAGCTTCGGATGAAAAGACGCATCTTGTTGACTCAACGGGAGTTGCAACGCACATGGCATCGGCGCCCCTTTGGAATAGGGATCTCATGAACCATGTCATGGTCTTCTCCAAATTGGCGATGACGCCGTCGGCGGTCTCCTGCTCCGTGGCGGGAGAGACGGTTTCGCAGGGGGAGACGGTTTCAAGCACCTTCATTCCCCAGGCGGATTTTTCAGCGGCGGCACCGGCGGCAGTGATGTCTCAGACAATCCTTCCCCATGGGGAGGTGACAGCGGAAAAGCGTCCGTCAGGGGCCACTTCCCTATACCATATATATAATAGGGAAACGACAGGGGAGGGCACGAAAAACGGAACGGCGGTTGTGATGACGCCGAGCCGCGCCGTTGCAACCGCATCAGTGGCCGTGAGCGTGAAGCCCTTGCCGTTGCGGTCGAATGCAGTTGCCCTCCACGTGAAGACCACGGAGCTTCCGAAAACGACCTTGGCGACCTTGGCCGTGCAGACGGTATGGGCTCCCACTGTGTTTTTCTCGTTGCAAGTCGTTGCTCCGCAGTTATTTGTGGATTATGATGCGTCGGCATTGACGGTGTCTTCGCAAGTTTTTGTCCCGCAGGAAATTGCAAAACAAACTGTGCCCGAACCGCCGGCTCCGTCACAACCCGTTGCCCCGCAGGAAGTTGCGGCTCAATCCGTTGTTCCGCAAGCAGTTGCGTCACAGACGGTTGCGCCACAAGCGATGGTTGCACAACCCGTTACGCTGCAAGAAATAGCGGCACAAACGGTTCAACTTCGTGATATGGCGTCTCAAGTGGTTGCAGCTCAGACCGTTGTACCACCAGCTGTTACGGCCCAACCCGTTGCTCCGCAAAAAGTTGTGGCAGAACCCGCTACGCCGCAAGCGTCAATGGGTCAACCTGTTACGCCACCATCAATAATAGCACAGCCAGTAGCTCCGCAGGCGGTAACGGCACAGCCTGTTGCCCCACCAGAAGTTACGACTCAGCCAGTTGCTCCGCAAGAAGTTGCGGAAGAATCCGTTGCGCCACAATCGGTAATTGCACAGCCTGTTGCCCCGCAAGTGATTGCAGCTCAACCTGTTACACCGCAGGCAGTTACGGCCCAACCCGTTGCTCTGCAGACGATTACGGCTCAACCCGTTACGCCACAATCGGTAACTGCACAGCCTGTTGCCCCGCAAGTGATTGCAGCCCAACCGGTTGCCCCGCAGGCAGTTACGGCCCAACTCGTTGCTCCGCAAGAAGTTGCGTCGCAGATGGTGACGACACAATCTTTTGCCCCGCAAACGGTTCCAATTTATGATGTCAAGCCTCAATCGGTTACAGCTAAGACCATTGTGCCACCAGCTGTTACGGCACAACCCGTTGCGCAGCAAGCAGTTGCGGCAGAACCCGTTGCACCGCAAGTGGTAAGCACACAACCCGTTGCCCCGCAGATACTTACAGCACAGCCTGTTGCCCCGCAGGCGGTTACAGCACAGCTCGTAGCTCCACAAGTGATTACGGCACAACCCGTTGCTCCTCAAATAGTTGCGAAAGAACCCATTGCTCCCCAGGCTGTTGTGTCACAGCCTGTTTCGCCGCAAGTTGTTTCAATTCATGATGTAACGCCGCAAGCAGTAACAGCGCAACCTGTCGCAGCTCAGCCTATTACCCCACAAGCAGTTGCTACAGAATCCTTTGCCTCGCAGACTGTTGTAACTCAGCCTGTTGCAGCACAAGTGGTGAATACGCAGCCCGTTACCCCGCAAGAAGTTGCATCGCAACCTGTTGCATCGCAGACGGTTACGTCACAGCCCGTTGCTCCGCAGACGGTTACGGCACAACCCGTTGCTCCACAGAAAGTTGCGTCGCAACCCGTTGCCCCGCAGGCGGTTACAGCACAGCTCGTAGCTCCACAAGTGATTACGGCACAACCCGTTGCTCCGCAAGAAGTTGCATCGCAGATGGTGACGACGCAACCTGTTGCCCCGCAGATGCTTACAGCACAGCCTGCAGCTCCGCAGACGGTAACGGCTCAGCCAGTTGCGTCACAGCCTGTTGCCCCACAAATAGTTGCGGAAGAACCTGTTACGCCACAAGTGACAATGGGTCAACCGGTTGCGCCACCATCAGTAACAGCTCAACCTGTTGCATCGCAGAAGGTTATGGCACAACCCATTGCCCCGCAAGAAGTTGCGTCGCAGCCTGTTGCTCCGCAAGTGATTACAGCGCAAGCTTTCGCCCCGCAAGTGATTACAGCGCAACCTGTTGCCCCGCAAACGGAGGTGTCACAGTCGGTGGTGCCGCAGCCCGTTATGATGCCAGCGGTTGAAGGGCAACCGATTGCTCCGCAAGAGGTATTGGCTCGACACGTAGCGCTTCAAACTACAGCAGCTCAATCGATTGACCGGTCTGCCGTTGTGGCACAACCCGTTGCAGAACATGCGGTTACAACACCGATCATGGTGCCGCAAACCGTTGCTTCTCAGTCTGTTACATCACCGCCAGTTGCGGCACAACCCGTTGTCGCTCAACCCATTGCGATGCCAAGAGAGATGGTGCAAGCCGTTGTCGCTCAACCCATTGCGATGCCAAGGGAGACAGCACAGGGCGTTGTCGCTCAACCCGTGGCGACGCCAGGAGAAACGGCACAACCCGTTGCATATCAGCCTGTTGCACCGCAGGTGATGCCAAATGACCACGGGGTTGCTCAAGGGTTTGCTGCGCAACCCATTGCCCCGCAACCGATTCCAATGCAATACCGAGTTGAGACGTTCATCCTGCCACAAGCAGTTGTCTTGCAGCCGATGGATGCCCCCATCACGGTTTCCGTGACACACTCTGACTTTGCCATGGTGGCGCCTTCGGCAGCGGCCCCCATCCAGGTCAGCATCCGTCAGGACGAGATCCAGCAGATTGTTCTTCAGCCACCCGCGTTTCCGCAGACATCGGTGATTTCGGCGCAGCAGGGTGCGCAGGAGTTCGTTCCCATCCCCATGGCCGGCTTGGGAAATGAGCCGAAGGCGAATGCGATTCCTCTCGAAACAGCGCAAATCATTGTTCCGCTGGATCGTCAAGTCTCGATTGCAGTGACTCCGGAAGTGGCGACGCAGACGGCGATTGGGTATGAGACGGATTCCTATCCTCTGGAGTCTCAGGAATGGGTGGCAACCTCTATTGCTCGGCTGAGCGAGGCTTTATACCTTGTTGCACCGCAGAGTGATACAGTACAGTATACAGTGATGGCCCCCATGGCGGGACCGATGGCGGAAGCGGCGTATTCCATGGATATTCCGAAGGAGACCATGGCGGCGACGACCACCCCCGTCCTTCCTCTGAATGTGGAGATTTCAAAGCCAAGGTCGGAGTCGATTGTCGTGCGCGAGGCGCCGCAGTCGTCACCGTCACTGTATGTCATTGTGCCCCAATGGAATAGACCTGTCTCTCTGGAGACTCGGCCCATTGGGGGTCCCATGGATCAGACATTGAAGGCAATGCCGTTGCCGATGCCGATTCTAGGGGAGACCCCGCGTTTGACTGTGAGGAACGAAGTTGCTCCTCATATTGTGGAACTTTCTGTCCCACAAGAGTTTGAAAAAGAGAATCCGATTGCGGAATACGTCTCGGTCCAGCCCTTGCCCATGACTCCGCAATCCCTTCCGCTGACTTGGGTTACCGATACGCCAACGGATGGGGTCGTGACGATGAATCAACCCTTGGTTCGCAAGGATGAACCGCTTCAGTTTGAATTGGCCTCGGATGAAAAGGTGTTCTCTGTTCATTCCATGGCGGTAAAGCCGGATGTCCAGACGGAGCCTGCAGGCCTTGCTGTTTCATCTCAACCTGTTGTCCTCCAAGCTGTTGAGACTCCAATTAAGAGTTTGGCGGTTGAGCGCGGAAAGACGGTTTCCGCCATGCCCGCTCTCCTTTCGGCTGGCATGCCCCAATTGATTCTCATGCCAGACGTTGCGCTGTGTGCTGTTGCGGCTGTTTCACAAGCGCCAGTCGGCCAGCCTGCTTTGGTCTCGGCTCCGACTCCGCTGCAGATTTTGCCGCAAACAATTTCGCACCAAGAAGTTATGACGGTTTCGGCGATGCCGCCGTCCGTTTCGCAACCGACATTCGTCTCGGCTCCGACTCCGCTGCAGATTTTGCCGCAAACAATTTCGCACCAAGAAGTTATGACGGTTTCGGCGATGCCGCCGTCCGTTTCGCAACCGACATT